>DDIR01000059.1:30834-43355 GCA_002338715.1 Phycisphaerales bacterium UBA1845 | reverse complement strand
CCCATCCTATTGGCGGGACTCTACGTCGGTCTACTCATAACCGGCTGCGGAACGCCGCTCGATGAATTGCTCTCCGGTGTGCGACTGCTGCCCGATCCGGAAATCATTTCGCTGGATGTGCACGAACAGTGCGATGCAGTGATGACGGAAGATGAGATTCTTTCGAGCATCCTAGCCGCCCGCATCGATCAATCCAACGGCGTGACCAAAACTGAGGAGGAAACGACCGCCCTCCAGAACTGTGCGATCGACGCCCTCCTGGGTCGCACCACGCTGACCGAGTGCAATGCCTGCAAACTGGCGATCCTTGATCAAGTCTTCGGCGATTCGGTCCGATAAGCGCATGTCGTCAAGTTCGCGCCGAAACGCCCATGCGAAACCCCTCCGAATCGGCGGTGGCGCTACTGGCAGCCCGGTTTTCCGCCGCGAGAAGGCCGATCCTTCGTGCCCGCAGGCTTGTTGATTCCGTCGCCGAAAGCCGCAGGAAATGAAGCCGCACTTGGTGTCGCGCGAAAATATGATTATGCCTGTGAGAAACCCTTGAAACGGGAACTACGGGTCGTTATCGTAGAGCACAGAGAGAATAACGGGAGGGAATCCTCAGAGAGAGGTGGTTTAGCCTGAGCTTCTTCAGGTTAACCGCAAAATAGCCGGTGTTTCGCAGGCATTCAGGGGTGTTACCTGCGGGCAGTGCAATCGAGCATCGGCGGATTCCCAAGAAAAACCAAATAAATCATCGATTCAATGCGCAGCCTTGCGCTGCGCGTATCTCTTGGGAGGGAGATGAGATGACCAACGGCGCGAGATTTGCGCGAATGGTAGCATTTGCGGCTGGCCTTGTTTGTATCTTCGGGGGGCAGCAGGCGAAAGCCACAACATTCACGGTAGCTACGTTTGCCGATCCGACTTCGGGATCCGGTACACCTTTATTCAACTATGACGCTACGACCATGACCCTTTCGGGTGGTTGGTCGGGCACCGGCTTGACGCTGGAAACGGTTGTCGGCAATTTTGCCGACGCGACCTTTTCGATGACGTCGACCGTCGTGCCGCTCGGAAGTGATGGCGGCGGCGGAACGATCGAGTTCTTTGCTTCGAACTCGGATCCACTGTTGACGATCGATTTCGATATCTCATCGCTTGAGGTCATCGGGTTCGGTTCGTCTGAATTCGTAGCTGTCGACACCGATTCGATCACCATGTCGGGTCCGGTGATCAGCGTTGGATTCGGAACGCCCTCCATCGACGAAGAAGAGGCATTCAGTTTTTCGTTCGCCAACCAGCTCGCAACCGATTTGGACGGCAGCTTCTCGGCGACAGCGGCTTTCACGTCATCAACCACCAGCGTTCCTGTTCCTGAGCCCGCAAGCCTCGCGCTTTTGGCCTGTGGAGCCGGTTTGGTATTGCGTCGCAAGCGTCTCGCCAACCGCGGCGCACTGAAGATGCTTCTGGTGGCTGGCGGATTGTTCCTCTTTGCCGGACAGGCACAGGCTGGTTCGTTTACCGTTGCGACCTTCGCGGATCCTGCTTCGGACTCGTCCACGCCTCTTTTTGAATTGGATGACGGTCAGCTGTCTGGAGCCTGGAACAGCGTCGGCTTGACGCTTCAAACACCTGGCCTTGGTGGTGTCGACTATTCAAACGCCAAGTTCTCGATGGGGGCGGTCGCTGTAAATCCAGACAACTCCACCGGTGCGGGGCAGGTCGATTTCTTCGCCTCAAATAGCGATTACTTGTTCTCAATCACGTTTCAGAGCGGAATCCTGAATAAGAACGTGGGATTCGGCGCGACCGACTTTGTGGCCCAGGGCGTCACGATCAGCGGACCAATCGTCCCTTTCGCACTGATGGACGAGGCCTTCGCATTCAGCTTTGCGAATCAGGTTCTCACCCCTGACGGCTTCACTGCGACGGCGGATTTCACTTCGTCAGCCACGCCAGAGCCTGCCAGTCTGTGTCTGACAGCCCTTGGCGCCGCGTTTGTTATGCGTCGTCGTCGCCGGTCGTAATCGACCTGTGAACTCCCATATCAATGCCAAAATCAAAGAAAGCCCGCGACATTTTGTCACGGGCTTTCTTTTTATGGCTTCTGTCAGTCGCCTGACCGACAGTGGATCCGCTCTGCCAAACGTCTGACTTGTCGCGATCTTGGCTAGATTCCGGACTCCATGAAGCTCAGGGCGGCTGGACCAGCCAGCACCACGAAAATTGACGGGAAGATAAACAGAATCAACGGCAGCATCAGCTTCACCGCACACTGCTGGGCCTTCTCTTCTGCCGCCTGTCGACGTTTCATTCGAAGGGCTTCGGCTTGGTTGCGCAGGGCGCGGGCAATGCTCGTACCGAATCGCTCGGCTTGGTTGATCATCGCGACCATACCGCGAAGTTCCTCGACCATCGTGCGGTTGGCGAGGTTTTCAAGCGATTCAGACCGCCGAATACCCATCTGCGTTTCCAGAACGGCAATCTGAAACTCCTCGCTTAACTCAGGGTGAACGTTCTTGAGCTCGTCACCGACGCGCTGGATGGCCGCATCCAGACCCAAGCCGGCTTCCACACCCACCACCATCAGGTCGAGGGCGTCCGCCAAACCGTGTTTGACCTTTTCCTTGCGTTTGCTGGCCACCGATCCCAACCACAGGTTCGGGGCAAGAAAGCCAATGGCGATACCGAGAACGATCACGCCGACGGCGTCGGAAAATGCGTACCCCCGCATCCATGCGAACAGCAATCCGCCGATCAACCCCGCGATACCGATGATCGTCTTGCTGGCCAAAAACAACTGAGCCGCATTGTCGCGCCGCATGCCCGCGCTGCACAGCTTCTGCCGCAGTTTGGACATCTCGGCGGAGTTCTTGGGCATCACGGGCTTCACCGCGATCGGGGCCATCTTCGTCATCATCTTCTTGGCCACAGAATCCTGGGCCTGTTTGCGAAGGTCCGCGATCGGATCGCCCTGCTTGCGCCCGGTCAGACGGCGCTTGACGCGATCCTCGTCGTCATTGCCGGACGGCATCAGCGCGTAAACCACCAGCGCCACACTGATGATAGCCAAAATGGGAATCACATAAATCGGCATAACTATTTCCTCAACCCTGTTACCGTGAGCGAGTCAGCTTCGATCCATCGCCGGACCGCGGTCACACCTTGATGTTGACGATCCAGCGGATCATCGCGAGGCCCATCAGTTCCATGCCCCCAGCCACTGCCAGCATGATCTTGCCCGTTGGATGGGTCCAGAGCATGCTCGCGTATTCGTAGTTCAGTTTGATCGTCGCGGCGAACACGATGATCGGCAGGGCAAACAGCACCCAACCTGAGAGTCGCCCTTCGGACGTCAGGCTCTGCACCATGCCAAACAGCTCGATGCGGCCCCGGATAACCGATCCGATCTTGTCGAGAATTTCAGCCAAGTCACCACCGGTCGTGCGCTGGATCAACACTGCCGTCACAAACATGCGGACGTCGAGCGAGTCCACGCGGTCGGCCATCGCCAACAGCGCGTCTTCGATCTTGATACCGAGATTCTGTTCGTGGAAAACGCGGCCAAATTCCATGCTGATCGGGTCGGGAAGCTGTTCGTGCACCAGTTGGATCGCGCTGGCCAGCGAGTGTCCGGCGCGAAGGGCCTGCGACATCATTTCAAACACGTCGGGCAGCTGGTTCACCAGCCGCTTCATGCGACGCTTGCGACGCATGGAGACGTAACCGATGGGTGCGAAGAAGACCGTGATGCCGATACCGCAGGAGGCCAGCACGCTGAAGTCCATCAGCACCATGCCAGCCGTCAAGATCAGACCGGCGCTGAAGAGGTTGGCCACCATCTTCGTCGCGGACCAGTCGAGACTGGCTTGGTCGAGCATGTTCTGAAGTCTGGGGATAAACGCCAGCTTACCGAACGTCTTGTTGATGATGTTGCCCGCGTCTTCGGTGAGTGTGTTGCGCTTGAGGATGGAAGCGGCAGCCGCTTCCTTCACCCGTGACGATTCGCCGCGGAGGCGATCGAGCACTTTCTTGCGCTCACCGTTTCGACTTTCAACGATGACCTGAAAAATACCATAGCTGAGCAGGATCGCGCCCACCATCGGCAGGGCGATTTGCACCAGGTTCAGGTCGGCTAAGAGCAAGGTCATGACAGAGTTACCTCATTTCGTTCCAGGTGCGACGCCTAGTCCACTTCGTCCCGAACAAGCGTTCGTCGCTCAAACATCCCCGTATCCAGATTGCAACCGGCGGCTTGAAGCCGATCCAGGCACATGGGTCGAAGTCCCGTGGAGACGATTTGGCCATAGGCCTTGCCCTTCGGGGTCGTGCCCAGTTGTTCAAATTGGAAGATGTCCTGCATGGTGACGATGTCGCCTTCCATGCCTTGCACTTCCGTGACGCTCACAATTTTTCGCAAACCGCCCGGGAGGCGCTGGGCCTGCACGAGCAGGTGGATTGCCGACGCGAACTGTTGGCGGATCGCGCGAAGCGGCAACTCGAAGCCGGCCATCATCACCATCGTCTCAACACGTTGCACCGCGTCGCGTGTGCTGTTTGCGTGAATCGTGGTCAGCGAGCCGTCGTGACCGGTGTTCATCGCCTGGAGCATGTCCAGCGTTTCAGCGCCACGACACTCACCCACTACAATACGATCCGGACGCATACGAAGGCTGTTGATCAGCAGGTCGCGAATCGAAATTCGTCCCTTACCCTCAATGTTTGGGGGGCGCGATTCCAATCGCACGACGTGGGGCTGGCGCAATCGAAGTTCTGCCGCGTCCTCCATCGTGACGATGCGGTCGGTCGGCGGAATGAACGAAGACAGGTTGTTGAGCAACGTGGTTTTACCGGAACCGGTACCACCCACGATCAGGATGTTCATGTGGGCGATGACGCAGGCTTCCAGAAAATCGCGAATCTCCGGCGTGCATGATTTGTAGCGAATGTAGTCGTCCCACGTCAGCGGGTCCGCACCGAATCGTCGAATCGACATGCTGGCCCCATCGAGCGCCAAGGGCGGAATCACCGCGTTCACACGGGAGCCGTCCTGCAATCGGGCGTCAACCATCGGCGATGTTTCGTCGCAACGACGACCGACCGAACTGACGATCTTGTCGATCACGTGCATCAGGTGTCCGTTGTCGCGAAACTTCACTTCGGTCAGTTCGAGATTACCACCGCGCTCAACATACACCTGCTTGGGCCCGTTGATGAGAATATCGCTGATGCTGTTGTCAGCCAGCAGCACTTCGAGCGGACCCAGTCCGAACGTTTCGTCGAGCACCTCGCCGATCAGACGCTGGCGCTCGTTGTAATTGAGCAGCGTATTTTCCTGCTCGCAAAGGCCTTCAACGATCTCGCGAACCTGGCCACGAAGCTCTTCCTCGTCGCCGATGAGCCGCGTCATGTCGATCTGATCAACAAGGTTGCGGTGCAGGCGCTGCTTCAATTCGCTGAACTGGTCTTGCTTTTCAGAGCCTGAACCAGAACCGCCCCGCTTGGGAGTGGTCGGCGCCTTTTCCTGGGGCCGATCGTTCTTGCTCGGTGCCGGCGGCAGTTGAACTGTATTTCGCTTACCAAACACGGATGACTCCCATCAAATTCCTGCAAAGCCTGTCGATCAGTGGCTCCAACCCATCGAGGGCTGACCCACCTGGACCCTTCCCCGGTAACATCAAAAGATCTTGCTCAGAATCCCGCCCTTCTTGGTTTCTTTGGGTACTTCTTGCAGATTGCCATGGGGATCATGAAGTCGCATTGCCATGCCCCGAATGGCCTGTCGCACCTTGCTCTTGGGCGAGCTTGCTGAAAGCGGTTCACCGACATTGATCGCGGCATTGACGGCATTCCAATCGTCGGGAACCTCGCCAAACACATCCATGTTCAATGTGTCGCGGACGTCTTCGGGTGTGATGCCCCCGCTCTCGCCCCCAACGCGATTGCACACCAGCTTCATGCGGTCGAGATTGAATCCAACTTCGGTCATGCCTTCGAGCATGCGGTGTACGCTTCGAACCGTCGGGACAACCAACTGCAACACGAGCATGTTGAAGTCGGAAATGTCCAGCACCGCCTTCGTTCCAAAGTCGAACCGCGTTGGACCATCCACGACAACGTAATCGTTCTGTGCAAGCAACGTTGACAGCACGCCCACGCAATGCGCGGCGGTGATGTTGTCAGCCTGCATGAACTGATTCGGGCGACTCAACACCTGAACGCCCGATCGATGTTTCACCAATGCCCTCTCGATCATCTGGTATTCGAGCTGCGTCGGGCTGTCGCAGAGGTCGGCCATCGTGTAGGTCGGGTCCACATCGAGATGCGTTGCGACCTGTCCGAAACGGTGATCGAGATCAACCACTGCGACGCCGCCGTTGGTCAGCTCGGTCAGTTCGACTGCAAGATTGACCGCGATGGTCGTCGCCCCGACACCACCGGCTCCACCGATGACGGTGATCAACTTGCCCTGCGGATCATCTCCCGAATGACGCTCAGCGACTTTTTCAAAAGCGTGACCGAGTGTGTCGTCGTCGATCGGTTTGGTCAGGAACTCTCGAATCCCGTGGCGCATTGCCGCGAGAATCAACTGGCCATCGGTCGAACTTGAAACCGCAAAGACTTCAACCTTCGGGTTGGACTGTGCCACCTCTTCGAGCATGGGCAGCACGGCTTCGGGCACCGGATCGAGGTTGGCGACAAGCACGTCAGCGGGGAACTGATTCAGCGCATGAGCCATGACCGCCGGCTCGTCGACTTCGGCAACAATCTTCACTCCCGTAAAGGAGAGAAGTGTTGATCGCAACGTGGCTGTGTACTCCTCCTCAGCATTGAAGACCAGTACCCGAACTGCCGCCATTGAAGACTCCTCGCTACTAACGCTCGATCCGCTCGATGCATCCGAGACCCGTTCAGCAACTCCGTCAACTTGGCGACGCAGGTATCTTGCGGCCAGGGATTGCCGAACGCTGGATAGCCCGAAAACTGAGCAGTCCAGATGCCTACGTTGACATCGACACTTTTTGGGGGTGATTCTCTATTGTGTGGCGCAATGTTCGCCGATGAAGTATGCCCGATAATCACAGCCGCCATGGGGTTTCGAGGGCATTCGGCGCAAGGAGACGGCCCGCACAGCAGCGCGGGCCGTCGTCCGAAAACCTTGGAGTAATTGCGTCCATACGTGACTGTGTCAGCGAATCAATTCAACCGGTCGGGCGCCACCAAGCTGCTGGAAAACGTCGGCGAGCTGCGCACTGTAGTTTTCAATTGAACCTTCGGCGTGGAAGTGCATCCCACCGCCAACACCCGCGAGGTAATCCATCAGATCAATGTCTGAATTCGAACCCACGCTCACCGTATAAATCTTGATACCCATCGCAGCGGCTGCTTCGCTTCGTTCACGGGCGTACGCCGGGCCGTTGTTGTAATCGCCGACCGTACCGTCAGCCGTCACGTTCGCGCGGCCGTCGGTCAGCACGATCATCACTTTGCGCGAGTTGGGGCGAGCGCGGGAACTGCTCAGTTCTTCGATACCGCGCTGGATACCGCCGCCCATGTTCGTCCAGGTGTCGTAGTGACCGGCCTGCATCTCCATGAGTCGCGTGCTGACGAGATCGTAGTTCGCAGTCAGATCCACTTCGTGACGCGCCGTTTCGCCGTAGATTTCGAGCGACAAACGGTCGTCGGTCTCGAGCGAATAGAGTTCTTCAGCGAGGAACTGAACCGCTTCCTTAACCGCTCGCATCGGTTGCTGCCGCGTGTCAGCCAACTCCGGCGTCAACGCGTGTGACGTGCGTCGTTCCATGAGGTAGTTGACAAACGTCTTGACGCCGAACTGATACTTGAAGTCGCGATTGGCTTTGTACAATTGCGTCCAGGTTTTGTTCATGTAGTTGTCGATGTAATCCTGCCAGATCACCTTGGATTCGGCGGCAGTGCGGTTGCCAAATGACTCGGTCCATTGCAATTCGCCCGAACCGACCCAGGCGTTACCGTTTCCGCCCTGATCCATCATGCCAAACTGCCCGCCGCTGCTGTTCTGCCCGGCGGCAATTTCCCAGCGCCCGCCCGGAATGCCGCTGTTCCATTCGGCCAACCCCAGTGCGACCGCGGTGCGCTCGTCCCACGCGCCGTCGGCATCATGCTGTGACGACATGATGGCGTCGATTTCTTCGTTGTTGTATCCGCGAGCGGCAAGAGCGCTCTCCAAGCCGGTGTCATTCCAGTTGGCGTTCTTGGCGAGTTCGATCAGTCCGGGGTCGGACGTCGGGTCATAGCTGGAATCCAGCGACTGCGTTCCGTACCCGAGGTTCTTCATGTAACCCCACGCTGGACCAGCCATCTGCGGGCTATAGCCTTCACCGTCCGGCGGAAATTCGGTTCCATCCCAGCCGGAGTTCAGGTCGTCGATTCCGCCGGGAAAATCGTCCCACACCTCGAACAGGTTGACGTCGGTGCGCTTGTAGTAACCCAGTTCACTGTCTTCTTTGTGCGATCCAGAAAGGTCGGCGACGATGGCGATGTCGCGCGGGATCAGCATGGCGACAGCCTCTGCATCAATGTCGGCGCTGTCGTATCCAAAGACGCGTGAGAAGTAGAGTGCAAGCGCTCCGTTGGGCGAGCCTTCTTCCAACTTTACGCGAACGCGAACGGCATCGGGATTGGTCAGCGTGGGTTGAAAGTCGAACCCGCCGCCCGTGGTTGGGACGGCGCGTCCGAATTCGATGTCGGAGTTGTCGAGCGTGACGCTTCGACCAAAGACTTCGTTCTTGTGGGTGAATTCGATGGCTTCCGCCCGAGCGAGCTCGATCGGATCGCCTTCGTTGAAAGCGGCAAGCTTGGACGCTGCCGCCAATGCTGCTGCGTCTGCGGTTCGTTGCAAATCGCCCTTGGCGTTATACATCGAACCCACGTCAATACTGAGTGCGGCGAATCCGATGATTGCCGTCATGCTGACCGCAACCTGGATTGCCACTGCCGCGCGCCGGCGAGTGCGCACGCAATTCCTCTGTTCAAATACGTCTCGGCACATGTTTTCCCCCCCTGGCTGGAACGCCGAGAATTCGACGTTCGTTTTGCTTATGCTTCTTTCGAAATACGTTACGTATAAATGCTACCCGTCATCGTTGGTTGAATACCCCCAAGGCCCCTTGAGCGTAGACATCTCGTCGGGTTGACTCTTAAGCGGCGCGACGTTGGGCTTGCTGGGCGTCCGGTAGACGGTGCCCGTGTCATCCAGGACTTCTTCATCGTCCGGGACTTCACCTTCCAACTGTCCCAAAGCATACAATTCATAATCGTTGGGCGGCAAGTAATCATGACCGGGAACATCGGGAACCTGCTGCGGATTCATCGGTGCGATAATCTCCGGCGTCACGAGGATCACAAGCTCACTTTCGCGACGTCGATATTCCGTCGAACGGAACAACGCCCCCAACACGGGGACATCGCCAAGGCCCGGAACCTCGCTGGCCAACCCACGCACTTCTTCACTCAAGAGACCGGCGATCGCGAGCGTCTGACCATTGCCAACCTCGACCGTCGTATCCACGCGGCGCTGCGTCAGGCCCGGAACCACAAAGCCCTGAATCTGAATCGCGTTGGAGAAGTCCGTCTCCGAAACTTCTGGCGACACACGCATCCGAATGCGCTGATGGGCGAGCACAACCGGCGTGAAGTTGACCCGCACACCAAACTCGCGGAACTCAATCGTCACCGAGCCAGCCGCCGAACCCGACTGCGGAACCGGAATCGGAAATTCACCACCCGCAAGGAATGATGCGGTTTCACCGCTGATTGCAACGAGATTCGGTTCGGCCAGGATCTTCAAGAGCGAGTTGTCAGCCATCGCCTTGAGGAAGACCTGCATCTGCACGCGCGGAAAACCAAACGACAGCGTCGACGTCGGCGCCAGCGGAATGCCTTCGCTGCCCGTCAAGAACGGAATCGTTCCGGTAATCTGGGCGTCGGCAGCCGCTCCGATGTTGATCGGGTTGAATCCACCGATCTGGCTGACGGTGAACATGTCTTTGAAGTCGTCGCCTGCGAGGAAGCCATTGATGCCCAGTTCGCGGGCGGCAGATCGGCTGACTTCCGCGACCGTACAGCGCAAGAGAACCTGCTGCTGACCAGCGACCTGCAAGTGGTTCTGGATGAACGACTGGGGCGATTGCTCGTCCGGCGAAACGAAAAGCGCCGCGAACTGTTGCATGCGTTCTGCGGCAGCTGCACCGCTGACCGTTCCCGTCAGGACGATGTTGCCCATGACCGAGACGGCCATCGCGTCGGACTGCGGATCAAGGTCGCGTAGTTTTTCATTGAGCAAACGAACGTCCAACTCGACTTGGACATCGACGATCTTTCGCTCGCCCGATTCCGACGTGAAGATAATTTGCGTCAGACCATATCCTGCGCCGGTGACCAAATACTGCTTGGGCCCAATCGACTCCAGCTTCACGATGCTGGATTCAACGACCTGGGCTTTCACGCCTGATTCGGTCGTCTCGATCACCATGCTGCCGCGCAACGGGACCACGATATGGGCAGCGCTCTTTTCGACCTCGCGCACTTCCACATTAAACCCGTCGGCAAGGGCTGTTGACGCAAGCGTTGACAGCGCAACCAAACCCACTGCGCTCAGCAGGCCACCGCGCATCCAAGCGCCAGTCCGCTTCCGCCCGATCCTTCGGGCGCCGATTCGTGATTCGTCCATGAAGGTGAAGTTCATTATTCGCTGTCCTCGCTAGGTTCTGAGTTGTTTTCCTGGATGGTCTCGTCTTCATCGACGTCATATGACGCGCGATCGACGACAGGCGGTCGAGCACGGCGCGAACTGCGGCGTCGGCGGCGTGGCGTACTGGGGCGATCACCTTCGCTGACCTCGAGGACTTCCATCGAGTTCTCATCGCGGTACGTCACGTGGACGATGGACGGTTCGCTGTCTTCCTTCGTGCTTCCGTTGATGATCGTCACGGTCTTGGGTTCGGGTTGTGCTTCCGGCTTCTTGATCTCCTGCGCCTTCGCGTCGGTTTGATCGGTGTTGCCGAGCTGGTTCTTCATGGCGTTGAACTGAGCCAACATGTTCGCCATCGCATTATCGGCCTGCTGGTCCTGCGGTTTGTTTTCCTCGCCTTCGTCGTTTCCGAAAACTTCCGATCCGGTCGTTTCAGCCGGATTGTTCAAGGCGAGATCTTCAGCGCCGCGCATCGCGAGGGTGATGCGGCCACGCGACTGGGCGAGGTGCAGCTTGGGCACATCCTCTTCCTTCACGATCAGCGTCACGGTCTGTGCAACGCGGTTGCCGTTCTCTTCGGTGTGTCGTTCATTGAGGAGCTGACCGACGGCGCCAACCTGCACGCGCTGAAGGATCACGCGGCTGATGGTCTCCGACTTGGCGCGGCGCTTCACGTCCATCACGACGATGACGTCCACCCAGTCACCGGGATGAATGAGGTAGCCGACGCCCGACGATTCGGTGATCTTCACGCCGACCGCGCGGAAGCCTTCCTTCACGCGAACGATCAAACCGGGAAGCGTTCCTTCCGGCGCGATCATTGACATTGTGATGGGAACGCCCTGCGGAATCGATTTGAGCGCAACGCGATTGATGATCTCATCGGGCGTGGTCACGGCATCCATCGCCAGGAGCGGCGTCTTGGGTGTTTCCTGAACCACGAGAACATCCGGTGTGATCTGGACGGTCGAGGGTATGTCGGACCGGGCCATCACCACGGATACCATATCGGTGTTCTTTGCGCCCTTGGCGGCATTCACCGTGTCCATGGTGTATTTGATCGCGATGACACCGACGACCAAACCGACCACCAAAGGAACCAATGCCTTGCTTTTCATTTTCAACCTTTCGCCATACCCAATGCACTATTTGGACACGCGTAACCACAACGTCGCGTCTCGACGATATCCCGCGCCGGCGAAGCGCTGGGATGACCTATCTGACTTATCGGATCGGAATTGCGTCGGACGAACCTAAGCACGATTTCGCGCGAATTCGTCTCGACCAGGCTGTCGTGTTTCCCTGAACGATTCGCAAGAATCGCGAACTGCCCGATTTATCGGACCGCACCGCTTCACGAACCGCTGAGCGTCGTCCCCAATAACGCTCGGTGTGGGTGGAAGTTTTTTTGCCGACGGAGAAGTTTTTCCGACGGGCGTGAAGCCGCAACAGAAGTTTGTTCGCCGCCGCGCTTCGAATCAGTTTTGCCCTGGTGTTGAATTCATTCGGCGCCGAGGGCAGCCGACCTGAACCCACGCTCGGTTGAATCCGTTCGGTAGAGGCGTGTCGTGTTGCTTCCGGAGGGCAATATAGAATACGCCGTTCCAGGAAAACAAACCGGTTCAAAAAACAATTTGGGTCCGCAGCAAAGATCTGCAACCCAATCCGTCATTCCCGCGAAAGCGGGAATCCAGGACAGTTCACAAAGACGCCAGTTTCACTGTTCCCAAAAATGGCGATATGAATCTTTCGCCGCGCGCTAAGCGCATGGGAGCGTATCGCATGCTTCTGGATTCCCGCCTGCGCG
>DDIR01000059.1:9418-30676 GCA_002338715.1 Phycisphaerales bacterium UBA1845 | reverse complement strand
CTGGCGCTGCGTGAACGCGGCGCGCAACCGATCGATTCGTCGAATTGGCTTTGGCTGAGCAGCCGGGTGTATCGCGCTCGGGCGTTACACCCCTTCTTTTCGCATCGAGCATGTACCCGACACGTTTTCCGTGACCTGCCCGATGAACCCCGTCACCGAGACATCCGAATAAGGCACCGTGATCGTCACGCTCACCGTCGGGTTGCCCGGCGTGTCTTCGGTGATCGAGAGCATGCCGCCGGAAAACGCCACCCCGCCAGCCGTCATGATCTCTGAAATCCGCTGGTAAACCGGACTGCTCGAGGAACTGTACGGTTTCGCCGTCGACTGAAGAACAGCCAACCGGCACCCTTCCCTCGCCGCATGCTGTGCCGTCTGGCGGACCCGGAACAATTGTCCGAACTCCATGATGCCAAATAGAATCGCCAGCAATACCGGTGTCACCACCGCAAATTCGACCAATGCAGCCCCGCGTCTCCGGGGGCTATTGCTCGACCGCTTCCATCCCCACATTCGTCGCATTAGATCACCCACCAATTACAAACATGACCCGCCAGCACAATCAGCGAACCTGCCGTCAGCGGCACTCCGTACGGAAGCAACTGAGACGTATCGCCAAAGCTCTTAGCCGAGCCGAATTCACCAAACATCGTGTCAGGAGACTGCATCTTGGTCCAGATGACGTTCATGTTCGCCAATGCGTGCTGCGTACGACCCGTTGACGTGATCATCAGCACCGCCACGCCACCGCCAATGATGGCGCCAACCGCAAACGAAACCAACGTCATGTACGGACCAAACCACACGCCAATGGCGGCCATCAACTTCACGTCGCCAGCCCCCATCCCGTGCATCAACCACGGTACGATCAGGACGCCGAACCCGACCAGCAGCCCGAGCGCGCCATTACCGACACCGGCCAGACCGAAGAACCATCCTTGAACAGCAAAACCGATCAGGATCAGCGCGACGTTGAGCCAGTTCGGGACTTTGCGTTGCGCGTAGTCAATCCAGGACGCAAGCAAAACGCCCGGTACCAATACCAGACATGTCACCAACCAGAATGGTTCCATGGTGAGACCTTTCGTGAAAGACTGTCGTTTTGAAATGCTCGAGTACCTGGCGGTACCCGCAGGCAATCCGGTTCAAACTTGTCCCCCCTCCGGATCTTGCCAGCAACAGGAGTTGGGCACCGCCGTCAATGACGATGCCCCACACCCCCGTTTTGCGCGACCGCCCCCGGCAGCACAAACTGCCGGGGGCGCCGCACGACTGTGTTACATGGCGTTGCCGACTGCGGTGAATGCAGCCGATGCCTTTGTTCCGATCGCCTTCACCGCCGTAATACATACGACGATAATCAAGGCCAACATGACCGCGTACTCGGTGGCCGTCGGGCCGTCTTCGCTACGCAGAAAATCTTTTGCACGACGCATAATTGCATTCTTCATACCGATTCTCCCTTACAACTGTGTTTCGACCCTGTCTTTGCAGACTCGAAACTGGTTCGCATAGTGGCCCGTCCGTTCGCCAGTACGCCGTCATTTAACGCCGAACCTCCCAGGGTCTCGGTATTGCCAGCCATCCGTAGCCGGCGAAGCTCTCTCTGTCGCATTCACCAAACGTTTCCGTCGCCCGGCCTCTTGCGACACGCTAAACCTATGAAACGAAATCGCCGCGAGCAAACGACTCTTCAAATATTTTTTGTGCCGCACCGTGACACCAAATCCGCGATAACTATTGGACCGACGGCATTTTTCGCCCCGAAGTTATCGGCAGACGACGGACGATCTTTCCGCGCTGGATCGCGCCCAGGTCTTGAAATCAATGCGCGTGCCAATTACATCGGATCTGCGCGGCGGCGGTTATTCGAACGCTACTCGGGAAACTATCTTCCAATAATGTCATGGGCCGTCCCCGAGATGGCTGGGCCACAGTCTGGGGGTATGTTCGCGACAACGACCGATAGGACGTTTTCAAGAACAGCCCCGCGATACAGCAACTTGTTTTCAAGACCTGTAACTTCATATCTCCCGCCCGGAAGGCCACCCCTAATCCACGAGCCTGTGCCATAAAACGGATGTCGCGTACACATACTAAAACAGAGATAATATAAGCTCTTGATAGGAAATAGTTGCCGCAGGATCGGCTGATCTTTCGCCAACACCGCGAACGCAAGCAACTCCGGGAAATCATCCAAAAACCCGTTAAGAAAACACTCCCACTGCGCATCCACTTCGATGCCTGCTTCGTACTCCTTGGCAAAGTGACCGAGGCCAATGAAATCGAATTCAGTAAGCTCGGCAATTGTGCTTCTCTTCCCGATCCAAGAATCCACCGCGCGAGCCGTGTCGTGGATGTCTGGAGTCTGGCCGTTGGCCATGGTGATACCGTTCTCAAAGAACGACGACAGAAAAAGCCTCTCGTCAAGGGCCAAACGCAGTCGGAAAGATCGCTCGGGCCCTGCGACAATCACGGACATGATGGGCGGCAGCGCGTAAACATCTATCTGGACCTTAAGCTCTGATCCAATTGTCCGAAGCGCTGACTCCAGCATTGCGCCCATGGCGCTCGCCGAGTGGATTTCAGGGTACAATTCCGCGCCTCTGCGCTGCCACATGTATATACTTGAGCCGTCATTCGTATCTCGCGTGTCCATGCTATCTCCGATCGGTAGTCCACAGCTTGTGTGTTGCCCGATCGGGCCAGACTATCAATTCCAAACGTCGGGTTCCAGGATTCGTCCCAGTATTAGCCGTCAGTATGCACCGCACTACCTTTGCCGCAGAAGCGATGACTCACCAAAATAACGACAGCGGCCAATAGCGCCCCGCCAATAACGTCTGCTAAAAAGTGCCAACCAGTCGTCAGCGTTGCGAGCACGATCAGCGCATTGATCACCAGGCCAAACGCAAACCAGCCGCGGTGCTTTCGCACGGCATAGGCCAGCAGAATCGCCCATGTCGTGTGAAACGACGGGAACGTCACCAGCCCCGTTGGAAACGCCACGTGCAGCGCCTCCGTCCCGCGCAGCGCCTCCAATTGACTGAGGTACAGCCCCTGCATCGGCGTCATCTCGTACCCATAATGTGCAAACGGACCAGCCGCGGGCATCAGCCAGAACGAAAATAGCAGGATCGGTTCGCAAATCATGAATCCGATGATGAAACGATTGAGCGATAACTGATCGCGCTTCAAAGATAACAAGAGCATCACCAGAAACGTCTGCACGATGATTCCGTCATATAGCACAGCCAACACGTTTCGCGCGAACGGGACGCTGTCAGCCAACGCCTTCACGTCCGCAACGCAAAAGCCAAGGGCCGCGTCGATATTCGCGAGCCAGTTGTCAGCCAGCGGACCGCCCTTTGTCCCGACGGCATAGAGCGCATGAATTTCACTCAAACCCGAGGACGCCACCCACGCGAGCGCGCAGAAGTACATGCCCACCCGCGTCCATTTTTGATACGTGCAGAACAGACCAGCCCCCGCGAGGATCGCAATCGTCGGCAGCGGAGCCCACCAGACTTCCGCGAACGTGACCCGCGATGGCAACGTGCTCAGCGCCCACAGGTTCAGCCCCACCGCGACGGCTAGAATGCACGCCTTGGCGCGGGTGGCTCGGTCGCGCAGCATCGGTAGCGGCGATGCCTCGTATTCGAGCCTGGGTAGGGCTGGTGCGTTGATGTTGCTCACAATCTTGTCCGTGTTTGGCGCTTCAGCGCATGGTCAGTCCCCCACCCTGGAAGGGCGGGGCACCCGCGCTCGGCGCGGATATCGTGCTGACCATAGGCTTCAAGCTTACGTTTCAGTACTGATATTGTGGTCGGAATGGTGGACGGGCGAGTCGAGAGGATAACCGCCTGCAAAGTGTGTCCCGTAACTCGTGCGCATCCGCGCAGCGGTTAGCGGACGTTGAAGTACTTCGCCTCGTGGTGGTGACAGACCAGTGCCGTTGTCGTCTGTTCCGGTTCGAGTTGGAACTCGTTGGAGATCTCGACCCCGATTTGACCGGGTTTGAGGAGCGGCCAAAGCTTGAGCTGATCGTCCAAACGCGGGCAAGCCGGGTATCCGAAACTGTAGCGGCTGCCCTGGTATTTCTGTTGCAGAAGGCGCGGAATCTCGCGGGCATCGTTATCGGCGATACCGAGTTGGACGCGGATCTGTTTGTGGACGTACTCCGCCAGCGCTTCAGCCGTCTCGACGCCCAGGCCATGCAGGTGCAGATAGTCGCGGTATCGATCGTCGTTGAACCACTCGAGCGCAACGTCCGTCACTTCATGCCCAACGGTCACGACCGAAAATGCCACCACATCCATCTCGCCGCTCGATGTTGATCTGAAGAAATCGCTCAAGCACCAGTACGGACTCTTGCGCTGCCGTGGGAAGTCGAATCGACAGACTTCGCGATCGTGCTTGTTGGCATCGAACACGATGAGCGAATCGCCCTCGGACATGCAGGGCCAAAATCCGTAAACGGCTTTTGGATTCAGGATTTTTTCCGCTTCGCACTTCGCCACCAGGTCGCGGTAGATCGCCCGCACTTCGGTCTGGACAAACTGATCGTGCTCTTCGCGGGTCATGTTGCCGCGTTGATACTGCCACTGCACGCCGAAGAGCATCTTCTCGTTCATGTAGGCGAGCACGTTCTTGAGCGGAATGTGCTCAACGAGCTTGGGCCCCCAAAACGGCGGGGTCGGAATCGGCACGTCCCGCGCAATCGTCGAGTGGGCGGGCGTCGGCACGTCGATTGGCTTAACCGGTTTGTCCTTAGCCACCGCCGGTTTGCTTTTGGCGGCTGCACTGGAGCCAACAAGCTCGCCCGACATGATCCGGTTCATTAGGTTCAAGCCGTCAAACGCGTCCTTCGCATAGTGCAGTGCGCCCTTGTATAAAGGGGTCAAATCGCCTTCGACGTATTTGCGTGTCAAAGCCGCGCCGCCGAGGATGACGATTGGATCCATGCCGCGTTCGTTGAGGACCTCGAGGTTTTCCTTCATCACCACGGTGGACTTCACCAGCAAGCCGCTCATTCCGATCGCGTCGGCTTTGTGCTCCTGCCACGCGCTGATGATCGCGGAGATCGGTTGCTTGATACCCAGGTTGACCACGGTGTAGCCGTTGTTCGACAGGATGATGTCGACGAGGTTCTTGCCGATGTCGTGGACGTCACCGCGCACCGTCGCAAGGACAACCGTGCCCTTCGATTCGCTGTCGAGCTTGTCCATGAAGGGTTCAAGGATTGCGACCGCGGCTTTCATCGTTTCAGCCGACTGCAGCACAAACGGAAGCTGCATCTGTCCAGCCCCAAAGAGGTCACCGACCGTCTTCATGCCGTCGAGCAGAATGTCGTTGATGATGTCGAGCGGTGTGTACGTGGTCATTGCCTCGGTCAGGTCGGATTCCAGCCCGACGCGGTCACCTTCGATAATTCTCAGCTTCAACCGCTCTTCAATGGTCGTGGGCTTTTCCTTCTTTTCAGAGGTGGATGCGTCGGCATCATCGAACAGCCCGATCAACGCCATCAGCGGGTCGTAGCCGTCCTTGCGCCGATCGAAAATCAGGTCCTCTGCGGTTTTCTTTTGATGATCGTCGATCTTGTAATAAGGCAGGATTCCCGTCGCGTGAACGATCGCCGAGTCCAAGCCCACCTCGCGGGCGTGATGCAGGAACACGCTGTTGAGCACCCTGCGGGCGGGCGGCTTCAATCCAAAGCTCACGTTGCTCAGTCCGAGAATGGCGTGGCATTCGGGCATCGCCTCCTTGATCAACCGAATGCCTTCGATCGTTTCCAGCCCAAGGCGGCGGTCGTCCTCGTTGCCTGTGGCCAGCGTGAACGTCAGCGCGTCGAAGATCAGATCGCTCGCGCGGATGCCGTGGCGATTCGTGACCAGATCGAAGATGCGCTTGGCGATCTCCAACTTGCGTTCGGCTGTCTTGGCCATCCCCTCTTCGTCGATGGTTAGTGCGACCAGTGCTGCGCCATAACGCCGCGCCAGCTTGCAGATGGTGTCGAGTTTTTCTTCGCCATCTTCGAGGTTGATGGAGTTGATGATGCACTTACCACCCGCAAGTTTCAGAGCGGCTTCGATCACCGGAACTTCGGTGCTGTCGATCATCAAAGGAGCCGTCACTTCACCGACCGTGCGCTTAAGCAAGCCGGTCATGTCAGCCACCTCGTCGCGTCCGACATACGCGGTGCAGATGTCGAGGACATGGCTGCCCTGCTTGACCTGGGCGCGGGCAACTTGAATCATCCCGTCCAGGTCACCGGCAGCCAGCAAATCCTTGAATTTGCGCGAACCATTGGCGTTGGTCCGTTCGCCGACATTCAGTAAAGCATTGTCCTGTCGGAAGTTAACGGCTTGATAGAGGCTGGAGCAGGACGGTTCGAGAATGGCATCACGCGACTTGGGAACGCGGCCTTTCATCGCCTCAGCCACCGCTTGAAGGTGTTCGGGCGTCGTGCCGCAGCATCCGCCAACCAGTGCCACACCATCGACTTCAACGAACTCGACGAGCCACTTGGCCATCTCCGAGGGTGTCAGCGGGAAGTGCGGTTTGCCGTCGATGAGTTCGGGCAGTCCGGCATTGGGTTGGATGAGAATCGGTCGCGTCGAATTCTGCGACAGGACGCGCACGTGTTCGCTCATCTCCTGCGGGCCCGTCGCGCAGTTCATGCCGATCACTTTGACCTGCGGGTACGCATCGAGCGCGACGATGGCGGCCAATGCTTCGGTCCCGACCAGCATCGTCCCGGTGGTTTCGACGGTGAATGTGCAGATGATCGGAATTTCGACGCCAAGCTGTTCCATCGCATCGGTGCAGGCGACGACGGCGCACTTGGTTTGCAGAATATCCTGGCAGGTTTCGATCAGAAGCGCATCGACTTTGCCCTTGATTAAACCTTTCGCCTGCTCGGTGTAGCTTGAGAGCATTTCGTCCCAGGTGATCTGGCCAAGCGTGACGAGTTTCGTGCCCGGTCCCATCGAACCGATGACGTAGCGGGGTTTGTCGGGGGTCGAATACTTGTCGCAGGCGGCGCGGGCGATCTGGGCGCCGCGCTCGTTGATTTCTTCGGTCTGATCGCCGAGGTCAAAGTCCGCGAGGACATGACGACTGCCGCCAAACGTGTTGGTCATCACGGCATCGCTGCCGACCGCGAGAAATTTTTCGTGGATGGACCCGATGGCGTCTGGGCGCGTGAGGTTCAGGATCTCGCAGCAGTTCTCCAGATTGTTGTAATCTGCGAGCGTAAGATCCATGGCGTGAAGCGTCGTGCCCATCGCTCCGTCAAACACCAGCACGCGCTTTTCAATGGCTTCAAGAAACTGCGACATCCGCACTCCATCCGGTTCGGTATTGAAATCCATGATATCGGCCCACCATGGTGGCTGGGTCGAATCCAATTCCGTAGACTGTATCAACTGAAAACGGTTTTAAGTAGCGTGAGATTAAAAAGTTGAGAGAAACAGATTCATCCACATTACCGGATGAAACCGATCCCAAGCCGAAGGTTACTGGATTCGGACGGCTTTTGCTGCTGGTCGGATCGATTGGCCCGCTCGGTCACGCCCCGGCATCGGGAACGGTGGCGGTGGCCGTGGCTGGCATTCCGCTGTGCTGGTTGATGCGGAGCTATCTGGACGCGACGTGGTATGCGGTGATTACCGTCATATTTGCCGCCGCGTCGATGGCGCTGCACCAGGTGGGTGATCGCATTCTCGGCGAGTCCGACAGCCGCAAGCTGGTCTGGGACGAGTTGGCGGGCTTCTTCGTGGCGATGGCTTATGCACCGCTGACCTGGAAGTCGATGGTGGTCGGATTCTTTCTCGAACGCTTCATCGACATCGTGAAAGTACCGCCAGCCAACATCATCGATAAGAAAATGCACAACGGCGTGGGCGTGGTGCTCGATGATCTTTTCGCGGGCGTCTACACCGCCATCATCCTTTGGCTGGTTCAAGGTTGGCTGGTTTAGGCGGTATCACCTTGCAGGTCAGTCTGCTTCCGGTGCGGGTTTCGATTTCTTTCCGAACGTCACCCGCCACAAAACAAACACCGCAAACATCGCGCCGAGTCCGACCAGCGAAACGTTCTTCTTGAACCAGTTCTCGTCGGCAGGACAAATCACGCCGGGGATTTCAAGGGTGGTTCCATCCTCAAGGCCAACCAATGCCGCCCTTCGTTCACAGTGTCCGTGCCACGTGCGATCGATCGTGAGCGTGAAATCCCTGGATTGCCCTCGACCGATTGCCTTGAGCGGTTCCTCGACGCCGAATTCGATGATGCCCGGAGCCGCCCGTTGCTTCTCGGCAACGTTAGCAGTCATTTTCTTGCGAACCCAACCCTTGGGCGGCTTGACGATTTTCCCCAGGTAGTGGTCGACCGTCAGCGAGGTGATGCGCTTGTCCGAATGGTTGGTCACCGTCCAGATAAACTCGAACTTGTTCTCTTCGGATCGCTTTCCTTCAACCGTGATGTCGTCGGCTCGGACCGATGCGGGAAAGGTGGTCATCGCTGCGAGCAAGCCGATGACAAGCCAGCCCGAAGCGGCGCTTCTGCGTGGTTCTACACGGTGACGATGGTCCATACGCATCAATGTTTCGCCCCAATTCATGACCCAAGATACATTTGCACGCCCCAGACATCTTATTCTCGGCGGCCCTGTTGCGACACCTTGAACCCCGCCCGCCCGTTGTTGCACCGCTATTCCAAGCCTATCATGCGGCCGTGAATATGTCGCGCGAATTGATTCGAAACGTGATCGCCAGCATTGGGTTGGCCGGGGTCTGCCTGATCGGATGGGCGCCCACATCCACAGCCGCAGCGGCTTTCCTGGTTCTCTGGCTACCGGGTGCATCGATCGTCCGCGCCATTCCGAGCCTGGACCACATCTCGGGCCGACGCACGGTGATCGTCGCCACGTCGATTTCGCTGGTCGTCATTCCACTCAGTTGGTTCTGGCGATTGTCGAATGCGCCGACGGATGTCACCCTGTTTGTGTGTGGGCTCAATGTGGCGTTGGCGATCCTGGCCCACACGATCCGACTCGCCTACCCGGCGCGTCAAGGCGACTTGCCACCCAAGCCAACCTCGCCCAACCGGGCGATCCGATGGGTGTTGGTGGGCATCTGTACCTGGATCGCGATCTGCGTCATGGGCGCATTCTGGATTCCGACCGCGTTTGACCGCGCGACATCCAACGGTACGCACGACTACGTCAAACATCACGCCATCGTGTTCTCCTTAAACGAACACCCGCTCCCGCTTCGCAACGCCTTCAATGATCTGAATCCCGAAACGCCGTATTACTACTACGAATACCACTACACGCTAGCTGCTTCGATTCGCGCGATGGCCGAATTGAAGCCTTCCATCGCCATCACCTTTGGATTGGTCAGCGCCGTGTTGGCCGTCGTCGTCATTCGGTTGACCTTCTGGATATCCCTCACCCTGACCAAAAGCCCCGGTGGAGCGCTGTTGTCTGCCGCGTGCGTCAGCGTGCTCGGGGGCTGGGATGCCATACCGGTGGCCATCCGGGCGCTGGGCGGGAGCACCATCCCGATCATCCTTGACACGTGGTGCCCGGTGGCATGGCGGATTCATAATTTCGTCACGCAATACTACTGGTGTCCGCAGCACGTAGCCGCCGTGTGCACACTGATGCTGACGGCGTATTGGCTTTTGCAATCACCGAAGGGGCGCTGGTGGTTGATCCTCGGACCCTGCCTGGGCGCTTCGGTTTTTGGCGAGAGCGTCTACGTTGCGATTCCGGTTTTCGTTTCGACCGCGATCTTCTGCGTGCATTGGTGGTGGCGCAGCGATGCGGGGCGCGGACGTTTCCTCGGCGCGGTACTTCTTATTGCGGCGGTTGGGGCTGCGATGATGGTGGTTCAGGCACTCGGCTATCACGAGATGAACAACCGCTTTGACGGCGGATTGACGTTTGCCTGGGAGCGATTTCGTTATGCCTTCTCTGGCCGAATCCTGCCCCCCGGACCATTGGCCAACTACCTCGACGCGTGGTGGCTTGCGATTGTCGACTTCGGCATTCCCGGGCTGGGGATGCTCTTGATCAATCGCACAGCGTGGCAGCGGGCGTGGAGCCTGGCCGGTGTTCGACTGCTCTTGATCAGCGGCGCGGTTGGTTTCATTGCGATGTTTACGCTGCGAAGCAGCATCAATCCGATCGACTACGGGTTTCGCGTGTCGGTGATGCCCACGATGGTCGTGGCCGCCATCTTGGCCGGCGGGCTGATGCGAACCGATTGGATACGCCCTTCGCTTAGAAAAGCCCGCATGCCATTGCTGATACTCGGCGCCCTTTTCGCGATACCGGTCGGACTTCATGAAGCGCCGCTCGAAGCCGCTCGAACCTTGATCACCAAATCGCCCGACCAAAACGATGCCGCAGCGTATCTTTATCTTCGCAACGAGACCCCGACGGATGCCGTCGTACAGGCGGCTCCGGTTGATGCCCGCGTGACCTTGCTTCAGATTATCTCGCGACAGATGGGGGCTTCGTTTGCGGGCAGTTGGCACGTGCGCGTATTTTGGCCGCCGGCTGGTGAATCGCTGACACTGGCCAGCGAGTTGGCAGAGTCGGCCTACAAAACCACCGACGCGAAAACGGCTTACGAACTTCTAAAGCAAATGCACGTGACGCACGTGCTGGCTGGTACTGTGGAAACGGATGAGTATGGTCCCATGCCGCAATTCGAAGACGCAACCTATTTCGAGCGCGTGTATTCCGATGAGTACGCCCGGGTGTATCGTTTGAAGCGTCCCAATGAATAAACCGATACCCCGGAACGCAAACATTCGCCTATAATCAACACACAAATGACCGAACAAAAAGCCACCAACATCACCCGACACGCCGGAGCGATCACCCGCACAGACCGAAGCCAACTGCTGGGCCAGCGCGGATGCCTCGTCTGGCTCACCGGACTCAGCGGTTCGGGCAAGAGCACCATCGCGTTTGAATTGGAGCGTCTGCTGATCGAGCGCGGGCGGGCGGCTTATGTGCTCGACGGCGACAACATCCGCCACGGACTCAACAGCAATTTAGGTTTCTCCGACGAAGACCGCGCCGAAAACATCCGCCGCATCACCGAGGTCGCAGCCCTCTTCGTCGATGCCGGGCTCATTACCATCACCGCGTTCATCAGCCCGTTTCGAGCCGACCGCGATCAAGCGCGGGCAAAGTTAGCCGGCGGTGAGTTTGTGGAAGTGTGGGTCAGCACGTCGCTCGAAGTTTGCGAACAGCGCGACCCCAAAGGCCTATACAAAAAAGCGCGAGCCGGCGAGATCGCAGACTTCACCGGGATCGATTCGCCATATGAACCGCCAAGCAATCCGGAACTGACCATCGCCAACGAGCAAGGACCTCCCAAAGAGGCGGCTCAACAGATTCTCAATCTGCTCGAACAACGCGGTTACCTGAACGCCGGTTCAGCGTGATGCGACAACCTCGCTGCACCCAACCAACATTCGTCCGATAATCGATAAATCCCGGCAAAAAAAGAGGACCCGAGCTCGCCGTGACTCGAATCCTCGCATCAGGTTGTCCGTCCGCCAGGACGTAGACCCACAACCTGACGCCCATCCTATCGCCTAAGGTTTGGGTGTACTTTAGATAGCGGGCGGCGCCGCAACTCGGCAATTCTCGCTTGCGGAACACTTCGCAGTCGTCGGGCGTAGCACTCGGTGTTATGTTGTCGCCAATGAAGCCGCGTGCGTTCGACATCTTGTGCATGATCATCCTGCTGACCTTCGTCGGCTTGCGGCCCCTTGTCTCCGAAACGTTTCACACGTCAGGCAGCACCAGCGAACTCGCTCCCGGTTTGCACGACCCAGCCACCTGGCACACCCTTTTCATCAACATCGCAATACTGGCAACCGCATTGGTGGTGGCAGGCTACCGAATGCTGATCGACAAGAAACCGTTTCGCACGAGCGGGATCGAACTGGGCGCAATGGTCCTTTTGTTGGCGGCGATTGGTGCATGTTGGGGGGCGCTTGACGCGCGACCGGCCCGGTTGGCTGCGATCGATCTACTCGGTGCGCTGGCATTGGCCTGGGCGCTGGTCCAACTGATCGAAACCAACTGGCAACGTCTGTTGACGCTGGCAGTGATTCTCGCGAGCGGGATGGTCAATGTCGCCGAGTCATATGACCAAGCCTTCTACACCATGCGCGAAACCCAGAAGCAATACGAACTCGATCGCGAAGCATTCTGGGCCGAAAAGGGCATCCCCCTCGATTCACCGCAAGTGACGATGTTTGAAAACCGGATGCGCTCCCGCGAAGCCAGCGGCTACTTCTCGCACAGCAACGTTTTCGGTGGTTACCTGCTGATGAGCCTGTTCGCAGCCATCGGGCTGGCCCTTTACGCATACCGGATTCGCCCGCCCGATGGGGGCGTGGGGCTCGTTCTCGCGTACGTCGTGTTGGCCGTGGCGGCTGGGCTGGCGGTCTACCTGTCGCGAAGTCTGGGGGCGATGGTTTCCGCGGCATTGATGTTGGCTGGCATTGGTTTCGTACTGGCCAAAGCGGCGTGGTGGGACAACCATCGTCCGCAAGTCTTTCGTTGGTCGATCTGGCTTGTGGTCTTCGCGATCGTTGGCGTCGAGATGTATGGCCACTTCCTCGACAGCCTTCCCGGGGCGTCACTGGATTTCCGTTGGCAGTACTGGCGGGCGTCGGATCAGATGTTTGGAGATCACTGGATGACGGGCGTTGGGCCCGAGAATTTCGGCGATGCGTACCTGGCCTATAAACCGATCACCAGCGCCGAAGAGGTTAAGAATCCGCACAACGGCCTCGTGCAGTTTGCCACGGAATACGGCCTGATCGGCTTGGCAGGCATCGCCCTCGTGCTGCTGGGCGGCGCAAAAGCCTATGCGAGAACCACGCACGATTCCGACAAGCTCCCCGGTGCCAAACGATCGCCCGAAAACGACGCATCGATCGTGCCACTCTATGGCACTTGCGCGATCGCGATCACCTTCGGCGTCTTCCTCCTTCGATTCGCGATGCTGCCCAGTCAGAATCCAGCATTCGTCTTGTGGTCGATGATCATCGCCCTGCCCGTTTGGCTCATCGTCCATGCCGTCGGGATGCTGCTAGCCAACCGCGCTCAGCGGGCCGCGCTGCCAGCCGCTCGATGGATGCCCGCGATCGGGTTCGCATTAGCCGCTTTTCTCCTGCAGGACACGATCAATTTCGCGTTTTTTGTGCCCGGTGCCCGCACGACGTTCGCCGCGGTTTTCGCGCTGGCTGTCGCACCGGTGATGCGGGATGACGCCGATGCGATGGCCAATCGATCATTTTGGCATTGGACGATTCCAGTGGCGCTGGCCGGTTCGTTGGGGTGGGCAGTGTTTGATTTCTCGCGCGTGATGCCGGCAGAAATCGCCCTGAATGAAGCCCGCATGTTGGCTGGCTCGGGCGCAACGAAAGATACGGTCAGCGCCAAGTACCAGGAGGCTCAACAACGCGATCGACTTGATTCCGCGATCCCCGAAGAGCACGCACGCTGGCTGACTGCCGTCGCAACAAGCAGCCAATCGCCGAACCGCGAGGCATCTCTTCAGGATCTTTCCGAAGCCGTCGACGCAATCGACGAAGCGTTGGCCCGCGCACCAGCCAAGTACGGTTTGTACCGGGTCAAGTCGCAGATCCACCTGCTGCGCCATCGACTTGGCGTGCCCCAAGAAGCCGAGCGCGCGGTGTCGGCGATGCAACGGGCATTGAAGCTCTATCCGGCCAGGCCCAAGTCCCACGTTGAGTTGGCTGACTGTCTGGTCGAAGTCGGAACGTGTGACGCACTGAAAAAGGCAATCAAACATTTGAAAGAAGCGGTCGAACTGGACAACCAGCGCCCCGAAGCCGAAACGATCCGCCGTTTCAGCCGCAGGACACAATCAGAAATCGAAGCGCGAACGAAGGGCATCGAAAAGATGATTCAGGATCGCGGCTGCCACGAAGCGGGCGAGTAACCCTACTTGATCGACTTGGGATAAAGCGAAAGAAACCGCGTGAGATGTCCTTTGGATAGGAACGTGTCGACGGCTTCCACCGTCAGTTCGTGATCCATGCCCCAAACCGCGCAGCGGTGGTCGGCTCCGAGGACATCCATCTGGATTTGCAGGACGTTTTCGACCATCAGGGCAAAGGGAAGTCGCGACTGCCAGTACGCCGAGAGGTGATTGACGCCTGGACCGCCAACGCTGATCGTGGGGGTTTGATGCAGTTCCGTCGAGTTGAGGTACCAGATGTCGCTTAGAATGACGACGTCCGGTTCTGTGTCGAGACGCTCGGCAAGTGCGGCCTGGGCGGCTTGGCGGATGCGTTCTGCCAGCGGCCGATCGAGGCGTTCGGCTTTGAGGCACGCCCCGGTTACAACGAACAGCATGTTGCCGTTGTCGCGAGAGTCCATGAGGGGAGTATATCCTTGTGGCCCGATCCCGAACAATTCAACTGGTCAGTTGGCACTGGGATAGCTATAAAGCAAGCCGGTTTGATTTTTGGCGAGGTGATCGATTGTGCTTCAGCCGGTCGTCGCCTCCACGCCCCACCGATGCATTCGGGAGAGAGGTCATCGAGACAAGCCCCCAGAATCCGGATGTCTTCAGCGCTGACGCCGAAGGTCAGCATATTCACACGTTGCGCGAGTTGATCGACCCGGCCACGCTGTCATCACTGCGCAAGTCGTTTTCGAATCTGTGCGGATCGAGCCTGGCGTTTTTCGATGCCGATGGAGCGCGGTTGGATCGCGTCGGCAAGGGAACCGCAGAAGCGCAGGCTGCAGAATCCACTAGCGCCGGGTTTCTCGCGCCCGTGGCTTGGCGAACATTCAAGCTTGGCAGTGTCGGCGTACTCGAGCCAAACCCCGAAGCGCAAACCAAGAGCTTCGCTACGTTGATCGCCAATATCCTCAGCGTGTTCTGTCGGCAGGAAGCCCGGATTCGGCGCCGCGTGGGTGAGTTGTCGACGATCTACGGGCTTGGCGTCCTGTTCGCCCACACCGACGACTTCGATGCAGCCCTTAACATCACCGCCCAGCGCGTTTGCAACCTCATGCACGTCAAAGCCGCTTCGATTCGCCTGCTCGACGAAGCCACCGGCGAGCTGATCATTTCGGGTTCGCACAACATCGGACGCGATTATCTCAACAAGGGGCGCATTCGACTCGACGAAAACCCCATCGATCAAGCCGCCTTTTCCGGGCAGGTCGTTTACATCGAAGACGCCCGCAGCGACCCCCGCGTTCGATTCCGCGAACACGCCAAGATGGAAGGCATGGTCAGTGGGCTATGCTGCCCCATGAGCTATCGCGGCCAAACCGTGGGCGTGTTGCGGATTTATAGCCAAATCAAGCGGCGATTCAGCACGTTCGATGTCGAACTGCTTCAGGCCATCTCGTCGCTGGCGGCTGGCGCGATCGTCAGCACCCGCTTGTCCGCAGAAGCGCGGGTGGCAGAACGATACGCACGGCACCTGCGGCAGGCCGGTCAAATACAACGGCGAATGATTCCGCGCGACACGCCCGTTCACCCGCGTGTTGAATTCGGTCATGTGTACAAACCGTCACTCGATGTGGGCGGCGACTTTTTCGACTTCCTCGATTTGCCCAAGGGAAATGTCGGTGTGGCGATTGCGGATGTTGTCGGAAAAGGGCTGCCCGGCGCGCTGATGATGGCGTCGGTGCGCTCGGCGCTGCGCGCACATGCGCAAAGTATCTTCGACATCGATGACATTGTTGGCCGGGTCAATCGACACATGTGCCGCGAGACATTGGTCTCTGAATTCGCGACGTTGTTTTACGGCGTCATTTCACCGGATGGACGGCGCTTCACGTATTGCAATGCCGGGCACAATCCGCCCATCCTGGTCCGTGGCGAGAGCGTGACCGAACTGGGCACGGGCGGATTGGTCATCGGTGTGCTGATGGATTCCACATACGACAAAGCCGTCGTGACCCTGGAACCGGGCGACTTCTTGATTTTCTACACCGATGGCGTCACCGAAGCCGTCAACTACGACGATGAACTGTACGGTTTCGATCGACTTTGCGAGTCGGTGTTCAAACACCGTCATCTCGAAGTGGCCACCATGACGCAGCAATTGCTGTGGGACGTGCGCCGGTTTGCGGGCCTGGCGGATCAGTCTGACGACATCACGATCGTTGTCGCAAAAGTTTCCTAGACGCAACCGAAACTGTCACATTGTGGCATTCTTCAGCGTCAATGCGATTCAAGTTCTCCGGCGCCAGCCTGCGGCTGGGGAACACACCGCAGTTCGACAAACTCAAATCCACGCCTTGACCGCAAGCCTTTTCGCGCGAGCGCGAAGGGTGTAATAGTCGTCGCCATGTCCCGTGGCAGCACGGGAATCAATGATTTTCGCGGCGCATTGTGGTATCTACCACCCTGCCCACCAAAGCCATTTTTCGATACTTGAACATCAATTCAAAAGAAATCGATCAACTTCAAATCGACAGCTGCCGACAACACACATACGTGTCAACCCTGCCTGATTAGTCGGGGCAATCAGTCGCTTGCACGTGTTCTGAATCAACAGGTCGTCACGTTTGATAACTGTATTGGGTCGGGAATCATCTGTGACGGTTCGCTGGGAATAGAGCGTGAGAGTTCTACCTGTGAAGCAGGAAAGCATGCATGGCGGGGTATTGATTGGTTGGCTTACTAATCTTTGGATCAGAGGAATCGAGTAATGGCCAGAAAAATCCCAGTATTGCTTGTAGATGAACCGACCCTTTGTCAGCAGACCATGGCCCTGTTCGCAGAAAGCCGCTTCGACCTGCACTGCTTTGAAACCGTCGATGCCGCCAATGCAAAACTCGTGGCGTCACGCTTCGAGGTCGCCGTGGTTGACCTGCGTGCCACGATGGCCGACGGCAAGTCCTTCGTCGAACATGTCATCGATACCGTCCCGCGCATCCGCTGCATCGCCGTCGTCGAAAGACCCGACATCGCTTCGGTCCAGATGGCGATGAAACTCGGCTGCAAAGGCTACCTGGCCAAGCCGGTTTCCGCGGAATCGATTCTCAAATCGGTCAACGATGTCGCCCAGAGCTCGGGCCTGTTGACGCTCAGCGAAACCGAATTGCAGAAACGTCTCTCGCGCCTGCTTCGCGCCCAACGCCTGCGCCAGGAATTGACGTTAACCGAGATGGCCAACAGCATCGGCCTGTCGAAAGCACAACTGTCGCAGATCGAACTCGGCAAAAGCTGGCCAAGCTTCCCGACACTGAAACGAATCACCGACGCCCTCGATCAACCGTTCTCAGAACTGTTCAAGGCCATCGAGCAGGCGTAACGCCAAGGTCAGCCGCTGGTTTGCGGCTTGTTCTGTTGCGAATTCATCAAAACGAAGAATCAAGGGCTCGGTACTGCCGGGCCCTTTCTTATTGCATGATCCACCATTCGGAACGTCGGGGGTTGGCCAGTGGAGTTGATCAACAACTCGAAACCGTTGGTTGTGAAGGCTTCGCCGATTTGGACCCAGGATTTTCCGAAGTCTCCTGCCCCGACGCCAGCCGTGAAGATCCCGTTGCTATTGAATGCTCCGATGTAACTTGAACCGTCGCCCTGGGTCTCAAGCCAAACGTGTTCGGAGCCCTTCGGATTTTCCAGTCTCACTACGGCTCCGGATCCTGGCGTGACGCCGACACGGAGGAAGTCTTTCTGCATGTGGTTCTTAAACGTCAACGAGCCGTTCCCCATAATGTCTGAACCAACTCGCGCGATGCGGGTGCCATTCGAGTTAAAGATTTGAATCGCGCCAATTCCGGCTTCGTTCGCGCCAATCGTGGCGAGGTACTTTTCCTCGGGCCCCTTAAGTCTTAGTTCGCCGTAACCGGAGTCGGCTCCATAGAGATAGATTCGTCCGTCGTCATCATCACCGTAGATGATCATGCAGCCCCTGTTGCTCTCAGTGGTGAATAGATCGATCTGGCGTTGCCGATTTGCCGCGGTAATTTGTAGTTGGCCGTTGATGTTTTGGTCGGCACCGAGAACTGTGACGGTGTCTCCGTTCATGTTAAAGGTTCTGATCTCTCCGCCGTTTGGCGCATTAGCTCCGATCCGAACGGTTGGGGTTTTCTCAAGTCCATTGGGGTAGAGGGAGTAGGTTTCAAGAACGGCCTCGCCATCGACCTCAGTCCACATGCGCATCGCAACGTGCCCATAGTCGTTGACCAGTTCGATTTCCTTCGTCCTGATGCGGTCGTTGTTGCTCCACGCTTTCAAGCCAACAATCAAAAGCCCCGCGTAAGCGACGGCAAGGGCGATGCGCATCATGGTCATTTCAGACATCAGTTGGCCTTTCGTGACGGCAGGATGAGTTGGTGTACTGCGTTAATGGTCTCGTCGAACTGGTTGCCCGGTAGCACCGGTCATTGTATTGCGAGCCACGCCTCAATGTCTTCGGCGATGGCGTTGGGATGGCGGTTTGTGGTTGCGATCGCGACGTGTGCGAGTTCGGCATACAACGGTGTGCGACGATTCAGGACTTGTTCAACCTCTTCAAGACCCCCGCCGGCAAGGTTGGGCCGCTGCCCTTGGCTTTGGGCGTCTGACGAAATGCGATTCCACAGCGTCTGAATGTCGGCTTGCAACCACACGACCGTTCCGTAACCGCGAAGGGTGCTTCGATTGGTTTTCGATTCAACGGCCCCACCGCCAACACTGATGACGCGGCCCGCGGACTTGGTCGCCATGTTGATCGCGGCTTCTTCGAGCTTGCGAAAGTGCGGCTCGCCCTGGTTCGCGAATATGTCAGCAATGGAAGCGCCGGCTTGGTGGACGATGAGCTCGTCGGTATCGACAAACCCAGCATCGTTGCGGTTGGCCAGCATCCGCCCCACCGTCGTCTTGCCGCATCCTCGGTAACCGATCAGGACCACGTTCATCGTTGCCCATCCGCTGCGTCTTGCGCGTCGCGATCAAGTGCGCTTTCGACCGTTTGCCTCAGGAGCGAGAGGTCGGCGTCTGCCCCCGTCCATATCTTGTACTGGGCAGCCGCCTGCTGAATGAACATCTCGATTCCGCAAATGGTCCGACAGCCAGCCGCTTCCGCGTCACGCAGTAAGGTTGTTTGCTTCGGCTTATAAACCGTGTCGAAGACCACCGCGTTCGCCTGCAGTGCAGATGCCGGCATTGGCGACTCATCAACGTTGGGCCACATCCCAACACTGGTGCAATTGATGATCAAATCGGATGCATGACCGATTCGCTCTTCCCAGCCTTTCGAGATGCAGCCAAAGTCGCGGGCCAGGGACTCAGCCCGTTCTGGTGACCGATTGAAAACCGTCACGTCACAGCCCGCATCTGCCAGTACTGCGACAGCCGCTCGAGCCGCCCCGCCAGCGCCAAGAACCGTGGCACGTTTCGACGCGAGAGTGGCTCGGTCAAACCCTGCCCCCTGTCGCAAAGCCGCGCGAATTCCCAGGTAGTCCGTGTTGTATCCGCGATACGCGCCATCGACCAAATGGAGCGTATTGACGGCTCCGATCCGCCTTGCGGCATGGTCGGCGCGATCACCAAGCCAGCGACAGACCGACTCCTTGTGTGGAATGGTTACGCTGAAACCCGTTGCATCGAGCCACGCCTTCTCGCGGCAGGCCTCAAGGAATCGAATCAGCTCGTCCTCGGATGTGATCAGCAGGGGTAGATAGACGCCATCGTATCCGTGCGCTCCGAACTGCGCATTGAAGATTGCCGGCGATAGCGAGTGTGCGATCGGCGATCCAATGACACCAAGAAACTTTGTCTTGGCGTTGATATTCATCCAGCGATACTGATTGAGCATCGCACGCGCGGAAAGTTGGCCCGGGGCAACGGTTCGACCCTCGCAAGCCGCACAAAACGTTCCGAACGCACCGACCTTGACGGCCAACACGCGCGACATGAGTCCCCGCTCGCCCATACAAATCAAAATTCGCTTGCCAGGGCGTGCAGCCAGCAGTTCCAAGGCTTCAATATTCTCGCAGATGTCCTCGCAAGCCCATGCGATCTTCGCGACATCGGCGTCACCAACAGACCGCTCCATCTCCGCAAGCAGAGAATGCAGATTCTGCGGAATTGCGATGAAGTCGTGATATGATAATACCTTAGGGTTCTCTGGTGACGCATGCCCTGCGGTGCCAGGAGTGAATTCAACGTCGATGTAGCGGGCGTTGAGTGTCGAGAGCAGCGCCAATCGCTCAGCCTCGGACAAGGTCGATTGGCCGCCCTGTGCTTCAGATCGACACGTTGCAATAACGGGCCAATCAGACGACGCAAGCAGCGCCCGGGCTCCGTGGATCGCATCGCTCGGCAGGCCATCAAGGCGAACTTCGACCCAGATGCGAGGATCCAAGGGAAGTCCGGCCAGCGCTTTCGCCGTCTCGTCCGCCGACATCTCATGCACTGAACAGATTAGGTTGGTCATGGACCTGCTTGAATCCTTGGCAAAATGGGAAAATGTGAGACCACAAAGGAGGCTCAGGAGCTGGCTGGAAATGCTGTGACAGGCTGGCCGACAGCCTTCGTTGCGGGATCAAGGCTTCTTGTGCTCCGTCAGTGCCCACTTTTGCTGCTATCATAAGTGGTTATTAAGAAGAAGGTTATAATGAACTAGCGATGTCAGTGCTGTGTCGGTCACAATCCAGCCCCCGATGGGTCTGCGGCTGGTCTCACTAGTTATCCCAAACCGCCATGTGCGAATCGTTGTGCTACTGATCCTACGTGACAATCGTCCGCGGCAACTAATGTGCGTCGCTGGCAGTGTACCCAAGCATGGCCGCAATGCGATCAAAGTCATCCAATGAGTAGTAATCGATCACGATCTTGCCTCGATGAGCCCCTTTCCCGGGCTTGATCGTCACTTTAGTTTTTGCAGCCTGCTGCAACTTCTCCTGGATGTCAGCCAAGAGGCTCGTCTTGGACGTTGGGGCTGGAGATTGTCGTTCGGATGTTGGCTTGCCGGCTTTGTGCGACTTGACCAACGACTCGACTGCGCGAACAGAAAGGCCTTGGCTTGCGACTTGCTTGGCCAGGTCAATCTGTGCATCGGTGCTTTCTGCGCCGAGCAAGGCGCGGGCATGCCCCATGCTGAGCTGTCCGGATTCGACCATCTTGGCGACAGGTTCGGCAAGATCGAGCAAGCGTAGATAGTTCGCAACAGTACTGCGATCCTCGCCGAGGCGACGACTGGCTTCTTCAGCAGAGTAGCCGGTTCGGTCGG
>DDIR01000059.1:3182-9261 GCA_002338715.1 Phycisphaerales bacterium UBA1845 | reverse complement strand
GGTCCTCGCGCTGGATGTTCTCAACAAGAGCGAGCTCCATGGATGTCTTCGAGTCGATCGCCTTGAGGATGACGGGGACCGTTTCGATGCCGGCTGCCTTCGCAGCACGCAACCGCCGTTCCCCAGCAATGAGTTCGTATTCGGCAGCGGGGCTGGAGGTGCTTTCATCGGAAATCGCCCGCACAAGAAGCGGCTGAAGAATGCCAGATTCAGTAACAGAGCGGGCAAGGCGGCTGATGGAGACTGGATCAAATGTTCGTCGTGGCTGATGCGCATTCGGGACGATGGCGGACACTGATACTTGAAGGACCAGTATTTCGCCTGGCTTGAGTTCGCGCTGTCGGTTGGCGGATTCGGCTTGGTGCTTTGCGTCAAGCTCGGCTAGTCGGCCAACAATGCTGGTCGTCGATGCGGCAGGGGGATCGGGCGTAATGTCGATCTTGTGCGACGGGGTTTCTTTGGCTAGGGCGGCACTATCGTCCGCTTCCTTAAGGAGACTGGAGCTGATCAGGGAGTTGAGCCCCCGGCCCAGCCGATTGGGTTTTTTTGCCATGGTGCTTGGCTCCATCCAAACATCTGTTTGTGTTTCGAGAGATGTTCCACGTGAAACAGCAAGCGGAAGGATATTTGGGATCAGCGACAATGTAAAGGAGAAACGCTTTCGGCAAGGAGATGAAAGCGCCGCCACAGAAAGTGGGGCAGCATGATGGGCTGGGCCCGGGACAACTTGTTTGACTGTGCTGATTTTCAGGGTTGAGCAAGGCGGCCAAGGAAGTCGCTGTTTCACGTGAAACGGAGCCAATCGGCGAGCAAATCGATGGGGCTAGGTAAGGGGGCACCGAATGTGTGTGCAAAGTTCCACGTGAAACAGTCGCTGTCCGGATCACGGTTGCCATCGGATCGGCAGTCGGCTTAATCCCGTCCGTTGTCGTAGCAGCGCCATGGTGAGTTTGGCGGGCAATGTTTCACGTGAAACAGCCGCGAAAAGTCAGTTCGACTGTGACTAGCGATCGGCCCTGGCGAACGATTATGGTGGTATTCCCGATCCTGCACGCCTCGGGCAATGGTATCACCGGCTAGCAGTATCCGTTAACGTCCGATAATAACGTCTCACGTTGTGTTCTTGTGGGCACGGTGGTTAGGCTGCACAAATCGGAGATCCGTCGATGTACGGTGCATTCGGCTTGTGTTGTTCTCGCCTTCGACTGAATTGGAGTTGCAGGTCAGCCGAATATTGTGACAATGCCTCGATTCAACGAAGAGGAAATCACTCACGATGAAGCTATCAGACATACTCTCGCCGGAATCCATTCGCGTTCCGCTCGCATCACACGAAAAAATCGATGCCATCACCGAGCTTGTCGATGTTCTCGATACGTGCGGCAAGCTGACCGACAAGCAAGCCGTGCTCCGCGCAGTTCTGGAGCGTGAGGAAACCCGCTCAACCGGAATCGGATTTGGATTGGCTGTCCCGCACGGGAAGTCGATCGCCTGTACGAGCCTGGTCATGGCCCTCGGGCTTCCCGAAACCCCAATCGATTTCGGCAGCAGCGACGGTGAACCGGTCGAGTTGATCGCGCTGCTTGCAAGCCCGCCCGACAAGACAGGCCCGCACATTCAAGCACTCGCCAGAATCTCGCGGCTGATGTTGCTGGGAAAATTCCGCAAGGAAGTGCTGGCCGCAAAGACTCCGGATGAAGTCTACGCAATCCTCGTCAAGCACGAAGAATAGCGTTCCCGGCACCATTACCTAGAGTATTATCGGACGCTCCGTGAGCAGGGCAGCGCGCACGCACATCCAGTGCCGATCAAGCCGAGATTGTCGCAAACACAGTTGCGGGCATGAATAAGGGCGGTTGGCCAGAGCGCTCGGCAGAGCGGCACGGCTGGGAAAGGTGCGGTCAGCGTCTAGCTTTGCCAAGGTTTCGCGCCGCGGCTCCGCATCGTGCGCGAACTACGCTTCGATTTTGTCGATTCGAACGCGCAGATAGCCCTGGCGGTGGCCTTGTTTGCGGCGGTAGTTCTTGCGGCGGCGGAACTTGACGATGGTGATCTTGTCGCCCTTGATTTCAGAATCGATCGAAGCCGTCACCTTCGCGCCGTCAACGTATGGGGCTCCGACTTTGACTTCGCCGCCGTCGCTGACCATCAGGACTTTGTCGAGGGTAAGGGTCTTGGCGTCGTCAGCCACATCCTGGAGTTGAAGATCAAGGCGGGTGCCGGGTTCAACTCGGTACTGATGCGCACCGTTTTCAATGATCGCGTACAAGGTAAATCCTCCAAGATGCCGAGCGCAACGTCGTGATGTCGTCGGCCAATTCCAACAAAAATCGTCAGCCACGCATATTCCCTGAAAGTTCTGCATCCGTCAAGATGTCCTGTGAAACGTTTGATGGCCTTGTAACTCACGCCAGGATAATAACTTATGGGGGTGCTCGGCGGGCGGGTCATCTTCGAAGGTTTGTCTGAGGCGTTGGTGATTTGATTGTGCGTCACGAGGGGCGGCCGGGCGCCTCCTGGTCAACGACGCGGGCGCATGGGCCAATGTGTCTTTGAGTAATGACAAATACGACGAGCACGGGAAGGATCGCGACCAGGCTGGCTGCGATGACGAGATTGATCCAGCCGCCCCCTGCCGTCTGATACATGCGAAGTCCGAGTGCGATCGTGTACGTCTGAAAGTCGGAAAGGAAGATCAGGGGTCTTTGAAAATCCTGCCAGTGGTAGACGAAACTGAGCAGTGCTACGGTGGCGGTTACGGGCTTGGCCATCGGGATCATCACGCGCGTGAGAATGATCCAGTGGCTCGCGCCGTCAAGCTTAGCCGCATCGTCGAAATCGCGCGGAATCGTGCGGAAGAACTGCCAGAAGAGAAAGACGTTGAATGCACCGCCACCCAGCCATGCCGGCACGATCAGCGGTTTGTACGTGTTGACCCATCCCAGCGACGAATAAAGGATGAAATGAGGAATGAGCAGGATCTGTGCCGGAATCAGAAGGCATCCCAACAGCAGGACGATGCAAAAACGTTTTGATTTCCAGTGAAAACGCGCAAAGGCATAGCCGGCCATCGCACTGGTCAGTATGGCTCCCATAACGGCACAAGCCGACACCACGAGCGAATTGCACATAAACCGCAGAAACGGGAGTCGCCGCATGGCATCGGTGAAGTTCGACCATTCCAAGCGGCTTGGGATCAGCCTCGCGGGTAGAGAATAGACCTCGTCAATTGGCATGAGGGCCACCAGGATCGCAACGATCAACGGCATTGCGAGTAAACCCGTTGCAATCGACACAAGCGCGTAACGAACCGCACGGTACTGCGCATCAGCTCTCATAATGGACCCACCATTTGCTTGTGATAAAGGTCAAACTCGAAAGCACGAGAAGGATCACAAAGAGGACGCACGCCATTGCCGACGCGTACCCCAATCGATAGGGCGGTTCGAACGCACAGCGATAGATGTACAAGACGACAAACAGAAGCCCATCATTCTGTGCGCGGTTGTAGAGCAGGTACGCGTAGTTGAACGACTGCATTGAAGCCGCGAAGCCTGTGATGAGGTTGAACAGGATCGCGGGTGTCAGTTGCGGCAGAACGATCAGCCGAAACCGTCGCCACCGATTGGCGCCATCGATCAATGCCGCAGCTTGCGAATCGGGGTCAACGCGCTGAAGCGATGCGAGAAAAATGAATACCGCCCCGCCGGCTGTCCACGCATGCATGCAAACGACGGCTGGCATGCACCAGGTTTCAGATGCCAGCCAACCGGGAAGAAGCCAGCTGCCCGTTCCCTCGCCGCCAAAGAAACGAACCACGGGATCGAGGACGCCGTAGGCCCATTCGATCGTCTGGTTGATTGGCCCAAACGTCGGATTGAAGACCCAGCTCCAGATCAAGATGGTCGCAACACCGCCGAGCACATGGGGCAGGTAGGCCAGCGATCTGAACACGGCGATGCCACGAAGCGGCGCGTTGAGCATCAAGGCGAGCAGAAGGGAAACGAACAGACTCAGCGGCGTCGCAAGAGCCGCGAAGAGCAGCGAGTTATAAAGCGATCGATAGAAAAACGGATCTCGATTCACATCCACACGTGTCGCTGAATCATGGTCTTGATCATGTTTGATATCCATCAGGTGCTGGTAGTGGTCAAAACCTACCCAACGGGCCTGACTCGGATCGACGCCATCCCATTCCATGCAGGAAAGCAAGATGGTGGCTACCAACGGTAGTACCGTCAGCACAAACGCGCCGACAAGCCAGGGCATCAAGAATTTAGTAGCCACGGAATTCCGGGACATTGAGCCAAATTTGGACATACAAGATTACGTTCCTGGAAGCAAAGTAATATGCGGCGCAATCGATTATAGGGTTTCCTCTGCGATTGGTGTTATCTTCGCCGTACCTGTTGTGTTCGGCGGGCAGTCGTCACCAGGATTGACCTCGCTCTGCCTCTGGATTCCCGCCTGCGCGGGAATGACGGCGTTGTCGCTCCGCTATGACTAGATTAGGAACGCTCTTGTATCAGATAAGACCCCGCGCCTGCCGAAATGCAGGAAGGTTCAAGATGATTTCCAACTGGCGGTTGATAGCTACTTGTTTATTTCTGAGAGTGGTCCGATTCGAGTCTTGCCAGGAACTCGGCAGTTGTAATCGGGTTATGCTTATCCACCATGGCGGCAAGATGGCGGTTGATGGTTTGATCGAATTCTTTGAACCGGCTTGATTGTGGTTCAGGTCGGCTATAGGCGAGCGCCTTGACGAACCGTAGAGCCGCCTCATCAGGATGTGTCCTGACAAACCATTCGAGTTCCGAACTTCGCGCGGGCAGAGCGCGTCCGGATTGAGTGAGGATGCGCTGGCCTGCAGGAGAGTTGACAAACGCGATGAACCTAATGGCGTTGGCAAGTTCCGCTGGTGACAGGTGCCGACTTGCGGCGATGCCATCCCATGTCACCCGAGTCGCGCGGTGACCATGCCACGCCGGTATGTTCGCGACGCCGTACTGATCGCGAACGTTGGTGTTGTTTAAGGTCGGTATGAACCATGGGCCATTGATGCACATCGCCGTTCGACCGGTTAGGAAGCCGGTATCTTGAATCAGCTGCGACATTTCGTCTGGGTGCGGTGCATAGCGGGTCGGACCGACGCGCATTCGCCGATAGAATTCAAGCGCTGCGGTCGCCGCATCTCCTGTCAGAAGACAATTCTGACGGCTATCAACCAAGACGTCCGCGCCGAACGACCAAAGAAATGGCAAGTAGTAAACCCATCGCGGTTGCCAGAAACCAAACTGATCCAATTGGCCATCGTTGTCGAAGTCGCATGTAAGCATGCGGGCCGTCGACTCGAATTCACCCATGGTCCAGTCTTCGGATGGAAGTGGAACGATTTGTCCTCGGTGCTTCGAGGCCCGTTCAAAGCAGGTCTTGTTGTAGTAAATCAAGAGGTTACCACCGGTTACCGGCATTGCCCGTTGCGCACCATCGAGGCGATACATCTGGAGTGCAATCGGATCCATCGCAGACGGGTCGAGCAAGGTGGATGCGTCAGCCGGCGGTTGTGGCAGCACCGCGAACTGGTCGGCTAACTGTTGAAACGAGATGGCTTGAACGAGCGCCACGTGTGGTGCGCAGTGCGCGAGGAATTGCTGACGTAGTTTGCGATCGTAGAGGCCATACCACCCGACAACGTACTCTTGCTTGATGGTAATTCCGGGGTTCTCGAGTTCGAATGCGCGTATGAGTTCCCGCCAGGTCTCAAAATCCTGGTAGGTTCCATAATGACTGAACCGCAATACATTGGAGTTGCTGCGATTCGGGAAATAATGACGTACCGTATCGGAGAAAAGCCAGATCGCGACCAGGGTGCATACTATGATCGATGCCAGTTTGCGCAATACGGAGTCCCATTTCTGCGGATGTAGGTTGGACTCATGCTAGCTCGGTCGTGTTGGTGGTGCTACACCGGGGCGGTCGCTTCGGTTTGGGAGCGTGCGTCCCCCGTCAGAATCGTTAGTTTGCTGTCGGGGCTGAGCGACAAGAGGCTGATCTCACCGCATGGCTTGCGAATCCGAAC
>DDIR01000059.1:0-3080 GCA_002338715.1 Phycisphaerales bacterium UBA1845 | reverse complement strand
GCTTGCGAATCCGAAGCCTCAGGAGCCAATAGCGATCTTGTGAGCCGTGGGCAAACCAACTGCCTGTTGGGGCGGTCAAGACTTCGACCAATTCGCCGGTCGTGACCTTCGTCCATGCGCCTTCGCGGCGGTTGATCGTTTGCTCAATGCGGATCTGTTGGCCCGGGCGAAGGCGTGAGATTGTTTCGATCATGATCTTGATTCTCCGGATGTCCCGCTCGCGCTCGAAGTCGGATTGGGCGGACATTGCAGCAGGTCAGCCAACGACTTCAAGTCGGGCAACTCCTTTATCATCGGGACATCATCTGGCTTGGATTGATTGTAGCGATTGATCCAGACAAAGTTGAAGCACAACGCGGCGGCTGGCGCTGCATCGTGAAAAAGACTCTGGGCGACGTGGAGTATTTCACCTTTTCCAAGACGGGATTGCTCGAGCGCGCGAAGGAAGTGCTCGTGTGACGGTTTGTACGATCGCACATCCTCAGCCGTGATGATCAGGTCGAACTCGATCCCGAGTCGCCTGTTGGTTCGGGCGAACAGATCGATGTCGATGTTGGACAGGATGCCGAGCATAAACCGCGATTTCAGCCGCTTCAGGGCATCAATTGTGTCCGCAAAGGGCACCCAATTGCCGATATCCTGCGACAGGAGGTCGGCGCTTTCAGGCGAAACGGGCAATCGATGTCGTTCGGCCAGCGCGTGAATGGTTTGCCGCTGGATCGCCGAATAAGATTGATACGCCTGTTGTTCGATGGCCGCTTCCGTTTGCACGTATTGCTGCACGAGGTCGGGCAGCAACTGCTTGGTGACGCCAGCGAGTGAGGCGAGGGAATTCTGGAGGCCCGTTTCCCAATCGATTAACGTACCGTAGCAGTCGAAAGTGATGAGTTTGATCTTGGATGGGTCAAAGTCTTGCATGGGTGACCTTCTCGTCTGGGCGCGACGCATTGTGCGGGCTGGCGTGACTATCGGGCAATTTGCAGGCAAAAGCAACGGTATCAGGCGAACAAGGGGTGATGGGCGGGCTGGCACCAGTTAGCCACCGCGGGATATGCAGGGATGAAGTTGCAGACGGGTCTGGTCATTGATGAACGCTTCTTAAAGCACCGCACCGGTCCGGGTCACCCGGAACGACCCGAGCGCCTCGTCGCAATCAGTCGAGCGCTTGCGGAATCGGGCCTGGGGCATGGGTGCAAACCCTTATCAACACGAAAGGCCTCTCAAGAGCAGATCCTGGGGGTCCACACGGCGAAATACGTCGAACGATTGCGGCTGGCATGTGTGCGCGGTGATCAGCATATCGACTCGCACGACAGTGCCATTTGTCCGGACAGCTCCGAAACCGCGCTTTTGGCGGCGGGCTCGGTTCTGGAAGCGGTGGATCGGGTGATGGATGGTGATGTCCGCAATGCGTTCTGCGCCGTCAGGCCGCCCGGGCACCACTGCGAACGGACCGAATCGATGGGATTTTGCCTGTTTGCGAATGTGGCGATCGCGGCTCAGTACCTTTTGGACGAGCATGGGCTCGACCGTGTGGCAGTCGTCGATTGGGATGTCCATCACGGAAACGGGACCCAGCACATCTTCGAAGAGTCGTCGAAGGTGTATTTTTGCAGCCTTCATGGCCATCCGGACCACGTTTACCCCGGAACCGGGTACGCCAGTGAATGCGGGAGGGCAGACGGGAAGGGGGCCACGCTCAATATTCCACTCTTGCCAGGCAGCGGCGATGACGAATACCGTCGTGCTTTCGAGGAGCAGGTCCTCCCGAAACTCGATGAATTCAAGCCCGAAGTCTTGATCATCTCGGCGGGTTTCGATGCGCACGCCCGTGATCCACTCGCACCGCTCGAACTTCAAAGCGAGTCATTCGCCTGGATGACCCAGCACCTGGTCGATGTCGCGGCCCGACATTGTTCGCGCAGGCTCATCAGCGTTTTGGAGGGTGGATATGATCTCCAAGCCCTGTCTGAAAGTGTCTGTCAACACGTCCGAACGCTTCAAGCCGAGGCAGACCGTGACTGACACGATGGCATTGACGTGTGCGTGAAGGCTGTTTTGTGTCTGACAAACTCTGTGACACTGCCATTTTGCTGGGAAACCGAGCCGGTCTTTGGACTTCGATTCGAGGTCGTAGCATCCATGCCTGTGTTCCTTGCTCACTCGTCGCGAGCAAGCCGCCAATTGTCACTGTAACCAATGCGAAGACATGAGCTTAAAGCTGGTTGAGCGCGATCGACAGCGATACTGAGCATTCGGCCAAATATTTGGTGCGAGACCACGAACATTTCACTGTTTGGCACCGGGTTATACGTGGGTGCTGTTCCGGGTTCTGCTTGGAGTGTTCAACAATGGCTCGCGGCGATGGTGTGACGGTATATCGGAGTAGTTTCTTCAGTTCTCTGGTCTATGGCATCTGTGGTGTCATCGGCATTGGGATCATTGGGGCTGTCGGGATCGGTTTGTATGGCCTGAACATGGTGGATCGAAAGTTCGATCATGTACTGGCCACTGGCAGCGGGATCATTCGGTCGCTGCCGGAGGTACGGGAATCCCTGCCGGCAGTCTTCGCCGATGCGCTCAATGATCGCCGTGCTCCCGAATATCGCGAGCAGTTGGATGTCCGGGCGAACGTGGTCCCAGCCGGTCCGGGCGGAACAGGGGCGCAGGTGGTGGTGGAAGCCGTCAACCACGGTCCCGACATCGTCACCCTGCTGGCGATTCGCGTGAATCTCGAAGACGCTGATGGTCGGCTGCTTCAATCGAACAGCGCATACATCGCGACGCCCCTTGCGGTCGAAGATGAGTGGGCCGGTCCGATCATGTCTGGCTCAACCCGGCGCGAAGCTCTTCGACTTTGGTCGACCCATCCCGATGTGAAAGCCCGTGTTGAGGTCTGCGACATTCGTGTTTGGGAAAAGGCAGACTCCGAAACCGCGGTTGCGCTTCTGCCGTCCCGGTGATTCGACACCGGAAACGCATGGGGCTGGACCCTGTGTCAACATTTCAACCCAAGTACACCTTGAGCCCAAACGTCGCGGCGCGTCAGCGTCGTCATTCCCGCGAAGGCGGGAATCCAG
>DDIR01000038.1 GCA_002338715.1 Phycisphaerales bacterium UBA1845 | reverse complement strand
CGCTGCCTGCGCGGCGACGAATGTCGGCGACATCGATTTCGCCTCGCATGATGAGATTCTGGAGTGCCAGAATTTGGCACTTCAGCGCTCGGAACTGAGCTGTCAGATAGTGCGGATGCGTGCGGTCGACCTGATCGTATCGGTTGGCGGCTTCTTCAAACTGATCGCCATCCTCAAGCGCTTGCGCCAGGAAAAAGAGCCAATACCTCGCCGAATCGGATTCCGGAAAACCATCAACCAACACGAGCAGCGACTGAATTGCGGCTTCGTGAACTTCTTCGCGTCCGCGCAGCGAAGGGTCTTCGACCAATTGCGTGATGATTTCAACGGCATAGATGGCGGCAGACAACGACCGGGCGAACTTGGGGCATCCCTTGGCGACTTCGGAAAAATCTTGAGTCGCCGCCAATTGCAAGCCCTTGTGGTATTCGGCGACGGCAAGATTGAAGTGCGCCTCGCAGGCCGTTTCTTCGTCGAGCGTGTTGCGATCCTGCAGCAGGCGTGTCGCCAATTCAATCGCGCGATCAAGATTGGACATGGCTTCTTCGTCGAGTCGGCGTGTTTTCTCTGATGCGCCGTCCTCTGCGCCCATTTGACGAAGTCTTGCCGCGTCTGCGATGTAACCCGCGATCAGGGCGCTTTGTTGAAACGGGTGCAGCAAACCGGGGTCGGACACGGATTTGATCTGGTCGAAGATCGCGGCGTAAACGTCGGCGCGCTCTTCCAGACTGCCATCCGCCAATCGTATCAGCGGACCGGCTGCCCGTTCGGTGAGACGCACCGCGAGCAATGAGTCCGTCGCGATACGATTGGGGGTTTCCATCGCCTGGTAGATGCTGCTCTCTAAAATTGCGAGCAGTAGCTTGCGTCCAAAGTCGTTGCGATGCGCCCGGGCGAACTGGCGTTCAAGTTCTTTCAGGAGATCCTGGGCATGCTCGAATTCACCTGCATCGCGCAGGGTGCGGATATTCTCAACGGTTCCGAGCGTAATGACCCATTGAAGATCGGCTTGCTCCTGCGTGTTGGTGATCCGTCCGACGACATCCACGGCATCGCGAAGGTACCGTTTGGCCGAGGGATAATCACCGACGCGACGGTAGGCCATCCCCGCAAGCAACAAGGACTGGGCTTGAACGTGGCTCGACTCATGCCGATCCTTGAGCAAGGTTGTTTCTTTGGAGATTTGTACGATGACCTCGTCAAGGAGCAGTCGTCTTTGCGTGTCGGCTGAATCAAGCGCAAGGGCCATGTAAAACTTTGACCATAGCAGCATGTACTGCGCTTGCGGGATTGCCGATTCGAGTTGGGCGATGTAGCCCTTGTCTTCCAGTCGTTCATATTGACTGACGGAAAGTTGGTCGATGCGCGTATACTCGTCATCAAGGAATCTGATCAGACGCGTCAGCACGCTGAACACCTGATCCATCAAGTCTTTGAGCACCCGGCGGTCCTCATCCGTTCCGCCGCGATACAGAATGCTTGAAAAATGCGGTTCGGCCTGTTCATAAATCAGCGATCGCGCCAAGGTGATCTGCCACTCGATCGCGCGGTCATCGGTGGCGTGGTTGCGGATGATCTCGGCGAGAATCTTGTTGGCTTCAGCGAGGGCTTCGCGACGTTCCTTGGGGTCTGCGAGCGTGTTTTGATAGACGAGCAGGTGCATCTTTCTGCGGAGCAGCAGTTGGGGAAGTTCATCCGATCCGGGCATCTGCATCATGTGCAGCGCGAGCAGATCGCGAAGATCGTAATTCAACAGCCCCGCATGGAAATCTTCGTTTGAAAGACGGTCGGCCTCTGCTTCGGCAGCATGGGTTTGGGTCGGTTGGCATAGCAAAACCAACCCGACGAGCCATAGAAAAGTTGTGTTGCGTGTGTCCATGGTTGCTACTGGCGTCCGAAGGAGATGTTCTTGCAATTGGCCCGAAGTGCGGCATTCCAGCACGCGACCACATGATCCCAGGCGACGTCGGGTGTGGCGGCCAACACGACTGGTGTCTCTTCGTTGAAGCCCGGCTGGGCGTGAATTTCCCGCAGGAACCCGACCAATTCGCCCGCCGTTGCGGGGGCATTCGTGAAATGATCAACGCGCAATTGGTATCCACCAATACCGACATCCGCTGGCTCGATTCGCACGATGATCGGTGAAATGGGCATCGCCACGACGGGTCGGCCCGCATCGTGCGGAAGCTTGGCCGCGAGAAAGCCTTCGGCTTTTCGAAACGTGGTCGTCACCGAAAAGAAGATCAGCAGCAGGAAGGTCACGTCGATCATCGGCGCCAGGTTAAGGACAAGCGGAGCATTCCCCTTTCGCTTACGCCGGTAGCGATGCGGATGATTTTCACCTTCCAGCATCGTTTGCATTCGATTGCGTGGGCCTCGTCTTCCCATTTATTCATCCAACCCTGCAACGTGTGCCACGAGCGACATGTCTTCGATTTCATTTTCCGCAACGATGGACATGACCGCCCGCACGAGTTCATAACGAAGTCGCTTGTCGGCGCGAATGATGACTTTTAGTTTCGGATTCGCCGCATGGGCAGCCGCCAGTCGATTTGAAATTGAATCGAGCGACTCGGGGCGATTCGGACCGACGCTGTACAATGCACCCCCCGGTTCGCCTTCAACAGTTGGCGGAGCCGTCCGACAATTGATCACCACGCGATCAACGATCTTAACGTTCTCGGCAAGACTTCGGTCGGGATTCGGAAGTTCCATGGGGATGTTCTCTGCCGACGCAAACGTACTGACGAGCATGAAGAAAATGATCAGCAGAAAGACAACGTCAATCATGGGGGCCATGTTGAACGTGATGTTTGATTTTTCGCGTTTGCGCAGCATTGAATAAGTCTTCCCGGAAAATGACTAAATGGTTGGCGACTGTTGTGGAACCGAAACCGCCCGTGGCGGCCCTTGCGCGACGGGTCGGGAGATGGGCGGGTTGGCCGACGGTTCAAAAATGCTGATGAGTTTATTACCTTTGTTGGCACATTCGGTCGTCAGTTCGTCGATTCGGTTGCGGAAGAACGCGAACAACGTCAACGCGGGTATCGCGACCATCAATCCCCAGAACGTTGTGACGAGCGCGATGGAGATATCGTCCGCAATGCGGGCGGGTTCGGGAATTCCGCCGGCTTCTCTGATGGATGCGAACAATCGGATCATGCCGTAAACCGTTCCGAACAGTCCGACCATCGGGCTGACGTTGCCGATCACGTTGAGGTATTCGATTTTTCGCATCATGCGGTCGGCTTGCTGTTCAACCGAATCGAGCATCGCTCCCTGCATTGCGGCGTATCCGTTTTCGGCTTGGTGGAGACTGCTGTTGATCGCGACTGAAATCACGCTTGGGTCGTGCTCGGTGTATCGCAGGCCGTCGACGAATCGGCGTGATTCAAGTTTTTCTCGAATCTGCGCGATCGTTCGATCGGGGAGAATACGCTCGCGACGGATCGAGATGCTGTGCTCGACGATCAGCGCGATGGTTGCGAGTGACATTGGTATCAGGATAAACCACGTAATATATCCGCCGCGCTTAACGAAGTGGTCGAAGATGCGGCTGACCGTTCCGATCGATTCGGTTTCGCCGTCTGCCGCGAATGATTGCGTGGCAAATCCAAGCGTAATCGCAACGACCAGAAGTGCGATCAGTCTGAAGTATTTCAACGTCGACTGCTTCATGAGCAGATTGGGTGATTCGTTTGAATTCATATGTCGTAGACTCTCTTTGACGATTCCAGTCACACTAGGACGATTCGTTTTCAATTTGTTTGGGCGACTGCGGAAGCCGCTTGAGCAGATGCGCGGCTTCGCTCTTTATTTCACTGTTGGCTTGGTCGGTGGCGATGCACGCTTCAAGCAAACGTCTTGCCTGGGGTGATCGGCCAGACGCCTCGTGGGCTTTCGCAGAAAGAATGAGCGCCTCGCCAACCAATGGATGTTTCGGGAAATGGATGACCACGCGCATCGCCGGGAAGGCGGCCGCGAGATATTCTTCTGGTGTGGTTGCGCTCGCCAATTGGACGCGCGCCTTCAGCAGCAGAATCTCCGGCAGCAATGACTCGGGTACTTCGACGATCGCCTTTTCGACTTGCTGTTGAACGTGTGCGTAATCGGCATTTTCGACCAGAAGGTCGCCAGCCGTCGTGAATACGTCGATTGTTCGCGGGGCAAACACACTCGACTTGATGATCAATCCCATAAGCGGCGCAGCAAGCACGCGGGCGGCAGGGTCGTCCATCGCCTTCAGCGTGCTGAATCGCAAGGTCTCGAGAAGCGTACGTTCGGTTAAGGTTGCGGACTGTTCAATCGCGCGTTCGAGTTTCTTGAGGACGCGACGCGTCGCATGCGAGGGTTGCGTAGGTAGATTCTTCGGCAGCAACCAGGACGCCGTCACCGCATCTCGGTGAGCGATTTTTATCCAATTTCTGACGGCCGTCTCGAATGAATAACTTTCGTCGGCAGCCTGAACCAACCGGGCCCGCATCAGATCACTCCAGAATCCACGGGCGCCAAGGAGCGCGGTTTCATATGACTCGACCGACTTGCGCGGATCGCCTTCGCCAACGCTTTGTTCTGCGGCATTAAACTTGGTCGCTCGATCAATGCTGTCCACATTGATCGATTGGACTTCTAGGATCGAGAAGCGATCGAAGTCGCCGACGGCGGTGCTGTATTCGATCATCCCTTCTGAGTAGCCCACGATTTGGATATCGGAGAGGGGCTTGCCGCGCACAACCAGCGAGTCCGCGTGCACCAACCCAGCCGCTTCGAATACAACGAGCAGGCAGGTCAACGTCTTGACGGACGTACCCAATGGCTTTGCGATGTGCCTTTGCACCCTAACCATCCAATTCATATTCCGAGACAAAGCGAAACTGGCCATTGTGCATTCGAGCGATCTCTTCAAGAAGCTGGCGACCGGCTGCACTGACGTAAGAGATCGTGAAAATCCTGACGCTTTCGTCGCGATTCCACTGAGCGAGGTTTTCCTTGAGCAGTTCGGCTTCGGGAATATCACCGTCACTGAGGAAATAGATCAAGTCGGGTTTGAGGCGAAACGCGCGGCGCATCGCTTCGATGGGTTGGGTCATTCCCTCGGGCGTGACCTGGTCGATGAAATCAAACGTGCGCGACTTGCTGGCGCGAATGGCGTTGACCAGCCGACTCGGGGGCGCTTCAACCGGGGGATCGGTGCTGTAGAAAATCACGTGATATTTTTGACTCTTGCGCAGACCGTCGATGGATCGTTTCAGTTCCTTGCGCAGATCGTCAAACACGCCGATCATCGAACCGGAGCGATCCACGACGTAGATGATGCGCCGAGCGCTGCGGGCCTCGCCACCCAGGCCAAAAAACTGCGGACCCGCCTGACCACCGCCCATGTTCAGTCCGTATTTGGAAAACTCGCCACCGCCCGTTCCAATGCCGACGATCGAAAGGTCAGACTTGTTGGGCGATGACAATTCGCGCAGCGTTCCCTGTTGATCAGGGGTGATTCGCGAGGGCTTCTCCTGGTTGCGCTGCATCTTCGCAAACGGTGACTCCACCGGTGTCATTGCGAATTTCACACGCTTGGGCGCGTCGTTCAGGTCGGTGGTGGCGACCAGCGGTGATTTCGTTCCGCCAATGGACTCCTGAATCCAGGGCAGGGCGATCATGATGGTGAACAGAATCAGATGTACACCCAGCGACGCACCCCAGGCCCATATCAGCGCAGCATCGGTCTTGCCCAGGATTGGATCCTTGGCGATTCGCCCATAAGACGGTGTATCCGCGCTGGGTTGGAGAGCTTCGTTGTTGGGTGACTCGGCCATGGCGCGCAAGGATACTCGAAAATTTGTCGGCGTACGGCCTGTTGAACCGAATGGGTACAAAGGACGCACGGGGAACGATCGGCCAAGGATGACCAATTTGAAGTAGACGTAAAGGCTAAAATCTTACAACGAAGGATGTTAGTAGTTCGCGATGATGGAGTCAACGACGATTTGATATGCGCGGGCGCTTGCGCACAACATTGGTAGAGGCATGCGGTGATGGACGTTGTTCGATTGTCACCCTAAGCTGCTTTGCAGGGTAATGGCCATGTTCAACAGCGTTCGATGCCGATAGCACTTGAGATGGAATAAATGAAGCGGGCGTCACTCGCCCCCAATGGCAAAGGTGAATTTGGATGCTACTCCCAGTCGTTGCGAGCTTATTGTGCCTCGCCACATCGTTTCTGGCGCCCGATCAGGACGGAACGGCTACTGCGCCGCGCTCCGTTCAATGGATGCTTCCGACTGACGAAAACCAATCCGTCAGCGGTGCTCTTCTCGAACGTTGGGACAAGCGCTCCGATGACGCGCAAAGTGATCTTGAAAAATTTGACGTGAAGCTTGCGTCTGCGAATTGGCTATTGAGTCGGCAGATTGCCGTTCCTGCTTCGCGCGTATTGTTGGGGTTGGCGACGAAAAGCGATCTTGACCAAATCGGAGACGCGCTGAGGGCAGCGCAGACCCGACTTGACGCCGCGGATGAATTTTGGGCGAAGGTTGTCAAATCGGGCGAGTTGGCCGACGCACATGACTCGGAGCGGGCAAAGAACCTTGACGGCTTGCACATCATGCACGATGCGTTCAAGTCGTTGTGGCCGACCGACAACATTGAGTCGGATGACCGCGACGAAGCAATGCGCAACGCAGCCAATCGACTTTCAACCCTGCTGATTAACGATCGCATGGATGTGTTGGCCGCAGCTCAATTGTGGCAGGGCTACCTATATATTGAACGCGGCAAGCTGGACGGCGCGTTGGAGCTTTGGCCCAAGACGCTGTCGCCGCTGAGCCCGCCATTCAGCGTGAATCTGTATACCCGTCTGATTCAATGTCGCACGGCTGTGCAAAAAGACCATGTCTATACTGCCGGCGTGGCGCTGCTGACGAATCTTGAGCAATCTGCGATTCGGCGGATGTCGGATGCTCAGATGGCCGTCGAAGCTCAGGCGACTGTTGCGTTTGTGCGCAGGCGACTTCTCGCAAACTGGCGCAAGAAGCTGAGTGATGAAGGGGAGTTGGACCGGGCAGCGTGGTGTTCGCAAATGGTTGAAAAGCTGGATGTCGATCACGATCAAGGCGACGGGACCGTCAAGTTGCTCGCGTTGGAGTTTGCCGCACCCGATTTCGTGAACCTTGATCGAGCGATCCTGCAATTGGACGAACCGCCCAAGCGCAGCCCGTCAACGCGAATAGCCGACGACGATGCAGCGGATATGCCCGCGAAGGATGTGACCACTTCCGGAGAAAACGAGGACACGGACGCTGGCGACGACAACGACAGCCACATCGAAAACCCTGGCGGTTAGGCGACGTTTATGGCAAAAGTTGGCCAGGATATCTTTCAAGCGAAGGGGATCGACCGATCCCTGTTTTGTGCCCAATGCTGCTATAACCTCAAAACGCGTCCAATCATCGGGCGCTGTCCCGAGTGCGGAAGTTCATATGACGCTCGTGGGAGCTGTCGGCGGGGGATCCTCGAAGACCAGATCATCCATTGGCCGGTCGGCGACTTTTTTCTCACCCTTATCACTGCTGCGATCAGCGCGGTTATGATCGTCGTGGCGATCATGAAGTCGGCCTACTGGTACTTGGTATGGGGCGTACCGATGTTGTTGATGGCGTGCATGCTTGCCCGTGGGACCTATGTTAAAACCAGGCAATCGGTGCGGACGATTCGGCTCCTGCGACAAGCCGCACGCAGTGAGGATGACGCCGACTGACTGCGATCTTGACCGCGAACCTTCCGCGGGATAGAAGTCGGTCATGTCCGTACGTTTCGTGATCGGGCGGGCTGGCACTGGTAAGACGCACCATTGTCTTGAGTCTATCCGCCAACAGATACAAGCGTCGCCAATCGATGGGCCGCCACTGGTCATGCTGGTGCCTGAGCAGGCCAGCATGCAGATGGAGCGATTGATTCTCGCTCCGCCGATCACGGCCGTCGCCCGCGCACAGGTATTGAGCTTCACCCGACTTGCCCAGCGCGTCCTCGCGAACACCTCCCACGACGACAAACAAGCGATTTCTTCGATCGCACGCACGATGGTCCTGCGCAGGCTTGTATCGCGCTTGTCGAACAAGCTTCGCTACTATCGCCGCACGGAACGGTTGACTGGTTTCTATGAAAAGCTCGGGCAGACGCTGGGCGAGTTTATTGAGGAATCGATTGAGCCGGATGAGGTCATCAAGCTGGTTGGCGAGTTTGCGGACGATCCGCAGCGGGAAGCGAAGTTCGCCGACCTCGGTGCGATCTATGCGGCGTACATCGAATACCTCGGTGATCGACATCTCGATCCGACGCAGTATCTGAAAATCGCATCGGAGCACCTGACGGACAATCATCAGCTTGAAGGTGCATCGGTTTGGGTGGATGGGTTCGCCGGGTTCACGGGTTCGCAGATTAAGTTGCTCGGCGTGTTGGGATCGCAAACGCGTGATCTCGTCATCACCATGCTGATGGACCCCGCATCATTGCAGGGACCGCAACCGAGCGACGAAGACATCCAGCATAGCCTTTTTGCCAAAACGCATCGCACGTATCTGCGTTTGAAGCGATCGTTTGAATCAAACGGTGTCGACGTTTGCGTGCCGACATTGCTGCCTGATGCCGAACCGCACCGTTTCAATCAATCGCAGGATCTTGCAAAGCTTGAACGGGCGATTCAGTCAGGTCAGCCGGCTGGCGATGGCGATGCGGGTATTCGCGATATCCATATCGCCAGTCTCGACGACCTGCGCTCCGAGGTGGAATTTGCCGTCGCGCAAGTTCGCAGCCTGGTGGCTGACAACAAAAGCGAATACCGCTACCGCGATATCGCCATCATCGTTCGTGATCTTGAACCGTATCACGATCTGCTGGCGTCGGCATTGACCGACCGGGGCATTCCGTACTTTATCGATCGGCGTCGATCGATGGCCCATCATGCAGCCGTCGAGTTTCTTCGATCACTATTGGGTGTGGTCGCGGACGATTTTTCGGTTGAGGCTGTGCGGTTGCTGATCAAGTCGGGACTGACCGGTTTGGATGAAGATCAGTGCGACGAACTTGAGAATTATATCCTGGCTTGCGGGATCTCCGGCCGCGAACTTTGGCGCGACGGAAATTGGATGTTCAATCCGCATCGCGATCCGGACAAAGCCAACACGCCGCAAGCACAAGCCGCGCTGCTGCGGTTGGAGACGCAGAGGCGTACGTTCCTAGCCGGACTTGAACCGCTTCTTGAACCGAGTGGAGCGGTTGCCGGTGTTGCGTGGGCAGAAGCGATTCGCAAAGTGTTGTCGGCCAAGCAGGTCGCGGAGCAAATTGAACAGTGGGCTAAGCGCTGCGAAGAGGATGGTTACGTCGCCCAAGCGGCCGAGCATCGACAGGTGTGGGTGGCGATCGAATCGTTTCTCGACGACTTCGAGAACGCGCTGGGCGATGAGAATCATACGATCGGCGAGTTGCGGGCGTTGATCGACGCCGGGTTGGCGCAGCTTACGCTTGGATTGGTTCCGCCGACCGTCGATCAGGTGCTCGTCGGGTCGATCGAGCGGAGTCGCCATCCGGAACTCAAAGCCGTCATCCTCCTCGGGTTCAACGAACGCACGTTTCCGCGCATCAGCAATGAGAACGCCATCGTCAACGACGATGATCGCGATGCACTTGATCGTTGCGGGATCACCCTGGGCGTGACCAGACGCCAATCGATTCTCGATGAGAAGCTTCTCGTCTATGTCGCACTGACGCGGCCTTCGAACAAACTGCTGATTACCTTTTCGAATAGCGACAACGAGGGCAAACCGCTGCGACGATCGTCGTACCTTGAAATGCTGACCACGTTGATGCCGCAAATCCGGGTGCAGTCCTACGGAAATGCGTTTCGCAATCGGGCGATGTGGTCGGTGATGAACGTCGAGGATCTGTCGATGTCGTTGGCCCATGAGATGCGACATCGCCCGCGGCTGGAAGACGACGACACCGTTGTGCGTGGGCGGTGGAACGATCTATATGCGCTGGCGCGGGCGTCTTATCCAACCGATCGGCGCGTGCTCTCGGCGTTGGCGTCACTCGATTATCGCAATGCGGCTGAATTGAGTGTGAATTCGGTGAATACGCTGCTGGGAAAGCCGTGGGTGGCCAGCGTGTCGGAGTTGGAGTCGTTTGCAGCATGTCCGTTCCAGCGATTCGCGAACTATGGATTGCGTCTCAAGCAGCGCCGAGATGCCAGTTTGAAAGTGACAGACCTTGGCACCGTACAGCATGCGGTGCTTGAAGAATTCATCGATTCGTGCATCAAAGGGAAAGAGTCGTTTGCGGACATCGATGAAGGTGAGGTCTTGTCGCGGTTGGATTCGATCGTAAACCACCAAATCGGTGACTGGGAAGCGTTGGCCGGCCACACCACTGCCCGTGATGCGTATCAATTGGCTCGCAGTACCGGTGATCTTGCGCCCGTCGTCAAACACCAGCAACGGGTTGCGTCATCGGGCCAATTCGCGCCGCGGGCCGTCGAGAAGAAATTCGGATTTTCCAACGATCCCAACAGCCTTCCACCGCTGGAGATCAACACGCCGAAAGGCCGCCGCGTTTATATTCGCGGTTTGATCGATCGCGTGGATCTCGCGGAGTTGTCAGATGAATATGCCGGTATCGTCGTCGACTACAAGCGTACGCGTGACAAGCGGTTGGATTTGGCCAGTGCTTACCACGGATTGTCGCTGCAATTGCTGGGATATCTGCTGGTGTTAGCTGACCGAGGCGTGACGTTGGCGGGTCGGTCCATCAAACCGTTGGGTGCGTTCTATGTCAGCTTGTTGCAGAAATACAAATCCGTCGAGCATCCGGATGATGCCAAAGAGGACCAACGAAGTGACGCGTCGCCACGTGGTATTTTGAATTTCGATTGCATTGACCAGCTCGAAGGGGATGGGCCGGAGTCCGGACAATACCAGCTCTTCAATGTTTACAGAAAAAAGGACGGAACGCTGGGTAACGTCGACAGAGGTGACGGTGCTGACTCTGAATCGTTCGGGCGATTGCTGGCCCACACGCGTTTCAAGCTCGGCGAGTTGGCCGACAAGATCCTCGATGGCGACGTCTCCGTGTCGCCGTATCGCATGGGCGATGTTTCACCGTGTCATTGGTGCGATTTTCGATCGGTGTGTCGATTTGAGTTTGGCGAATCCGATTTACGCAACTTCCCGAAGATGAAGCGCGGAGTCGTCCTCAAACAACTCGAGGGGACGAAATAGATGCCTGCGATCAACTGGACAACAGAGCAGCGGCGTGCCATCGAAACGGTGGATCGCGATGTGCTTGTCTCTGCCGCGGCAGGCTCGGGCAAGACGGCTGTCCTTGCAGAACGATGCGCGTATCTCGTCGCCGATGCGCCCGAACCATTCCGCTGCGACGTCGATCAACTTTTGGTGGTGACGTTCACCGAGGCGGCTGCGGCTGAGATGCGCTCGCGAATTCACAAGTCGCTGAAAGCAAAAGCCGCCAACGCCCCGCAGGATCGGCGATTGCAATCGCAGGTCGATCTCGTCGATACCGCGCAGATTTCGACGTTGCATGCGTTCTGTATGTTCATCGTGCGTCGCTGGTTTCATCGAGCCGGTGTTGACGCATTGTCACCGATGCTTGGCGAAGACGAAGGCAGGATGCTTCGCGATGACGTCATCGACACGTTGTTTGAAGGGCTGTACGCGGCAAAGGATGCTTTCACCGATCGCTTCCGCCAGTTGATCGAGGACTACGGGCTGGGGCAGGATAAGGCCATCAAGCAGTTCATATTGAGCCTGGCCAACTTCCTGGAGAGCATTCCCGATCCGCGTGCGTGGCTGGATGCAGCTCAGGATTTTTCGGATGAGCGGGTTGAACGCATCATTGCGGATTCGATCGAATCCTTGAAGACGGAGCTACATCGTCAGCATGATCACTGTCAGTTGGTCGTCGAAGAATTGCCGACCGGTTGGCCCGCTTGCGATCACTACGCGCAGAATATCGCCGGATACGTGGAGTACCTCGACAGTTGGTCGGGCAAGTTGACCGGGCCGGAAACGTATGACGAGGTGCGCCACGAAATTGAGACGTTCGAGTTCAGCAGCAAGCGCGCGCCCGTAACCAAAAAGGATGCGCCTGACGAAGAACATGCCGCGAAGGATCAGGGCAGGGATGCTGCCGAATTCGTCAAAGGCACGCTCCTTAAGAAGAGGCTACTGGGCAGATTCTGCCGGTTCACGTTGGCCGAACTGCGCGGCGGTATTGCGGCAACTCAGCCGTACATTGAGACGATCGTCGAATTGGTCCGTCGATATCGCGATCGCTATTGGGCGGCGAAACGCGACATCGGCATGATGGATTTTTCCGACCTTGAACGGTTGGCTTATGGCCTGCTGACCGAGACGCTCGAAGACGAAGTTGAAAACCCAGTCGCCTCGCAGATGCGCCACCGCTTCGCCCACGTGCTCGTTGATGAATTTCAAGACATCAACCCGTTGCAGGCAACGATCCTCGCGCTCGTAAGCCGCTCGTCTGAAACCGGTGCAGATGGCAACCTCTTCACCGTTGGCGACGTCAAGCAGAGCATCTATCGTTTTCGGTTGGCGGAACCGAACATGTTCCTCGCCCGCTCGCAATCGTTGGCCGACGATCCATCACGGGGAGAGCGGATTGATTTGCAGCGAAACTATCGAAGCACGCCGACGATTCTCGACGGTGTGAACATGCTGTTTGGGGCGATGATGTCAGCCGCCTGCGGTGGAATCGATTACGACGACGATGCCCGTTTGAAAGCACCGGATGCGCGTGTCGAGAAAGGCGAACCGATCGAGTTGCACATCCTCGAACGCAAGGTCGGCAACGAACCGGTTGACGAAGAAGATCCAGAATCGGAATCCGCGTTCATTGATCCGGACGACCCGCTTTTCTGGAGCGCCGTTAAACGCGAAGCCCGACTCGTCGGTGGGCGAATTCATGCGTTGATGCGTGGTGACACGCGGGTACCCGATGGTGACGGCGAGCGACCATTGCAATTCAGCGACTTTTGCGTGCTCTTGCGATCCGCGACGCAAAGCGCCCGCCACGTTTCATCGATTCTTTCGCAAATGGGCATTCCCTGTTGGGCGCAGCAGACGGACGATGCATTTACCCGGTTGGAAGTCCGCGAAATGCTGGCGCTGTTGATGGTCATCGACAACTTGCGACAGGACATTCCGCTGGCGACGGTGCTGCGCTGCGGCATCCTTGGCGAACGATTCAGCGAAGACGAACTTGTCAGCATTCGGGCGATCGTGCGCGGCGATTTCCACGAAGCCGCTCTGGCCTACGAGACAAGCGGGAAAGACGCCGTTCTCCGTGCGAAACTTGCCAAAACGTTGGCCGCGATACGTCGTTATCGTTTGCAAACGCGCGAGCGACCGTTGGCCGACGTGCTTTGGACCATCTATCGCGAAACGGGCTACCTTTCATACGTATGCGGGATGAAAGATGGGGCTCAGCGTCGCGAAAATCTACTCGCACTCCACAATCGCGCTCGTCAATTCGGTGAGTTTCGACGGCAGGGACTGCGCCGATTCCTGCAATACCTCGAATCGCTTCAGGTTCGCGGCGTGGAATTGAAAGCGGCGGCTGGCCGAACCGAAACCGACGACGTGGTGACGATTTCAACGATCCACAGCGCCAAGGGGCTTGAGTATCCGGTCGTGATCATCATGGAAGTGGGGCGACAGTTCAATCTCGGTGATGCGAAGGGGCGGATGCTATTCGAGCGAGAGGTTGGAATCGGTTTGAAACGGGTTGAACGCGACCGATTGATCGAATATCCGACCGCGCTTCATCGGCGCTGCGCGACGGCTGTCGAGGAGGCGAGCTTGGGCGAGGAACTTCGCGTCTGGTATGTCGCCACCACGCGGGCCAAGCAGAAACTCATCCTGGTCGGTACGGACAAGCTCGAACGACTCGAACCCTTGAGCAAGAAGAAGTACGAAGCGGATCGAAAGCTTGATCCGATCACGGTACTCAGTGCGAAGACGCCTCTCGATTGGGTGTTGGCCGCCCTTTCGGCGGACTCGGGTCAACGCGTGCGATGGGCGGCGGGCAAATCTTCGGGCGAGACGCTGTTTGAAGTATCAACGTACGACGATGCGGCGATTGCGGGCCTTCGCATAGAGAAGGAAGACGATGCAGGGCTGGGAGAACTTCGCAAATGCGTTGCCCATTTGGAGGAGTTGCCCGCAGGCGAACCGATGAATCAGATTCCGCAACGGGCCGAGCAGGTGATGGGGCGGTTGGAGTATGCCTACCCATACCTTGCCGCCTGCTCGATCAGCGCGGTGCGGTCGGCCAGTGAGAAGCACGTTTCGTTTGCGACGGTTGTGGGTGAAGACGACGAACAGAAAGCCCGTCCGCGCCGGTGGATGCGAGCAACCGACCGCAAGGATGCCAAGCAAGCCCAAACCGACGCACTCGCCCGTGGGACAGCCGTCCATGCCGCCTTCCAACACATCGATCTTGCGGCGACCGAATCGCCAGAGCAGATCACTGCGGACTTACACCGGTTGGTCGGCAGCGGGGTGCTTGTTGAAGACGACCTCATGCACATCGACATCGATCAGATCGCCTGGTTTTTCAGTACGCCATTGGGCCAACGAATCCGAAACGGTTCGGGGGCGTATGTCCGCGAGTGGATGTATCTCTCGTCGGAGCGGCTGGAGCGATTCGATCCGCTGGTGGAAGGTGGACCGGGCGATCGAATATTGGTGCGCGGGGTGGTTGACGGGATTCTCAAAGATGGCGATGCTCTGGAGATTGTGGACTACAAAACCGATCGCGTTGAGCGTGCGGACGTCGGCAAGCGAACCGAATCATATCGAAGGCAGCTCGCCTTGTATGCGTCGGCTGCGAAGGGAGTATTTCAACGACCGGTAAGGGCAGCCCACTTGGTGTTTCTACATCCGAAAGAAATCGTCACCGTATCAGGTAGTGACATCGCAACTGCATTAGATGGTTAGACGCGTGAACCGATGATTCAAACTGCGATCAGACCTTCAGGTATTTTGATCCCAACCCAAGTGAAAAACGCCAGGGAAGCTGATATTCAAAAACGATGCCGCGCGCTGGGCTATGAACTGTTCGAGCGAGCCCACGCCAACGAGCCGAAGATGTGGCATCGGGCGTGGTGGGATCGCAAGATGCTCGAATACTTCTCGGCCCACCCGCGATTGCAGACGCAATTGTTTCGATTCATCGAAGCGCTGCCGTACATGCGCGACGATGCCGACATTGCCGACCACTTCAAACATTACCTGCAACAAGGCGATGTGAGTCTGCCGCTGCCATTTCAGATGGCCATCGCGTTTAAGCGACCTGATTCCGCGTGGGGACGTGCGCTTGGCGCCAACATCCGCAAGGGTTCGTTCATGATGGCCCGCGGTTTCATGACGGGCACAAACACCGCGGAAGCGATTGCCTACGCCGAATCGCTCCGCAAGCGGGGGATGACCTTCACGCTCGATGTGCTCGGTGAAGCGACCATCGGTGACCTACAAGCCGACCATGCGGCCAGCACGTACATGGAACTCATCGAAGCACTGGGCCGTGCGTCACACGCATGGAGCCCGATTCCATTACTCGACGCGACATCGACGGGACCAATGCCGCGTGCGAACATTTCGGTGAAACTGACCGCGCTTGATCCGGTGTTCGATCCGGTCGATCCCGAACGGGCGTACGCCGTGATTCGCCGCCGCATGACGCCGCTCTTGCTGCGTGCACGCGAGTTGGATGTGTTCGTCAACGTGGACATGGAGTCGTTTCGATACCGCGACATGACGTTCTGGATTTTCAAGCGGCTGATGTCAGAGCCGGAGTTTCGAGATTGGCCCGACGCAGGAATTGTCGTGCAGGCGTATTTGCAGGACGCCCGCGAGGACATGCTCGACCTGCTGGATTGGGTCAAGCGCCGCGGGACTGAAATCGGAATCCGTCTGGTTAAAGGTGCGTACTGGGACAGCGAGACCACGAAGGCCATCCGCAATGGCACGTCGATTCCCGTCTGGACGCAGAAGTGGCAGTCCGATGCGTGCTACGAAGAGCTGACGCGGATCATGCTCGAGCACGCCGACATCATCCGTCCGGCGTTTGCGAGCCATAACGTTCGCTCGCTTGCGCATGTGATGGCCGTCGCCGAATCGCTCGACCTTTCGCCGCAAGATTACGAGTTACAGATGCTGGCGGGCATGGGCGAACCGCTCAAAGCCGCCATTGCGGAAATGGGGCGGTGTCTGCGAGTGTATTGTCCATATGGCGAGCTCATCAAGGGGATGGCCTACCTGATTCGCCGGCTCCTTGAAAACACGTCGAACGATTCGTTTTTGAAGAATCGTTTTGGCGACCGAAGTGCTTATGACAATTTGTTGCGCGTGCCCGAGTCGGCTGGCCTAGATAGTGGCGAACCGGTGAGCGCGACGCTTCCCAAGAGAGATTACGAAGATCCATTCGAGGATTGTTCCATGATTGCTTCTTCTGTGGGCCTGGATTTCACCAACGCCACTGCGATGGGTTTTTCCAACAGCGAACAACGCGAAAAGGTGGCGGCGGCGATCGCTTCCCTTCGCTCGAAGTCCGGCAAGGATCGATTGCTGAGGATCGGCGATAAGGACGTGGGTTCGGAAGACTGGTTGATCTCGCACGACCCGGCGTATCCCGATCAGATCGTTGCTCGCGTCGCGTCGGCTGACCTGGCGCAAGCTGACCAGGCGGTTGCGGCCGCGGCTAAGGCGATGCCGAACTGGCGCAGCCAGCCGTACAACGTTCGCGCTGATGTGTTGCGTCGCGTGGCGAAGGCGTTGGAAGAGCGCCGCTATGAATTCATCGCGCAGTTGGTCCGCGAAATCGGAAAGAACCCCATACAAGCCGACGGAGAAGTCGTCGAGGCGATCGACTACTTCAACTATCACGCGGCGCTGTTGGAGCGATTGGGCGAGCGTCCGCGGCGGCGCGATGTACCCGGTGAAGAAAACGTGCTGGTGTATGAGCCGTGCGGTGTGTGCCTGTTGATCGGACCGTGGGATTTTCCGCTGGCGATGTTGTCGGCGATGATTTCAGCATCGGTCGCGATGGGAAATGCCGCGATCGTTAAACCATCCTCGAAAGCGCCGATCGTTGCGGCGATGCTGATGGAGTTGCTTGCCGATGCGCGCCTGCCGGATGGCGTCGTGAATTATCTGCCGGCGGCTGGCGAAAGCGTGGGGCAGGCACTGGTTGAGCATCCGGATGTTCACCTCGTCGCGTTCTGCGGATCGAGCCCCAATGCGGTGAAGGTGGCCGAGTCAGCCGCTCGGATTCGACCGCGCCAGGGTCACTTCAAGCGAACGATCATCGACGCCGGCGGACAGAACGCGATCATCGTCGATCACGATGTGGATGTGGATGAAGCCGTCATGGGCGTCCTTGAAAGCGCGTTTGCCTTTGGAGGGCAGAAGTGTACGGCTTGTTCGCGCGTGATTGTGTTGGCCGACGTCTATGAAGAATTCTGCAGGAAGTTGGCGGGGGCGGCAGAGCAATTGGAGGTCGGCGACCCTGCCAACGTGGGACATTCGATTGGTCCGGTAATTGATGGCGAAACGCAGGAACGACTTCGCACGCTGATCGCCCGGCAAAAAGAGAAGCATCCGGTGCTTTTCGAGACCGAATCGAGTCGCGTTCCGGTCAGCGGGTTTTATGTGACGCCGGTGATTTTCAAAGATGTCGATCCGGAATCGGAGTTGGCGCAGGAGGAAGTCTTCGGACCTGTGTTGGCCGTCATGAAGGCTCGCGATTTCGACCATGCGATCGAGCTCGCCAACGGTAGCCCGTATGCGCTGACCGGAGGCATTTATTCGCGAAGCCCCGCGCACATCGCCAGCGCCCGCGAACGTTTCCGCGTGGGCAACCTTTACATCAACCGCAAGATCACGGGCTCGCAGGTTGATGTGCAGCCATACGGAGGGCGGCAGCTTTCCGGTGACGGTGCTCGTCTGGGAAGTTTAGACTATCTGCTGCAATATTGTCGCCCGCGAACGATCAGCGAAAACACGCTGCGCCACGGATTGACCAAGTCGGACGAACAAACCGAGTAATGCACGGCGCCTTCGTTAGTTGGTCGATTTTGCAGCCTGCATCTCTTTCGCAGTAAGTTCCACTTCGCGGAAGACGCGCAGCAGATTCCCGCCCATAACCTTGTGGATGTCCGTTTCGCTATAGCCTCGGTTCAGGAGCTCCTGCGTGATGTACGGGAAGCAGGAAACGTCCTCGAGTTGTGCGGGAAGTTGACCAACGCCGTCATAGTCGGAACCGATGCCGACGTGATCGATACCAGCCACCTCGACGATGTGGTCAATGTGATCGACGAGCGTATGCACTGTTCCGTCCGGAACGGGATGCTCCGCCTTCCAATTGTCCCACGCGGCATCGAAATCTTCCTTCTTGGGATACTTCGCCTTTAAGTCGCGCTCGACTTCAAACTCCTTCGAAACGATTCGCGCGCCTTCTGGGTGTACATAGCCCGAGTAGAAATTCACCATCACGACGCCCTTGTTTTCTTTGACCATCTTCAGCACATCATCCGGTACGTTGCGCATGTGCGGTGCGATGGCATACGATGACGAATGCGAGAAAATCACCGGGGACTTTGAAGTTTTCAGAACGGCCCGCATGGTTTCGTGCGACACGTGGGCCAGGTCGACGAGCATGCCCAATCGGTTCATTTCCAAGACAACGGACTTGCCGAATTCTGACAAGCCGTGACACTTGGCATCGTCGGTGGCGGAGTCGGCCCAGTCGAGCGAATCCGAATGCGTCAACCCCATGTAGCGTGCGCCGCGATCGTAGAACTCCTTGAGCGTTTCGAGGGAGCCTTCAATCATATGCCCGCCTTCGACGCCGATCATTGACGCGATCTTGCCTTCGCCATGAATGCGGACGATGTCGTCGACTGACAGGGCACGCTCAAATGTTTCGGGATAGTCCTTGACCATTTTTTCAATGACTTCGAATTGTTCCAGGGCTTCGCGCTTGGCTGTTCCGTCCTGCGGCGTATCGGCAGGGATGTAGACAACCCAGAACTGAGCGTCGAGCCCGCCCTTCTTCAAACGCGGTATGTCGGTCTGAAGCGAGTCCTGATGCTTGCGGAGATCCACTGGCCCCATGTTCTTGCGGGCGCGCTTGCGAAGTTGCCACGGCAGATCGTTGTGACCGTCGATAAGAATACCGGCATCGTGGATGCGGCGTCCCTCGTCGGTGATGACGACTGGCTTTTGATCATTATTGGCGGCTGTCTCAACAGGCGTTTCGGCCAGGAGCGGGGCAGTGATGACCGCGAACGCGAGCGCAGCGTTCACATGGCACAGGATTCGGGTGCGACTTTGCATGGTTTATGATCCTTCCTGGTTTTTCGAAATCTGGATGATTTGCAATCTTAGCGTGAATCACGGTTTCGTTCGACGACCACGGGGTGGCCAATTTCCGACCCGAGTCGCTCTTGGGCATTTCCCATGTGAACGGCGATTTCGACAAAGCCGCCACTGCTGACGATGCTTACCAAATCGCCAGCGGGGACGTTTGCGTAGGTTTTTTGAAGTTTCCCGATCGAACGAAGGCCGGATTCCGACCCGCCGATTGAAACGAGAAATTCCCCACCGTCATCTGACATCGCCTCCAGGTCGCGCCCTCTGATGTTGCTGAGCAGGTTGCCAAAGTGGTCGATGTAGATCACCTGACCCTCAATTTTTGCTGCCGATTTGATTTTGGGTTTGACAGATTGCAGGACTTCGACATGGTTGGTGGCAGGCCCGAGTTCGTTGAAACCAGCGCCCTTGGCCAGGTGCGCGGCGGCTGGGGCCATGATATCGCGACCGTGAAAGGTATTTGAAACTTGACTCAGAGCGATATGCGGATTGTTGATGATACGCGCCTCGTCGATCTTATATGCCTGATGAACGAGACTGATGATGCCGTTGTCCGGAGCAATGACTGTCTGGGTTCCGTAGCGGGCTGCAATGATGCCACGTGAGGTGCCCACACCCGGATCGACAACAACGACGTGAATCGACTGCGGCGGAAACCAGCCGATGGCGTTGTACAGGACGTAAGCCGCACCAAGAATATTCTGCGGTTCAATGGCGTGTGAAACGTCGATGACTCTTGCATCCGGGGCGATCTGAGCGATGACCCCCTTCATGCAGGCGACATAATGATCACGCATGCCAAAGTCGGTCGTCAAGGTGATGATGGGTTGGGCTTGTTGCCGTGGCATGGCTCGCTCCAATCAAGAATGCGTGATGTATCGACTCAGCCAAAGGGCAGTGGCTGCTGATTATCATGTTGGTTGTGCGTTCTGCAAGCGTGGAACGCGCCGCCGGGTGCGTGGACCGAGAGGCCGATGAACCAACTATTGAGCAATTCAGAAGTTCTGAGACGGGGGATGATTCAGAATCATATCGTCGCTCGCGGTATTTGCGATGCGAATGTGCTTGAGGCGATGCTTCGTATTCCGCGCGAGTTGTTTGTCGCTCTCGAGTGCCGCGAACAGGCCTATGAGGACAAAGCCCTTCCCATTGGTCCGGGGCAGACGATTTCGCAGCCGTACATCGTTGCGTACATGACACAAATGCTGCTGTTGGAACCGACGCATCGTGTCCTTGAAGTTGGGACAGGTACGGGCTACCAAACCGCGATCCTCGCCCAGTTGTCAGCGCAGGTGCACACCGTTGAGTTGGATCAGAATCTGACCCAAGAGGCGGCCAAGCGACTGGCAGCCCTAGGCCTCGATCAAAATGTCGCGTTTCGAAGTGGCGATGGCGTAGAGGCCTGGAGGGACGCCGGGCCCTTTGATCGAATCCTTGTGACCGCCGGCAGTCCAACTCTTCCGGAAGCGCTGATGACGCAACTTGCCATCGGCGGACTTATGATCGTTCCGGTAGGGCGGGGCAAGACGCAAATGATGTTGCGCTTGCGCATCCGCGATGGCGTTCGGGTGGAGCAGCCGCTCATTGCGTGTCGATTTGTGCCGCTCGTTTGAAGGCAAGCGGCCAAACGCTGTTAGGTCGGTTGCAATCTTGCCATGGTCTGATCGATTTTCTCGCTGAGTGATTCGACATTGAATGGCTTGACGACATAGTTGTTCACGCCGGCTTTGATCGCTTCGATAACGCGGTCTTTCTGCGCCTCGGTCGTGCACATGATGATCGGCGTTTTCTTGTTGGTTTCGCGAACTTTGCGCACGAGGGTGATGCCGTCCATGTTGGGCATGTTCCAGTCCACGAGCATCAGGTCGGGCGTTTCTTTCTCAAGAATTTTGAGCGCTTCGACGCCATCCCCGGCTTCGAGAATATCTGTATGCCCCAACTGGCTGAGCACATTCTTCTGAATGTTGCGGATGGTGCGCGAGTCGTCTACGAGCATCACTTTCATTTTTCTTAGACTCCAACTGTAGCCTTGGTAGACGTGGCCGCGTTGCCGCAGTCCTTTTTACCGAGTTCCATCCCGACCTCAACGAGCAATTCACCAAGTTCACTCTTGCACGGAATGACGATTCGCGGCGAACTCTTGGAATTGCTGACGACGAAGCTGTCACCGATCACAACACTCGGCAACGAGATGCGAATGTTCATGTCGGTGAATTCCATTTTTGCGTTTCCCGCCACCATGTTCGCGAGTTCACCGATGGCATCTGAAAAGTCCGGATGGTCGGCGCCAATTTCCATGCCAGCGAATTTCGAAGCCGCCGCTACGGCAACTTTCTTTGAAAAGCTGATCACGACGCAACCGGCAGCGTCACCCGAGAATCCGATGATGCCAGACACTTCTGAATGTGCGCCATCATCTGGTTTGACGTACGGCTTGCCGACGGACACCTTCACGTGCACCATTGTTTCGAACACGCGTTTGACACTATTTACAAACGGATTGATCAATCGAACATCCATGGATTTGACCTCTCGAAATTCACTTTCATCGGGGACGCGGCTGCCTGAAATCATGTACCAGGTGCTGACATGAGCATCGGTTCAATTGTGCCGACGCGTTAGCGAATCCCAGAACGATGTTCTGTTCTCAGCCTGCGAATAAGGTATAAAACCCATGGGTTCAATGGGAATTGACAAGTGTCACGTTATGACATTCTTGTAATTCTAACGGGCCCAGGACTCATTCAGAGGTGGGTTCGGGCGACTTTGCAGATGCCCATGGGGACTTTGCGCGGCGTGCACTCAAATTACAATCGTCTCTCGGACATAAGACTGTTCCATCGGACTTGTGCCAATCCGTCGCGTCAAGGTAGCGGTATTCACTGACGATGGCACTGTCGGCTGAGCCCGATTTTTTCGGGACCTTGTCCACCCTTGCGAATCGAACCAACACAGAGAACGGACCTTTGTGTTCCGGGCAGATGTAATCAAGCTGGATCTCGCAATTCCCCCCGCAAGTGGGGCAGGTCAGCGATTCAAATCTGAAGTGATTGCGAAATTGATGTCGGGGGTTCGCCTCGCAAGTCCACAGAACAAGTCGTGATTGGATTGGCGGTCCATCCCCCAAGTCGGTTTTCGCTGGCACGGCAAGGCGAATCACAAGTACCAGGAGCGCAAGAAGGCAAATCGCGATGGTGGGGACGCGCAACCAGCGTGATGATGAAGTGGGTCCGATTCTGGGCCTAACCATGGCAGGGCGTTCGAGGATTCATCGAATCGGCACTGGACCAGTCCACCAAAATGTCCCGGACTCGTGAAACGAATAGTGGGGTAATTCGAGATAGATACAGACCGTGCAATCCTGGCTCGCGCAGGCCGAATAATACGGCTCGATGTCGCGCTGAAGCACGGGCTTTACGTTGATCGACTTCACATTTCCATTCAGCGTCAGCACATTGATCTTGTTTGAATGCCGACCGGATAGCCAGGGGCTGAATTGATATCCGGGAGGCTGCCCAATCTGGTATCCGTCATCGATACTAAGCCGGCCAAAGTTGCGCGATGGTGCGGGCGAACCACCTGCAAGTTCCCCCGCATATGAAACCTCGTCCGGTCCCATGTCGGCTACAAGGATCGTACTGTCAGGCCGCTTGGGCGAAATGCGTCCCACATTGGCGAGGAATGAACTCGGACTCGACACGATGAAATCATTCATGCCATAGCTGGATGGGAAGTCTTCGTTGCCGCTGCCATGTGCATAACTGTTGCGCAGAATTTCGCCCCATGGATCTTCCGGGCAAATCAGAACGCCTCGACCTGATGGGTTGTCTTTGAAAAGTGTCGCTGACCATGCGGCTGTTGATCGGTTGACCGCATCGCCTTCGACCGTTGGAAGCCAGCCACCATTGTCGGTCCGGTACATATCAAGGCTTCGAAACAGATCCTTCAGGTTGGCCATGCAGACCGTCGCCTTCGCGGCCCGGATCGAACGATTCAATGTGGGGATGAGCACACCAATCAAAATGACAACGATGGACGTGACGATGAGGAGTTCGACGAGGGTGAATGCGTTGCGAGGCGCAGACCTTCTCCGCAATCCTGGCCCAACGCTGATTGATTGGCAGTTGACGACGCTCATTTGGATGACCCCACCACCTGTAAAGCATATCGCTCGCAGGTTGGCGCCGCAACGAAAACCCGCGTGAATCGCCGCGATCCGACCAGCCCGTGCTGCAATTGCCCGCTCATCCACCGCTCAGATCGCATTGGGCCGGGTGCGTGCCTTATTCAAGATCATGTGGCTGGCGGTGACTGATTGCCTATAATGCAGCCAAACACGAATCCGCATGCCGTGCGAATCAAAAAGGGTGGTGATTTAAGATGGGCAATCTGCAAGCGTTGGTAAGCGACGAACTCCTACCGTATGTCTCGACTCCGGGGCAGTACGTGGGTGGCGAGATCAATCAATTGCCCAAGCCCGGAGACTGGGAGACAGCACGTGTTCGCGTTGCCGTGGCATTTCCGGACGCTTACACCATCGGGATGAGCCACCTGGGCTGTCAGATAATTTATTGGCTTTGCAATCACACCGACGGCGTGACGGCTGAGCGGGTGTATTGTCCCTGGGTCGATGCCGAAGAAGTGATGCGGAAGAAGCGCATACCGCTGTTTACGTGGGACACACGCCGCCCAGTGAGCCACGCTGATATTCTGGCCATCTCGCTTCAATACGAAATGGGATTCACCAACATCCTGACGATTCTTGATCTTGCCAACATTCCGCTTCGATCCAGCGAACGCGATGATTCGCATCCGCTGGTCATCGGTGGGGGACCGCAGTCAGACAACCCCGAACCCGTCGCCGACTTCATTGACCTCATCGTGCTCGGTGACGGTGAAGAATCGATGGCCGCAATCCTCAGCGCATATCAGGAATACAAGGCCAACGGCGTGCCGCGTCGTGAGATGATTCGTTTGATGGCCAAGCGATTCCCCTGGGCTTACGCGCCTTCGCTTTATGACGTGAAGTACAATCGCAACGGAACGATTCAATCGGTGACGCCGGGCGAAGAAGGATTGTCTGATTCGATCGTTCGTTGCCAAACGCCCGACTTTGGCAATGCGCCGTTTCCGGTGAAGCCCTTGGTTCCCCACGTTCGCGTGGTGCAGGACCGTATCTCAATCGAGATCATGCGGGGCTGCCCGCAGCGTTGTCGATTTTGTCATGCGGGATATACAAAGCGGCCCATCGGTCGGCGCACGGTTGACGAAATCCTTGAAATCGCAGAGGAAGCGTATCGGGCCACCGGTCATACCGAGATCGGATTGCTTTCACTTTCGACCGCAGACTATCCATATCTGCCAGAGTTGGCCGAGCGCATCGACAAGCAATTCTCGCATCGACAGGTCAGCATCTCGGTGCCGTCGATGCGCGTCGACAAAATGCTTTCGAATATTCCCTGGATGGTCAACGGCGTGCGCAAGTCGGGATTGACGATCGCAGTCGAAGCTGCCCGTGATGACATGCGCGCCGCGATTCGAAAAGTCGTGACCGACGGAAATCTGATCGACGGCGTGACGCAGGCGTATCAAGCCGGCTGGAAAAGCGTCAAGCTTTATTTCATGGCTGGGTTTCCGGGTGAACGCCCTGACGACATCGATGGCATCATGGACATCAGCCGCGAGGTGTCGCGGGCACGCATTCCCGTTTCGGGTCATCCAGCCGCCGTCAATTCGTCGGTGGGGTGGCTTGTCCCGAAACCGCACACCCCGTTCCAATGGGCAGCACAACCACCGGCTGAATATTTCCATGAAGTGCGCAGACGATTGCGAATGATGGAACGATCGCGCAAGTCAGCCGTGCGAATCAAAATGCACAACGTCGAGCGCTCGGTTCTCGAAGCGGTCTTCTCGCGCGGTGATCGTAAGCTTGGACCAGTCATCGAACGTGCCTGGCGAAAAGGGGCAAGGTTTGACGGATGGGATGAGCAGTTTGACAACCGCATCTGGCAGCAGGCGTTCGAAGAAGAAGGCGTCGATCCCGCCTGGTATGCGCATCGCGAGCGACCGGATGGCGAAGTCCTTCCGTGGTCGCACTTGGCCGGCGGAAATTCGGAAGGCTATCTCAAGCGGCAATACGACGATGTCTTCGTCCAGATTAATAAAGATGGCCCAAGTCCAACCTTGATTCCACTCGCGGTCGGATAGCCGATCGCGCCTTTGATGTAGCGTCCTATAATCACCTCGTTTCGCCGCCGCGCGGGGTACCCGTCTTAACAATTGTGTCCATGGCGCGTCGAAGTCCTTGCGGTCGGCGAGGTCGATTGGCTACGATCATCTAGGTGTGCGCGAGGTCCTTGCCACCGAAACCAGATCGTCAGCCAAGGTCGAAGCAGGTCGGATTCCAATCCTTGTTATTCGCTCCAGCTGTCAAACTTCCGGTGGCATGCGCCTAGCAATGGTGTAGGTGGGGAAATCCTGGTCCGTCAACCGGTGCAATTCACTCGGATCACGCGATCCGGTGCAATCACGTCGGACAAAGTGCGCCAATCAGAACCCACCATTTGAAACGAACGCACGATAGTTAACGTCAATCGAGGAGTTGATCCATGGAATTTGGTTTCGTTCGACATACCAGCCGACTGATGATTGTGACGATGGCACTGGGTTTTGCACAATCGGCAGCGGCGGCTTCGCTTTGCGGTTCGAGCGGAGACGGCAACGGAGATTGTCGGATTGCCCTCGACGACTACGCGGACTTTAGCGCGTGCATGGGTGGTCCTGGATCAATCGCACCGCTGGAATGCCAATGCTACGACTTCGATGCCAATGGCAGTGTCGACCTCGCCGACGCGCAATTCTTTCATCAGGACTTCACGGGCACGTCGCTGATCGCTGGCTGCGTGCTGCCGACGCGTCCGGACGAACCGGGAACGATGCGACCGGGTAACGCCGGATCACCACCGCAGCCCGTTCACGAAATTCCCGAATCAACTGTGACCGATTCGGTCTACATGTTCTCGGGCGAGTATCACTTAAGCGCTACCGACCTGCTCATTCAGGGACGCGGATTCGATTTTGAATGGCGTCGGCGCTACCGGTCGAAGATCGGACCAAACACAACCATGGGCAACGGTTGGGATCATTCCTACAACATTCAACTTACGCAAAGTGGGGCAAACCTTGTTCTGCACGATGGTGACGGCCGAAGCGATGAGTATTGTGCGACATCGACTGGCACTTGGACGCATCCGGAATTCTTCCGCGAGCTCGTTCCGCAGGGCAATGGTTACTCGCTGACCTTTCAAGATCGATCGACATGGAATTTCAACGGATTTGCCGGATTGCCAGACGACGGCAAGATTGCGTCAATGATCGATCGCAACGGGAACCGGATGACGTTTGAATACGATCCGGGTACGGGTCGCCTGACCGGCATCCGTGACACGTTGGACTCGGCGATCAATTCAAGATTGATTTCGATCGCGTACAATGCTGATGGTTACATCCAGTCGGTGACCGATTTTGCAGGCCGTCAGATTGTTTATGACTATTACCAGACGCCGGACGTTGGCGGTGATGCCGGCGACCTCAAGTCAGTCACAACACCGCCGATCGTTGGCACGCCAAACGGTAATGACTTTCCATTGGGCAAGACCACGATCTACACGTATTCGGAAGGCTTCGCCGATCCGAGACTCAATCACAACCTGCTGACGATTACGGATCCCAAGGGGCAGACTTTTCTGGTCAACACTTATGCGGCTACGCTCAACCCTAACGATCTCGAATACGATCGACTCGTCAGCCAGCAGCTTGGTAATCCCAACGAGCTGTTGACATTCTCATACGACAAGCAGACCCCATCGGTCTCCAACAACTTCGCAACATCGGTGTGCTACGCCAACGATCGCGTGGGCAATGTCGAAGAATGCTTCTACGATTATCGCAACCGCCTCGCGATGAAACGCCGCTACACGGGGCGGGCCAATCCGCTTCTGCCCACGACGTCAGCCGGCAATCGACCGGTGAACCCACTTCGACCGAGTGATCCGCCGTTCTTTGAAACGCGCTACGAATACAACGATGAATCGCTTCTGACCCGCGTCATCGCGCCGGAACTCAACGAGATTGAATTGATCTACGAAGGCGACCGCGATCTGTTTGCTCCCCAGCGGCGCCGCTGCGAACTTCGCGAGCGTTCACGCATTGCAGGGCTACGCGGTGCATCCCAGCCCGTCATCACCGAGTACTTCGACTATGACCCAACGATCAATGGCGACTCAAGCCAGGTCACGCTCTGGGTCGACGGCCGAGGGAATGTGACGCACCATTTCTACGATCCGCGGGGAAACCGGACCCAGACCGTTGGACAGGTCCAAAGCGTTGTCAACGATTACGAATACAATACCTTCGGACAATTGACCCTGCACCGTCATCCCGACAATGGGACGGGCGCGCGGCGCGAGGATACGTTCAACTACTTCCCGCAGGCGGCTGGTCCGCAGTATGGCTATCTGGAAAGCGAAACGATCGACGCAACCGGTTTCAGTTTGACGACGGCTTACGAATACGATTCGGTCGGAAACATCACGCGCACAATCGACCCCAAGGGAAATGACACGCAGTATGTTTACAACCAGCATGATGAAATCGTGCAGTCGCTTTCGCGTGAGGTGGTTCCGGGAGTGGGACCGCGCTATGAATCGCTCTTTTTCTATGACGAAAACAGCAATCTCGTTCGCGTTGACAAAGAGAACCGCGATTCCAATGGCATTATCATTGCGGGCAATCCGTATTTCACCACGGAATACCAATTCGACATTCTCAACTGCATAACGCAAAAGACCGAAGAGGTCGACCCGGGCAACAGCGTGGTCACTGAATATGAATACGACGGTAATCGCAATCGCAGGGTGATTCGCTCGGGTGAATCGACCAACGGCAACCAGCCCGACAACACTGTGACCCGCATCTACGACGAGCGCGATCTCGTCTTCCAGACGATCCGTGCGTCGGGCAACCCAAGCGAATCGACCGATCAGTACGATTACGACGCCAACGGAATCATCACGCTTCATGGCCAAGGATTGCAGGGACTCACACCGGCGGAAGAGACCTACGCCTACGACGGACACAATCGTCTGACGATTAAGGGAACCAGCTTCGGCAACGCTTCGCTTTTTGACTATGACGCCGGCGACAATGTGGTCCAGGTTATTCACGAAGGGGAGTTGGTCGATGTCCCCGGAAATGCCAGCAACGTTCGCCTCAGCGAGACAACATTTGGTTACGACCCGATCAATCGCTTGACCATCCGCGGCGACAAGTTCTTTGACTCGGCGCAAAACCCGATCACCGACGGCGAATCCACGACGCAGTACATATATTCAGACTCGTCGCACGTGATCCAGGTGATCGACGACAACAGCCATAGCATGACCTGCATCTTCGACTCGGCCAACCGCCGATCAAGCTGCACCGATGCCAAGGGGAACACGATCCAGTTCATTTATGATTCGAATTCCAACTTGATCGGTGAAAGCACGGTTGAGAAATCCGATCTGGGTTTGCCCGATGAACAATTCACGCAGACGTATGATTACGATGGTCTCAACCGCATCACGCTCAAGGGCGACAGTTTTGGCAACACGCGTTTCTATGACTACGACAGTCGCGACCTCGTGACCGAAGAGAAAGATCCGCTCGGAAATCAGACGCTGTTCATTTTCGACGGATTGAACAGGCTCGTGCAGAGCGATCAGATTTTAACCAGCACGGGCGCGGGCGGTGGTCCGGTCATTGGTGTGATCACCAACATCCAGACGTGGGACGATTCGTCGCGCCTTACCTCGCAGCAGGATGGAAACGGGAACACAACCAATTACCACTACGACCCATTGAACCGGGTTACCCAAACAGACTACGCCGATGGAACCAGCAGCTTGTACTGGTTTGACGAACGCGACAACAGAATCCTCCACGTCGACGCGAACGGGACGCAGATCGACTATAGCTATGACTTGGAAAATCGCCTCAGTGGCAAGGTCATCACTGCCGGTCCGGGCGTCTCGACCGACACCACGTTTGAGCAATATGAATACGATGGATTGGATCGGCTGGTGTTTGCAGCCGACGACGATTCAACTGTTTCGCGGGTTTATGATTCACTGTCAAACGTCGTAAACGAAACGCAGAACGGCGTTGTGATCACGTCAACCTATGACGGGATGAGCAACCAGACATCATGCGTCTATCCTGGCGGCCGAACAATTGATTACGTTTACGACGATCTCGACCGGGTCAGCAATGTCTCCGACGCCTTTGGACCGATCTCAAGTTGCCTCTACGTGGGGCCCGATCGCCAGCAGTTCCGCAACAACGCGAATGGAACCACATCGACGATCTTTTACGATGGAATTTCGGGCGTGCCCAATCGTCCTGGCGACTTCGGGGCGAAGCTACCGGCCACCATTATTCACGAGCATCCCGCATCGGGGAGCGTGATTGACGTCCGCGATTTCAAATGGGATCCGCAGTACAACAAGAAGATCCGCAACGACAAAACCAACCAGATCGAACACGCTTACGAATACGATTCGGCTTTTCGCCTGACCCGAACGGTTAAGACCGACACGGTGGCGCCGGCAATCATTCGCGATACACAGTATCAGCTCGACACGGTTGGCAATCGATTGTTCGTCCTAAACGACAATTGCCCCGGTGCGTACACGATGAACGCAGGCAGCCCGCCCGCAGACTTCCAGATGAATCAATACTCGGGCACCGGTTGCGATGGGCGTATTTACGATCAAAACGGCAACATGATCGAACGTGGTGCCGGTGGACCGCCGATCGTGATGGACTACGACTACAAGGATCGCCTGATCACGCACAACGATCCGACAACCGGAACGATTTCAACATACGCATACGATGCGCTCGATCGCCGCATCACGACGAAGGAAAACACGGCGATCTTCACGTTGCAGACGAACTACTTCTACGACGGATACCACGTCATCGAAGAATCCGACAACACGGGGAATACCGCAACATTCGTCTACGGTGGCGGGCTCGATGAATTGATTCAGATGCAGCGGGGTGCGGTTGACTTTTATTATCACACCGATGACATGGGCAACGTGATGGCCTTGACCGACGCCGGTGGGTTCGTTGTCGAACGGTACGAGTACCAGGATTTCGGCGAGCCGGAATTCTTCGATACGGCTGGCGTTTCGATCCCCGCGTCGCTCGTGCGGAATCCGTACCTGTTCACGGGCCGCCGGTATGATGAGGCGACAGGACTGTACTACAACCGCAACCGCTACCTCGACCCCATTTCTGGAAGGTTTATCACGCGTGATCCACTCGGCGCGTGGGCGGATAGTCTCAATGGCGGAAATGCATACACCTATGGGGGCAACAACCCCTGGACGAATTCCGATCCATTCGGATTCATGAACAAGGGCGAATTGATCGACGCCATCGCGACGAGTGGCGGGTTGGCCAAGTGGGATCAACTCAGCATGGTCGAGACCGCCTCAATTTCAAAGCGGGCGGCGCGCACTGGTCGCAATCCGCAGACCGGCAAGGAGATCAAAATCGCGGCGAAGAATGTCGTGAGGTTCAAAGCTGGATCGGAATTGTCCGAGAAGGTGAACATGGCCGGCGGTGGGGGCAATAGCTGCCCAGCC
>DDIR01000078.1 GCA_002338715.1 Phycisphaerales bacterium UBA1845 | reverse complement strand
TGAAGAGTTTCACCACGGACTGCTATCTGCGTCGAAGCTCAGACGACCAACCCAACTCGTTCAAAATGCAGTTTGAGTGGTTTGAACGGACGACCAAGCAGATGGGCATCGCTGTGCGAGCCCGTTGGAATAGCTTTGAGGATGCGAGACGTCGTGGCGCGAATGAGTCGCTCAGCCTGCGCTTTGATGATGCGGAGTTTGGCGACGACCTCAATCGTCCAGGCTTTGTGAAATTCATCGAGGATGCGATCAACGATACAACGATTTCCCATGTGTTCATTAACAAGCGCGATCGGTTTGCGCGACCAGACGATCCGGTCGCTGCGATGGTCATTGAACGCAAGCTCACGGAGGCTGGCATCACCATTGTATTTGCCAATCGAACGATCCCCGCATCAGCCACGGGCGAAACCGACGTGGCTTCGAACATCATGTCGCTTATTGACTATCACGAAAGCGGAAATTTCTTGAAGCAGCTCGCCGAGCGGGTGCTACTCGCCCAGCGGGGACTCGCCATTAGGGGGTATTGGAATGGTGGGTCTGCGCCATATGGATTTGCACGAGCCCTCCTCAAGCCGAACGGTGATACGGAGATTCTTGAGCAAGGCCGCCGTGTTCAACAAGATGGTTGCCATGTCACGATCGTTCCCCACGAGTGGCACAAGATTGCGGTGTGGATACGCATTCTTGATCTCGCAGACATGGAATGGGGCAACAAGCGCATCGCAACACAACTCGACAAAGAGGGAATCCCATCACCCGACGCGGGCAAGACCCGTCGCGATCACGGGATTCTGCACAAAGTGAGCGGCAAATGGCACCCCAACACAATCAAATCCTTGATCGAAAACCGAGCCATTCTGGGAGTCTTGGATTACGGTCGACGATCCGAAGGTCGCCATCGACGACTGGATAATGATGGCATACGCCCGCTCGATGAGGACGACCGTCGGGTCGATCGAAGCGTTCGGACAATTCGCAATGATGCGTCCCGAGTGATCTCTGCCTCGCTGCCGTACGAAAGCCTTTACGATGAAGAGAAATGGCAACGCATCCAGCGGGAACGACATCAGCGAGGACGTTCTCAACGCGGCATTCCACGGGCTAAGGACCTGGGACGTGCACCGCTGAGTGGTCGAGCCATTGACTTGACGGATGGCTGCGGTCATCCGATGTACAGCCGCCAACATGGTAAGCGCCAGATTCTTACATGCGGCCGCTACATGAAAACCAATGCCAGTCAGTGCAAGAGCAATTCCGTAGATTCTGAAGCTGCCGTGACCTTTGTTCTGAGTACACTGCGCCAGATCATCGCATCCCACGGCGGACTGGTGCGAATCGAGGAATCCTTGCGCAAGAGGATTCGTGATGATGCCAACTCGGTCGCAATAGATGTGTACACCAAAGCAGTCATGGAACTCGAACGCGCAGTGGCCGAGTGCGAATCTCAAATCAGCACGGCCGCTTATCGGCTGGCGACCGTTCAGGAAGATCTTGTCAGCGATGTCGAGAGCGTCTTGAAGTCGTTGAAGACGGAGTCGAAAAACCTGCAACGCCGACTCGCAGATGAACGACAAAAGGCACCGACCGCACCGACTGATCCAGAGCACGAGATTCAAGCCGCCATGGCGCTACTGAACCAACTGGAAACGGTTACATCTGATTTGCCGGCAAGACGCGAATTTGCGGTGCTGTTGCGCAAGCTGAACCTATGGCTTGGACTCGAATTCGCCGAGGGGGTTAAGGGCAAGAAACGCCGGGTCCAAAAGCTCGTCGGTGGCGTGATTACCTTCGATGAGAACCAACTCCCAGTGCCGCCGTTTGGAGAGGACCATGTGGACGACAACGGGCGTGGAGCAATACCGCCCTTGGAACCCCAAGGAAAGGAAAAGTCAGGGAATCGCGAGAATCCCACGCAGTGCGGGGATATGATAGGCAAAAAGAAAGCCCGCAACGTCGCGGGCGATAGTGTCGAAAGCCAAATAGAGGGCATTTCGATCACAAAGGTGAATCGGGGCGAGAGGATTTGAACCTCCGACCTCTGCGTCCCGAACGCAGCGCTCTACCAGGCTGAGCCACGCCCCGTGGCTTTACTTCGCGGGATTGAATTGGGCCATTCCGGAGTTGGCCGGAAGGGTCTGACGGATGCTATTCAGATTGGCGATTCCTGTCAATCTGATCGGCTGGGTTCGTTGCGTCCGAATTCGCCCATTGGAGCCGCGGCTGGTGATCCAGATTGGTCGAATTTATTGGGACGGATACAGCAAAATCCGGTCCTGCGAGATCATCACGAGATCGTCGAACCCGTCGTTGGTCAAATCCACGATATCCACCCAGTGCGGCTGAGGTATCGTGTTACCGTCGCGGTGGAATTGCTTGCGGGCAAACACGCGAAATTTGTTGGCACGGACGAGTTCATCGTCGGGCCCGAAGGTCAGAATCTCGACGGCATGATCCTTATGATCGACCACCACCACATCCGTGCGGTCGTCGTGATTGAGATCGCCAACCGCGATCCGAGCCAGCCGAGCGTCCTTGATCGACGATTCATACACGCCGGTTTCGATCGCCTGAGGTGCCGGCGTCTCGGGGAGCACGCGGGCGATGCGCTGTTTGTCGGCTAGCAGAACTTCGATCTGGTCCTTACCGCTCAGATTCGTCGCCTGCATCGCCTGCAAGTCAAACAACCCGACGGGGATCGATTGATCCAGCGTGTAGGTCGTGCCCGCATCGGGTTTGAAGATGTGCACTTCGCGACTCTGACGGTCATACATCGCCAGGCTCGGGCGCTTTTGATTCTTCACGTTGATGGTGGCGATTCCGGTGATGTTGGCGTCGCTGCCGGGTGCGTTGTATTGGTCGACAGTTTCCCACGCGCCTTGCTCATTGATGCGAAGCGCCCGGACGAATTGCTTTTGCGCCAGCAAGACTTCGCCAACACCGTCGCCATCGGTATCCGCGTAGGCGTATCCTTCGATCTTTGCCTGCTTGACCAATCCAGTCTGCGTCCCCGACTCTTTCGAGGCGGCAGAAAATGTTCCGTCTTCGTTTTGCAGGCAGGCGATCAGCGGGGCGTACGACGAGAAGATCAGCACGTCCATGCGGCCGTCGCGATTGACGTCAGCCAACCGAACAGCCGTGGGGGGCTCGTCGATATCTTCCAACTCGACGGCGAACTTTTCAGCTTCTTTATCATCGGCGTCGTCACCTTTGGGTTTGCTGCCATCAAGTTCGCCAATGTAGAGATGGTATTCGGAATCATCGTTGCGCGAGACGTACGCGAGTTTCGGGCCCGCACCTTCCTGCAGCTTTCCAATGTCAAAGGCGAAGGGCTTGCCAACCACCGGAATCGATTTCGGAAATGAAAGGCGGTCGCCTTCGTAGCGGCTGACGGCGATCGAATCTTCGTTGGAACTCACCACGTACAATTCGCACTTGCCGTCGCCGTCGGCATCATAACCGCGGGCGCCGCGCATCTTGGTCTGTCCGCCAAACATCTTCGGTGGCAGCAGTCCAAGATCCTTCTTCTGCTCGAACAGAATGATCTGAGCCGCGTCGATGTTGGCGGTCATCAAGTCATCGAGCCCATCACCGGTCACATCACCGACAGCCAATGGCAACGTTGGCGAATCGGACTTCGCGGGGATCGGATGGTACAGGACAGCCGCGTTGTCTTTCGGATCGGCATCCGCATCCAAACCGAAACGCCATCGCTTGAGTCGACCCGACACCCGCTCGACACCGAAGAGGTCTTCGGCTTTTCGATCGAGGCACCGGGCGATGCACACGCTGCGCAGCCCCGGCAGCTTCAAGCGATTCACCGGACCAAGATGCCCGAGCGAATCCTGCTGCCGCGTCCACAGGGGATATTCCTCATCCGATGTGAAGATGACGAGATCGAGTCGACCGTCGCCATTGAGATCGGAAAGTTTCACGCCGAGCGGATTGTCTACCGCGTGCGAGAATCGATCGGCATACTCAAGCCCGCCGTCTTTGCGCTGGCGGAAGATGAGCAGGTCCGACTCGGCCAGCATGGTGACGTCGACAAGTCCATCGCCGTTGATATCGCCGACGTCAAATGAACTTGGTAGGGCAAGTCCGTCGCGCACACTGCGCGTTTCCGGCGAACCGAAAGATCCATCGCCATGACCGGGCAGAACCACGAGTTCTTTCGGGTCGCCAAAGAAAATCAGATCGGCGTTTCCGTCGCCAGTGACGTCGGCCACCTGGAGGCAGACGACAGCCCAAATCACAGAGATGCGTTTGCGCTCAAAGCGCCAGTCGTTGACCAGATCATTGACCTCGGTTGGAGCTTCGGCTTCGGAAGGCGGCGAGTCGCGCTGGAGCAGAACTTCGATCGTGCTCTTTTTGTTGTTGGCGAGAACGAGGTCCATGCGTCCATCGTTGTTGAGATCGCCGAAGCGCATCTGCGTGATGCCGTCCTCGATCTTGAAAATTTCCAGCGGGTCGAACCCGAAATGCCTGGGCAGATCGCTGAGCTGAGCCGCAGTCAACCCGGTTTCGGCGCGAACGGCTGACAGCGGGGCGACGGCGATCGCCACAAGGGAAAAGACCGTCGGCATAATCCAGCCGAGCCGCCTGACGGAAATGGTCGCGATGCCGCGAATGCTTCGAGTTGCGATTGTCATAGGTCGATACGTTCCGCTTCCAAAGGAGAATAGGATGTTGCCGAGTGAGCCTCGATCGAACGTACGCATGCTTTGCGAATCGATCATTCCAGGAATCGATCATTCTAAGAATCAGGGCGGTCAGGGCAAGCGGTGTCGACAAAGTTCGACACCTTTCAACCTCGAATGTGTGTATCCGGTGGTCGAATTTGCGTATAGTAGATCATACCGATAGCTTGTATCAAAGTGACAGATGACGCGGGTTCGCGTATGTCTTTCGCTACCGTTACGAACATCTCGACGAAGGACCGGATCGAAACATATGGAGATCGCCGGCAATGAATGATGAAATCAGAAGTCAGGCTGCAGCAACTTCGCGGTCGAAAACGTTGGGGCGGTCATTGGCGTGGTGGGGCGTGGCGCTGATTGCGATCGCGGCGCTGACATCAGGTCGGGTGCTGGCCGGCGATGTCGTGATCCTGGCGGGCGGTGATCGACTTGAAGGCAAGCTCTTTAAGGAAACCTCAGAAGCCGTCTTTCTCGACATCGGTTACGACGTGATCAAAATCCCGCGTGAACAGATTCAAACCATCGAAAAAGAAAAGCTCGAAGACGCCAATGCGGCCAAGGAATCGACATACGCGCGCAACGTGAAACAAACCGACGACCTCTATCGCACCGGTGATCTTCCGCCCGCATCGCTGGAGGAGTTGACCGATCGGTTGGGCGAAGGCGTGGTGATGGTCAAGTCGCCATCGGGCCTGGGCAGCGGTTTTGTCATTCATGAAGACGGCTACGTGATCACGAACTTCCACGTGGTCGAAAACGAGACGCAGCTTTCCGTTCACATTTTCCGAAAAACCGGCGGCGTGTTCCGCAACGAGAAAGTCGAAGATGTGCAGATCATCGCCGTCAATCCGTTTGTCGACTTGGCGCTGATCAAGTTCGACGTTCCCAAAGACCTCGACATCACCGTGATGCACCTCGCCGAGAATCGCCCACTGACCGAAGGCGACCCGGTATTCGCCATCGGCAACCCGCTCGGTCTGGAGCGAACCGTGTCGCGCGGCATCATCAGCAAGAAGAACCGCGCGGAAGGGGGGCTGACCTATGTACAAACCACGACCCAGATCAACCCGGGCAACAGCGGTGGACCGCTCTTTAACGAACGCGGCGAAGTCATCGGCGTGACCAACATGGGTTATCTGTTCGCCGAGGGATTAAACTTCGCGATTCCGATCACGTATGTCATCGACTTTCTAAAGAACCGCGATGCCTACGCATACGATCAGGACAACCCCAACAGCGGGTATCAATACCTCGAAGCCCCGCCGCGGCAGGATGATTCACCGCCGTTGTTTTTGTTGCCGAAAGCATCTCAGCCGGGCAAAGGCAATGCCGCGTCCGGTTAGTCAGTGTTGACGGTGACACCGCAGAGCAGTGATACGGTCGGAATTGAAGGACCGGCAGTCATTATAATTATAGTTGTGAAGCACATTTCAAATCATGGCCTCTAATACAGCGAGTCCCATTATGAATAAGTCTCGGTTTTCGGCATCGGCTGCCTTTGGTCTTGCGATGCTCATGCTCGTGCCCCAGGTGGCCATCGCCGCGGGCAAGAAGCCGTCCGCCCTGGTTCCGAAGGATGCGATGATCTACTTCGGAATTCGCGATTGCGATGACTTGGGCGAATCAATCAAGAAGACCGCCGACTACAAAATGCGTTTCGATGATCCCGCAACGAAGGACGTCAAAGAGTCGTGGAGCAAGCTGCACACGAAGCTCAAAGAATACGCCGCAAAGAAGCTGAACCTGGCCAGCCCCAAGCAGCTTGATGTGATGCCGCATGGAGCGGTCGGCGCATATCTGTCGCTTCAGCCACCGAAGGAAGAGGGGGCTGAACCGGAAGTATTCGGTGCCGTGATGATGGAGATGGGGGACGATGCAGAGAAGGCGCGGACCGTAATCGATGCCATCATTCAAAAGAGCATCGATCATGGTGGCAAAAAGGACACGAGGGAACTTAGCGGTGGTGAGATCATTGGGGTGCGTTTCGAGCCCGATGCCGATGTCTCGGATGAGGTGCAAGCAAACAAGGAAGCGCCGCTTCAAGCGACCATCGATGAGATTGTGGATCTGATCGGCGACGATCTGCCGGGTGGCGTGCCAAAAGAAGTCTTGCGGGGAATGCTGAGCGAGTTCCAACTCCCCGAGGAGATTGTCTTTGCGTTTCGCAAGGATGTCGTCGTGTTGGCGTCGAGCAAAGATACCGCTGCCAAAGTGCTGCGCACCATCAATGGCGATGCCGAAGATTCGTATGCGGCATCCAAAGCCACCAAATCATTGCAGCGGCGATTGAGCAAGGATGCGCAGATCGAAATGATCCTTGATATCCCTCGTATTGTCGAAATGTTCGGCCAACAGAGTGAGGAAGTGAAGTTGGTTATCTCGGCGCTTGGCGTGGATACGTTTGGCCCCATGCTCTTTGTGAACGACTTTGCACCATCGCCCGGTATTGAGGGACGCGGTTCGGGATTCATGAAGATTGGCGACAAATCCAAAGGGCTTGGCAAGATCTTCATGATGTCCAACAGCAAAGTCACCGCACCGGCAACTGTGACCAGCGATTGCGCCGGATTCGGATCGATGAATCTCAACCCGTCCGAACTGCTGGAGGAGATTATCGCGATCGCGACCCGTATCGATCCGGCTGACGGCGAGTCAATCCGAAACGGTATGGTCGTTCCTCAACCTGACGGTTCGACGTTTGACATCCGCAAAGACCTGTTCGCGCATCTGGTTGGCCCGATTGTTGGAAGTCTGTCGATTCAAAAGCCATTCGGTCCTGAGAACTATGGTTTCTTTGTGTCGATCGGGCACAAGTCGCGGGAGGCATGCGACAAAGTCATCGCCATGATCCCACCGGGGATGTTGACGACGCGAGAGATGATGGGCGCGACCGTGTTGGATGCGGCTTTGCCGGTGGCTGGCGTTTCGATGGGTTTGACCGATCGCTCGTTTATCTGGATGGGGACAACCAGCGCCGTCGAAAACTACATTCGCCGCGAGGGGCGAAGTGAAGGCGGGCTTGCCGAAACGCCGGAGTTTCGCCGCTTGGCCAAAATGATGCCGAAGCAGGCGTTTGCCATCGTCTACTATGACGGGCTGAAGCTTTACGAAGCGCGAATGGCGGCTGAGAAGGCTGGGTACATAGCCACAGAGCAGCCGCCCATGTTCGGGCCGGTGAGCGGATTGTTGCAGTGGACCGTTGTGAACCGCCACGTCGGGCAGAATCTCGATAACCCGGAGGCGCTGAAGAAGTACAAGCCGTCTGCCATGGTCACGGTCACTTCCGAGGACGATGGAATTCGGCTGGAAACGGTCGAGGTTACGGCCAGGCAGGACGATTGATCGACGACATGCTGCGTGGATTCCAGGTGACTCAAGATTATGCCACTCGAAAAAACGCACGCACTGCCCGACCTGCATGAACGCCGCGAACGCGTTTTCATCGTTCTCGCCGGGATCTTTCTCGGCTCGATGACCATGCTGAATATTCTTGGTATCACCAAGTTTATTCAGCTTGGTCCACTGTCGCTGGCCGTCGGTGTCCTGCCTTATCCGCTTACATTTCTGTGCACCGATTTCATCAGCGAATTCTATGGGCGCAAGCGAGCCAACTTCGTCGTCTGGGTTGGCGTTGCGCTCAATGCCTTGGTGATCACATTTCTATATCTGGGCGATTGGGTGTCGGGCATCGATCCCAAAGTCCAACCGCAATGGCAAACGCTCAGCCTAGCCGCTCCGGTCATGCTCAACACCGGTGAGAACGTCAGTGGTAATGTCGAGCTGTTTCATTTTATTTATTCATGCACGCGCGGGGCGGTGTTGGCCAGCATGGTTGCATACATGGCCGCTCAATTCTGCGACGTGTACCTGTTTCACTTCTGGAAGAAACTGACGCGCGGAAAGCACTTGTGGCTGCGAAACAACGGTTCGACCATGATCAGCCAACTCGTCGACTCGATCGCGGTCATCTGCATCACCTTCGGCGCATCGTGGTATGCGGGCACCATGACATTTGAAGCCATCCTGGGACTGATTGGCAGCAGCTACCTCTTCAAACTGGTGGTCGCCGCACTGGACACCATCCCGTTCTACATCGGCGTGAACGTCCTCAAACCCTACCTGCAAATCGACCCAACCCAGGAACATTAAAAGCGCAAGGTGCCCCGCCCTTTGAGGGTGGGGGACTGACAAACCTAAAGTTCATTCAACCGCCATCATCCAACCCGGCGGCCGGCACTTCATACATCACCGCATAAACATTAGCGCCATCATTCACCGCAAACTGCGCCACACCCTTCAACCCCGCATCCACAAGCTGCTCAAACAAACTCGGCGTGATCGATTCCCAGAACCCATAGCTCCCGCGAAGCCGTTGCATCTCGCTGTAATGCACTAACACATGCGTATAACCCCGCGTGCGAAGCCAATCCAAAACAGCTTCCGGCGACGACGCATCCTCTGCCGCTTCCGCAAACGGATTGCGATTAAACACCACGCAATAGTCGCAACGTCGCTGAAAATAAAACGCCCGCGCATCGCCCACCAACAGCACATATGCGTCGTTCGGCAACTCCTTATTGACGTAGCCGACATGCGCCTCGCTATCGAGCAAACCATCCGTAAACGCGTGGGTCGCGCCCTCAAGGTTGAAACGCTCGCCATCGCGTTCGGTGTGTCGTGCGTACAACTGATATGCAAAGAACGAATTCAATACAGCCCCAACAAACAGCACGATCGCGAAGGGACTGCGCAGCGACATGCAGCGGCTGATGGTCGCTCGACCAGCCAGTAGAATCAATGGAATCAGCATCGGCACGGCGAACCGCGCATACAAATGCGTCACCGTTAGCCACGCGATGAGCTGCAACGTGAGCATCAACATCAGCGCCGCATCGACTCGCGTTCGATGCTTCGGCCAAGCCATGATCGCCAACGCCAACATCACCGCGCCAAAGCGATGGTCGGGATCGGCGATGATCCGCGTCCACAGCAAACCAAGTCGCTGCCCGGCGGACTGCTCATCGGGTAGCGGCACATGCGATTCGGCGAAGTGATCGCTTTCTTGCTTTCCCCAACCGGGGATGTCGCTGTCGAACCAACTGCCCAGCAGCGGAAACACGGGGTTGCCGGTCTCGACGATATTCTTGATCAGCCAGGGCGCGAACGTCAGCGTGCATCCCAATCCGAAGACAAGCGCAGACTGCGTGCGGTGGGCGAGCGGCTGGCGACTGATTGCAAAAACCATCGCGGCAATCGGTATCGCGATAAACACGACCGCGGTGTATTTGAAACCGCACGCCAGACCCGCCAGCAGGCCAGCCGCCATTATCCACCGCATCGCTGCACGTCGATCGTCGCACTTGGCAAATTGCAAAAGGCAACCGACGGAAAGCATGCCCATCAAAAGCATGCCGCCTTCGACATAGGCGATCCCGCCAAGATACGCCAACCACCCACACGTTCCCGCGATGACCGCGCCCCCAACCCCGCATCCGACACACATGTCCCGGCCGATCGCATACGCCGCGAATCCGATGAGCAGCACGATCAAGGCGTTGACGCATTTGGCGGTCGGCCAGGCGTCGATCGTTTCGCCCATGATCTGATTGCCGAAAAGAAACAGCATCTCCGCATTGGAGGGGAACGAGGCGTAGACATTGTGGGGCAGGTATGCGACGCGCCCGTTGTCGAAGTATTCCTTGGGCGTTTGCAGGTGGTATTCGAGTACATCGTACCCGTTGCCTTCTTCATCCCACGCGACTCCGGGCGGCAGCGTCGCGCTAAGCACGATGAGCGCCGCGATCGGCGCGGTCACCAGAACAAGCCAGCGGATCCAAGGCTGTTCATGCGGGCTGGGGTCATGCCATCTAATGGGTGTGCGAAAGAGAACGCCTACCGCACCCGAAGCAAGAAATATCGCGGGAAGGATGTACCGATGCCCAGCGCCAACAAATCCCGCCCATCCGCAAGCCAAGGTTAGCAAACTCAACCAACCCAACCCCAACCCGGCTGACAGCGCGATCTGAAAGTGCCAACCCGTGACACTCAGGTGAAGCAATCGCACGATCCCAAGCCCCGCGCATGTCGCCGTGATGAGAATCAGCAATGCCACCGCGCCGTCAAGCGACCACAAGACCAACGCATATGGGGCTTTGAAGGCGACCATCATCGCCACCAAGAGCGCAAACACGGCCAACACGCGCATTCCCTGCGAATTGGCGAAACTCGGGGCCTTGGTGTGTTCGGTGTCGGTCACGATGGATTAGCAAATAGAGTCTGACGGGCTTTGGTTAATCCGATGAGTGCGTGTTGGCAGTTGTCGATCCGGATGCGCCAGTCGATCGGTGACGTACGAATGCCGTTGACCGTGTCGGGCTGGCTGCGGACGAAGAAGCATTCTTCCTTGCGGACCTGCAACTGCATGACAAACCGAGCCGCCAACCTGCATGCTTCGGTGTACCGATCGTATCGCTTCGTGTCGCCGGTTTCCTTGGCGAGTTTCGCGGCTTCGGTCAGACCGCTGAGCATTGCAGCCGTCGCAGCGTTCGCGGGAAGAATACCGGGCGCAGCGATCGCCCCGACGAGCATTCTCGCATCGCGATTGTTTGAAACGATCTGATGGTCGCAGACCTGGTCGGCCATCCTGAAGGCGAAGTCGCGATACTTGCTCTGCTTGGTCAATCGAGCCATCCGCGAATAGGCCTGCATGTGCCACGGAATCATCGCGGGCGACCCGACGCGCTCGTAGCGATCCTGATAGATCGGGAACGCCTTGTCGATCGCGTCGAGAAGTTTCTGCGTCGGATTCAGTTCATAGCATCGAACCAACGCCAGAACCGCTTGTCCGGGTGCGACGTCTTCACCCTCGAGATCGCGATTGGGCGGAAAAGTCGTGATGAAGCGGCCATTGGGGTTCTGTAGCCAGATGATCGCGTTGGCCAATTGCTCGCGAATGTTGGCCGTCAATTTCGGATTGGGCGCGTCGGCGAGTGCGAGGCAGAACTGCGCGGTTGCACCGAGTTGATTCTTGAGGTCCGGTGTTTGCAGAAACGCTGCGTTTTCCACGTCGGGCAGATCGATCATCAACTCGCGCCGCGCGCGGATGCTGCGCTGCAATGCCGCTTCCGCACTGGCAGAATCCGATGCGCTCGCGTGAATCGCAAGTGCCCAGATCGCGCCCGACTGCGCGATTTCGTCTTCGTCAGCCGCGTATGAGTCAGCGGCTGGATCGTATCGAAAGGCGAACGTCCCATCGGGGCGCTGGCGATAGATCAGATAGTCGCTGATCTGGTCGATTGATTGAGCAAGCCCATCAGCCGTGACCTGCTGCATCGGGACGTAGGTCATACCCCGTTGCAGCGCATGAATTTCGCCGCCGATTTCGCTTTCCCACCAGTGCAGCGTGCGGAATTTTGAAAGTTTCGCCAATGCCAGCGATCGCGAATCAATCGTGATCTCTTTGCCCAGCGTTTTGATCGCCTGCCGCACACTGACGCCACGGGCAATCAACTCCGACGGCGTGCACCAGCGACGCTCGCCATCGAGAAACAAGCCGATGCCATCAAGACCCGGGTCAATGAAATTCTCAACCGCGCCGGGCGTCATCCAACCACCTTGGGTGGAATGAAACGACTTCGTCCGACCGAGCACCTGCGCATCGATAAGAACGTCGTCCAATCGAAAGGTCGCGCCGTCCATGCTGCTGTGGGCACTGCTCAGTGCAACCAGTGCGGCCTCCTGTGCGGCTTCGACGATCGGATTCAAAAGCGACACGCCGATCCCCCGGGCATATCCGTCGATCCGCAAGGTGACGACCATTTGGCTTTTGGTGTCGATCAGGGCGGGCGGAACGTACTCCGGGTGGTAGGGCGGTTGGTTTGCGACCTTGGCCTCCAGGGTGCGGCGGATAAGTTGGGTAAGGAATCGCTGCTCGGTCGGGCCTATGTCCAGCGGATCATATTCCGCCTCCATGCTCGACATCCCGGGCGGATCCGCCGATAACATCACCGGATGCCCGACAAGGCATAGAATCGCGATGACCATATTTAATCTCATGGCCGCAAGTATAATCCGCGCTATGGCACGTCACAACATCAACCGCGAGAGCGACCTCCATGTGCAAATCGGAACGTAACCACGCCAACGCCATCGTTGAATCAACCGGCGTGGTGGCCAAGCAGGTCGATGCTGTCGCCGTCATCGTGCGCTACGATGCCATTCCTGACGTGAAGCGGCTGCTCGAGGTCATTCCCGATCCCATTCGCGTGATCGTATTCGGCGCGGAAGAGCATGCTGACAAACTCGATGATCCGCGCATCGTGCGCCTCGACGTGCCGAGTTTCCAACTGACCCGCATGGACCAGATCAAGATGGCCACCGTGCTGGCGCTGAGTCAGCGCGTGCTCGATGCCGGTGAAACATTCGTGGCATTGACCGGTGTGGCCGGCAAACCGATCGACACGCTCGTGGTGATGGAGGTCGGCAAGGAATATGAATTGTTTGATTCGGTCGGGCAACCCAAGCTGACCGAACACGTTCGCAGGGTTGTGTTTCAACGCGTGTTGACGATGGCGCTGGAGCTGGCCAACGAAGGGCGCGAAGGCAAACCGATCGGTGCACTGTTTGTGATCGGGAACATGCGCGAACTGCAGAAGTACAGCGAGCAAAACATCATCAACCCGTTTCGCGGATACGCCGAAAAGGATCGCAACATTCTCGATGATCGTTTGCGCAATACCGTCAAGGAATTCGCAGCGATCGATGGGGCGTTTCTCATCAAGGGCAACGGTGTGATTGTAACGGCTGGCACGACGCTTCGACCCGATACTAGTGGCGTCGAATTGCCACAGGGGCTCGGCGCGCGACATGCGTCAGCCGCGGCTATCAGCGCTTCGACCAAAAGCATCGCCATCACCGTGTCCGAATCGACGGGCACGGTTCGATTGTGGCGGCTTGGCAAGATGGTGATCGAAATCGAAAAAGCCCCAAGAGCACCCGTCCGTCCAAGAAACGCAGCACACTTCGACTAACACGATTATTGATAGGAAGATTATCGATAAGAAGACGTGCCACTGCTCTGTGAGCAGTGCAGAAGGCGATGGGCATCCTTTGCCCCACACTGCTCACAGAGCAGTGGCACGGAGTTGGCCTTCTTCGAAGCAGGCGAGGTGGGTCAAACCGGCGTCTTTCATCATCTTGATCGCGTGGTCCGCGCCGGCTCCGATGTCTTCCGCCCGATGGGAATCCGAACCGAACGACATCATCGTCCCACCAAGTTCCGCATAGCGCTGCACGACTTCCATCCCCGGCATGGGAGACGAAAGGCCCTGCCGCAGCGTTGACGTGTTGATCTCCGGAACAATCCCCGCGTCCAGACAGTTTTGCAGAATCGCGTCGACCGGTTTGGGTTCGTTCAGGGGGCCGTCGAATCCAAACATACGGAACGCATACCGCTTGGCGAAGTCGAGGTGCCCGAGGATTTGAAATGGCTGATGCCCGTCGCGTTTCATCTGCACAAGGTGTGCGGTGCAATCGCACATCGCTTTCAGATAGAAGCGCAGGTATTCGTCGCACGACATGTTCGCGAATTGATCTTGAACATGAACCGCCCGTCCCGACGCCCAATGCAAACTCAGCAAGATAACATCAAAGGAATGGGCTGCGAGAAACTTGAGAATGAAATCCATCCGCTCGGGCTGATAGCAAACTTCGATGCCCTTGCCGATGAAAATTTGATCACCGAACTGTTCACGGAGTTCAAGAATCTCGCGCTCGATCTTCGCATCGTCATAGACGCATCCGTCCCACTCCGTCGGATGCGTGTCGAAATGTTCAGTGAAGGTCAGCCCGGCCAAGCCAACGTCGATCGCCCGCCGAACGTTGTCAATCGGCTGCGTTTGACAATCAAACGAATTCCAGGAATGCAGATGTTGATCAAAGATGCGCATCAAAATCCACGAGTACGGGTGCCCCGCCCTTTCAGGGTGGGGGACTGATAGAACGAGACAGACTGGAACACCAAGAGTCCAAACATAGCGGCGCAACAGCGTCGTCATTCCCGCGCAGGCGGGAATCCAGGGGCAAAACGAAATCAATCCAGGTGAGTACCGGCGCCCGTGCTGTCAAAATTGGACGAGCAAAACACCATGCTTGGACTAAGATCGCGATAAACAACCGCAAGGTCAAAAAGACCGGGTAACCTTAATCACATCGATCATCGACGCGCATCGGTGGCTGTCAACTAAATCACGGGTCCGAAGCGACCGGAAATCAGGATCGCGAATGGGTTGTTTGTCAGCGGTAATGTTGTGCTGGCCGAGTGTGGTAGAGGTTCAATCTGTCCCCCACCCTGAAAGGGCGGGGCACCTTAAACCTGCTGCGACACAATCTGGATATGGCTGGGGCGATCAGGCCTCGCGCGACTGGTTGTTTGAATGCGACTGGGGGGCGACGGCATCGAGGACGTCCGGCGGTGGCGAACCATCGCCCACGAGACGTTCTTTCATCAGTCGGCCAATCTTGAATTTGACGGTGCGTTTGGCCGCAACATCGACCGGTTCGAGCGTCTTCGGATTCTGGGCACGGCGGGCGGCCCGAATCTTGCATTCAAATACACCGAAGTCTCTGAATTCCAAGCGGTTACCGTTTCCCAACTCATCGATGATGTTGTCGAGGAAACTCTGCACGATGCGCTTAACGAGCACCCGCTTCGCACCGGTTTCCTCAGCGATTCGATCAATCAGTTCTTTTTTGGTTACCGTGGCCATTGATTGCTCCAACTTCCGGCGGCTAATCCGTGGGGGCATTGGGGTATCCCCGAGCACACCCACACGAGCCGATACGACATCCGTTCTGGCGAGTCGCCACCGGAAAGATCAAACGCACAAATATCAAACAGTAATCGCCTTGTGAATTCGCGCAAGTCATACTACGACAATGTGGTTACGGCATCAAGCAGATTTCACAGGCACCCCGAAATGGTGGCGCGAACCGGGCGTTTTGAGGGCGTTTTGGGGCACTTTTGAGGGTGATTTTTCGGTCAATTTGGGGGGTGTCCGAGCCGGTTTAAGCCCGGAATCCGGTCGGCCCCCTGTTACCGGACGGCTGACCCTTCCCGGGTGAGCTGGAATCGGCGGATCGGGAAGCGGTAATTGCGGAAGTTATAGCCCTGAATGTCGTAGATCCGCTCACGATAATTGAGCTTCTCTGGATTGGCATAGTACCCGTCCGTGCTGGGCCAATCGCTGCGGACGTTGCTCAAATCAGCCAACATCGCGTTCGGATGCGGGTCGAACATCACGTTTGGGTGCATGGTGACCAGCGGCGGCAGGTAGGTATCGTTCTGGGCGCACCCCGAGAGGGCGATCACCATCAGGGCTAAGCTGGCCAATTGCATCCTCATGTGCAAATCCTGTTTTTGTAGTCTGCCTGTGAATTCTATCTGCATTGAACGTGCCAGGCGACTTGGACCTTTCGCTTGTCACACGCAAACCACCGCCTGGGTCGGCTTGAATGGCGTGATTATCAGCCCCTGGGATGTTCGGCCGGTGACGATCGTAGCGGGATGTTTCGTTCACGGGACGTTGGCGGCTGGCGACGTTGCATTTTGGCATCAGCCCATGCCTCTGATAACGTGTCGATATGGGCCTGCATTTGTGAT
>DDIR01000118.1 GCA_002338715.1 Phycisphaerales bacterium UBA1845 | reverse complement strand
GTCAGGGACATTGGCTGACGCATTGGCGCAGTCGAAGCCGGCCAACGGGTCGAATTCCGCAACCCCATACGATTCTTGAGGTTACGAAACAACCGTGAAATTCTGCCTGGTTGATCGAATTACAGAGATTGAGGCGGGTAAGCACATCCAAGCCGTCAAAGCGGTCTCGCTGGCAGAAGAGTACCTTGCCGATCATTTTCCATCGTTTCCGATCCTGCCCGGTGTGTTCATGTTGGAATCGTTGGCGGAGGCGGCTGCTTGGTTGGTCCGCGCCAGCGAAGACTTTGCCCACAGCATGATCTTGCTGGCAGAGGCAAAAAACGTTACATACAAGAGCTTCTTGAAGCCTGGGCATATATTGGAAACCCAGGTAACTTGTCGCCGATTGGCGCCGGGCGAGAGTGACTTCGCGGGTGTGGGATATTGCAACGGCATCGAAGTGGTCAAGGGCCGTTTCTCACTGCGACACTACAATCTTTCCGAAAAAAATGCCGAGTTCGCGGAACTGGATTCCAAGATCGTCGAACGGGCTCGTGAGCATTTTAAGATTCTGTATGATGCACCCATCGGTGCGACTCTGCAGCAGGCATGAAGTTGTTGCCATGTAAGACCGTAGCACGATGTGTTTCACGTATGAAATTGACGGGCATCTTGAGGAATGAGATGCCACCACAGATGATGCAAGTGCAGTAGGCAGCAGGAGGTAATCGACGATGGCTTTGAGCCGTGACGAGATATTCAACCGAGTCAAAGACGTGCTCGTTGAAGCGCTGGGTGTGGACGATGACGAAGTCAGCGAGTCAGCCACCCTGACCAATGACTTGGGAGCCGAAAGCATCGACTTTCTGGATATCGTCTTTCGCCTCGAAAAGGATTTCTCAATCAAGATTCCCAGCGGTGAATTGTTCCAGGTGGACTTGCTGCAAAACCCGGAATACGTGGAAGGCGGCAACCTGACGGAACTCGGCATCGCCAAGCTCAAAGAGGCCATGCCCCACGCAGACCTCAGCAGCCTCGACGAAAACCCAGACGTTTCGCGCATGCCCGACCTCTTCACCGTTGGCACGATTGTCAAGTACGTCGAATTGAAGCTCGCTGCATAGTTTTGTTTGTTCGCAGCGCCGGGGCGCATGAGTCGTTCAAATTGTTGCGCCCCTACGGTGATTGAGCTGCCATGTGCCTTTTCATTTGGCACGGGCTACAATTCGTCCTGTTGTATGACTTCCGACCTTAAACTCGAAGATGCGGTGACTCGGTAATGCGCTGGATTTGGATTGACGCGTTCACACATTTTGAATCGAAGAAACGCGCCCGGGCCGTCAAGAATGTCACCCTCGCCGAAGAGCATCTGCACGACCACTTTCCCGGTTATCCCGTCCTCCCACCAAGCCTGATGATCGAAGGGATGGCCCAGACTGCCGGCATTTTGGTCGGTGAAGCCTGCGATTTCCGCGAAAAAGTCATCCTCGCCAAAATCCGAAAAGCCGAGTTTTCCGACTATTGCGTGCCCGGTGACCAGGTCGCCTACGACGCTCAGGTCGAAATCATCGAGGAAGCAGCCGCCACCATCCAGGGGACGGTCTATCGAAATGACCGCGAAATCGGTAAGATATCCCTTATGTTCTCGCACGCGGATCAGGCCTCAAAAGACCTCAATCTCCCCGAGCACAACTTCGTATTTAACGATCAGTTTATGAGCCTTCTAGACAACTACCGCATCCATGCCGGTGGGAAATAAGGACCGGTTCATGGCCAACGAAAGACGAGTCGTCATCACAGGTTGCGGCGTCGCCACACCATTCGGTGTCGGCGTTGAGTCGCTTTGGGATGGTCTCACCAGCGGAAAAAGCGGCATCCGAAGAATCGAAGCCTACGACCCCGGCGGTTTCGATTCGGTCCTCGGCGCCGAAGTTCCCGAACTCAAGACCCGTGACTACATCCCCAAGAACTATCGCAAAAGTGTCAAAGTCATGGCACGCGACATCGAACTCGCGGTCGCCTGCGCATACGAAGCCGTCAAAGACGCCGGACTCGTGACCAAGTGCATCATCGATCGCGGCGAATCCGAAGGACCCGTGACCATCTGCCCCACGCGCTTCGGCGCAAACATCGGCGCGGGCCTCATCTGTGCAGACATTCAGGAGTTGGCCGGCTCATTGCAAACCAGCGGCAACCACGACACGCTCGAATTCGATTTCAAGCAATGGGGTCAGGAAGGCATGACCACGCTCACCCCGCTATGGTTGCTCAAGTTCCTGCCAAACATGCTGGGCTGCCATGTCACGATCGTGCACGACGCCCAAGCCCCGTCCAACACCATCACCTGTGGTGAAGCCAGCAGTCATCTCGCCATCGGTGAAGCGTACCGCACCATCGCAAGAGGGGCGGCTGACGTCTGCATCTGCGGCGGCGCTGAAAGCAAGATGAACCCGATGAGCGTCATGCGTCAGCAGGTCATGGGACGTCTCGTCAGCGGACACGACGACACGCCCGATCAAGCGTGCAAGCCCTTTGGCCCAGACACCGACGGCATGGTCGCAGGTGAAGGCGGAGGCTTGCTGATTCTTGAGGAGCTTGAGTCAGCGAAGGCCCGCGGCGCACGGATTTACTGCGAAGTCGCCGGATTTGGCGCCGCATCGAAAATCACCAGTTGGCACGAACCCGATCCGTCGGGTCGGGCGCTGTCGCTTGCGATCAAAAACGCACTCGCCGATGCCGACCTGTCGCCCGATCAGGTGAACCTGCTCTGCACGATGGGAACGGGCATCAATCGCTACGACGAAGGCGAGTTGGCCGGCATCCGCACCGCATTCGGCGATCGAAAGAACATCCCCGCAATCGCCAACAAAGGCGCGGTCGGGATGGGCGGCGCGGGTTGCGGTTCGATCGATCTGGCGGCCACAACGATGGCCATGCACCACAACACAATCCCGCCATCGAAGAATGCATCGTCGGCTCAGACCGGTGGCCTCTTGCAGTTCGCCGAAAGTGATCCGGTCGACGCACGCATCGATGTCGCCGTCAGTCACGCATATTCACTCAGCGGAGCGCAAACCGCAGCCGTCGTGCTACGGAGGTACGAAGCATGAGCAATCAACCTCAATCAAGACGGCGCACCGTCATCACCGGCATCGGCTGGGTTACTCCGCTGGGACACGAAATCGAAACCGTGTGGAAGCGCCTGCTTGCTGGCGACAGCGGCGTAGCCAAGACAACGCACTTTGACGCGTCCACGTTTCCGTCACAGTTTTCGTCGCAGGTCAAAGACTTCGACTTCGCAGCGCTGCTTGGCGACGAGTTGGCCAAGCGCCACGAAACCGCCAGCTTGAATTCCAAGTTCGCGCTGGTTGCGGCCAAGAATGCCTGGCAAAGCGCCGGTTTGAATGGCTTTGAATCACTCGACACCACGCGCGTCGGTGTGTACCTCGGTGGCGGCGAAGGTCCGCTTGATTTTGAAAGCGTAGCCGCCGCGGCGATCGGTGGTTGGGAAACCGAAGACGGTGGAAGCCTCAATTCGGTGAAGTGGGCGGAAGTCGCCCGCGAACGCCTGACCCACATGATGGAGTTGGAGCAGGATCCGAACCTAGCCGCCAGTCATGTCGCGGTGCTGCTCGGTGTCGAAGGTCCGAGCTTTAACACGCTCACCGCATGTGCGGCCAGCACCCAGGCGATCGGTGAAGCGACGAGCATCATCCGCCGCGGCGATGCCGACGTGATGATTTCCGGCGGAGCCCACAGCATGATCCATCCGCTGGGTGTTACCGGTTTCAACCGGCTCACTGCCCTCTCCACGCGCAACGACTCAGTCCAGACGGCATCGCGTCCGTTCGACCGCACCCGCGATGGATTCGTCTTGGGCGAAGGGGCTGCGATTGTGATTCTCGAAGAACTCGAACACGCCCGTGCCCGCGGTGCGAAGATCCTAGCCGAGGTGGCTGGCTATGGTTCGACAGCCGACGCCTTCCGCATCACCGACATCCACGATCAAGGGCGCGGTGCGGTCGCGGCGATGAAACTGGCTGTTGAAGATGCGGGCCTGCAACCGTCCGACATCGACTACATCAACGCCCACGGCACCAGCACGGAAGAAAACGACAAGATCGAAACGCTGGCCATCCGCACGCTCTTCGGCGATGCCAAGTCGGCTCCTCCGGTCAGCAGCATCAAAAGCATGATGGGTCATCTCATCGCAGCCGCCGGCGCGACGGAGTTGATCACATGCGTGCTGGCTCTTCGCGACGGCATCCTTCCGCCGACGATGAACTATCAGACCCCCGATCCGAATTGCGATCTGGATTACATTCCCAACGAACCCAGAAAAGCCGACGTCAAAACCGCGCTGTCAAACAGCTTCGGTTTCGGCGGCCAAAACGACACGCTGGTCATTCGCAAGTTCGAAGGCTAACCGCCGTCATTCCCGCGCAGGCGGGAATCCAGGGGAAAACGAGATCCTTCACTCCAAGCAAACCGGTGCCACTGCTCTGTGAGCAGTGCCAAAAGAAAACACCGCGCCAACCCCCAAGCCAGAGCGACGCGGTGCAAAGCAATTATCTTTAGGTCGTTGGCGCACCTCACTGCTCACAGAGCAGTGGCACGGATTAATCGCGCTTCCTGCGAAGCACCAGCAGCATCCCCCCTGCCATCAAGCCGATCGATGCCGGTTCCGGCACGACGATATTGAACGCAAAATCCGCGAGGCGGCGATGCGCTTCTGCCGTCGGGTGCACTTCATCGAAGAACAGAAACTCATCAGGATTCAGCGGGCCAAACGGCGTCGCGTTCAAGAATGCCGTATCGACATTGGTCAAGCCATTACCGGGTGAACCGGCGATTTGCGCTTCACCAAAGGCGAACGCATCGAGCAGCATCAAGTCGATGCCGAGGCCAGACTCCAACGATGCGAGTTCGGCATCGAGTGCCGCATTGAACGCCGTCGTCAGCGCCGTTGCACCGACAACAACCAGCGGTCCGCCGGAGATTGCGAGCGGCGTCGTGCCCAAATTGGGCATATTCCCGACGAGAATGTTCTGCGCCCCAGCCCCCGCGAGCGCCGAAATTGACGATGAGATGTGCGCGACGGCTGCCTCGATCAACACCTGCGGATCGCCGCCACTTTGCAAATCAAGAAAGTCATCCGGACCCGCCCACAATGCATACAAACCGGTCGCATCCACACCACCGCCACTGACAAATGGTGTCACTTGATCGTTGAGGACTTCCAGCGTCGTGGCTGTCCCTCTGGCAAAGTCCTGAAACGCGGCACCGTTCGCACCGAGCAGCGGCGCAAGGTTCTCCGCCCACACGGGACCGTTCGAAAAGCGCCCTTCAAAATATGGCGGGCTGGCTGGCGTCGTCTCGCCGGTCTCGGCGAACAAGTTTCCGTTATCAGACAGGCTGTCGCCAAAGACAACGAACTCGCTAAAGATCGCACCGGCGCGAGCAATCGGCGCGTACGCCAACAGCGCAAGCGCCAAGGTCAGGGTAGATTTTATGCGCATGGAATCGCCTCTCTCCTCTCCACTGTTTCTCTCCCGATCCGGTCCTGACTCGGCAGCACCGGACTTGCCCGCGTTGCACGGACTTCCCCAGTATAGCGGGACGGCTGGGCGATTTCATCCCTGAGTATCTCGGTGTGATAATCTTAATGAATCCGCAATAGCAGCCGTAACCACCTTATTGACAAGATGTTCCGACAGACACCTGTTTCGGTTCATCAGCACTTGAATTGCCCCGAGAACCCCCGATGATGCTCCTTGGGCCCCACGGATCGCAGGTTTCTTTGCAGCAAGGAGTCGTTTGATGGACCGTCAGAAAGAGCTTCAATTCGCCATCTCAGCCGTCGCCCAAGCCGCCCGTCTCGCGATTGACGTGCAAAACGAACTCGCCCCGCAAGACGCATTGGCCAAGCAGGATCGATCACCGGTGACCGTCGCCGACTACGGCGTGCAGGCATTGATCAGCCGCTCCCTTCAACACGCGTTCCCCAACGACCCGCTGATGGGCGAAGAAAGCTCCGACGAACTTCATTCCGATGCCGCGAAACCCATCATCCAGAAAGTCATCGAACGGGTGACAGCCGTCGAACCGAAAATCGCGGCAGACGACGTCATTGGATTGATCGATCGGGCCTCGCACGGCGGCGGAAGCAAGTCGCGCTTCTGGACACTCGATCCGATCGACGGCACCAAGGGATTCCTTCGCCGCGAGCAATACGCGATCGCCCTCGCACTGATCGAAGACGGCGAAGTGGTCGCGGGCGTGCTCGGCTGCCCGAACCTATCGATGAGCGGTGACGCATCACCAGCGGGTTGCATCCTAGCCGCGGCTCAAGGCGCCGGCGCACAAATCATGTCGCTCGATGGAAGCACGCCCCATGCAATCCAAACCCGCAAGATCGAACAGACCACCGAGGCGATCGTTTGCGAATCCGTCGAAACGGGGCACAGCGATCATTCATCGAGCGCGCAAGTTTCAACGCAATTGGGCATCGCAACCAACCCCGTGCGCATCGACAGCCAATGCAAGTACGCGGTCGTCGCCCGCGGCGATGCGGACGTCTACCTGCGTCTGCCCACGCGCCCGGGTTATCAGGAACGCATCTGGGACCACGCAGCCGGCGCGATCATCGTCACCGAATCGGGCGGAACCGTCACCGACGTGAATGGTAAAGCGCTGGACTTTTCGCGGGGGTCAACGCTCAGCGAAAACAAAGGCGTCATCGCAACAAGCGGCGCGATTCACGATCGGGTTGTCGAGGTGGTGAAAAACGTCTTGGGCAGCAATTGAAAATAATCGATCGTGTGGCTTATGACTTGACGGGGCGATGGCGCTTGATGATCTCGTCGGCAGAACGAATGCCATCGATCGCGGCGCTGACGATACCACCTGCGTACCCAGCCCCCTCGCCGATTGGATAGAGTTCTTTGACCGCAAGCGATTGACGCGTCTGATGATCCCGCGCGATCCGCACCGGCGCACTCGCACGACTTTCCGGCGCGGTAATCAGACCATCCTGGCCTGCAAAACCAGGCATTTTTCGATCCAGAATGGGCAGGGCTTTCTTGAGCGCCTCCAAAATCACGTCGGGCAACACGTCTTTCATCGCGCACCATTTGCCACCCAACGGATAGCTGGTCCGAAGTTGCCCATCGGACGATCGGCCCGAAAGAAAATCCGCGCAACGCTGCGCCGGCACTTCGTACGAACCGCCCGTGGCTTCAAACGCTGCCCGTTCCCACTTTCGTTGAAAATCCAGACCGGCCAGCGGATCGTTTCCAAAAGCAGATGGGTCCAGCGTCACCACGAACCCACTGTTGGCGAACTCGCCCGAACGCGACGCGCGACTCGCACCATTCGTCGCGACAAGTCCGGCGCATTCGTTCGTCGGCAGAATCATCCCACCCGGGCACATGCAGAAGCTGTACACATCGCCGCAACTTCCCGCGGCCCCTTTCGCAACCAAGTGATAATCGGCGACGGGCAAGCGCGGGTTCTCGGCTTGAGCACCGTACTGCCAACGGTTAACCATCGCCTGCGGATGTTCGATGCGTACACCAAACTGGAATGGCCGCGATTCAAGCAGCACGCCCACGCGCTGGAGCATCGCAAACGTATCACGCGCCGAATGCCCGATCCCCAGCAGCACCGGCCCGCACGATTCGGCCTTTCCGTTGATCGTCACGCGACGTACCGCGCCGTCATCGATGCCCAATTCATCCAACCGACTTTCAAAGCGAACTTCGCCGCCGAGTCGTTCGATGTGTTCGCGAATGTGGCGACAGATCGTGGGCAGGCGATCGCTGCCGATGTGCGGCTTGGCGTCGACGAGCAGGTCGGGGTCGGCTCCAAAGCGCACGAACATCGCAAGCACTTCGCGGACGGCAGGATCGGACACGCGCGTATAGACTTTGCCATCGCTATAGGTGCCCGCGCCGCCTTCGCCGTAGAGCAGATTGGATTCCGGGTTGAACTGACGTTCGCGATAGAACGTCTGCATGATGTCCTTGTGCCGCGCGCGAACCGGTCGCCCCCTTTCGAGCACGATCGGGCAGTAACCCATCTCTGCCAACCGCAAGGCTGCGAACATGCCAGCCGGTCCGAATCCAACGATCAATGGGCGATTCGCCAGCGGCGTCTCTCCCGATTCGGGGATTGTTGACGGCTTGGGGGTGATCTTTTCGATACCGCGCCCATGACGCCTGCGGATGCAACGTTCTTCGTCAACGTCTCCACCGGCAAGGGCTAGCTCGACGGTGTACACGAAGTTGATATCGTCGCGCTTTCGAGCGTCAAGCGACCGTTTCAATACCGCGTGATGAAGAATCCCGGTGACGGGCAGGCCCAGGCGCGAAGCGACTCGCTCAAGAAGAATCTCTTCGGGCTCGTCAAGCCTGAGAACGATATTGCGAACAATCAGTGGCATATCACGAGATCGTAGCGAAGCCCGACCCACCGTCCAGTGGTTCTGACAAAGTAAAGTGAGCGCATTGCATTGGTTCAATCGACCCTATAATGATCGAAAACCACCCGGGCGGAGATTCGCGTATCAAATGTCTTGGACCACGTTCCTAACCATTCTGTCAGTAATCGACTTTATCCTGGTCGCGGGCGCGATCGTTGTGGTCCTGCAACGCCAGCGTGAGCCACGGTCCATGCTCGTTTGGATCCTGACGCTGCTGCTTCTTCCGGTCTTGGGGTTGATCTTTTTCTTGATGGCCGGCGAACTTCGCATCGAGCGGAAACGTCGGAAGCTGCGCCGTCATCGCAAGCGACTTCAGCCGTCACTTTCCCGTTCCATTGAAAACCTCGAATCGGTCCACGGTCAGAAGGGGACGAAGCACAGCGCCGAGTCGCTCATCCGCATCGCCACGCGACTCAGCGGTCACCTGCCGACCTCTGGGAACGATGTGGCAATCTATCACGAAGACGAAGAAAACTTCCTCGCCATCATGGAGGCGATCGAACAAGCCAAGCATCACGTCCATCTTGAGTACTACATTTTTCAACCGGACGAGACTGGTCAATCGCTTCGCGACCTTCTGGTCCGCAAGGTCAAGGAAGGCGTGACCGTTCGCTTGCTCGTCGACTACATCGGATGCTGGAATTGGCCCAGGGCGTTTCGCCGATCGTTTATCGAAGGCGGCGTGAAGCTGTCGCTCTTTGACCCGGTCGTTCCGTGGCGCGGACGATGGCGCGTGAACCTCCGCAACCATCGCAAGATCGTCGTCGTCGATGGCGTCGTCGGTTTCACCGGCAGCCAGAATATCGGCGACGAATATCGCGGACGCCTGGCCAAGTTTGGTCCATGGCGCGACACGCACATGCGGATCACCGGACCGGCTGTCCATCACTTGCAGGAAATCTTCGTTGAAGACTGGCACTACGCCACGAAAGAGAAACTCGTCAGCTCGGAATGCTTTCCGCGAGTGGAGGCGAAAGGCGATCAGATCGTGCAGGTCATCGCGTCGGGCCCCGATAGCAACGCCCGCACGATGCACCACTTGCTGCTGTCGTCGGTGACCGGAGCACAGGATAGCGTCGCGATCATCACGCCATACTTCGCGCCCGACACGACGATGATCGTCGCCCTTCAGTCTGCCGCCTATCGCGGGCTGCGCGTGCAACTCCTGATCCCGTCATTTTCAAACCATTGGCTGACGTTGTGGGCGGGACGAAGTTTCTACGAAGAGTTGATCGAAGCCGGGGTGGAGATTTACGAGTATCACAAGGCGCTGCTGCATTCCAAGGTCGTCATCATCGATGACTCATGGGGAATGGTCGGGTCAGCCAACATGGACCAACGCAGCTTCCGGATCAACCTGGAGGTCACGTCCGTCCTCTATGACGACAAGTTGGCGACGAACCTGCGTGGGGACTTTGATCGACTCATAACCAAAGCCGAGCGTATTCAATCAAGGGCGATCAACAAATGGTCGTTTCGGGAAACGATCGTATTGGGCCTCGCCCGATTGGTGTCGCCATTGCTGTAGTATGGTTCATCGAAGCCAATGCGTAGGGTGGGCCGTGCCCACCATGTCGTTGGCATGCAAACTGCGGTGGGCACGGGCCACCCTACGAAATCAGTTGGCAAGAACGCTGGCGAAAACGTCGAAGTCGCGCAGATCCACGTCACCGTCATCATCGGCATCGAACGCATCAAGGCATTCAGCCGTCAGATACGTTGGCGAAGCGTCGGGCGTCACGTCCGGACCATCGAGGCAGTCGGCCAACCCGGCGATGTCCGTTTCATCAATCGAACCGTCGCAATCGATGTCGGCCACACACGGTGGCACGCGCAAGTCGAGAAACACCGGAAGGTGCCCGCCATTCAGTGCGGAATCTTTCAGCGCCTGTGCGATGGTCGGACCAACCATGGTGTTACCGGTGGTCTTGATCGCAAGGTTGAACGTCGTCCCATCATTGCCCCAGCATCGATAGCTGTGGTTCGGGTCGTTCCACGTCGACGTCGAGTACGCAACGTTGGGATTGCCGATATAGTCGGGCCCCACGCCATCGACCAACCCGCCCGAGACAAGCAACTGATCGAAACGGTCGTCCATCCCGCCGGCGCCCGTCGGGTCCTGCGTGTGAACGATCTGAAAAGACGAAGAGTTGTACCACGTGCCCGGTGTTTTGATCGGATCGAAGAACCGACCGTTGTTGTTACTTTGCGAACCGACCAACTCGACGTACGCGCCTTCGGTCGAACTGCGGATGTTGAAGTCCCCACCGAGAATAAAGTGCCAACCGGCTGGCAGACTTTGCGCATCGTCACGGATGCGTTGCGCTTCCAACAATCGCCGCGCCTGATTCGTCCCTCCGGTGCTCGCTTTCATGTGCGAACTGTAGAGGGCCATCCGAAACGTATCAGCGCTGTCGTTGACCAGTTTGATGTCGTATCGGTTGATGTCGCGTGGATGGTTCGGATCATTGCCGCCTGTCGCAACGATGGTCATGCCGGTGGCCGACAACTCCGTCGCCAGCGCCACCTTGCTCGTGCGAAAAAAGAATGCGTTGTCGGTGTCAGGCCCGTCGCTGAAAGGAGCAGCCGCCCAGTCACCCGGACTTCCCGAAGCCGAGTTCAACAGATTGACGAAATTTGTCACACCGCTGGCAGACAGAAACTCCTGAGCAATGATGACATCAGGTGTCATCGAGCGTCCCTGATAGCTTCCGTAAATCGCCGTCTGGAATTCGTTGATGCGCCCGCTTGAGTACGTCGACACGTTCCACTCGACCACGCGCAACACGTCGGCTGACGCGACGCCAGTGACGAGTAAACACAAAGCCACCGCAGCGCGGCACATCCATTGACGCCCGAACAAGGCACCCCTCCCTTTCATGTAAGCTGGAAAAAAGCGCTTCTTCCCCTCCCCAGCTTATTGGTGTGCGTTCACTGCTGCGCGATTGACCAATTCGGCAGAACGCTTGGTTTTGAGACCGTCTATTCTAATGGCTCGCACCCGCTCAAACCAGACAGTTTCGCGGACGCGCATTGGCCACACATTCGCCGATAACAACGTTGAAAACGTCGCGAACGCTCGCCAACTACTAACTGAATGGCTACTTGGCGTGTGGGACGGCCATCATCTTGGCCACGCGCATCTCGACCTGCAGCAGGTGATGCTCGCCAGCCAACTCAACCAGATTCAAGAGTTCGGACATCGATGAGACCTCTTCGACCTGTTCATCGATGAACCAGTTGATGAAACTGCGCGTTGCGTAATCTTTGTTGGCTTCTGCGGTCGCAGCGATGTCGTTGATCTGACGGGTGACTTCCTTTTCCTGCTCAAGCGCAGATTGGACGATCGTCTTGGGCGTGCTCATGTCCCCGCTCGGTTCCGGTGTGGCTTGGAGCTTGACGTCGGCACCGACTTCCAAAACGTAATCAAGGATCTTGCGGCCATGCTCGCGCTCTTCGTCGCTCTGACGGAAGAAATACTGCGACAGCATCTTGAGGCCGAGTTCGTCAAAGCGACAGGCCATCGCGAGATAGTTGTGGGCAGCGCCAAATTCGTTGGCGATCTGTTGATTGAGCTTATCGACGACAGGTTGGGGAATCATCATGGGTGTCGGCCTCGCAGTCTGATGGGGTCAAGGTTACGATATTTCAGTAAACAGGATTGTATCACTCGGCGATCCATGCGACCAGCCGCTCCGCCAACGGTGGACCTAAACACGAGGGCCGACATGAAAAACTCACTGCGCGTAACACTTTTCATATTGCTGATGTCAGCCGGCTCGGCGATCGCGGGAACGGTGCGCGTCGCGACGTTTAATATCTGGGAACTCACCGAAAAAAAACTGTCGCAAACCGATGACACCGGTCACGGTACGAATCGCCAACTCAAAGGCGCGGCAGAAATCATCCAGCGCGTCCGCCCCGACATTCTGCTCATCAACGAAATCGACGTTGGCAATGGCGACGCATCCGGTGCGCGACAATTCTGCAAAGCCTACCTCGCGGTTTCGCAGAACGGTCAAGCGCCGATCGAATTCGAGCACATCTTCGTCGATGAAGTTAATACCGGTTCTCCCAGCGGTTTCGACCTCGACAACGACGGCAATACCAACGGACCCGGTGATGCGTGGGGGTATGGCCAATACGCCGGTCAGTACGGGATGGCCATCCTCAGCCGCTTCCCGATCGATCAAAAATCCGTCCGCACGTTTCGACATCTGAAATGGCGCGACATGCCCGGCGCACTCATCTGCGACGGGACCAACGGCAAACCCGACTGGTACACCGAAGAAGAAGCCAAGCAATTTCCGCTATCAAGCAAGAGTCATTGGGACGTGCCGATCGACATCGATGGCCAATCGCTGCACCTGCTCTGCTCGCACCCGACACCTCCGGTTTTTGACGGCAACGAGGATCGCAATGGCCGGCGCAACTTCGATGAAATTCGGTTGTGGGCGGATTACATTTCCGGCGGCAAGAAAGCCAGTTACATCAAGGACGATCAAGGCAAACAAGCGGCACTTGCGACGACGGCGTCTTTCGTGATCCTCGGCGACCTGAACGCCGATCCAACGAAAGACCCAGCCCCCTATGGCCAACCCGCGATCAATCAACTGCTCAACCACGAACGCATCAAACCCAACACGCCAAAACTCGCCACCGACAAAACCTGCGACTTCGGAAGAATCGACTACGTCCTGCCATCGACCGATCTGAAGGTGAAACAAAGCGGCGTATTCACACCAAATCAAGGCGAGGAATTGCATCGCCTGATTCAAGACCGCAGCGCATCAAGCGACCATCGCCTCGTCTGGATCGATATTGAATTCGACAAAGGTTGAGATACGTCTGGTTGTTTTGTCGGGTCGATGATCCGACCTACGCGATTGGGACCGTGTGCCACTGGGTGCTTGTCACCCAGTGTGTCCAACGTGAATGGTCAAATCGGTCCAAAGCACTGGCAGGCAAGCTGCCAGTGGTACACGGCTTCAATCTATCGACGTCCAAGACGTCCCGTGTCTCGGGTTGAGCGGCTTCATCTCAACCGTACCGTCCGACCACATGCGGTATAGGACGCCACCAGATGCGTTGTCACCCATCAAAACAAGCGATACCGCTCGACGCGGTTCCGGGCTATCCGCCTTGGCTGTTGAGAAGATCGATGTAAGAAATGTGAAAGCCGAAACCGTCAAACAAATCGTGACAGCGAATGGAACCAATCGTTTCATTTGCATCTGAATTCTCCTGGTGTTGACGTTGGACATCGTTCCCACTGAGTGCATCAGAATGCGATGCAATCGCTATGTTGACGTTCCTGAAACAACCCGCGCCCGCGCCGGCACGCGGACGATTCCGTTGGTTTCGTATTGGCTTATTTGCTTCAGCACCGATTGCTTGACGGCATGCTGGTCCTTCTCGCTCAGCGGATCGTACTGCTTGCGAAACGAGGTCGACACTTTGACGAGGATGTCCCAGTACGCCTCGCAGCCCGGGGCGAACTGGTACAGGCCCACTTCCTCGTCGGTCACTTCCGCGTAGCCCGCTTCTTTCATCGCCGTCGCGAACAAGCCCGGACCCGAATGTCGAAACGGGTTGAAGGAATCGGCCTCCTGTTGCCCTTTGGTAAAAGGTGCCAGCGCGTCCCGCGGAATGCCAAACACCGGGTTCACTTCGGGCGGGGTCCAAAGCGAAAAGCTTGCCCGCCCGCCGGGTTTCAATAGCGTCCGCAAATGCGACAAGCCAGCCACCACATCGGGAAAAAAGAATGCGCTGAAGCGGCCGACAATCGCATCGAAGCTTTGCGAATCAGCCGCGAAAACATCGCCCGACGCCTGCTCGAACGAGACGTTCGCAAACCCCAACACCCGCGCCCGATCGCGGGCGGTTTGCAGCATGTCCTCCGACAGATCGATCCCCACGACCGACCCCGAATTTTCGACAACCCCGGCCGCGAACAAGGCCATGTCGCCCGTGCCCGTTCCGACATCGAGCACCTTCATCCCCGCGCGCAACCGTGCCCCAGCCGCCAACCGTACAGACACCGGCCACAATAGATTGTGTATATAGGGTTCCCACCGCGCCCAATGATCAGCCGCCTCGTCCCAATCGGCTTGGACGCGTTCGCGCTTCTCGATGTTGGTGTCACTATCTGACACTGTGTACCCTCCAAATCAAAAAGCCTCCGAGAAAAATCCCGAAGGCTTGGGTGTTCAAACTGGGTTCTGTAAGTCGTACGCACTGTTGAATGCACGGTCGCATGCAACAATACAACGCCTAGCGATTGTGCCATCGCGACAGGCGGCTTGGGCGTTCGCGAAGAAGGATGAAGTCGATGTCATCGATCATCGATCGGGCGTCCTGGTTGATGACCTGGCGATGCGTGTGCATGCGGTCAGCCGCCGTCTGGCTCGAATTCGTCACCTGGAAGATCGCGCGATTGCCGGTGTAGTCCCAATAGGCCTTTTCGGTCGCAAACTGGAAGCAACCCGTGGCGCTCGTCATAAGGATGAGAGCGACCCCCAACGTCAAACCTGTCCAGCGCTTATTCATCGTGTTCATCGATGACCTCCCGTTTCGCCAAGGGACAGCGGATCTGGCAACTGAAAACCCGGCTGGCGAGCTAGTTCTAAGTCCAATAGAGCCCGATGTTACGAACGCTTCGGAAGGCTGTCAATCGAAAGAGTCACAGGCCCGCCATTCGGCGCGGTGATGGGCCCGTCCACCACCCTGCCCGCCAACTTTCGCAGCGCCGTCGTCCACTCCAGGTACGCATATTGAAGCTTGAATTTGTCTCCGATCTTCGCCAGCTCGCCCAGCGCCGATTCGGTCAGATCACCCTGCCAATGCTGCGATCGCTCCTCGCAAAAATAGACGCGGCAACCCACCGGCCTCTGGACGCGGGTGACACACGCACCGCCCTGCTGATATGGGCAGAAACTTCGGTCCACCGGCGCGATCAGTTCGCCTTCCGTCAGCCCGACAAAGTACGCCAGCTCGACCGACGTGACGAACAGATCGTGACCGTACGACTCAAACTTGCAGCACGCACCGCGATTCGTGCACACCGGCGTGTGCGACGCGACCGACTGATCGAGCGATTCCAGAAATGCGGCCACCTCCGACATGAATGCCGCATCGCGACTGCACCGTCGAATGTCGTCGATGGGCAGGTCGGCAGAGATCATGACGGCGCTTTCATCAACCGGATTTCGTCAATCTGCACAAGCGTGTGCGTTGGTCCGCGATTGATGCCGGGGCAACCCTGGGCGGCTTCGTTCCAATGCTCGGGCGATTTGAGATTGCTGCTCCAGAAGGGCCAGGTTCGACACTGCGTGGGTTTGACTTTGTGGATGCGGCAGCTTGCGCACCCGTCCTTCGACCGCTCCAGAAACACGCAGTCGCCATCGGCATGCTCGGTGAGGCTGTAGCGAAACCCGACGCGGCGAAGGTATTTCTTGGGCAGCCACTCGCCTTCGATCCCGAGATACTCGGCGATGTTGGCGATTTCCTTCTTCGTCACCCAGACATGCCCGGGCTCGCCGCTGCAGCAGTTGCCACTCTGCTGACACTGAAACGCCAGGCCGGCTGCGTACCACTTGCTATTGTGTTCTTTGGCCATCTTGCCTCATACCGCAAACATAAACGCGTTCGCACCGTGCCACTGCTCTGTGAGCAGTGTCAGCGCCAAATCGCTGTCGGATTTCTGCACTGCTCACAGAGCAGTGGCACATCTTTGCGCTCGGATTTTCTTACTCCGGAAGCTGCTATTGTAGTCAAGCCTCCCGAATTCGTACAATAACCGCTGGCCCCATGAGCGATTCGCAGCAAACCACACTATCCGGCATTCGCCAGCTTCTCGACGATGCAGGCATTGCTTATCGACATATCCATCACGAAGTCACCCGAACGTCGGAAGACTCGGCTCGGGTGCGGGGTGAGGATTTGCGGATTGGCGGTAAGGCGCTATTGGTCAAGACCGACGAAACCTTTCGCCTGTTTGTGCTCAGTGCGGCCAACAAGTTTCGATCGGCGGCGATCAAGAAGCACTTCGGCAGCAAGGGCGTACGCTTTGCCAGCGCCGATGAGTTGATGGCGTTGACCGGATTGGTGCCGGGTTGCGTGCCGCCGTTTGGTAAACCCATTCTCCCGTTTGAACTTTACGTGGACGAGTCCATCGTCGCCAACGAGCGCATCGCGTTCAACGCGGGCAGCCTCACCGATTCGATCATCATGAACGTCGACGACTATCTGCAGATCGCTGCGCCCGAAATCTTCGCATTTTCTATCGTGTCGTAGGCCAATCGACCGATCCATTGGTTTGCCCTGAATTCATTGCGACACCTTCGCGATGCAGTTACGCTGAGCGACCGACTGAACAAAGGCGTCACTGATCGCGAACATCTAATTTTTTTGGAACGATCCCCATGCAAATTCGCCACGCCGTTTGGCTGCTCACGCTCGGATTGATTGCGGCGATGTTCTGTGCGCTCGCGCCGCGGGCGGCATGGCATCAGACGCTCGTCGAACGATATCGCCCGCTGCTCGAAGCCAACACGCTCATCGAGAATCACTACGTCAACACGGTCGAACCGCAGCAATTAACCGATGGAGCGCTGCGCGGATTGATGGATGCGCTTGATCCATACAGTGCCTACCTGACCGTCGAACAAATGCGGACCTACGAGGACCAGTTGGCTGGCAATCTTGTTGGCATCGGTGTTGAAATCGCGTTTACCTCCGACAATCAAACGGTTCTAACACCGCTACCGGGGAGTCCAGCCGAGCAGTCGGGACTGCTGCCCGGAGACATGCTGGTTTCCATCGACGAGACCCCCACCCGCGATTTATCGATCTTCGCGATCAACAACCGCCTCGTCGGCGCTCCGGGCAGCCATGTAACGCTGGTCATCGAGCGGTCCAGTGAAATCGAGAATCGCCAATTCGACGTGGAGCGCGTGCGGTTTGAAAGCGATTCCGTCCGCGGGCACGTTCGCGGTGACGATGGATGGCACTGGTTGGTTGCGGAAGACAGCCCAATCGCCCACATCAGAATTGCCGCCTTTGGCGAATCGATGCTGGATCAATTCAACAAAGCGCTTGAGCAGTGCGAGCGTGATGGAGCCAAGGCGCTCGTCCTCGACCTGCGAAACAATCCCGGCGGTTTGGTGACGCAGGCGATTCAACTCGTCGACCGATTCGTTGGGAAATCCGATCTACCCATCCTGACGATTCAGGCGCAGCAGGGCGCACTCACGCGATACACCGCCACCGACGATGAAACCGACTCGAATATCCCGCTTGTGGTCCTGGTCAATCACTACAGCGCCAGTGCAGCCGAGATTGTCGCGGGTTCGTTGCAGGATCTTGGTCGTGCGACCGTTGTCGGCGAACAGTCATTCGGCAAAGGCAGCGTGCAATACGTGCGCAAGCTGCAAGACGGCGGCGCGGTGCGATTAACGTCCGCATATTACCAACTGCCCAAAGGTCGCGTCGTACATCGCGCGCTCCATGAGAAAGACAACACGCAATGGGGCATCATTCCCGATGTCGTGATCAGCAATCACGCCCCGCTTGAAAACGACGAACAACTGGCGAAAGCCATCGAGCTGCTGCAAAAGTCGTTATAAAGTGGGCCATGCCCACCATGTCGTTGGTATTCAAAAGGCGGTGGGCACGGGCCACCCTACAATGCCCTCGAAGCACGATGCGATGTTCGATTACCGCGCACGAAAAGTGCCGGTGACTGCATGATGCAGACACCGGCACCGTCGATTCCGCGTTCGGCGCGGTCGAATATTGCTGCGAAAACAAATCGGCTGATTTTGGCGATTGATTACGTCTTGGTGATGTCGTCGATCAGGTCGTCCATGATGTAGGCCAGACGTCCATCGACGTCGTAGATGCCGTTTTGGATATCACTTCTGATCTTGGCCACCTTCTCGATTCGGATTGAAGCTTCGAGGGCGGCAGACTCCTGCGCACTGGCTTCTGCCAGCGCGGCACCTGCTGCCGACACTTCGACCCGGTCAGATCCCGCATCGTTTGACGCGGTTTCACTTACAAACAACGAACCCTTGTGGGCCTTGGCTTCATCCGAATCGGCCTTCAAAAGCTCAGCCGCTCGGGCGGTCTGGTCTGTCTTGAAGAGCGACGATGCGTTGGTCAGTTGGATTTGGTTGATATCGTTCATGGCCCCACTTTCGGTCGCAACAGAACAAGGTTTTCGGGCGATTGCACGACCAGGCTCGATAACTCACAACTTGAGCACCGGACTGAAATCGGTTTGCTGACAGCCAGCAAACAAGGTCCAACGGGTCCTAACGATTCGTCCGTGAATCATGCCCTGCCTGACTTCCTTGTCATGGTTTATATCGGCTCCGGTCGAAACGGACCTTTACTTATTAGACCTGAAAACGCGGAAAATCTACAAATTTATACTACATCTGGGCTGGGGATATCCCCCTTGGGCCCACATATTGCCCATCCGTTCCAGTCTGGATGAAAAGGGTGCACCAGGCGAAATCGAACTTCTAAGGGGCATGACCCCGTCTTCGCAAGACGGGAAACATGGGCAACAGCCCGTAGCGTTTGGTCAGATCGATCAGGTGTGCTCCCGCTTAACCCCCATCGCCTGATCGATGGCCCCAATCCCCCCCGAATTGGATACTCACCGTGCGCCGGCTGCTCTTGGGGAGCGGCTTGGGCTTAATTGGAGGCTCCTCATGCCGCAAAGCGATACGACGCTGGATCAATGGCTGGTTTTCACGCTGGCAGAGCAGAAATACGCCCTGCACGTCGACTGCGTCCGCGAGTTGATCAAAACCAGTGATCACAAGATACGGTCAATACCCCAGACACCGGATGACATCGTCGGCGCGATCTGCACCCGTGGATCGGTGATCGCCGTTCGCGACCTGCGGACCATGATCAACCTGCCGTCGTTGGCCAAGGAAACAGCCGACGTCACCGGAATCCTCGAGCAACACAAAATTGATCATGCGGATTGGTTCCACAAGCTCAGCTCGACCATCCACGAAGGGGGCGATCCATCGTTGGCTTGCGGTTCGCAGTCTTGCACGTTTCGGAAATGGTACGACGCCTTGATGGGCGACAAAACGGCGCTACAGACACTGACCAATTCAAACTTCACCCTGTTTCGACTCTTTGGCCAACTGGGGCCTGCACACGACGCCATCCATTCAATCGCGGCCAAGGTCGCTGACCTCGTTCGAGAAAAGAAATTCGATATGGCTCGCGCGCTGATGGATGAGACTGGTGCAGCCCAACTTCAGAACCTGATCGGAATCACGAACCAGATCGAAGTGCTTCTGGATGAACTTCGGAAACCATTGATCATCATCATGGAATGGGAAAAACGACAACTGGGCATCCAGGTCGATTCCGTGAACTCGGTCGTCAGGATTCCAGACGAAAAGATTTCACCGCTCCCAGAGCGTGTGGAACAGTCCGGGTTGTTTAAGGCAATCGCCAAAACCGATAACGATGGCTCCGGCCTCATGTTGTTGATCGACGGCGCAAAACTGTTCGAAGATGCCGATCCAAATTGGCAGCCGCCAGACCTTTCGCAGTTCGACGACAATGCACCGGAATTCTCAAAGAATCAAATGGCAGCAACGGGCCCGTGAGACCGACGATATCCCCAATGACAATGGGGTTTGTTGGATTTGGACGGGAATCTTGGGATTCGGTCGGACGCGCTTAAGTGCCCTTGCCCGGGCGTTTTACATCCGGGTCGGGTCGCAGTTTGATGATCCGCTGTTCCGCTGACGTGAGAATCTCCTGGCACTGACTCAGCAGATTCATCCCCTCTTCGTACTTGGTGATGGACTCTTCCAATCCGATCTCGCCGTTCTCGATTTCGTCGGCGATGACCGTCAGTTTGGCGATGGCCTCTTCAAATGAGAGTTTCTTCTTGCTCATGCCTGTCATGTTCCCGGTTATTGCGGACGCCGTCAACAAACCTGTCCCCATGCTGAACATCCGCCCGTCAAGAACACAGCCTATTCAAATAACTCCGGCTGATCTTTGTCGAGTACGCGCGAATCGATCGATCCGTCGACCAGTTCGGTCACGATCCGATCGCCGCCCTTGAGATCATCGAGACTGCGAATCAACTTGCCGCCTTTCTTAAGCCGCGTGATTGAAAACCCACGGGCGAGCGTGTTCTTATGACTCAATGCTTCAAGCCGCGATCTGACGGCTCCGCATTTCTGCCGCCAACCTTCAAGCTTGCCGTCAAGCCCTCGCCCGATTCGATGGCTCAATGTGGCGACTGTTTGGTTGTGTCGCGACACTGATTTCTCCGGCGACACATACGCCATTCGGCTGGTCATCCGATGGGCGTCATGCTGTGCGGCTTGTCGCCTGAGATTCACCGAATGGATCAAACGTTGACCGATGCGCAAGAGTCGTCCGCGCTGCGCCTCGAACAAAACCTCTGGACTGATTCGCCGAAGCTGCGACTCCATCATCGCGACCGACTTTTGCGACTGGTGCATCTGTGACGTCAACTGCGTGTCGATCTTTCGGACCAACTCGCTGACCTTGGCTAAACGATCCTCGATCCCCGCGAGCGGTTGGGCGAACGCTTTACGCCGCGCCTCAGACGCGAGGGTCGATTGCCAAAGCTGCACACGGTGTCGAATCTGACGCTCGAGCAACTCGCCGCGGTGCCGCAATTCGTCGAGCACATCCTGGGTATTGGGGACCGCCAACTCAGCGGCGGCTGTCGGTGTCGCAGCCCGTACGTCGGCAACAAGATCGGCGACGCTGATGTCAGCTTCGTGCCCGACAGCACTGATAACGGGGATTTTGCTCGCGAAGATCGCCCGGGCGACGGCTTCATCGTTGAAGGCTGCGAGGTCCTCTGCCGACCCGCCACCCCGCCCGACAATCAGCACGTCGAGTCCCCCGAACTCGTCCGACCGCTGATTCAGCGATCGACAAGCGGTGACGATCGACTTGGGGGCGCCTGGTCCCTGCACAATCGCGGGATAAAGGTATACCGTCGCCGAGGGGAATCGGCGTTTGAGCGTATCGATGATGTCTTCGATGGCGGCACCGGTCGGGCTGGTCACCACACCGATTCGTTGCGGAAAGCGTGGCAGCTTTTTCTTGTGAACGGGATCGAACAATCCTTCGGCTTTGAGCTTTTCGCAAAGTTGTCGAAACGCAAGTTCCATCGCGCCGACGCCGAGTGGTTCAATCTTTCGCGCGTAGAGTTGATAACGCCCGGTGCGCTCGAACACGCTGATCGAACCGGTGGCGCGCACGTCGGCGCCGTCTTCGGGTTTGAACTTGAGCTGGTCGGCTTGCGAACGCCACATCACGCATCCGAGTTCGCTGCCTTCGTCTTTGAGCGTGAAGTAAAGGTGTCCGCTGGAATGCTTCTTGACGTTGCTGAGTTGTCCGACCACGTGGACCGTTGTGGGGAGTGCCATCTCTATGGCACTTTTGATCGAGCGCGTGATTTGCGAAACGGTGAGGTCCGATTGCCCGGACAGCTTGGCCGGCTTGGGACTTGAACCACCAACTGCCAAATCAGGATTGAAAGGCTGACGGGCCATTCGTACTCAACTGCTGCGGATTAAGGCGTAATACGTAAAAGCGCGCGGACGTTGTAGGGTGGGCCGTGCCCACCAGTCGTTGGATCACCGACGTACATGGTGGGCACGGCCCACCCTACGGCCTATGACGCGCCGAAATCCTTCAGGCACTCGCGCAGAATTCGTTTTGCCATCTCGTCGTCAGTCTTGGCGATCGCAGTCTTGCACCGTCTGATCGCCTCGTCCGTTCGCCCCATCTGGTCGAGCACGCGCACCAGTGTATCGAGCACATCAACCGAAACGCCGTTGGACGGCTTGAGCGCTTCTTCGGCTTGGTCGACATTGACCTGCGTCGCCTTCCCCGAAAGGTACGCCGACCATGCCAGTCCGTTGAGAATGTCTGGATTCTTGTCGACCGCGAGAACCTTGTCGGCAAGTTGCGCGGCTCGCGCACTGTCTCCGACACCGACAAACGCCTGGTAATAGCCCATCAACCGTTCAAACGCCTCGGCGCGGCGGATGGCCAGCTGCTGCGAATCGTTCGACGTGAAAACAGCCGAAATTCCGGATGGTTTCTGGGCCAAGTCCTTCAGCCGTTGGTCGATGTCTTTGTCCACTTCCTTTGATGCAACAACGTCGGCATAGCGCTTGGCCGCGATGCGCATGTTGAAAAGATGCGGTTCAAACGCCGCGACGATATCGTCACTCGCACCGCCTGCCATCAAAGCGTCGTAGACCGCGATCGTTCGTGTCGGTTCGTCGATGAGTTGGTTCAGCAACACCAGGTCATCGACATCGGTTTTGGTTCCTTTGCCTGTTCGCAGAAGCGATTCAGCCGCCCCGGCACGATCGGCAAGTGCCTTGATCGTGGGCGGATGGACGCGCGACAGATTCATCAGTTCCATGATCAGATACGAGTTTCGAATGTCGGCAAAGTCACTGCTGTTTTCAACACCGTGATCAAAACACCAAAGAAATTCCTTCAGCGATTCAGCGAATTCGCCGCGACCTGCCAGCGCCGACGCAAACTGCATGCGCACCAGCGGATCGTTCGCATGGTCCCCCATCTCCTTGCGCATTCTGTCAATCGACGTTTCTCCCTTCTCGACGCCGTGGGCGAATTTCAGGAATTCGTCGGGCGTGACATAACCGCTGATGCGATCGAATTCGCTTCCGTCCGGATTGAGAAACAGCAGCGTCGGGTAAGAGTCGATTCGAAACCTGTCGGCGAGGGCAATATCACGCTCGGCGTCGATCTGGAGCGCGACGGCTTTCTCAGAGAGCCACTTCTGCACATTCGCGTCAGGGAACGTGTCCCGGTCCATCATTTTGCATGGTCCGCACCACGTCGTGTAAAAGTCGATGAAGATGAACTTCTTCGCTTCGGTGGCTTTGGCCACGGCGTCATTGAACGACAGCGATTGAAACGCGCCACCGCTTGCATGCAATTGTGCAGTAACCAGCATCGTCCCGAGCAAAGCCAGTCCAACGAAGGTTCGATTGAGCTTGTTCACTTGTAATTCCCTTCAAACCATTTAAGAACCCGCACCGTTTTGACGGTGGCGCCCAGATCACCCAGCCGCCTGCGAGTCACGTTTCAGTTCACTTCGGGCCCGACCACCTCGCGCGGACGGGGGATACTGCCTCTTATCGTATTCCCCTTCTGCGATCGATCCATGCCCCCTTTTTCGGTTTGGACAAGAATCGACGAAACGGTGTCGGCATCCTGTTGGGCCGTAAATGTGCCCATCAACAGCGTCTGCCCCACCGTCGTCCAGTTCGTCAGAATATGAAACACCTGCTTGCGGGCCATGATCCTGAATCGCCCCGCCAACCTCTCGCCCGGTAGCAACTTGATGCTGACCACGCCATTGAGCGAGGCAAACCGCTCGTGCTCCCGCGCGTGGTGCCAGTAGCAACGCAGTGCCCGCCGTTCGACGCGATATTCACGCTCGTTACCGGTCGGTAGACCGTCGAGGACAAACGACATCGCCATCCGATCACCGGACCCCGCATCGATGCGGCCGCCAGCCAGCCCGATCTGGATTTGGTCACCTTTGATCGCCCACGAACACGCATCCGCGTTGACCGTGGTTATTAGCGGATCGGACATATCAAGACGTTTGAAATTAAGGTCAGCAAAATGCAGCGACGCGACAGGGGCGCATCCACAAACCGTCGTCACCACGACGAGGGCAACCCACGCGACACAATGCTGCGGATTGGCACTCTTACCATTCCGATGAACATTCATCGCAGATATTCCCTCGTCAACGTTTGGTATTTCTTGCAGGGCGGGTTACGTCAGCCAGCCCGGTTGGTTTCGGTTTTAGGGGAGCGGGAATTGATCGCAAAGCGAACGCACTTCTGCCGCGACTCCGTCGATGACGGATTTTTCGCCACCACTTCGCAGCACGCGGTCAAGCATCGCCGCGATCGCATCCATCTCATTTGAACCCATTCCCCGGGTTGTGGTTGCGGGGGTGCCGATGCGCAGCCCGCTCGTGTGAATCGGCTTGCGCTCGTCGAAGGGGATCATGTTCTTGTTGACGATGATGCCGGCTTGCTCAAGCCAACCTTCGGCATCGCTCCCGGTGACATCCGGATAGTTTGCCCGCAGGTCGAGCAGCATCAGGTGGTTGTCTGTTCCACCGGAGACGATGCGATTACCCATTGAAATCAATGCGTTGGCCAGATGCTTGGCGTTGTCGAGCACCTGCTGCTGATAAGCGGCAAATGACGGCTGCAATGCTTCCTTAAATGCGATCGCCTTTCCCAAAACGGCGTGCATCAAAGGCCCACCTTGAATGCCGGGGAAGATACGCGAGTCGATTTTCTTGGCGAAGTCTTCCTTGCACATGATGAGCCCACCGCGCGGTCCGCGCAGCGTTTTGTGCGTGGTGGTGGTGACGAACTCGGCCGTCGGTACGGGCGAAGGATGCAGGTTTGTTGCGACGAGCCCGGCGATATGGGCGATGTCCGCGAGGTGCAATGCGCCAACCTCGTGGGCGATTTCCGAGAAGCGGTCAAAGTCGATCGTGCGCGGATAAGCCGAAGCCCCTGAGATAATCAATTTCGGTTTGTGTTCTTTGGCCAACCGATGAATCTCATCGTAATCGAATTGCTCGGTCTCAGGATTCACACCGTAGGACACGATGTTGTAAAGCATCCCGCTCACGTTGACCTTCATACCGTGCGACAGGTGACCGCCATGCGCGAGATCAAGCGACAGGATCGTGTCACCCGGAGACAGATGGGCGAGCAAGACGGCGAAGTTGGCCTGGCTGCCCGAGTGCGGCTGAACGTTGGCATGATCGCACCCGAACAATTTCTTGACACGATCGCGGGCGAGATTCTCAGCCGCGTCCATGTTCTGGCAACCGCCGTAGTAGCGCTTGCCCGGATAGCCTTCGGCATATTTGTTGGTGAAGACCGACCCAACCGCTTCGCGCACCGCCGGCGACACGTGGTTTTCCGACGCGATCAGCTCGATCGTGCTGTGTTGCCGGGCTTCTTCTGCCGCCAGGATTTCCATCGCTTCCGAATCGACGGCTGCAATGCTGGATGATGACGAATCGATTGACATGGTCATGAACAATTCCTTCCCGATCGTTGGAGTATCAGCCAGTTGTCGATGTGCTGAGAGACTTCAGTAACGACGCATTGGCTTGATGACCTATAGCGGTTGCGCTCGTGAATTTCAACCGAAGCGACGCAACATCTTCGATTCCATCCACCGTGTGAGACCGATCGGGGGTTTCGGCGTGGTTGAACAAAAAAACCGCCCGCCCCAGTATTCGCTGGGACGGGCGGCATACTTCTAGATGGATGTCATTCGATGACCCCCCAGAGGGAGATCAGTTGAACGACATTTACGGGCCGGTGATGAGGTACTGGAAGCTCTGCATATCGCACTCGTCGATGATGCCGTCTCCATTGATGTCACCACATCCGCAGGCGTAGTAGCCCGGGAGACCACCGAACGAACCAGCCACGATACCGGTGCCGGTACCGATCGGTCCCGGAGCACCGCCGGTCAGCGGGTTGTCGCCAGCGTTCGCTGGATCCTGGCTACCGCATTCCTGCATCAACTGGTAGTCAGAAGCATCGACATCACCGTCACCGTCGAGGTCACCGGCGCCCTGCCCAGCCGGGCAGCATTCGTCGGGGATACCATCGGTCGGGAACAGGTCGATACTGTTACCACCAGCACTCTGAAGGTCAGCAGTGTCCAGACGGCCGTTGTTGTTGCAGTCGCCTTCGCACTCGTCCGGAATGGTGTTGGCATTGGCGTCGACAGCGGTACCGCCAGCGATTTCACCAACGTCAACCAATCCGTTCTCGTTGCAGTCAGCCGCACCGAGCGTGATCTGGCACTCGTCCGGCACGCCATCGGCATCAGCGTCACCGCTATTGCCACCACGGCGGACGAAGTTGCAATCGAATCCGTTGGAACCATCTTCGAAAGAGGTGCACTGCGCGCCCGAATCGTACCAACCGATGTGGAGGTATCCGTCATCCGGATCGCCGTTGTCGGTCAGACCGAAAGCGGTGTCACAGGTATCCGGGATACCGTTGCCATTGCAGTCCGATTCGGTACCACCGCCGGTGCAACCAGGTGCAGCAGCGTTGATCTCGCACGGATCCAGACAGCTGGTGTCCGCACCGTTGAGACGTGCAATGTTGGAGAGCGGCGGGTTCGCGATGTTGTCGAACGTGCAGTCATTGTCGCAGTCCTGACAACGGTCGGGAATATCGTCGCCGTTCTTATCGTTGAGCGTGCTGGCACCCGGGATTCCGGCAGTGTTTTCGACCCACAGGAGGTCGTTCAAACCGTCGAAGTCGCAATCCGGGAACGAACGATACGTGAAGTTATCGAACCAGTACTGGGCATCGTTTCCGGTACCGAACTGGCCGTTGTTCTCGTCGTCGCTGATACGGATCAGGACCTGGCTGTCACCACCACTCGTGCGCTGGTTGGCACCAACCTGAGCGATTGAGACGATCGACTGGGTTTCAGCGTGTTCACCTTCACTATGGATGCTTGGATCCGTCGGGAAGATCATCGAAGCCTGACTGGCCTGCCAGTATCCGCGGACACGACCGGTCTTGTTCAGGATTTCGATACCAGCTGAGAAACCAGCCGCACTCTGGAAGTCGCCCTGGATGTCAGTTGCCGAGGTCGAGCTATAACCACGTGCACCGGCCGAGATACCGAGCATTTCGACGTCGGCCGTACCGTTGAGCGTCACGTCAGGACGCACACGAAGACCCACGTTTCCGTTACCGGTTTCGAGGTAAGGTGCAGCGTTGAGTGCGGTTGAAGTACCCACGACTGCCGGACCGTCAAGGCAGAGGTCGAGGATTTCGACCTGAACCAGACCGATGTCGGCGGCGGTCGCCGTCGTACGCCAATCCCATGACCACAATTCGATGTCAGCGTCCGGAATCGCCGTCTGGCGCGGTCCAACGATCAAACCGTCGGGACCAACTGCACCTGGACGATCCTGAACGATCAGGAACTGTGAGCCAGTCTTGAAGCCTGGGGCGGCAGCTGTAGAAATTTCGCCGTCGGCATCAAGGAATGCACGCCATCCCTGCTGACCTTCGATCAGACCAGCCGTGAAACCATCGCCCACACCGTACTCATTGACTTCGAAGCTGTTGTCGTGGACGTTGCGTTCGCAAACATCCAGGACGCCGTTGCCATTGTTGTCGAGTCCGTTGGTGTTGAGGATTTCAAACGAGTCCGGCAGACCGTTGTGGTTGCAGTCGATGCAGTAACCTTCACAGTGGTCGAGCTGGCCGTTGGTGTTCAAGTCTTCCGACGGGTTGCCGGCGATCTGGAGGCTGTCACAGACACCGTCCAAGTCGCAGTCGACGTCGGTTGAACCATCAGCAAGCTTGTAAGAGCTGCAAGGTACCTGCTCTTCGCTTGAATCATAGGTGATGCAGTCCATGGTGACAGTACCGCCTGAAGGCGAACCAAGACCGCTGGTGTTGGCATCGTTCTGCAGCGTGAAGCGGTGCATGAACGGGAATGCGCCAGCACCCTGAACGCGTGGGCTGAAGGTCGCGATCGGTGCACCGTCCCAGTACAGGGTACCTGCATTGGTCAGTGAGTAGTTCGTCGCGAGGTAGTCGATTTCCAGCTTGACGTTGTGTGAAACGCCAGCACCGGTGAACCAATCGACGCCCGTATGCTCAGTGGCCGTACCATGGAACAGGTTGATCTCACGACTTCCATCCGAACGGGTCTCGAACTGAAGGAATGCTCTCCAGCTGTTGCTTGCCGTATCAAAGATGTTGTCGAAGAAGAAGTCCCAGTCCACCTGGTAGTTGTTGTCTGAGAACGCAATATCAAACGAAATCGAGTGGATTGACGGGGTGAAGTTCACCACGGTACCAACGTCAGGCGACGAGAACGGAATCGCCGGTGACTGATATCCGAGCGAACGGGCAAAGTCTTCCGTGAAGACCAGCGTCTTGGCGCCACCACACGTGCCGATGTTGCCGGCGGTGACGTCTGCCACACCAGCTTCACCGGTGAAGGCGGCTGCGTCAAAGTCGATCGTCGCCCAGTCGGCGTTCACAACACCGGTCGGATCCGGGGTCGGCGTATCATCGCCGTCGAACGGCTGATCGTGTACCGGTCCAAGGACGTAGTCGGAATCCACATCACCATCATCTTCAAAGTCCATCACGACATGCAGACCGGCACAGGCATCGGGAATGCCGTTGAGGTCAAAGTCGTTGGCCTGGTTGAAGAGAATGTCGCAGAAGTCGTCTTCGCCGTTGGCGTTACAGTCACGAACGGTACGTTCGCAGATGTCGATGACCGAGTTGCCATCGCAGTCGATTGACAGGAATCCGTTGCCGTCAGGATCGCTTGGATCGAGGTCGCAAAGGTCCGGGATACCGTTGTTGTTGCAGTCCGTGTCTGGACCGAAGTCGATATCGCAATCGTCCGGGATACCGTTGTTGTTGCAGTCGTTGTCTTCGAGCTGGCAATCGTCCGGAATGTTGTCGCTGTTGCAGTCAAGCGCCGTACCGGCTGCGATTTCTTCGACGTCGAAGAATCCGTTGAGGTTACAGTCGAGACATTCGCAGGCGTCGATGATGCCGTTTGCAGCAACGGCGGCGCTGCACAGCGTACCGTCGTCATCGTTCGGCGAAATATCGAGCTGAATGTCGTCAACGATACCGTTGGTATCGCAGTCTGTGTCGCGTGAACCGCGAGCGGAGAAGTTCATCGAAACCGAGTTGATGGTCGAGGTGAAGATGAAGCCTTCGTTACAGTTGAATTCACCGTTCTGTGAGTCAAAGTCGCCCCACAGGAAGGCGTTACCGAAGTTGATTGCGGTGTCGTTACCGAACGTCAACCAACCACCGGGGATCGACACACCCAGCGCTGTACTACAGGCGTCAACCGGTGCGGGAACGATGCCGTCATTGGTTCCGTTGGCCACACCAAGACGAACCGAAACGAGGGTCTGGTGCTGGAGATTGCGAAGGGCCAAACCGGTTGCCGAGCTACCCGAGCTCAAGTCACCAGGGCCAAACGGAATTCCGCGACCCATGTTGTTGAACGCGCCAGCGCCGACGGTGTTGACCTTCACACCGTTTGAGTCAATGACGCGCTCAGCTGCGTCACCGTAACCGGTGACGATGCCCGTCAACAGGTTAACGCGACGGTGGGCACTGCCCGCGATCGAGAGGTTGCAGCTCGGCGATGCGGCATCGCGACCGAGGTTTGCAACGACGCGACCGTAGATTGCGCCTTCGATCGGAACGTCGTCCGACACGTTCGTGCAGTCGTTAACGACTTGCTCATCGAGGTCATAGAAACGAACTTCAGCCCAGGTATCGACACCCGGGTTCAACGCGATCAACAGCGTGACGAGTTCGAATTCTTCGATCACGAAGGCCTGGCCTTCGGTACCGAACGGAATCGAAATCATGTCGTCCGCGCAGAAGTTGTTGGTAAAGCTCGCGATCGCGTTAAAACCGGTTGCATCGTACAGGGCGATGTTGTTGTCACCCAATGCACGACCCGAATTCAACCCGAACTGCTGAATCGGGTGCTGATTTGCTCCCGGTCCATCGACGACTTGGCCTTTCATACGAATGGCCATCTGATCTTCGCCAGGAAGTCTCATTTCCATGACGACAGCGTTGCCGTCTTGCTGGACCAACGTGGCGTCGGTCCACTTCAAATCCTTATATTCGATTTGCCTTTCAGCATCGCGCTGCGTTGATACAGGCGCCTTGCCTCTTACCATCTCAGACTTTGCCACATCCCCCGCATTCGCGAAAGACGGCATGCCGAGGAGCGCACCAACAGCAATTGCTGCGGCCGTCCTCATCAATCCCGATCTTAATCTTACCACTTGTGTTCCTCCTAATGAGATTAGACCTCTGTCTCCCACACGCGATGCACGGGGAGCGTCATAAACTTCAAACCATTGCAAATCTGATTTGAACTACAAAATTCTTCTCTTGATGTCCTAGTTGTCATTGCGAGACGAAAATTCGGTCTGATTGAGGCTTGAGGCTCCTTTTCCTTCCCGCTTCTTTCTGACCAGGCAACACCGTTCGACGCAAACGGCGTTGATCGCCTGAGTGATTCGGTTGCCGACAGCGCTCGCAGACTGTCGAGGGTTGATAAAGCACCTTGCAACGAATCGTTATGACATTGCGCTTCGAGATGCCGTGGATGAGTGCCAGTCGATTCTGGAAACCCATCTCGCCATTGCGGCCCTGATCCCTCCGTATCATCAAGACCGCGCTCGAACCTGAGTGAGCAACACCGTCCCGAATGCGACAACCACACCTGTCGCTTGGTGCCTCGTCGACCTACTCCCATTGCCCGAATCGCAAAGGGCGCCATCGCGATGACGGAGCCATGCTTTTGCGGACGCAATGAACCAAGTCGCAGATGCCCGGACTGCGCACACACCCCTTTTTCACGCGTAGTTACAGGCCGCATTGTAACCTGTCACACTTTCGTAAATCAACCCTGATAACTGTTACTTTTCCGACACAAATTCGCGCAAATGAATCAATTTTGACGTGATTCGCCTTCATATTGTTGTCGGAGGATTCTGGGGGCTACTTGGTGATTCCAAGGGCAAATCGCGTGTTTTTTGCCCAACAGAGGTTACCGGACCTAAGCCATGCGCGAATCGCTGACACCGCCCTCCGTACGGCAATGGAGCCCCTCGATGCAGGGACTGCGGTCGGGCCATGCCGGTGAAGCGACGGTCACGCAAAGGTGGTTGACCGCAACATTCTGCGACAGTTGCAGCCGGGATTGGACCGGCGTCGCGCGGACGGACTTGGCCTCCAGTGGGTGCTGAAGCGTCCCATATGGTTGACGACCTCTTGGGGCGTCCTTATAAATGCGATCGGCTGCCAGAACCCCCATTGAGCCTGCCAATCTTGGATTCGGTCAGGGCGTTGCGTCGCCTGCTAAGGGCAGATTCCAACTGGGTTTGGCGCGTTTCACAAGTTGAGCAGCCGTTCTTGTATCTCCCGCATGAGAGAATGCCCGAATATCGGTGCGAATCTCGCGGAGCCATTGGGGCAGAGAGTCTTAGACGAAGAGGCATTGAATTTCGGCAAGTCCTGGGTGTGACACCGTCCAGCCTGCCGCCCTCCACCATAAAAAACCGGAGTTTCGCCGATGAAATCGAAGGGGACCGTGCCAGGATCGCGGATCGGATTAAGTCAGTTCCGACGACTGGGCGCATCTGTATTAACCATTTTATTGACAATAGTTTGCGCTGGGTGCCCGGTCGCTGACCCGAATGGCGGCGGTGACAACGGCAGCCTTTCGGCTTCGATCGCCTTCTTCAGCAACATTCGCTTGTCTGGCGAGCAGAACGTCACGATCGTCTACAGCACGACGGGCTCGCCGACCGCCATTTCGGCTTTCTACGTGCCAGTCGCAAGCACCGCAATTGATGCGGCCGCGACGGGCTCGGAGGTCATCTTCGCGAACAACCTGTCGGCTGGCACGAATCAAACGACATCGTTGAACACGCTGAATATTCCGATCGGATTGTACCGCATCGGATTAAACCTCACCGACACATCCGGTTCGATCAAGGTGCGCAGTCAGGGCACGTTTGAAATCACCGAGTTGCCCACGCCCGTCTTTGAACTTCCCAACCAAGACTTGCAGATCGTGGCTGGCACACCGGTCGACATTCGCGTTGATGTTGGTGACGACGAAAATGCAGTGCAGTGGCGACTCTTCTACGTTGAAGCAAATACGTCCGTTGAAGGCGTGCCTGCCAATCAGATCGGTGATCCCATCGCGACCGGCGCTGCAAGCCAGATCATCACTGTTTGGAATACAACGGCAATCGCCAACGGAACCTATCGAATTGGAATTTCCGTCACCGACACGGGCCAATCGATTGACTCTGCCGTCAACAACAACGAGACAATCCCGGCGCCGACGTTCAACGCATTTTCGGTTTCAATCGTGGATGAGATTCCAACGCGCACACCGCCGACTGTCGTCGTGAATCAGCCGTCAACGGACATCGAAATCCTTGGCTCGGAAACCACGCTGATCCAATTTGAAGTGACCCGTTTCGCAGGGGCGACACAGTTTGAGAAGGTAACGCCGTTCTATGACGTTGACGACATTGCAACAAACGGAAACGAAGTGCCGATCGGTCAGCCCTTCGAGCCGTTCCCGCTCGAAACCACCAACGTTGTTTTCGCCGGTAACATGATCGGATTGGGCAAGACCGTCCACATCGGCGTTCGCGCAGAAGATGGCATCGGGGAACCGGTGACGGCATATGCGTCGGGAACCATCACGCGACTTGATCCCGATGCCGCCAAACTCACGGTGACGCAACCGACCAATGCATTGGCGCAAAAGCCTGGAAGCGTCATCAACGTTTCGTGGCAGATTGACAATCTGCCGACGACAGCCAACGCAGTCGTGGACATCTTCGTCCGACGTATCGGCGCAGACGGTAATCCAATCAACGCAACGCTTGTCGACAGCGACAAGAGCAACGACGCGCCGATTCCACTCACTCAAAACTCGGCAAGCTTTGCTGCACCGCTGCCCGGCAAGTTCCGCATCACGGTGCGCGTCAGGTTTACCGACGACTCAGCCGACGATCTCGTGGATGATGCACCGGTTGAAATTCAGATTTCAACGCTACCGACGATTTTCTGGCTGGGTTCGCTGCTCGATGTGAATCCGCAGTTCAAGGGTGCAATATTCGAAGGCGTCCAGTTTGAAGACAATGCCGGTTCATCGTTTGGTGGCGGTGAAGACTTCGACGGCGACGGTCGTGATGAAGCGTTCATCGTCAGCCGTTACGGCAAACCGCAATTCGTCAACCCAAGCGGTGTCGGCGCCGGTGAAGCGTACATGCTCCGCGGACGCACCCAGCGATACTCGGGCCGATTGAACTTGAACTCGGTGGCGGATTCGATTGCGGGCTTCGTCTTTACGGGCGTCGAACCGGATGGTGACCTCGCTCCGACTGAAACCGATGGTATCGCCAGTATTTTCGTCTCAGGCGATGCGGATGGCGATGGCAATGGCGAAGTGGTCTTTGGTTTCCCGCACGTCTTCTCGGCAAACCCGGGAGTCAACATGCTCCTTGGCGGCCAAACCATGACCAACGAAAACGGTCCGATCGAAAACTACTGCCCACTGGGCTCGAACAATCCGCAGTTCACCCGTGGTGGTGTCGTCATCGTCAGCAGTCGAAACACGCAACTCACCACAGACGAATGGGACTTTGCCAATCGGCGTTGCCCGCTCGATCTTGTTGGCCAGCTGTTTGAATCCAACAACGGAGGGCTCGTGGCAGGAAGCCCCTTCGTCGGTCCGGAGCCCGGGGATGGCCCCCTCTGCACAGGCAACTGGATGGCGGACCGTCTTTCATTCATCGACTCGGAAGGAAACTGCCCCGATGATACGCCTCCCGGCGTAGAGCCGACGTTCATTGGTTGTTCGGACGTTCTCGGCGGTGACGGTGAAAAAGAAACGTTGATTCATCCAAAATTCGGATTCGACGTTCGATTGTCCGATCCGTATCCTTGCAATTTCCTTTACACGAATGTGAACACGCCTTGGCCTTGCAGTGGCTCTGATGACAGCGGAAGTCTGCCGGCTGGCTGCCCCACCGTCGACTTGGAGGATACGAATTGCGACCTCATCCAGTTTATTACCCCTGATCTCGATCTGTGCAGCCAGACCGTCGACATTTTCGTGGCGGTTGAACCAGGCGGCGATCCGCTCAGTCCGACATGCGAAGCCGGTAAGAACGAAGTTCGCCCACGATTGTCCAGCCTAAATGAGGCACTGCTGGACACACCGATCACGTCGTTCCGCAGTGGCTTCTATCAGCAACGAATCAGTGGATTGGCCACAGACGAGAATCCGAATTGGAATGACATTCGCCGATCCCCGGGCAACAACGAAGTCTCGGGGACGCAGTCGCTGGTCGGCTGCCGTATTATCGGTGAGCAGGTTAACGACGGATTTGGAACGTCGGTCGCACAAAGCGAAGACAACCTGATCATCTCCGCGCCATTCAGCAATGATGTAAATGTTCAGGGCGGCATCGCTTTCTCGGTGAATGACTTTGAAGCGTTCGGCACCGGGGCGACGTTGCTTCCCGATTTGTGGCAGTTGCCTGAGGACCTTGGGTTCGATCCCAGGGATTATGATGACAATCGGGCACCACCTCAGCCGCACCAGTTCCTCGCCAACGGCAACAGTCACGTCGGCAGTGGATCGCGCCCAGGCGCAATCGGCCCATACTCCGATGTCTCCGGATTTGACATTTACGGCGACACCGACGAACGCATTCAAAACCTGGTGGGTATCCCGGACTTCAACGAAGACAACCGTCTCGATGTGGCGATCGGTGCACCGATGGCCGACGTCGACAGCAACGGCACGATCGATGGCGCCGTGTACATCGTCTTCAGCCGCGCGGACTCACTTGAAGACGACGTTGAGTTGTCCGATCTGAAGCGAGCCGTCAACGATCCTGAGCGACTCTCGGGTGTGTTGATTCGCGAAACATACGACGGCGGTCAGCGCTTCGGCGAATCAATTGATGGCGACTTCGACTTCAACCATGACGGCGTGGCTGACGTGGTGGTCGGGAACCCGGACGGCAACGGAGGAACGGGTGAAGTGGTCATCATCTTCGGTGACCGCGATCTGATCAGTCCACAAAACGGTATCCCGGTGGAAACGGATGGAAGCAACACCGGCTTGCTCGATCGTCGTGAAGGAGCCCGTATCCGCGGTGTCCAGATCGGAAGCGAATTCGGATTCAACATCGCGAACATCGGAGACATTGACGGTGACGGTGCGAATGATCTTGCGATCGCCGCCCCGAACGCCACACCGATGTTCGACGGCAACCCCAATGACTCGGTGGACGTCCTCGATACACCGGGACTCGACCGAAATCTCGATGGTATTCGTGACGATGTCACCGGACCGACTGGCGTTCGCGACTTCGTTGTCGACAAGAACGACGAACTCGCCCATGCCGGCTTGGTTTACATCATCCTCAGCTCGACCAACACCGCCAACTTCCCGGCGACGCTCGGTGGCGTGATGGACATTTCCATCTCGGCGCTGGGTTCGGACGTGTTGGACGGATCGATCATCGTCGGTCATCGCGGCGATCGATACGCTTACGGCGGTTCGCAACTGCATGAAGGCGACTTCCTGGGCGGTGGTGATGCGGGTGAAGACTCCACGGTTCTGGTGCATGGCATTCAGATCAAGTATGGCGGCAACCCGAGCAAAGCCCCCGCCGAGTTCATGGGGATCGGTGGCGAGATGCTGGAGCGGCCTCGCGGACGTGCTCGTGGATTGGGACGCCTCGGCGACATCGACGGCGACGGGTTGGATGACTTCGCCATTGGTGCACAGTTGGCCGACCCGCGCGTCAACTCGGTCACGGGTGAGGGCACCAAGAACGGTGGCGAGGCCTATGTCCTCTACGGATTTACCCCGTAAACGCCCATAACCCCAAAGTATGAGGCTTCAGGCAGCCGGCGGGTTCGTCCCTCCGGCTGCCTTTTTTGTTGGACTATCGGTCCTGAGTTTCAGATTGCGTGCAGGAACGAAGATTGGCCTGTATACTCCCAACGCAATGATACGGCGCGACACAAGATCCAATCGCACAACGACCAGATCGGGATCTGACCGCTTTGGCTCAGGCCGACCCGGTCGATGGAATCGGGCTTGCGCGTCCACCACCGTGGTCGTCGCGATGCTTTGTGCCACGCCCGCAGCCACCGCGTTCGCCCAGTCGCAAGGGGACGAAACGCAAGGGGCCGTGCTGACACGATTGGCGGCAGCTCCCA
>DDIR01000082.1:58028-58829 GCA_002338715.1 Phycisphaerales bacterium UBA1845 | reverse complement strand
TGTCGGCTGTCCATACGCTGGGCGTCGGTTGGTTTGGACCGGCCAACACGGAGATTCAGGCGGAACTGCGCGATCCTTCGCAGGAGACGGGCGTGGTGCGGCTGACGTTTGTCGCGCCGGAAGGTGGGGCGCTGGACGATGAGATTTCGCCGATGTTCGATTTCTTCAATCTGCCGACGCCGGCTGACCAGAACAACAATTTCTTCTTGAATATCCTGCCGCGCTACGATGCGTTCGTGGCTGTTGTTGATGACCAGAAGTTGATGTCGGGATTGTTGCCGCCACTTCCGGATGACCTGCATCTTTCCCCGCCGGATATTTACGATCCGCTTGGAAGAACGACGACGGCTCCGACGTTTTCCGATGTGGATGCGGGCGACATGGTGATGGCGATTGGCTTTCCGGCTGAGGGTGCGTTTGCCGGTGAGATGACGGCCAGCATCGGGACGGTGCTTTCGGCAAGCGAGATTGATGGCGTGCTGCAAATGCTGGCTGACGCTGGCGACGAGGAAGGGTTTATCGAATACGATCCCGAAGTCGAGTTCATCTATCGCGGGCCGGCGGCGGGTGGGATGAGCGGCGGCGGTGTGTTTAACGAATCAGCCGAGTTGGTGGGTGTGTTGGTGCGGGCGTCCGATCCGCTGGGTGGTGTGCAGTATGTGCGGGCGGTGCGGATGGAATACCTGGTCGGTGAACTTAATGCTGAGTTTGAATTGCTGCCCGAAAACGAGAAGGAAGTCATCGGGCAGTATCTCGATTCGGCGAATTGATGGCGCCAGGTTGTAGGGTGGGCCGTGCCCA
>DDIR01000082.1:50374-57914 GCA_002338715.1 Phycisphaerales bacterium UBA1845 | reverse complement strand
CCGTGCCCACCGCAGTTTGAATGGCAACGACATGGTGAGCACGGCCCACCCTACGGATGGCGTTTTTTTGATCTCTCCCGGCCGTCTCAGTATCTGAATTAAAGGCCAATAGGTAGCAACATGGATGACATTTCGCTGGGGCGACTTTGCGCATTTTTGACGGCTGTCTTTTGGGCGATGGCCGTCGTATTTTTCAAAATGTGCGGTGAAACAATCACGCCGCTCGCCCTCAACCTTTTCAAAAATACGGTTGGCATCTTGCTGCTTGGCGTATCGCTGCTTGTGATCAAGAGCGGGTTCAGCGATCTCTCGCCGCTTTCAAGCCGCGATTTGATGACCCTTGCGATCAGCGGTGTTCTTGGAATCGCGGTTGCAGACACGCTCTTTTACATGGGCCTCAACCGCGTGGGTGTGGGGATTCAATCCATCGTCGATTGCACCTACGGACCGTTTGCGATCATTTTTTCAGTGTTATTCTTGAGCGAACGTCTTCGCCTGCCGCATTATGTCGGTACGGTTTTGATTCTCATCGGCGTGTTGATTTCGTCGAAGCACAAACCGCCTGCCGGTGCGTCCCGGTCTCAACTTGGTTGGGGGATCATGTTCGGGACGCTCGCGATGGCGTTGACGGCTGGCGGGATTGTGTATGCCAAACCGGTGTTGACGAAGACGGAATGTCCACTGCTTTGGGCGACGGTGATTCGCCTGATTGCCGGGACGTTTCCGCTGGTCGTGTTCGCGTTGATTCGCAAGGACCGAGCCCGAACGTTTCGACTGTTCGTTCCGTCAAATGCGTGGCGGGTCGCGATACCCGGTTCGATTCTGGGCGGCTACTTGGCCATGCTGTTCTGGGTGGCGGGATTCAAGTTTGCCAACGCATCGATCGCCGCGATGATCAATCAGACATCGGTGGTGTTCGCGCTGATCTTTGCTTCGATATTCTTGAAAGAAGCATTTACGCGAAGGAAATTCGTGGCCGTCGCATTCGCGCTTGGCGGCGGGTGCATCATCACACTTTCCTGATGACTTCAAATTGGCGCGTCTCAATTCGTGTTGAATTCGAGGAGGGCGCCGAAACTGCATTGCCACTGGTTGACGATGCGCCCCTTCAACCAACCTGTTGACTTGACGGTCTGGTTCGTCACCAGGAAGTGGCGAATGCCATACTTGTCCAACAACCGCTTCCTTTCACCCCATTCTGTTTTGGGATTCAGCAGTTTCTTTCGATCCAGCAGCCGTTGCGGATAAGCATTCGCCCCGGGGCTGCTGCGGTCCGGTGCCAGAATGTGGCAGTCCGCAAGCATCACGAGTTTGCGTCCTGCTCGCCCGTCTGCCAACACCACCGATCCTTCCGGAATTGCGTCGCGCAGGAGTTTCACCGATTCGCGCAACTCATTGAGTTGTGCGTGCCGTAAGGCGCTCGGTTGTTTTGCCCGTTCCCAGTATGTTGACCAACTGTAATCGGGTTGACGATAGGGAATGTGATTGGCGATTAACAGTGCGGCAAGTGAAAGGAATGCGCGCTTCCACCATGAATCAAACTGTGGTCGCAACAGGCTCAAGAGTCCGCCAACGATCATGGTCCAAAGACAGATACTCAAGATGCCGCCAATACGCATCAGGATCCATTTCGCGCCGAGCAATTTAAGCAGCAGCGTGCAGAACGGTGGAAAGTAGTAGGCAGACGCGACGGTAAGCCAGATCGACAAGAGCATCAATCCTTCGCGTCGGCGGCGTCCAACCAGCGTGACCGTTCCGCCCAGAATGACGAGCGCGATTCCCAGTGCCGGACGATTTCCCATCATTCGTTCCGGCCGAACCATCTGCATCCCATTGGAGAGCCTTCGGAACTTGTCACCATCGATTTCGTCTTGATTGCTCGTTGGGTCGTTTTTAGCGTCAGCCGCTATTTGCGATTGTTCCTGCGGACCTTTGACGTATTTGGCGACCAATGCAAAAGGTGTTCCGAATGCGAGTGCAACCAGCGCCAGAGAAACCATGCCCCAAGAGGCTTGGCGCTTGATGGCCTTTCGGCACATTACGATTGCCAGGATCGGCCCGACCGCAACGCACGCGAATCCGACGTACAGACCGTGGAATTGCCCCAACACAAGCGTGCACGCGGCCAACCTGATGATCGCGATCATCGAATTCGGATTGCGGCACACCTGAATGGCGAACGCGATGATCAAAGCGACGAACACATTCATGCCGGTTTGGTTCGGATAGACCGAATATGTCGTCGTGCATTTCATGAACAGAAAGAAGAGCCCAACCACCCATGCGATCCAGCGATTTGCAAACACCACCCAGGCCAAATAGTACAAGGCGGCCGCAAACATCAGCTTGTTCCACACCCAACTCGCGAACCAGACGCCAAGGTAGTCGATGCCGGTCAGTTGGCTGCAACTTGCCTCCAGCGCGTGAAACAGGTTCGTGTGGTATGTCGCAAAGAAACCCGGCAGTTCGATGAATGGGTCCTGATTGCTGAAACCGTGAGCAAGCAGGAAGCGGATGCGGGCCAAATGGACCTGGGCGTCACCGGCCAGAAACGCCCCGACCCTGGCTCCCATGACCATATCGAACAAGAGAAACGCCATCTCGACGCAGAGCAGGCCAAGCAGCATCGACTTCATCTGGGGCCAATATCCCCACTTCGTCGCGGCGACGATCCCTCCCAGAATCAAGAGCACGCACGCGAGGGAAAACACGATGACGGGCAGGTGCAGGACATAGCAGAGGATCGAGATAGGCGAGAGGATCGCAAGCGCCGCGACAAACCCGACGGCAATCACGGCCATCGGTCCACCGCGAAAGGTTTCAGGCGTCCATCGTTTGACGGCGACAGCCCCCGCGAAAATCAAGCCAAACCAGAATATCAAGGTGATCCACATCAGGTCGTCCCTGTTTCTCCCGTTGGAGCGAGGTGGCGAGTCATCTGTGGCGACAGACTAGTCAATCATTGGCGAAATTGCACGCGGGGTAGGCCCTTCTGTGCGAAGGTTACAATTGCTTACAAATCTTCGTTGAAGCGATGCCCGAAGTTTAGATGGCGAGTTCTCTTCGCCAGTCATAATGACGGCGAATATGCTCTACGGCATCGGTGCTGATGGTTGGCGGTGTGTTCAGGTGCTCAACAATCGCCGAGGTCCAATCTTCCGGCTTGTCGCAGACTTTCAAACCGTCCCATTCGATGCCTTCCGCGCCGATTGTCGTGGACAAGACCGAGCGTCCCATGGCCATCGCGGTAAGGATTTTGATGCGGATCCCGGAACCTTCCAAGAGTGGGACGATGAAGAGATGCGACTTGGCGATGTAGGGGCGTTCGTCCTCGACGTATCCGGTCACTTCCACGCCGTTGCCCGCGAGTCGGCTGACTTCGGGCGGGGGGTTCTTGCCGACGATGTAGAATTTCGCTTTAGGATGGGCAGCACGAACTTTCGGCCAAACCTGCTCGCAAAACCACAGGACGCCATTTCGATTCGGCATCCAGGCCATGTTGCCCACGCACACCAGTGCCCCGGGTTCGGGAAGTTGATCGCCATCGGTGTTGTAGCGATCCATGTCGATAAATGGGCTGAGCACCATCGGGTCGATCTTTGAGCCAGCTTGTTTGAATACGTCGGCATCGCGCTGCGTGATCATGCACACCCGGTCGACTTCTTCGACGAGGGCAAGTTCAAACTTCTTGAAGAGTCGCGCCTCGCGTTTGAGAATCGGGCGATACCACGGTCGCTTTTCACCTTTGGCCAACCGATCCAGCAATTCAAACTCGACGTTGTGCGCCCGGACGACGACGCGGCCTGCCGCCTCGGCGTGTTCGCGCGCCCGTGGTGCGTACACACCCATGAACGCGCTGTCGATCAAGGTGACGGCGTATTTGTTGCGGGCATAAGCCGCGCGCATGTGGTCGGCCAACTCGTCTTCGTAGAATTTTTCGACGAAGTAGGAGGACCCTTTCAACAGTGAACGAAGCAGCGTCTTTGGGTATTGTCGCTCCACGTTCTTGATCACAGCCGTCACCGAATCAAAGACGGCTGACAATGGTTCCCGGCCGGCATCGACAGCTTCGGAACTGCGGGCGAAACAAAGCAAATCAATCAGGTAACCGTTGTGGTGCAGGCAGCGTGATAGATTCCACGAAGCGATCAGCCCACCGTCATCCAGCGGGTAGGGCAGGCGCGAGGAGATTTGAAGAATACGCTTCATAATTCGAAGATTCGAAGGGTCGTTTCAACGACCAATCAGATGGCGATTCCGCGATCTTTGAGCTCGGCGAGGGGCGGAAAATAGAAGTCCTCTCGTGCGAAGTGCAATGTAGGTGGTGAATGATCGTGAATCAAGGCGCTGAAGTTGTCGACGGAATCGAGCGGCGGCGTGAACGGGAGATCGACCGACAGGTAGTAATCTTCGAATTTGCTCAGCGGTTCGGGTGTTCCCGGACGAACCAGAACCGCCGGCCGACCGAGTGCGTGCGCGAAGATGATGCCATGCAGTGATGACGAGAGCACGACTTCGCTCGAAAGGATTTCCTTCCCGACGGTGATGGGATCGGCATCGATGTCGATGAAATGGAGTTTCCCAGCGATGCGCCGGGCGGCTTCATAGCGCTCGCGGTAATGGGGGATGAACGCGATGCGACCCTTGACGACGGGCACGCTATCGGGTTCGAGCATGAATCGGATCATCAACCCCGGGTCCATGAGGAACTTCACGTTGCTGACATCAAAGCCGGCAGACCTAAACTTTTCCAAACTATGCGGACCGCGAAGCCCGTAAATGGTGATCGATTTCGGGTCCACGGAACTCAACTCAATGTCCTTGCAACCCACGCCGCACAACACGTCGCCGGCTTTGATGCGATGTCCGATCGACCCAATGCACAGAAGGCGGTTTCCGCTGTCGTTTACATTGACGGCGTCTTGCTTGTAGACGTGTCGGATCAAATCCCGCGCGAAAATGTCGCCGGCATTTCCGGTCGAGAAGAAGTAGGACGGCCGCAATCGAAACGTCCGAAGCGCACGATGGCAGGTCTTGCCCAGAATTCGATCTGACCAGTAATAGGTTCTTATGGCCAAAGGAACCCCTCCGACACCGATGCGAATTCATAGGTTAAGTCGTTGATCCCATACGACAGGATAACGTCGTCGCCGTTTCGTGCGATTCCTGAAAAGTACGTGCATGAAATCAGGTTGGGATTGTGCTTTCGCCAGCTGCCCAAAAGGGATCGACGATCGTGGATCAACCGCTTGGCGCCGAGGTCCATGCGATACGATCCATCGGCAATTCGCAAATGCGCGGGGACGCCAAAGTAGAGGCGCTTGCCGAGAAACTGAACCTTGCGATGGGCGATGAACATGTAGCCGTCGTCGCATTTCATCATCGGTGTGCCGATGGTCAGGGGGCGACGCTGTTGACGCTCGGCTTCAAAACACTTTTGAAAACGAAGCTCATCGTTGGCCCCTCGATTGACGTCGAGGATCACCAGCGGATCGATTGAATACAACGCCCGCAAGCCGCCTTGGTCTTCAAAGAACGCCCAGTTCTTTTCGACTTTCTGGCGGTTCTCGACGGTGCATTCGCGCGGTTCTTCCAGCGACGGGCGGACTTTCAAAATGTAGAGCCGGTTCATCGTCTTGGAGTAACCGGTGTTGAAGGTCAGCCAGGCCTCGCCGCCAATCGAAAAGAGCTTCGGGTCGGCGACGTTGGTGATACCGAACTTTTCCATCGCCTCCGAAAGATCAAGCACCGAAGACTCGCGTCCATTGGTCGATAACAAGTACGCTCGGAACGGTTTCGTGCGCGTTTCGCCAAATGCACGGAAGGCGATCAGCGTTTCATCGCCAGTCAGCAAAATGCTCGGATTGAAACAATTTCGGCTGACGAACGGTTTCAAATACGAGCCGCAGCGACGGGTGAACTCCGAGGAACAGTTCTTGATCGACTCAAACACGTGCCTTGATCCGTGATTTGGCGAATCGAATGGCCCGGGTCAGAAACGGATCAACCAGGCGGAGACTCGCTTCCTGCGGCTTGGTCAGGAGGGAGGGGCCGCGTTGAAGCTGCTTTTGCACGCGGGCGTAGTCGCCAGCTTTCTTGCGTTTACGCCCCGTGAAATGAAGGATGAAAATGTCGTGCGGGTCTTCGCCAAACACGTTGGCGGCTCGGCTGTTGAAATGCTTGTAGTCCCACAGTTGATAACCATCCTTGAAGCGATCATCGGTGTTGCAGAGGTAGACCATGCGGTCCTGGTCGCCGCCGGTAAAGAACCCGTATTCCTCGCTCCACCAGTCCTTGACGGTCTGCTCGCTGAGTTCCATCGCCGACCGGATAAAATCCTTGCCCAACGCATTGCATCGCAGCACAAACTGACCGGAGCTGAAGAACGTCTTGAGCGACTTGAAACCGGGGCTCGCACAGATCGACAGGTAGTGGTCGTCGGGCGGAATAAACTCGGTCAGCGGTTTGTCGATGTTGAGAAAAAACGCGTCGTCGTCGATCCAGAACAGCATGTCGAACGCGTCGATGTATTCCTGGATGTACGCGAGTTTGTTTAGGTACGGGTTGGCTTGTCCGGTGGGCCAATTGCAGTGAATGTAGGCATACCCGTGTTGGTTGCAGTAGGCGCGGTGGTTGTAGATCGAAGCGAACCGTGATGCAGGGTAGCGGCCCGACAAGACACAAATACGCGATTGGCTCATTGAGTTCACCGAATGGACGTGGATTGTGAAAGTGAACCGATCGTATCTTCGGGCCCGCGCCCGGACGTTGTCCAGTCCGTTCTCAAAACAAGGGAAACCAAGGCATCAAGAAGCAAACGAGCGCGTCAGGTCGTTCCTTAACTTTTTCAGCGTATCCCTATCGAGGACTGCGGTCAAGATCGCGTAAACGCCCGCGCCGATGATCGTTTCAACCACGACGAGCGGTTTGGTCGCAGATCCAAATGCAGGGGCGCACTGCCATACGAATAGGTGAACGACGTTGGCCGCCACAGTCGCAGCCAGCATCGGACGCAGGATGTTCGCGTAGACGGTTATAAGCTTCATACCGGCCAACCGGCATGCAAACCACATTTCGATCGGGGCCCAGGCGAAGACCGCAACTGTCCAGGCGATCGCCACGCCCTCCACGCCCCAGCCGCATCCGACAAGCACCGAAATAACTGTCACGCACATACGGAACATGTTCAAAATCAGCAGCAGTCTGCTATGACCAGCCGCCAGCACAATCGGACTGATCCCCGCGTTTGTGCAGAGGACGATGCCTTGCAGCGATACGATCTGGATAATCGGCGTGATGCCGTGCCACTCTTGCTGGAGCAGAATGGGAACGGCTTCCGGGCTGATGGCGATCATGCCGGCGATCGCGGGGAAGATGAGCACGCTCAGGCATCGCGTTCCGTTGAGGTAACCGGAGCGAAGGGCGGCTTGATCGTTCTGCACGGCGCTGAAGACGGCGAACATGACCTGCCCGATCGCGCCGATGGCCTGCTGGATGATCGACAGCGCCAGGTTGCGGGCCATGAAGAACAAACCTGCCG
>DDIR01000082.1:1206-50270 GCA_002338715.1 Phycisphaerales bacterium UBA1845 | reverse complement strand
CGCAAACCTGCCGCGCCCAACCCGATCAACTTACCGATGATGGGGGCATCGAGTCGCTCCTTGCCAAACGTCATCAGCGCGGCGAGGAACAAGTATCCGCCAAACGACAGCAGTGTGCGTGTGGCTTGCATGTCCAATTGAAATTTTGGTCTCCATGGGCAGATCCACCAGCAAATCACCGCGACCAGAACGCGCGACACGACGATGCGCAGCACCAGCGCCCAAACACCGGCACCCAAGAACGCGGCGATGATGGCTGCGATCGAAGCGAAAACTGCACTGCCGGAGTTGACGGCCAACAGTTTCCCGAACTGCAAGTCCTTGCGAAGCAGCGCCTCGGGCACACCGCTGAACGCCTGCGCGACGATGGACAGGGTGAGAACCTGCAGGATCGGCATGAGTTTCGGTTTCTCGTAGAAACTCGCCAGAGGCCCAGCCGCCAGCAGCAATCCAATGACCAGAACGGATGAGGAGATCATGCCGATCCAGAAGACCGAATTGACGTGAACGTCGCGAAGGTCTTTGCGTTGGATCAGCGCGCCCGAAAATCCACTGTTGCGCAGGACGATCAAGAGGGACTCGATCGAAACCGCAATCGAGATCAATCCGAACCCAGCCGGGCCCACGAACTTTGCGACGACCAGCGTCGTGACGATACCAAGAGCCGCCCGCAGCGCATTGTCCGAGAGCGCCAGCACGCTGCCCCGCACAGCCCCGCGATGAATCGACCGCAAGTCCGGCGCATTTGCGCCGTCGCCTGTTGCGATGGATTGGGAGGTTGCGTGGTCAGAAGCGCTCATGGTCAGGCGGTATCCGCGGTTGTTCTTGCTGTTTGAGACGAACTTTAGTTCAGGTCGAAACGTTCGTCTTCAGAATCATCGGCCGATCGGGGCCACTTTGAATATGCAGCCAGCGCCATCAGCGTGCCGGCTTGGACGAACAACGCCACCAGAATCACCGTCATGTTCGAATCGTGCCATCGAGCCAGCAGAGCGACCTCGGTGATCAGTGCTGGGATAAAGACTTTCAAGAATCCAAAGCGTCCCAATGCTGCATACGACAGAGCGATCAATCCGTTCAAATGTCCCAACAATCGGGCGGCTGTCAGCGGTAGAAGCAGGGGAGCCGCGTCCGAAAATGCGTCCAACCGCACGAGTTGCAGCACCTTGCCCGGGCAGATGGCGAATACGAGCAGCGGTATCGCACACAGGGCGACGAAGTACCCGCAGATGCGCAGGACCGTAGTTTTGACAGGGGCTTTTCTTGCCTGCAAGCCAGCAACGAGCGGCAGGAGGATGATGTTAAACGGCGTCACCAGGACGCTTGTCCCGCGGGCGAGGGTAAAAGCCGCTCCGTAAGCGCCAGCCGCGTCGGGATCGAACAGGTGTTTGACCGCGAGCATGTCCATGTTGTCGAAGCCGGCTGTGATCGCCATCATCACGCACATCGGTTTGAGGTAGCGTATGATCGCGTCGCTTTCGATACCGGGCGATTCGAACTGTCGCCAGATGTCGGCCATCTGCACCTGCGAGATGATTAAAATTACCATCAGCGCGACGACAAAAGCCATCACGCCGCTGACCGTCGTCGTCCAAATGCTTAAGAGTCCCACGCCAACGAGCAATCGCACCAGCGCTTCGGTCACGGTGTTGATGCTGTACGCCCCAAAGCGCTGCAACCCGCGCAGCACACCGCGGGCGACGCTCAAGAGCAGCGTCAACCAGACGATCGCAAACGACAGCACGAGCGGGAAGATCGATTGATATTGCAACCACGACGAAAGCGGAATCGCCAGAACGGCGCCGATCAGAAATCCGATCCCGCCAAAGCGAAAGACGTTGCGAATCGCCAGCCGCTGCAACCGGGCGACGCTGCCAAGGTCGTTGGCGGCTGCATATCCGGTGGTGAACTTCGCGACGGTGCCGTTGATCGGTCCCAGCGCGATGGAAAAGAAAGTCGCCACCGACATCGCCGCGACGAAATCCGCCGCCCGCATCGGACCGAGCATTTTCATGGCGTAGAGGGAATAACCGAATGACAGCAGCGCCGTGACGGTCGTCGACACGAACAACAGGATGCTATGTTTGGATTCTTCGCGCACTTGGTTATCTATCGGCGATCCGCCTGAATTGTTCGCAGTCCGTTCCTGCATGGGTCAGCTGACGGAATGAAACGAGCATGTTGGCCAACTCAGGACGATTGGGCATTGGACTGCACGGGTTTGCTTTGCTTGGCTTTGCGGCCTTCCTTCCCGGCGAGGATGTAATCGATGGTGGCTTTGGACAAACCGAAGCCGCGCCAGAACGCCCGTCGAAAACTCATCAGCGCAAACATCAGGTACTTCAGTTGGCCCGTCTGCCTCACGATCCGTGATGTCATTGGAATCTGCGCCAGCAGCAGTAGCACGATCAATACCGGCGTCACCCACCAGGTGGCTTTGAAAAACAGCAGCGGAATCGATGCCAGGATCAACATCGCGAGCGGCGGTTGAAAGTGGTCGAGGGCGCTGCTGTACGAATCGCCGGCAGAGTGTCCCTTGTGCGTCAGGTGCAGCCAGAGTCGCCAATAACCCTGATGCATCTGCGTCTTAAAATATCCCAGCCAACGGGTCTCATGGAAATGGGCGACGCGCGAATCGAGTTCAAACCCGAGATCGTAACCGGCTTCCATGACCCGCCACGAAAGTTCGGCGTCCTGACCCTTGAGGAAGCGTTCATCGAAACCACCGACGCGCTCCAGGGCTTCGCGTCGATAGACGACGTTAAACGTCGCGAGGAAGTTGACGTTCTTGGGCATGCGGCGATGTCGGGCGATGATCTCTTCGTGGATCAAACACGCCAGCAGCGAGTCGGGGCACATGTTGCCGTAACTGCCGCTGACTCCGCCCATCTTCTCATCTTCGAATCGGGCGACGAGTGGGGCGAGGGCGTTGGGCTCGGCGACACAATCGGAATCGACGAACCAGATGAGATCGGTCTTCGCTGTCTGCCAGCCGAGATTTCGAGCGGACCCTGGTCCTTTTCCGAGTCCGGGCACGCAGGTGACGGGATATTCCGCGACGATTTCTCGGGTGTTGTCGGTCGAACCGTCATCGACGAAGAGGATTTCAGCCAACTCGCCGCTTTTGACGAATGGCGCGAGGGCTTCGAGACAGGGGCGGATCGTCTTCGCTGCGTTTCGACCCGGAATGACCAGCGTGACCGTCATGAAACCTGCCTCGTGTTGCGTGCGCTTTACCGCCTGATGGATAGAACCGCATGAATCGTGGGCACATCAGACCAGCCGCGGTGGGCATCGTCAAGCGTCGATGTGGTTCTGATAACATACCGCGCCGGCAGACTTGCTTGAAACCGCATTGGGCGAAAGACTGCGGTGATCGTGCGTGGCGATGAGAAATTTTGGAGTCTGTGATTCGTTCGTGATAGTATGATTGCGACGGTCTTCGCCCGCGCGGGCCTCGACGGTGACGTTTCCTCGATGGTGATACGGTAACCAGATGGCCACGGTTCAATCCAATCCGGACGTTTCCGCAGAATCGACGGCTGCCCCCAGCCTGCCGCCGGAGGTGCGCGAGAAGGTCTACATCGTCATCCCGGCATACAACGAGGGCGAAAAAGTCGGCACGGTGATTGAAGAGGTGCGGGCGCTCTATCCAAACGTGGTGGTGGTGGACGATGGGTCGAAGGATGAGTCGGCTGCGATCTCTGCACGGGCGGGTGCGAAGGTGCTGCGGCACGCGATTAATCGCGGGCAAGGTGCGGCGCTTCAGACGGGCATCGACTTTGCGATTTTGCAGGGTGCGGAATTCGTGGTGACGTTCGACAGCGATGGGCAGCATCGCATTGAAGACATTCCGGTGCTGATCGCGCCGATTCTCGAAGGCAAGTGGGACATCAGCCTCGGGTCGCGATTTCTGGGCGGGGTCGAGAATATCAAACTTTCGCGCAAGTGGCTTCTGCGGTTGGGTGTGTTGTTTACGCGGATTGTGTCGCGGGTGAAAATCACCGATACGCACAACGGTTTGCGGGCGTTTTCGCGACGGGCGGCGCAGCGTATTCAGATCACGCTCGACAGGATGGCCCACGCCAGCGAGTTGATCGATCAGGTGCGCGACTGCGGACTGCCCTATGGCGAAGTGCCCGTTCACATTCGCTACACTGATTATTCCAAAGCCAAAGGTCAAAGCAGCGCCGGGGCGTTTAAGATCATCTTTCATTATCTGTTCAAGCGGATGACCAGCTAGTCGCGCGGGTGCAACCGGGAGCCATGTCATGAATGCTTTTCAGTGGATCGTTCTTCCGATTCTGGGGCTGCTGATTGTCGAGCGGTTCGTGGCGCTGTTGCGCGGAAGCGGGCAGCGGCGGGTTGCACTGTTCTGGGTGGCGGTTTGGATTGGGGCTGCGGTGGCGATTGCCTGGCCCGAATTGACGACGTCGATCGCGGAACAACTCGGACTGCGACGCGGAGCCGACCTCGTGATGTACTTCGCGATCCTGTTCAGCTTCGTTGGTTTCTATATGATTTATGTGCGGATGCGTCGGCTCGATGCGAATCTGACATTGCTCGTGCGCAAGCTTGCGATTGAAAACCCGTTGTCGATGGGCGATCAGGATACGTCAGACAAAAGCAGTTAAGAAATAAGCGATCGGCGCGCAGGGTGGTTCGTGCCCACCTTGTCTTTGGCGCTGGAATGGCGGTGGGCACGGCCCACCCTACGAATCTTCAAATCAAAGAGGTGTTCACCAGGGATGGGTACGCACACCAATCGATCAAAACACAATATCGGCATGCTGATGATGGTGGTTATCATCATCAACGTGACCGGTTGCACATCCGTATCGTTCAAGCGATTCGAAACAACCACCCGCATCGACCTCGTCGCCAACCCGGGATTGCCTGAGTTTTCCGAACCGTTTCAATCGAACTATTCCCGCATCAAGCAGATGCGTCGAGCCGTCTGCACCGACCCGGCTGCCATCCAGCGCGTGCTCGACATTCTCCGCAAATACGAAAAAGGTTGGATCAACTACTGGGCGGTCCCACCAGAGACGGCGCCGTTGACGCTGATGTTCCACGATCAGATGCGCTGGCTGGGGACGCTCGATGTTCACGAGAAGGCGCTCGGTCACGTGCACGATCTGATTCGCCGCATCCCAACCGAGGACGCAACCGAGATCGTCAGAATCATTTGCGATTTTGCGTCAGAGACGGGGAATCTGCGCGGGCCTCAACCGGAAAACGCTCGATTGCCATGGTCGCAGACGACCAACCAATAGTGATTGAGAATCTGAATCAGAGATGATCGATCACATCAAGATGCCACTGCTCGGTGAGCAGTGAATGGATGAATTGACGCATTGGTTTTCACACTGCCCACAGAGCAGTGGCATGGCGTGGAGATCGGCCCGTCCTTGTACCAATCTACATTTCGCTGGCAAGCACAACGAAAATCAACGTCGCGATGGCCGCCGCCAGCAGAATCATCGAACGCTCCGCACCTTCGCTGAATGCATACGTGCGATCGAGTCGCGAATGGCGATGGTGTCGGCGATAGCTGCGTCGCCGCGAGTGAACCTTGCCAACAATCGGACCGATCGCCACCGGGGCCTGACACGTCGCGCAAGCCGCAGAATGTCCAGCGAGCGTGTGACCGTAATCATTCTCGGCACCGCACGCTTCGCATTCGGCTTGAATCGTCGCGGGCAACGTCATCCGTCGATAGCAGGACGGACAGATCATGCGCACGGAATCGGTGGCCACGGCATGTGCATTGACCGCGTTGCAGGCGCCGCAGCGAACGTGGTACACATTGGTGTGCGGGCGTGCTGAACAGATTTTTGTCCGCAGGGGTTCAATCGCATCGACGATTGAAGCGTTCTTATTGGTTGTCGTTTCCATATCACATTCCCAAAATGGCGATCCGTGAAACCGTCCCCTCAAACGCTACTGACCAAATCAAAATTCCCCGTGGCCTCTGATACCACGTGGCGGTATTTTCCAGAACCTGCAACTGCAATCGAACCCACCGTCTCGACATCGACCGGGAGTGGTCCAAGCCGACGTTGCAAATCGTCGATGATGCGCTCGCAATTGATCGGCGTGGTCAATCCGTCTTCGACCACCTGCACCTTGATCGAGCGATCGCGCTGCTGGTGGATTTGGAATTGCTTGACGGATTTCAGTTCACGCATCACGTAGATCGCAGCCAGCGGATGGGTGAGCGTACCGTCGGCTCCGACCAGATGATCCCCGCGACGCCCGTCGATGTCGCCAATCAAACTCAAACCGCGACCGCACGCGCATTGACTGGATGTGGGGCTGGCCATATCTCCCGTTCGGTATCGGACGAGCGGAAGTGCATACGCATCAAGATGGGTGATGACGATTTCGCCGCACTCACCTTCTTGCACCGCTTTTCCGGATTCGTCGAGAATTTCGACGATGATGTTCTGATCCATCACGTGCATTGAACCCGACGGGCATTCGTGGGCGATGAAGCCGCCGTCGCGACTTCCGTATCCGTTGACGACCGGTACGTTGAAATAACGCGAAAGAATCTCTCGCTGCCGATCGTCGACGACCTCACCGGTGACGAACACGGCTCTTAGGTTGCGGGCGGTGTGCGGTTTGCCGGTTTCTTCGCAGAACGCTGCAAACCGTGTCAGGCTCGACGGGTATCCGAAGATGCTCGCCGGATCGAACGCCTTGATCTGCCGGTGATAGTCCGACATGGTTACCGGGTTAAGTCGAAATGCCGCGAGCAGCAGTTCGTTGGTCACACGGTCGCGGATTCGTTTGAATCGATCCTGCCCGCGAATTTCAAGCGGTGAACCCCAAAGGTATACTTCGGGATCGCCCGGCTGAACGCCAAACCACGCGTGCGTCAGGATGCGGGCGGCTTTGTCGTATCCAATGCGCCGCCGATCGACGAAGAATGCGAGCGGTTCGCCGGTGGATCCGCCGGTGTTGAAGGGAATCAAGCCGCCCTCGACAGCCGCGTTAATCATGTCGGACTGATTCGATCGAATGGTGGTTTTGTCGATGCGAGGCAGTTGCGCGAGGATTTCGAATGGATCATCATTCGCCGCGTTGACGCCGAGGTTCGCAAACGTTCGTCGATACCACGGGCAATTTGACTGGGCCACCTGAAGCAGCGCACCCAACTTCTGGGCCTGAATCGTCCGGAGTGCAGCCGGTGATCGCCACTGCATCGACTCGCATTCGCGCAGGTACGCGAACGTCTTTCGCCCGAGCAATCGCTCAAGCAAAGGCGACACAATATGTCGAACGATCTGCGGATGCACTCGGCGGCCTCTCTTCGATAAACATATCCATGGCGGTGGGGCGGGCGCATCTTGCGCGCAGCCTGTCCCACACAAGCTCACGTGATATCAATCGACGAGAATTCGCCTCCGCTTGCGATCCGACGCCCGAGAATAGTGCAGCCGATGATACTGTGACGGGAGGTACGCATTCGGTGAAAGTGCACAACAAAGGGGTAATTCCCCGCGCAGTGCTGCAAACCGGCCCCTGTGTTTGATGTGACTGAACAGACGACCGCACGAACGCATGGAGACGGCCACATTCAATGGCCGATGGCTCGGCGATTTTTGTCAGGCGCTTCTCCGCTCGGTATCACGTAATGCCAGCGCCACACCTGTTGAATCGGTTCGTCGGCGAGAGAGTCGACAAGAAATCACTCCGCATGTACGTTCTGGTGGGTTTGTTTCCGACCGTGAAACCAGAGAGCGGGCCCTGGTTCTGGTGGATGTTGTGTGTACACGTATGCCGATCGGCAATTGAAGGAGCAGCTTCATTGGACGTCTGGATCATTCTTGGCGACATCGTCATACTCCTGGGAGCATCTCTGATCGTTGGAGGTTTGTTTTCCCGGTTTGGACAGAGTCCAATTGTCGGGTACTTGATCGCGGGGATGGCCTTGGGCGGACCCGGGAGCATCAATGCGGTTCGATCGGAAGCCGAAATCGAAGCCGTTGCCGAACTCGGCGTGGCACTCTTGCTCTTTAGCTTGGGGCTTGAGTTTTCTATCAAAAGATTGAAGGAACTGGGGGCCAAACCGCTGCTGGGTGGAGCCACCCAGGTTGCCTTGACGATTCTGCTGGCGTCGGTCGGCGCGAAATTCTTCGGACTGCGGATGCGAGAGGCGATTGCTTTCGGCGCCATGGTTGCGTTGAGCAGCACCGCCGTTGTGCTTCGCATTCTGGGCGAACGGGGCGAGATCGAAATGCCCCATGGCCGCAACAGCTTGGGCGTCTTGCTCACGCAGGATCTGGCTGTCGTTCCACTGGCGCTGTTGATGACGATCTTGGGGGGCGACGGAAACCCGGGTGAAGTCGCGTGGAATGTGGCCAAGCTATTGGTCATGGCCAGCGGCTTGATCATCGGACTATTCATCCTCAACAAGGTTGCAACGTTCGCATTGGGAACGTTGACGCTGCGCCGCAACCGCGAACTCACCGTGATCCTGGCTGTCGTGATGGGGCTGGGGGCGGCGTGGGCTTCACACGCGGTCGGCATCTCACCGGCGTTGGGCGCGTTTGTTGCGGGAATGCTCCTGGGCAGTTCGGCGTTTGCGACCCAGATTCGTGCCGACGTCTCACCGCTTCAAGTCGTCCTGCTCACGCTGTTTTTCGGGGCGGCAGGAATGGTCGCCGACCCCATCTGGATCATGAGAAACTGTCACATCGTTGGGATGGTTGTCGTGGCCCTGACGATCGGCAAGCTGGTCATTGTTTGGATCATTTTCCGGGCGTTCGGACAGATGACCCGGGTAGCGGCGGCCACATCGTTGTGCCTTGCACAGGTTGGTGAGTTTGCATTTGTACTCGGTTCCATCGGGCGAACCAGCGGAGTCGTTTCAGAAGACACGTATGCGTTGGTTGTATCAGCCGCCATTGTTTCATTCTTTCTGAGCGCCTTTCTTGTTCCGCTTGCGCCGGCATTTGGCGATTGGATGCAGAAACTCATGGGGGCCGGCGCGGACACGAAGACGGACACAACGAAGTCAAGCGAGCCGCCCGATGTTGTCATCATTGGGTTTGGGCCCGCCGGTCAAAACGCGGCCCGGGCTTTGCTGGATAGAGGTCTTCGCGTGACTGTCCTTGAACTCAGCCAGGAAGGGGTCAGAAAAGCCCAGCAGCTTGGATGCTATGCTGAATTGGGTGATGCCACGCAAAGAGACGTGTTGGCCCATGCACGATTGAATCAATGCAAAGCCGTGGTCGTTACCGTCCCGCACCACAAGTCCGGTCTGACGATTCTTGAACATGTTCGTGATCACGCGCCGCATGTGCATGTGATCGTCAGATCGCGCTACGAACGCCACGTCGAAAGCATGTATGCGGCAGGCGCGCACGTTGTGTCTGGCGACGAGCAGGAGGTTGGCGAGTCGTTGGCCAAGCATTTGTGCGAATGGCTGGACAGGCAATCGATCCCGTCACCCGGGACCGCGCCCGACGCCGCGACAGCGTAAGTCTTCAACAGACCGCGGATGAAGCGGCCAGTGTGATGGTCAGCCGGATGCCGCGCTCAACATTTGCTGAAGTCGAGCGCTGACATCCGTCCACTCCTTATCGATGATGCTGTAGTAGACCGAGTCCCGCAGGTGGCCGTCGGGCATGATCATGTGCTGGCGGTGAAGGCCTTCGCGGGTGGCGCCGATGCGTTCGAGGGCCCGCTGCGAGCGAGCGTTGCGATTGTCGGTTTTGAACTCGACGCGGATCGCACCGAGCGTGTCAAAAGCGTGCGACAGCAGCAGCCACTTGCAGTGCGTGTTGATCGGCGTCCGCCGAGCCGCCGACCCCAGCCAGGTGTATCCAATCTCCAGCGAACGATGCGCCCGACGGATGTTCAAATACCGCGTCGAACCGACAGCCCGTCCCGACAGCCGATCCACAATCGCAAAAGGAACCTGCGACCCGTCAGCCGCATCCCGATGCGTCGCCTCAATCCAACCGCGACAATCATCCCGAACAACACCAGCCGCCAAAGGCATGTACGCCCAAATCTCAGCCTCGTCAGCCGCAACAGCCAAGTCGTCCGCATGATGAATATCAAGCGGCTCAAGCCGAACCCGTTCGGATTCGATCACAACTGGTCTGGGTTCAAACGAATTGCAAAACGACATAATTTGATAATCCGCACAGGGTGCCCCGCCCTTGAGCGCAGCGGAAGCGTGGGGGACTGATTGACTTCGTCGACGCAAATGTCGCGCAGGACGAGTCGGCTGCTAGGGCTGTTCTCCAAGGCTAACCTGAGGGCCATGGATTTCCAAGAACTTCGTAAGTTCCGTCGATTGAAACTGCCGAACTTTGCAGCCGACAGACTCGCACCCTGGTGAAGTTATATCTTTGAGCCAGTATTCATTGGGAACATCGCAATCTTTGCCCAGTGAGTAGGAGATGTTCCTTGCCCCTTCAAAATGAATCTGTATTTCATCAATCGGGTTCGAATGATGGGCCAAGACGTTTCTTCCGCTTTGAAGCAATGAACGAAACTCGCGTGCAACATTGTCGCTGAATTCAACGTTCTCAGACCCAAAGGAAACGAGGATTCGATCAACAGGTTGCTTGCAGATCTCGGTGAACAAGTCCTTTCGCTTCTTTGTTATGCACGAACCCATCGCAACACTACAGAGCACCAAGATTCCAGTAGCGATGAAAAGCGTTCTTACTATTTTATTGAACAGGGATGGTTTGGTTTCTACTCCAGCCTTGCGATCGATGTGTTCAATGATTGCGTTCACGACGCCAAACGGAACTGCCAAGAACATGACCGTAAACAACGAGGATGTCAGAATCGAGCTAATGGTAAGCAGTGTCGGCATTGACAAGTTCATTGGCTGGTTTCGTCCATGTTGCGGAGCAATTCACTGTCGCATCGGATGCTGGTCGCGAATTGCTACAATCACTATCACTGGAAGATGATCTGAACCTTTGCTTATACCCGTCCTGCATCCCGTACAGACAAACGTGTCACTCGTGTATATATGATCCAACCGAATGCTGGGAATCCAGCGAAAAAAAGGAATTGACGGGCCAAGTCGCGCCTCGTCCCTGTCCGCCTTGATCATGGGCGTCGGTGAAGCCGATTGTTTTCAGGTCGGCTGCATTGGCGCTGTTTTCGGTGAAATTGAAATCACCGCCCACGATTGCGGGCAGTTTCTCGGTCTTGAGAACGTCGAGCAGGTCGGCGAACTGGGAGCGGTGTTCGATGGTGTATTCCATGCCCCACGGCGGGAGCAGGTGGATGTTGTAGAGGGCGATCGGTTTTCCTTCGAAATCGATGACGGCGCGGATTTGCGGTTCGGTCGCCTGCCCGAGCGGGACGCGAAGATTGGGCTTTTCGACAAACGGAATTTTGGAATAGATCGCCGTTCCGAAGGAATCCTCTCGCGGGGATGTGCATGCGTGCGGGTAGAGGCGTCCGATCCCTGCCGTCAATGCTTCATCCCAATGGCTCGTGTATTCCTGCACTAGCAAGACATCGGGCAACTCTGCCGCGATTTGGTCAATGATCGCCTCGGTCTCCTGGTTGATAAAAAGCAGGTTGATGCTCATGACTTTGAGCGGCTTGCCATTGGCCGTCGCAACACCCGTTGGCCAATAGGAAACCACCGCCGGTCCAACGCTAAAGACCAACATCGGCACGGTGGCGATCAGCAACTTCCAGCGACGCGCGACGCCCGCACCGATCGCGATCAGGACAATGACGATTCCGATGTGAAAGATGAATGTGCGGACAATCGCAGCCGTCCACGACGCAGCGACGTAGACCGTGTCGGTGTTGCGATAATCCTGCGGCCAAACGTATGCGAAGATGACGACGGTGTAGGCACACGAGACGAAGATCCACGCTTCGATGTGCAGCATCCGCTTGCGTTTTTGCCACGACGGTTTCCACCAAAGCGATCGTTTGCTTTCGGTCTGTTCGATCGGTTCAACCGATGTTGCGTCGCTTGCGGTGTGCATGGCGTCTGGCCTTCCCGGGAAAGGGTGTCGTCGAAAGCTCTCCAACCATACTACGCAATCCAACAAACAAAACGCCCACAAGTCCCTGTCGAGACTTGTGGGCGATGGGGTTGATGCGTGGGATTTTGTTGCCGCGCTGCTGCCAGTCGGAGATCTATCCCGTCTGGGCGTTGTCGTGTTTGTTGTCTTTCTTCGTCACTTCGGACTTGGCGTCGGGGGCCAGCATCTTAACGAGCTGTTTGATCACCCGCTGATGCTTGCGGGCAGCACGCACTTCGATCGTGTTGCCGTTTCTACCCACCAGAATGTCCTTGATGTCTGACGGGGCAAACAGGTTGTAGAGGTTGTCGGCATGTTGGGCCGGCAGGTCGTAGCGCATGGTGACGACTTCGTTGGGATCCTGCTTGTCTCCGTCTTTCTTGTTGTCGCCTTTCTTCTTGCCCTTGTTCTTTTGGGCCTGCTGGTTGTTTCTGGCTTTGTTGCCTGGCTTCTTATCACCCTTCGTCCCGTCGCCTTTTTTCGCATGTGGGTCCGGGCCGTGGTCACCGTGGGCTTTGTTGGGCTGGTGCATATCGCCGTGGCCATGGCCTTCCGGAGAATGCAGCGAAGCCGCGAGTTCTTCAAGCTTCTTGACGCGCTCTTCGAGGCGATTGACCTTTTCGTTCAACTCGCGTCCACCGCCATCTGGACCGGGGCGACGTTCTGCGCGGCGATTGTTGTCACCGCGGTCGTTGCGTCTTCGGTCACCACGTCCGCGTCCTTCATTGCGAGGACGCTTTTCTTCCTTTTGGGCAACTTTTCGCTCTGGGACCGCGTGCATCGTCGTGGGTTCAATTCCCTGTTGGATGCGGGTTACATCCGCGATGACGGCTTGGTCGCGCTTGGACGCCCGAACGCCGATGCCTCCGGATTCGTTGGCGACGAGCACCGGAACATCGGGAAACGCCAGCACCTTCAGCAGTGCTTCGCCGGCAGTTGTCGGAAGTTTGTACAGCGCCGTCGTGTCCCACGTGCCCTGCAACTCTTCGATGTACTTCGCGGGGTCGGTGATCTTGCGATCTGCATCGCGCATCATGAGTTCGGCCAACGCTTCGAGCGTCGAAACTTCCTTGGCGGTTCCGCGCACGTGCAGCCCTTGATTCCGCCGACCGACGAGGACCTTCACATCCTGCGGGGCGAGCAGGTCGTAGACGGCTTGGGCTTTTTCGGGAGAAAGGTCGAGAAGTTTTTCGACCGAGCGGTCGCCACCGGCTTGCGATGTCGCGGCGATCGTAGCCGATTGGTTGATGAAGGATGCGTTCGTCACCGTGCCCGCAAATACCGGGGCAGACGCGACGAACATGATCGCACATGTCAGTGCGCCAATGGCTCGGATCGGTTTCAAACTCAAATGATTGCGGATGTAATCTGTAATTGTAAGCATGGTGATGCTCCTCGAAGTGTACGGGTCGGTGTTATCGCCTCACTTTGAGTGGTGGGGCGGTGACATATTTCATTTGCGATTTCAATCCGCATGTAGCGTTATCTTTGTCGTTCGTGTGCTTTACTCGCCAGGAATGATCCTGCATTCCCCTGGATTCCCGTTTTCGCGGGAATGACGGCGCGGTTGCGTCGGGACGCAGCATCCCTGCGAATCATCCAACCATGATACGCGTTTTGTGGACCCGCGGTTGCAATTAGTTGTAAGGCCAAACGGTCGGACAGAATGTTTATTACCGCTTAGCGCCAGCCTATTCAGCCGTCCGCGTGACCATATAGACGTTTTCGACGACAAGGCCCGGGTCGTGTCGAACGCGGGGATCGTCGCGCAAGGTCTTTTCGATGAAGCGCTTAACGCCGGGGAAATGGTGGTCGTGGAAAATAATCAATCCGCCGGGCGCGACGTGACTGTGCCAGTTCTCGAAATCGTCGCGGACACCTTCGTATGAATGGTCGGCATCGATAAACAGCACGCGGATCGGTTTTCCGGGATATTCGCCCGCCCAATGATCGGTTCGGCCGACCAGTGGTGTCACACGATCCTGATGACCGGCTTGTTCGATTCGCTTGCTGAACTCGGCGTAGGTGCTGCCGCCAAAACCGGCGACCGATGGGTAGGTCTGCCCGTACTCCATCGTTCCTTCGAATGTGTCGACGGCGTAAACATGACCGGCATCTCGTTGTTGGCATGCCGTCGCAAGATAGCACGTGGTCAATCCGGTCCATGAACCGAGTTCGACGACATCGCCATCGATCGGCCAACGCAACACGTGGTCGTAGATCGCCAGCAACTGTTCAACGGGCATCATGCCGTCACCGGGCGACCAGTGGATGCGCTTCCAGAGTTGAATCAACCCACGAAGCGCCGGACGGTTCAGTTCGAGGGCGTCAAATGGAGTGAACGCCTTGCGGGCCAACCCGAGTTTGCGAATCGATCGCACGAAGCTGCGGGCGAGCACATGGCCGCCCGTGGTGTTGCAAAGCGAGTAGTAGCATTGACCGGCCAATGACATGCGAGGCGATCCCCCAACAAGTGCGCACAGTTTCCGCGCCGAATTAAGCGCTCAACGGTTTATCGGACGAACGATGGGCGTACTTTATTGGGGCGGGCCAAGGGGGTGGAAATGCTGAAATCAAAGCGTTTCCGGTCGGGGGCAACAAAAAAACCTGCCTTCGATCATTGGTCGAAGGCAGGTTCCTGTATGGGTGTCGCAACCGGCAAGTGCCGGCTGGCGGCCGCTTACGTTTGCAAATCAGCTAGCGGCGGCTTGCCGTTTGAATGTCGGCATCGAGTGCGAAGATTTCGACGCGACGATTCTGCTTGCGATTGGCTTCGTTGGAGTTTGGAACACGTGGGCGACTGTCGCCGCAACCACATGCGACGAGGCGATCACTGCTGATGCCTTCTTTGCTGAGCCAGCGAACGACCGATGAAGCGCGCTCGGTGGAGAGTTCGAGATTGTCTTTCCAGCCGCTCTTCTTGATCGGCGTGTTGTCGGTATGTCCGTAGACCAGAATGTCTTTGGACGGATACTCACGTCGAATGACTTCCGCGATACGCGAGAGGTCGCCGGTAGCGCCGCCACGAAGCTTGGCTTTGCCCGGATCGAAAAGCACTGAACCTTCGACGGCGATCATCGCGCCGCCGGGGACAGCCGTCCAACCACTGGGAACCTGCGGCTGGGGCGCCTGCTGAATGATCGGCTGCGGACGCGGTTGATTGCGGGCGTCTGCAAGTTGACGAGTCAGGTTTGAATTCTGATTGTGCGCGGCAGACAGATTGCTTTGGCACTGATCGTTTGCACTGCGCATCGCAGCGAGTTCGTCTTGTGCGGCATTGAGATCTTCGAGGAGCTGCTGGTTGCTTTCCTCGAGCATGACGATGCGGTTTTTCTTGTCTTCGCAACCGGTGGACAGCGTCAGCACGCCGGCGAGGGCAAGGGTCAAAAGTGCGGATTTGGCGCGGAACATTTTCTTCATACCTCCAATGTAAACACGAGTATTTCGTTCGATCCCGTGAGGGATTCCATTCCCAGATTCAATATTCGATTGTTTGTTTTCGCTGCTGTCTGTGTTCACTGCGTTGCGGCAAACCTATTGCGACGATCCAGCGTTATCATCGCCAGCCGGCTTACTCTCGGGCGTGTTGCTGCTGCCCGTTAGCCCGCCTTGCCGCTTGGGTTCTTCACGGTCCAGGCGTTTCATCAGTTCGTCCTGGCGCTTTTTGTTTTCCAAATCGTCCTCGTGCCTTTTGAGCGCTTTGAGATCCGTGACCACCCCGAATGCGAAGCGGAGCGTGATCCAGGCGAGGACGGCGAACAGCGCCGTAACGAACATCAACCACAGAACGTTGATCTCCTCAAACGTCGTGAGGAACCAAACGGTCACCTGATTTTTCCGATTCATCCACATCATCAAAATGATGAACAGGGCAAACAGGATAATCAGGATGAGCTTAGAATAGACCTTGAAACGTTGAATAGCAAGGTTCATTTGATCGTCGCTCACTACGGGGTTGTGACTTTTTCAAATAGCACAGGCATCGAATTGAACAGGTACGCCATGTTGCGAATCGGTTTCGACGCCATGATTGGATCGTAGAACAAAACGACGATTAGGAAAGCGATCGACAACCACGGTCCCAACGGAATCGCTCGTGTGCGTTTGATCGGAAGCATCAGCAACCAACCGATCACCGCGAGGATCGAGCACAGGATGAATCCGACCAGCACGGTTTGCCATCCACAGACGCAGCCAGCCGCCGCCATCATGTGAATGTCACCGCTTCCGAATGCTTCGCGACCGAGGATCAGTGTCGCGACGATGCGCACGAACCAGCCGACCGCGCCACCCAACAGGAAACCCGCAGCAGCTGTCGCAATGCCACGAAGCGGCGTCCAGTCGGTTGTGGGCGCCCATTGAAGGATGTCTTCAAACATCATCCTCGTTTGCGTGCAAGACTCGCCGTAGTACCAGGTTACGCCACCAAGGGCGAGAGCCGGCAGGATCACGAATAGCTCGAGCAGAACGGTCCGGCGGGCTGTCGATCTCTCGGATTCGATCGAATGGATGATCTCCTCGTCGGCATCGCGCGGTTCGCTGCCACCCATCAGGATCAGGAAAAACAGGAAGATCAGTCCCGGAAGCCAGCGGGCGGTATAGGACAAAGACTTGCTCAGTCCCGCGCCTTCGAAAAGCGCCCCGGTGGCCAATATCAAAATGCTCGACGCCACGGCGATCAGGCCCAAAATGCCGAGCGTGTGCCGAATTCCGGCTGGCTTGGGAGATTCGCTTGCAGACTCCGACCCGTCCGACTCTGTGAATTCTGGATCAGAAGGCAACTCGGAGCCGGAAAATTCACCTTCGGGGGCGGCAGGGGATGGGGGGGCGTCTGCTTCCGGTTCCGCAGTGGGCACCCATGCTGCCGGTTTTAGAAACAGGCGAACGATCAGGAACGTCAACATGAGCGTGACGACCGCAACAATGCTGCCAGCCGCCAAGCTGATGGAAGGCCTGGGCCATTGCGAACTGCGGTTCGGGGTCCAAATTGCGTGAAGGCAGAAACCGGCGACGGTCGCCAGCGTGGTGAATCGGATGTCGACCCAGTAGTGTTCCAGATCGATCGCCGACATCGCCAGCAACGCCATCATCAAAATGATATGGGCGAGCAGGATGGGCCAATCTTCGCCGAGTTGCCACGTCATTCCCGGATAATCGACGATCGCGCCGGTGTGCGTGTGGGCGATCAGGAACGCATCCAGGAGAAACAGCACGACCAAGCCAGCCGTCATCTCCAACAGCGGATAACGGACGGATATACTCCCTTTGCAGTTGCGACAGCGTCCGCGCAATCGAAGGTAGCTGATCACCGGCAGGTTGTCGTACCAGTTGATGCGGGAATGGCAGCCCGGACAAAACGACCACTTCGGATCACCGAGCGACATGTTTCGCGGCAGGCGGTAGATGATGACGTTCAGGAAACTGCCAAGGCACAAGCCGAACGTACACAGGAAAGCCAGCCACCAGATCACCTCGAGGGTGAAGCCAACACCATTTGACGCCAGGATCATGTATCGTTACCGCGGGCTTGGTTTGATTGCGTGATGAATGTCATCCGTGACACGCGCCACTGCTTTCTGAGCAGTGTTTATCAAGGCGTCGCTTGGAACGCCTCACTGCTCACAGAGCAGTGGCACGATCTAACTTTTTCCAATGCGATGCGGAGTCTTACAGCTTGTTATGCGTTCCGTCGCAAAATGGCAGGTTGCAGCTTTGGTGGCACTGGCAGATGGCGACGGTGCCATTTTCGGTGACTTCGCGGATCATGGGGCCGACGCCGACTTTCTTTCGCGAATGGGCGCCATCGCAGTAAGGCAGGTTGCCCGAGTGCCCGCACATGCAGTACGCCTTTGTGCCGGGAGTCTCTGCAACAACGATTGGTCGGGTGTCATGAATCTGATCGGTCATCGATTTTTCCTTGCAACCAAGTCACTCGTCGCGAAGCAGCCTGGCCGCAGATTCAAATGACCGTTTCGCCATTGTCCGGACGCCAGCTTATCCTCGCCGTATTCTGGTCACCATCATACCCGATCGGGGGGCGTCCCGCACGCATTCGCAGTTGGTTGTGCAATTGGCGGAGATGTTGGGTCAATTGCGATGCCGCCTGCGAGGGATCTTGTCCTTCAAACACATGCGGACCGATGAGTCGGCCAAACTGAATCCACAATGGTGCGGGTCTGGGCAGAATCGCCGATCTGGGCCATGCATCGAAGACGCCTTCGACGGCGACGGGGAGGATCGGGACGTTGGCGCGTCGCATCAGATGGATGATTCCCGGTTGGCATTGGGTGATGGCGCCGTCGTGCGATCGCGTGCCTTCTGGAAACACGAGCAGCGCTCCGCCAGCTTTCAGAATTCGCAGCGAAGTCTTGAACGATGCCAGGTCAGTCGTATCGGTCTTGACCGGAAACGCATTGTGCAGGCGAATCAACGCGCTCAGCCCAGGTACGCGAAAGAGCGAATCGCGGGCCATGTAGTGCAGCGGCCGTCCGGCCATCGAACCCACCAGCGGCGGATCGAGAAAGCTCTGATGGTTGCACGCCAGAAGCAGCGGTCCGCCGGGCGGAAGGTGTTCGCGTCCAAACAGTCGAGCGCGACACGTCAGGCTGAAGAGTCCCCCGAGCGCGATCGTGCTGGCGCGGTAGATGAGTTTCTTGGGAGTGTCGATCATCGCAACTTCGGAAAGCGCTTGGGTTGAAATGGTGGCAAGTTGATTGGCCGTTAGCGCGTCACGTCTGGCCAATCCCATTCGGCGATTGCTTTAAGTCGGGCATGGTCGGTCATGTCCACATGCAGCGGTGTGAGCACGACGTAACCATCGATCAGCGCACGCAGATCATGTTCGGGCGGTCCGTGATCCTTGAACCAACCTTGCAGATGAAACTCCGGCTGACCGTTCTCACCGGAGACGCGTTTGTATTCATCGTCGGTGCGATGGGTGGCCTGCGATGCGACGCGCAAACCCATGGGGCGTTCGTCGGTGACGTTTGGAAAATTAACGTTTAGCAATTGGCAAGGGTGATTGCCTTTCATCACGCTTTGACCAAAACTCTCGACAATGAATCGCGACAACCGCGCGGATTCGGTGAAGATGGTTTCACCGTCGTCAGCCCACAACTGCGAGATGGCCATGGACGGGACACCCTGGATCGCACCCTCACAAGCGGCAGCGACCGTACCGGAATAGAGAACGTTGATTCCGACGTTGGCGCCGTCGTTGATTCCGGAAACCACAATGTCGGGGCGATCCTCCAGCAGCTTTCCCAACGCGAGTTTGACGCAGTCTGCCGGCTTGCCTCGCACCGCCCACCCTTCAAAAACGCCGTTTACATCGGTCTTTTTAATGGTCAATGGTTCACGAATGGTGATACCATGACCACAGGCGGATTGAACCGTATCGGGCGCGACGACGGAGACTTCGGCGATTTTGGAGAGCTCTTTGTAGAGGGCGACAATCCCGGGTGCGGTGATGCCGTCGTCATTGGTCAGCAGAATTCGCATGACCGCGATTGTAGAAGTCGCCCTTGGGGTGTCAACGCAGGCAAAACCTTCACGAGAGGCGAATCACCATGACCCTTGGCAATATCGAATTGACGCGAAGCCAGTCGCGCCATATCGACGAAGTCGCTTCCGTCACGCTCAAAATTCCCTCGCTGATCCTGATGGAAAACGCCGGACGCGGTGCAGCCGAGTGGATCTGTGAGACGTATAAGGAAGTGTTGACGGAAGATTCCGCCAGGGTTCAGGTCGTTTGTGGCACGGGCAACAACGGCGGCGACGGTCTGGTGATTGCCCGTCATCTGCACAACTGTGGATGCGCCGTCAGCGTTTGGATCGTTGGCGATCGAACGAGATTGACCCACGATGCCAGCGTCAACCTCAGCATCATCCTCGCGATGGGGCTGAACATCATCGACATCGTCGATGCGGAAGGCGTCGACCGCGCCTGCCAGACTTTTGGCAAGCGCGACGTTATCGTGGATGCGATGTTGGGAACCGGATTCTCCGGTGATGTTCGCGAACCGATGGCCACCATCATCAGGCGGATCAACGAATGCCATTGCGACCGGGTCGTCGCCATTGACGTGCCTTCCGGGCTCGATTGCGACTCGGGAACAATCGGGAATGTGGGGATTCGAGCGAGCGCCACCATGACGTTCGTCGCCCCCAAAGTCGGATTTAAGATTCCGCCCGCCCGCGAGTATCTTGGAAAGGTCGTGGTCAAGGGCATCGGTATTCCCCCTTCGCTGGTTCAGGATGTCGTTGCCGATCATTCCCAAGGAGAGCAGTTGGGTGCGTAGTAATGCCACGCGACAGGGTATGCCTGGTAACGCATGTCTCGCAGTCATGCTTGTCTGTCTTGCGATTCTCGCACGGTGGGGCGGGCTATCCATCGCCAGGGCAGCCGACGATTCTGAAACACGCTCCGCGTCAGAAGTCGACCTCTTGAAGGCAGCCGGTGACGGTTTCAACATCAAATCCACCGCCCATTTCTTGATCGCATACGACAGCGATGCCGAAACGCTTTCTGAATTCATCGCCCGGGTCGAAGCCACCTATCGCGGGGTCTATCGGTTTCTCAAATTGCATGACCTCGATTCGACCGAATCGGAACAGAAACTGGAAATGCTCTTTTTTGAGCATCCCGATTCATTCGTTGATTACGCCAAACGCACTGGCTCCGATGTCGCAGGGGCAGCTGGTTTCTACAGCCCGAAAACGAATCGTTCCGCGTTCTACCACGCGCTGAATATGCAGCGGCTTGAAAGCGTCAACAAACAAATCGCATCGATCGAGGGTTCTTTGGACGAAAGGAAACGATCGGGTCGCGATCGAAAGAACGTCCTCAAGCAGCTTCGAATTCTCCGCAACCAGCGCGATCAAACCATCGAGTCGGTCAACCAGTTGGTCGTGCAGCACGAAGTCGCCCATCAGGTCCTGTACAACGCCGGCTTGCATCCGCGCAACGGGGTTCAGCCGACCTGGTTGATCGAGGGGTTGGCTTGCTTGTTCGAAACACCACCGGATCGAAACGGAGCCGGCTTCGCCACGGTCAATCAATACCGTCTGCTGAATCTGCGCGAAGTCCTCGCCAATGAGCCGTCACCCAAGCGGGTCACTGCCACGAGTTACAAAGAGGCCGTTCGAAGTGGGCGGTTGATTCCGCTGCGGCGGCTGATCGGGGACCGCCGCGTTTTTGATACCAACCAGCCAAACATCGAAAATGCCTATGCGGAGGCCTGGTCGCTCGTGCATTTTCTGCATCATCGCAAGCGGGAGGCGTTTGGCGATTATCTGACGGTGTTGGCCAGGCGCCCGGTGGATCGGGAGTATTCTCCCGCGACGGAACTGATGATATTCGAGGAAGTGTTCGGTCCGGTGGACGATGATTTCATCGCACAATGGCTTGATTTTATCCTGGATTTGCGGGTACGGCAGGTGCGATAAACGGGTTTCTTGGCTCTGGTTGCAATAGTCATTCCCCATGACCGTTGTGAACAATAACAATATCGACATGGTTGATCATGGTGTCTTGAAGGGATCGCGTCGACGATGAAGAATTCGTTTTGCATTCACTCGTTTTGCATCCAACTCTGCGTTGGTCTGTTCGCTGCGGCTGCACTGGCGGCGCCCATGCCTGAACTCAAGCCCGCCACCGAGTGGGATGCGGGGGCGGCTGCCCATCTGCTGCGACGGGCAGGTTTTGGAGGCACGCCTGCCGAAGTGCAGAAGCTCGCGTCGATGACCTTAGAGCAAGCCGTGGCCAGTCTCGTCGATTATGAATCCATTCGGCAGACCGATCCCGATTTCGACCCGGTCGACTTGCCCGAGCCGAACGTTGTCCAAAAGAAGCGCAAGTCGCTCGAACCCGATTCCGCCAAGGAATTGAACCAGCAGCTGAGGCAACTAAGCCGGTTGCAGATGGAAGACCTCCGGGCGTGGTGGATGCGCCGGATGATCGAGACGCCGCGCCCGCTCGAAGAGAAGATGACGCTTTTCTGGCACGGGTACTTCACCTCCGGTTTTCGCGAAGTCCGAAGTTCGCAGATGATGTTCGATCAGAACATGCTCCTGCGAAAATACGCGCTGGGCAATTTTCGCGACTTGCTCATCAAGATCAGCCAGAACCCCGCGATGCTGCGCTACCTCGACAGCGAGAGCAACCGCAAAGATGCCCCCAACGAAAACTACGCCCGCGAACTGCTGGAGTTGTTCACGATGGGTGAAGGCAATTACGGCGAAAAGGATATCAAAGAAGCCGCCCGCGCCCTAACCGGATGGACCATCCGCAACGGCGAATTCGCCAGCGTCGGACGCATGCATGACACCGGCGAGAAAACGTTTCTCGGGCAGACCGGCAACTTCGACGGCGAAGATGTGATCGACATCATCCTCAGCCAACCGGCCACTGCACAACACCTTGCCCGCAAGTTGCTGCTCTTTTTTGTGACCCCCGAGCCTTCGCAGGAAATGATCGACGCACTCGCCACGGAAATTCGCGGCAGCGGTTACGACATGCGCGAAGTGATGCGACGCCTATTTTCGAGCCAGACGTTCTACGCCCCCGATGTGCGACACAGCCTGATCAAAAGTCCCGTGCAGTTGGTTGTTGGGACGATCCGCTCGCTTGAAATCGAACCGAGTGACCTCAGCGCGTTTGTCGCGGCGACGAAGGGGATGGGGCAGCAGCTGTTTCAGCCGCCCAACGTCAAGGGCTGGGATGGCGATCGCAAGTGGATTACGACCGCGACCATCTACGCCCGCTACAACTTTGCCTCGGCGCTGCTGACCGGTACCGGAACAAAACAAGCCAACCGCATGATGGGTGAGATGGGCGGGCCCATGCGTCATCAGCGAATGGTGGCTCAGCGATTCAACGTCGAACGCTCGCTCGATGCCGATCTGGGCATTGATTCGCACGGCATCCAGGTCGAACAGGAGAATCAGCCGCCATATAACCCGATGGCAATCATTCGAAAGGAAGGGTTGCGTTCGGCGGATCAGGTCCTTAATCATTTTGTCGATCGATTGCTGGGCATGAAGGTCGACCATTTGCAGCGACGGCAACTGCGCCAACTGTTGGCCAACGGCAAGCGGCGCTTCGACGCTCAGTCGAATGATGGCGTGGTTCGGACATTGACATTGATCAACGCGATTCTGGCGATGCCCGAGTACCAGGCATTCTAAGAAATCGAAAGACTGTGCCACTGCCCTGTGAGCAGTGCTGTCGTCAAATGGCAAGTGGTTGTAAGGGAAGGATGGCGGTTATGACGATTCGACGAAATACATCGCGGCGCGATTTTCTGATCAAAGGTGCGTCGTTCGTCGCGCTCGGTGCGACGGTGCCGCTGTTTCTTCAAAACACGGTGCTCGCCGCCAACAAAGGTCGCCGCGGCAAGCGGATCAAAGACAGCGATCGCATCCTCGTCGTGCTGCAACTCGCCGGCGGAAACGACGGGTTGAATACGATCGTCCCCGTGACCAACGATGTGTACTATGCCGCCCGTCCGAAGCTCGCGATCAAACCGGCTGACACCCTCGCGCTCAACTCTGACTTTGCGGTGCACGGAAAAGCCGTCGGATTGAAACAACTTTACGATGACGGGCACCTCGGCGTGATTCATGGCGTCGGTTATCCCAACCCGAACCGATCGCATTTCAAGAGCACCGATATCTGGAGCACGGCGTCGCCAAGCGGCAAGCAGCACGATGGTTGGCTGGGGCGATACTTCGACAACACCTGTCGCGGTGAAGATCCGCCGGACGCAACAACCGGCATCGCGCTGATGAAGGAGTCGCCGCTGGCGATGCAGGGCGAACACTTCATGCCGCTCGCATTTGAAAAGCCCGAGTCGCTCAATTGGACAGCCGCAGTCCGTGCCAGTTCGACGGGCAAAGTCGTCACCGCATTGAACAAACCCAAGCGCGGCGACTCCGAAAACGCCGAAACGTCACATGAGTTCCTGCGTCGCGTCGCGTTGGAAGCCCGTCTCAGCGCCGAGCAGATCCAAGCCGCCACCCGTGGGCAGAAAGACAACACCCGATTTCCGAATTCAGAAATCGGTCGATCGCTGCAAACCGTCTACCGGTTGATCGGCGCCGATCTGAATACGCGCGTGTACTACCTGTCGCATGGCGGTTACGACACGCACGCCCGTCAGGACAACAAACACGCCAACCTCATGCGCGATCTGGGCGAGGGGCTGCACGGTTTCGTTGCGGCGCTCAAAGCCCGTGGCGATCTCGACCGCGTGACGGTCATGGTCTTCTCGGAGTTTGGCCGGCGCGTCGCCGAAAACGGATCGGGTGGAACCGACCATGGCGCCGCGGCACCGATGTTCGTCGTGGGCGGTAAGGTCAAAGGCGGCGTCCACGGGGCCATGCCCGACATGACCAAACTCGACAAGGGCGACCTGCGATTCACCACCGATTTCCGTAGCGTTTATTCGACAATGCTTGAGGATTGGCTGAAAGTTGATCCTGCGCGGATCGTTGGAAATTCATTTCCAAAATTGGATTTGATACGATAGCGGTAGCACGATCATACCATGGTGCGCTGAGCGATGCGCCGTTTCGCTCATGGTAGTCAGTGTAAATTGCGCCCACTGCCACCCATTGTCTAGTAAGCTTTAGTTCCAGTCTGCACAGAAGATCAAACCAATAGCAAATAATCATTGATTATTTCCCAGCGGCCCCATTGCAACTCATCGAGACATCATTCTATCATGGGGATTGGGTTGCCAATTCTCGATGGCAACCGAGTCGGTCGGGCTCTATGTCTTGCGATATACGACGTTTTGGCTTTGAGTCATCTGCATTTGACCGAAGTCACCTAGGGTACAATTGCTATAGCAAATTATCGCCCACCGAGTCGAAGATGCTCTCTCAGAATCTCAGTACGCTCTCAAGGAGGTAGTCCATGTTTCTTCAGAAACGCATTCTGACAATTGTTTTCGGGGTGGGCTTGCTCTGTTCATCAGCGCAGCTCCATGCATCGGCTGATCTTTATGCGTTGGGCGAAGATTCCGGTGGTGCCGTTCAGCTTGTCAACCTGGATGCTGGCGTTCCATCCGGTGCGATTACTCTTGGGGCAACCGGGGTCAATGACCTTCATTTTCTTGAATATGATCCAAGGGATGATTGGCTTATTTCAAAGGCCGGTAGTCAGGTTTATCACGTTGATCGAACGACGGGCGCCGCGACTCCGTTCGCAACGTCAACGACATTTGACATTCAGGGGATGGCGTTCGTCACGTCGCTTAACCAGATGCTCGTTGCGATTAACTCCAATCCGCCCGGGCCTGAGCAGCAAATCGGGCGGCTGAATTCAGATGGATCGATCACGCCGCTCTTCAGCCTGTCCGCGAGCGTCCCGGATATTGACGACATGTTCTGGGATCCCGTTCAGATGAAGTTATTTGCTTCAGACGTGCAGTCGTCGACGATCTACGAAATCGACGAAGTGAATGGTCTTTTGGCAAATTCGATCAGCGTCACGATGGGCGAGAACTTCAGGGCGAGCATCAACCCGCTTGATGGTGTGATCTACGAAGTCTCCAACCCGGATACGACGATCCTTCACACGCGCAATGCGTCGACCGGTGACCCGATCGCCACGATCGGGACCATCGCCGGAGTGGATAGCGTTCGCGGGCTGTCATTTGTTCCGGAACCGGCAACTGGATTGCTTCTGGCGGCAGGCTTTTTGCTGCTTGGCCGTCGTCGGGTGTCCTAATCTTGCCATCTGGCGACACCACGAATGACTGGAAAGCAAGGAGCCCAGGCGAATCAGCAATTCGCCTGGGCTCTTTTTTTGCGCGACGGTTACACGGCTAGCAATCGAGACAATTGAGGTGAAAAGCTCGATCGAATCAAGCCCACCAGGGCGATTGGCAGGCTTGCCGGGCAGATTCGCCAAATCTCAAAAACCACTTACAATGATGGCTCGACGCGAAATGCGTGAGCCGCGTGTGGGGTGGGCTATGCCCACCGTTGATATGCGACGACATGGTGGGCACGGCCCACCCTACATGCGCTCGATAAGTTTTGAATTTTTGGCGGTGTTTTGAAACTCGGTTTCGCCCCGGCGACCGGAGGAAGCATCCGCCATCCGAGGAAAATACAACAAGCGCACAACAGAAGGATGATCGACATGGGATTGCTCGACGGAAAACGCGGATTGGTGTTTGGGGTGGCCAACGATCGCAGCATTGCTTGGCATATCGCAGAACAAATGATTGCACACGGTGCGACCTGTGCGTTTACCCATCTGCCCGGAGAGAAGATGGAACGTCGTGCCCGCAAGGCGATCGAATCGGGTGGATGCACCGATCCGTGGCTCATGCCCTGCGACGCGTCGAGCGACGAGGACCTCGACAAAGTCTTCGCGAAGGTGCGTGAGGACTTCGATACGATCGACTTCGTCATCCATTCCATTGCGTTCGCCGATCGCGAGTACCTGCAAATCGGCAACTTCGCCGAGACGACGCGCGAAGCGTTCTGCAAAGCCCTCGACATCAGCGCTTACACCCTCGTGGCGATGGCCAAGCGAGCGGCTCCGCTCATGACCAATGGCGGATCGATCATCGCCATGTCGTACTACGGCAGCGAGAAGGTTGTGCCCGGTTACAACGTCATGGGGGTCGCGAAAGCCGCCCTCGAAGCAAACGCCCGCTACCTGGCGTTTGAACTCGGCGAAAAGGGCATCCGCGTCAACACCATCAGTGCCGGTCCGATCCGCACGCTATCCGCGATGGCGGTTGGCGGCATCGAAGACATGTTCGACCACGTCGAAAAGAAAGCCCCGCTGCGTCGCAACATCGAAGCCGACGAGGTGGGTAAGACAGCCGTCTACCTGACGAGCGATCTTTCGAGCGGTGTGTCGGGCGAAAACATCTACGTCGATGCCGGTTACAACATCGTCGGGCTGTAATCCTGCGAGAAATGACTTTTGCTGAAAACGTAGGTCGCGGTTACGGGTTCGTCCAAACGGAAACCGCGATCCACTTGGGCTTGGCTGCGCGCTGATCGAAGCGGCCATTGACCAGGGTGTCGATGGCGCTCGTTCGCGTGGGGCCATAGGCGACGGTGCACGGGTTGTTGAGCGGATTCTCATCCATGTCGCGCATGAGCCATGCATCGCTGATCGAATCACCCTTGTTGTAGTATCCGAAGAATCGCCAGCCCGACCTGTCGAGGGAGGTGTGCTCTCCGTCCTCGCCGCATATCGTGCGGATACCGCCCGCGATTCTGCTTTCGATCCACGCCTTGAGCAGCACGGGCTTATCCGGCTCTTCGACGTAACCCATTCCCGAGCACCCCTCGATGAACAGGTGGCGTAGTTTTCCTGAACCGAGTTTGTTCGGTGGGCTAAACGCGACCCAGACATCCGGATTGCGTTTGAAGCGAAATCCACTTCCGGAAAACCCACCGTGTGCTTCCATGACGGCGACATGGCAATCTTCGAGGTGATTGTAGAACACCGGTTTGAGTGCCTCGCGTTCAGCGAAGGGATAGCGGTACGTCTTACCGTCGCTTTCTTTGTATTCGCGGGTTACCTTGGGCTCGCCGCCTTCGAGTGGAAAATCTGCGAGGCTTTTGTGGTAAAGCACTTCGACGTCGGAAAATTCCCACGCGGAATCGGCGTCGATGAAGTTGCCGCGGACGCTGCCGACTTGGCCATACCGATCCCACCAGCGCCAGCACCAATAGCGATAGTCTTTCGATATCCGATACTGCTGTGGATCAACAAGGTGGGGGACCGACAGATCGAACCGGTCGCGCTCAAAGGGGTTGAGTTGTGAAGCCACCTTGAGAAATGGCTCTCCTTCGTATGAGTAGGCCTGAATCTCAAAACGGTATTCACCCGTTGCAAAGAATGTTCCAAGCACGAGTCTCCCGCGATCGTCTTTGATCCTGTTGGCGGTCTTTCCGGTCGATAAACCGGACAACACATCTGCCAACCGCGAGCCAGCCCCGTCGCGCGCGTTCGTGTCGATTCGGATCGGTTGCAACTCGGGGGAGTAGATGGCTTGAAAGAATCTCTTGTCCGGTCGATTGCTGAGGCGAACGAGATATCGACCGGCGTATCGCTTCAGTTCCTGACCATCCGGCCCGCACGTCAGAAGAATCTCCCGTTTGACATGAACTTCTGATTGCGTGAACGAAGACAGGTCGGCTGCAAGCGCTCGCGTCTGTTCGATCAGTCGATTGCGGGTCGAGTGATCAATGCGAAGCTTCTCATGCTTGGCAGAGATCGGACGTTGCAAGGCCCTTGACAGATTCGCAGACGCATCGACAGGGCGGAACGTCCTGTTCCCGCTGCGGTCTGCGACGAGCGACCATTCTGCGTTTGATGCCCGAGCCCAGGTTCGCCCCCGTTCGACCGCGGGTGTCGAGGTGGTCCTGTCATAGAGGGCGTCGTGGAATCGGGCGAATTCCGACCGCATCGGTTCGACCCACGGCTCCTTCGCGTGGGCGTTTCCGCTGAAAGCGGCTGTGATGATCAAAATTGCGGCGTACGCGAGGGACGGCTGCAAGATTTGAACTCTGGAAATTTGGTCTTGAAAGCCCATGTGTGTCTCCCGTTGGCCTACATTATTATCTGAGTCGCACGAATTGGATGCAGAATTCGCGATCGGGTATGACTTTCAGAGGCGACTCGGAACTCAGGGAGCCGATCTGCCGGATTCAGGGGCCTCAAGAGTGGGCTTGGTTTACTTAAGTATATATAAATAATAAGGTTGAGATGGCATGCGTGTCGATGGGGCGGTCGAAGGATGACCTGCGGTGTATTCGGCAAATCTTGCGGGTTACAAGTCTTGTTGCGGGTCTTGATGTTGGTATACTGGACCGTTCGACGCTATTGGGCGTTTGATGGGTTGGAAGGCGTGTAATTGCAGGAGTTTATGTCTTGGCTGTCAAGATTCGTTTGTCGAGGTTGGGTCGTCGTCATCGACCGTTCTATCGGATGGCTGCGATCGATTCGCGCTCGCAGCGTAATGGCCGCGTGATCGAAGAGCTTGGATTCTACGATCCCCTCGCGAAAGACGAGGAAGCCGGTCTGAACTTAAACACCGAGCGCGCCGAGTATTGGCTCAGCGTTGGTGCACAACCGTCTGATACATGTCGGGCATTGTTGCGCAAGAGCGGCGTTACAGTTAAGCCGCGTCGCATCGGCTCAAGCGAAAAGAAGTAAGCTAACAGGCAACGCACACGTGGCGTTGCTTTTTGCGTTTATCAGTTATGCGAATTGATGTTCTGACGCTGTTTCCCGCACTGATAGACGCCTTCGCCGAAACGAGCATTGTTGGACGCGCTTGTGCGGCGGATCTGGTGAGCATTGTCCCGACGGATATTCGGGATTTCACATACGACAATCATCGATCGGTTGATGACAAGCCGTTCGGTGGCGGACCTGGAATGGTCATGTCGTGTGGTCCGGTCTTTGAGGCGTTCGAGCATGTCGTTGGGTGGAATCCTAGTGATTCCGCTGGTGACGCGGGCGAATGCAAACTCGATGCCGGATCAGAATTGATCATGCTGACCCCGCAGGGGGAGACGTTTGATCAATCGTTGGCCAAGGAATTGGCCCAACGTCAGCGACTGATTCTTTTGTGCGGACACTATGAGGGGTTCGACGAAAGAATTCGCGATGGACTTTCGCCGAGAGAAATTTCGATTGGCGACTATGTCCTGACCGGCGGTGAGTTGGCTGCGATGGTGTTGATGGACGCGGTCATCCGCATGTTGCCCGGGGTACTGGGCAATGAGATGTCGGCTGACGATGAGTCGTTTTCGAGCGGTTTGCTGGAATACCCTCAGTACACGCGTCCCCGTGAGTTTCGCGGACACAGCGTGCCTGAGGTTTTGCTGTCGGGCGACCACGCGAAGATTCTCGAGTGGCGTCGGGCAAAATCGTTGGAACGTACGAAAAAACGGCGCCCGGATCTGCTGAAAGATTAGCCGCGAGGCTTCAATGGCAGGTGGGGCGTTTATCGGATTGGGTTTGGTTGATGCTTCTTTTCAGGGGCGTCGATAGTTCTAGAGATTGTCAATCACGCGTTTGATTGCGTTTGGGTTTGGAGTGCAGCGATGAGTCAGCAACTTATGGAAATGGTGGAAAGTCGTTATCAGAAGGACAGCATCCCCGAATTTCGAGTTGGTGATACGGTCGATGTGCACCAGAAGATCGTCGAAGGCAACAAGACCCGGACCCAGGTCTTCAACGGTGTGGTGATCGCCCGCAAAGGCCGCGGGATCAACGCCTCCTTCACCGTTCGCCGCATCGTCAACAACGAAGGCGTGGAGCGCGTGTTCCCGTGCCACTCACGTCTGATCGGCAAGATCGAAGTGAAGCGTCGCGGCAAGGTCCGTCGCGCCAAACTCTACTTCCTGCGCGATCGCGTTGGAAAGGCCCGCAAGCTGCGTGAACTCCGCACGGGCAAAGCTACCACCAAGTCAAGCAAGGCGAAGACCACGGCTTCGAAGTCCGATGTGCAAACGCAAGACGCAGAACCCGTCGGGGTTTAAAACTACCCGGCGCGTTGGGTCTCAGGGGACTGGTTCAAAAGGTACTGGTCCAAAGGGTACAGGGTCCCAAGGTACAGGGTTTCGTGGCGCAAGGTCGGGGCGCAGGGTTTCGTTGTCAGGTCATGCGTACGCTCCCGAACCGATGATCGGTTTGGCCGACTACGCAACAGACCACTCGCGCAAATCCATGCGATGGATTCCCAAACGATTTCCTTTTCTGGCTCGATGGGTCGGCCCATTGGGGGATCGGGGCGAGAAGATCGCCCTGGATTTTCTCAAGCAGGCGGGCTTTCGGATTATCCAAACGAATTACGTCTGTCCGATCGGTGAGATCGATATCATCGCAGCCGACGGTGATGTCCTCGTGTTTGTCGAGGTCAAGACCCGCAGGAGCGATGTCGAAAACGATCCGGAAGAATCGGTCAACTGGCACAAACGGCGCAAACTCACCCAAGTCGCCCGCCATTTCATCGCCCACAAGAATGCCCACAACATGACGGCCCGTTTTGATGTGGTCGCCATCGTAATGCCTGAATCAGGTAAGCCGGTCATCACCCACTTCGTCGAGGCATTCGCGCCAACGCCGCGATAGAATCGTTGGGACGCGGTGCGCATTCACCTGCCAACAAACCAATACGTTCCAAATCCTTTCAAGAGGACTATCGTGCGATGCAACTCATTGACTCCCATGCCCACCTGACCAACAAAGCCTTGTCCGTCCAGGTCGACGATGTGATGCAGCGGTCGCACGATGCCGGCGTGTCCCACGTGATTACCATCGGCTGCGATGCCTCCGACTCGAAGGCATGCGTGCGGTTGGCCAAGTCGCGGTCGGACGTGTATTGCTCGATTGGTGTTCACCCACACGAAGCCGGCAAGGTTGCGGACGGTGACTTCGACAAGTTGGCAGCGCTGGCTGATGAGGCGTGCGTCGTGGCGATCGGTGAGCTCGGGTTGGATTACCACTACGATTTCAGTGACCGCGATTCGCAGATGCGCGTGTTGAACATGCAACTCGCATGGGCGAAGGAGTTGGACTATCCGTTGGTCATTCATTGCCGTGAGGCATACGACGACACGGAAGCCGCGTTGATCGAACACGGGTTCAAAGATCGCCCGTTGGTTTTTCATTGCTTCACCGGAACCGAAGCGGAAGCCGGAAGGATAGCGGCCAACGGCTGGCGGATTTCGTTCACCGGAATCGTGACCTTCAAGGGATCGACGGAACTTCAGGCGATCGCCCGCGCCTATCCGGATGAGCACCTGATGATGGAGACCGATTCGCCGTATCTTTCACCGACGCCTGTTCGCCACGTGCGACCCAATGAGCCCGCCCACGTCGCGCACACCGCGCGATTTCTTGCTGAACTTCGTGGCGTGCCCTTCGAAGTGTTGGCGGCTCAGGCCACGCGCAACACCCGCGCGTTTTTCAGGCTGCCTTAAGGCCGCGGTCGACACTTTTTGGATCTACTTCTTGTGAAGCAATGTCATCACTTCGGATCGGGTGCGGGCGTCGCTGCGGCATAAACCGCGGACCGATGACGTGACCATGACACTACCGGACTTCTTGATTCCTCGGCATGTCATGCAGGTGTGGGTGGCTTCAAGAACGACAGCCACGCCCTTGGCGGCAGTGCACTTGATCATGCTGTCGGCGATTTGGGTGGTGAGGCGTTCCTGCACCTGGGGTCGGTGGGCAAACTCGTCGACGACTCGGGCCATCTTGGACAAACCGACGACTTTTCCGTCCGGCAGATAGGCGACGTGGGCCTTTCCTTCAAAGGGCATGAGGTGGTGTTCGCACATGGAGTTGAAGGCGATATCTCTCAGAACGACCAGTTCGTCATAGGTTTCGGTAAAAAAAGTTTCGAGGTGTCGGCAGGGGTCGAGGTGCAAACCGCTGAACAATTCGGCGTACATTTTTGCGACACGTCGTGGCGTTTTTTTGAGGCCCTCGCGATCGGGATTTTCCCCAACTGCGGAAAGAATTTCGCGAACGGCGTTTTCAATTCGGTCCAGATCAACATTTTTCATGGCTCGTCTTTCAATAAAGAATCGCATCCGGGAACGCGGGCCCAAAGTTCCGTTTTGGATGCCAAAAACTTCGTTTCTAGTGTAATGATCGCCGTTAATGGATGTACACCGACTTGGCTGTCATTGCAAAGAAAGATGTGTCCAGTTGCCATTCCGTCCGGTTTGGCACGGTGCAATTGGCAAATGGGTAAGTTTCGTTTGCGCGCGGCCAAGTGGCTGACTCACACCGTTCGGATTCAATTCGCGCGATCAAGATTCGTCAACAATTTGGCGCGCGGACTGGAGATGTGCGCGCTGATTTGCCGAAATCCGTGCAAGAACTTTTTCGATTTTTTTACAAAAAAATTTTGACACGGGTATTCGCACAGTTACCATTTCCGACAAGAAAGGAGGTCATAGCAATGGCCAAGAAACGTAAAGTCGCAAAACGCAAGAAAGCTACAAAGAAGAAAGCAACCACAAAGAAGAAAGCGCCTAAGCGCAAAAAAGCAGCCAAGAAAAAAGCGGCAAAGAAAAAAACCGCCAAGCGGAAAACAGCCAAGAAGAAAACCGCTAAGAAGAAAACAGCCAAGAAAAAAACCGCTAAGAAGAAAGCTCCTAAGAAGCGGAAAGCCAAGAAAAAGGCTGCCAAGAAGAAAGCTGCTCCGAAGCGCAAGAAGCGTAAAGCCAAAAAGTAGTCGAGCCGAAAGGCGTCGATGACTCGCTGGCTACGACTCGGCGATGATTCGGAGCTTTGTTTGTTTCGGCGTTTCCAACTTGGGAATCCGAAGGACACAAAGCCAACTGCAGTATCGCCGAGACGCAGTTTTGCAGTAAACAAAAAAGGGAAGGTGCTACTCGCCACGGCGGCACCTTCCCTTTGTTCTTTTTTACTCCGTTCCCTCTTCGATGTACGGGGGGCTGGTTCTCACCCGAATTGACTTTGCTTGTCCCCTGGATTCCCGCCTGCGCGGGAATGACGGCCCCCTCGGGATTGGCGGCTTCCTCGCGAATGACGGCGCTATTGCACCGCTGCGTTTGCATTGGAGGCGTTCTAATAGGCGTATTTGGCCGCGATGGGCATGCGTCGTCCGGTGCCAAATGCCCGGGATGTGACTTTCAAACCGGTTGCGGCCTGTTTCCGCTTGTATTCGTTGCGATCCACCTTGCGGGCGACATCGACCACGAGCTCGCGATCAAACCCGGCTTGGACGATCTCTGTGATATCCATGTCCTGCTCGACGTATTTCTGCAGAATCGCATCGAGCGTTTCATAGGGGGGCAGGCTGTCCTGGTCGGTCTGGTTTTCGCGCAGTTCGGCTGACGGGACTTTGTCGATCGTGTTCTGGGGAATGATAGCCATGCCAGCTGACTCGTTGATGAAATTCGCCAGCGCGTAGACCATCATTTTGGGGACGTCGCTGATGACGGCCAACCCTCCGCACATGTCGCCGTAGAGCGTGCAGTATCCGACGGCCAACTCGCTCTTGTTGCCGGTTGTCAGCAGCAACCAACCGAACTTGTTGGACAGCGCCATCAAGATGCCCCCGCGTGCCCGCGCCTGAATGTTTTCTTCCGCGACGCCGACGGTCGTCCCCGCAAAATCGCCAGCCAACGTCTTCTCGGAGGCGAGGTGGATGTCGTTGATCGAAATGACGCGGTGATCAATCCCGAGATTCATCGACAACTGTCGGGCGTCGTCAACGCTGTGGTCGCTGCTGATGCGCGATGGCATCGCCACGCCGTGAACGTGATCCTTGCCGACCGCTTCAACCGCAATCGCAGCCGTCACCGCCGAATCGATGCCGCCGCTCAGTCCGATGACCACGTCAGAGAATCCACACTTGCAAACGTAATCGCGTGTGCCGAGGACAAGCGCCCGATGAACCGCATCGATATCCGTGGGCAGTTGGATCGGGGCTTCGGTGGGCGGATTGTCGGTGTCGACGAACTTCAGGTCTTCGACGAACGATTCACAGCGAAGCAGACACTTGCCCTTCGTGTCGAAAAATGCGCTCGCGCCGTCAAAGATCAGCTCGTCATTACCGCCGACCTGGTTCACCAGCGCGAGCGGAATGCCATGTTCTGCGACCTGCCGCGCAAAGAGGTCTTCGCGGACGCGCTGCTTGCCCATCGTGAACGGGGAGGCCGATATGTTGACGATCAGATCGACGCCTTGCTGGGCGAGGTCAGCGATCGGGTCGGCGCCGTAGAGTTTGCGGTTGATGTAGGGTTCGTCGTTCCAGAGGTCCTCGCAGATCGTCACCCCAAGCCGCACTGGTTTTCCGGAGACCGTCACGGTCAGCGGGGTGCTGGCGTCTCCCGGGGCGAAATACCGCGATTCGTCGAAGACGTCGTAGGTTGGGAGAAGCCGCTTGCGATAGGTCGCCAGCACGCGGCCATCCTGGCAGATGGCGGCAGCGTTGTAGAGTTCCTTGCCCGCAGCGTCGTTGTTGGGGGAGGCAAATCCGACGACGGCGATGATGTCTTTACAGGCGGCTGCGATGGTCTCGACGCAGTTGACGTTTCGCTGGACGAATTCCTTGCGAAGCAGCAGGTCGCGCGGTGGATAACCGGGGACGCACAGTTCGGGAAACAGCACGAGGTCGGCGCTCTTGGCCCGCGCCGACTCGATCGACGCGCAGATTTTCTTGCAATTACCGTCAATGTCGCCGACGGTCGGATTGATTTGTGCGAGGGCGATCAACATGAACGTGGTCCTGTGGCCCGCTTGGAATGAAACGCAATTTTAGAAGTGCGGTCCAGGACGGTTGTCAGGTCCGCATGTCTTAACCGATGTAGTCAATGGACCCGATGGGGGCGACGATGCCTGCATCCGCACCCTTCTTGAGCAGCAGGTTGATCGCCTGCCTGCCGACATCGCCATAATCGAGCGTCCACTCATTGACGTACATGCCCACGAACTGATCGGCTAAATCCTTGCCCATGTCGCGTGCGTATTGCAGCGAATGCTCGACGGCTTCGGAGCGATGTTCCAAACCGTATTGAATGCTGTCTTTGAGTACGCCCGCGATCTCTTCCATGTTCGATTGGCCGAGGTCGCGGCGAATGGCATTGGCGCCAAGCGGAAGCGGCAGATCGTTTTCTTCTTTCCACCACTTGCCAAGATCGACGATGAGATGAAGGTTGTTGTTGCCGTAGGTGAGTTGGCCTTCGTGAATGACCAGTCCCGCGTCGGCATGACCGAGGGCGACATGGTTCAGGATCTTATCGAAGTCGACGACCACCGGTTCAAATCCATCGGCGCCCAGGAGCAACTTGAGGGCGAGGACGGCGGTCGTGGTCATTCCTGGAACGGCGATGCGGGCGCCCTTGAGGCTGTCGATGGTGACATCCTCCCGGGCGACGACGATCGGACCGTATCCATCGCCCATGCTGGACCCGCACGACGTCAGGGCGTATCGCGACGCGATCAACGGATACGCGTGGACGCTGACGGCGGTGATATGCAACTCGCCGCGCATTGAGCGGTCGTTGAGCGTCTGGATGTCCTGGAGAATATGCTCAAATTCCCAGCCCTTGGAGTCGACTTTGCCGGTGGCGAGTCCGTAAAACATGAAGGCGTCGTCGGGGTCGGGGCTGTGGCCAAGTAATAGTGTTTTGTCTGACATGAATCTCTCGCTGATGCTTTATCTTCCAGTGTCTCAGGGCGGCTGGTATACTCGAAAACAGGCTGACGGTCGAACGTCCGCTGTTCAAAATCACCGGGCATTCGATCCAAGGCGAAATTTCAGGTTTGTATCTCCCATCGGGCACATGTGATTTGTCCATTGTGTGGCCGGCGGGAGACGTCGAAATGGGCCTCCCATGCATATCGTGGTCACAGACGCTGAGCGGCCGACTCGTGGATTCGATTTCAGTGATGAAGTCGAACTCATTCGGGTTGGATCAACGTCGGACTGCGACCTGTTCCTTCCGGATGTCCGGGTGGCAGAGGAGCACTTTCAGATCCGCAAGGTCGATGGTGTCGAGTGGATCCTCGAGCATTGTGAAATCCCGGCTGATTCGCCGGCAGAGTACACCCGCACATACGTCAATTCGATCGAATCAAATGAGGCCATTCGTCTGCGACACAATGACGAGATCTTGATCGCGCGTTTTCGGCTGAAGGTCTTTCTGGACAATTCGAGTGCGTTGGCTCCGCGCTCCGCAATCGTTGAATCGGCATCGAAAATCCGCGAGCATCCGCTGCCTCACGGTGCTGCGGTGCGCGGCGAGGCGGGCGAAGCGCTGACGCTTCCACCCGGGATGGTTTCGACGCTGGCCGACATCGCGTTTGAAATCAACCAGTGCGCCGACCTCTCAAGTTTGATGGGGACCTGCATCAAACTGGTGCAGCAACATTTCAGCACGCATCAGGTTTGGGTGGGGACAAGGCGGCGCAGCTACGGACGACTGGAGTTCGTCGAGACGCGTCTGGAGGATGGATCGATCGGCGGTGACCCGCATCTGATCGATACGTTTGTGTATCGCTGCACCGAACGCGGACAGCAAATTCTTTGCAGCAAGCTTGATGCGTTTCCGGTGGGGTCGCTCATGTGCGTGCCGTTGGTCGCCGACCGCGGCGTGTTGGGAATGATCTATCTGGATCAGCGTCGCGACGGTGCGCCTTTCGGTCGTCAGGAATTCGATTCTCTCGTGGCGATGGGCGCGGTGATCGCGAAGCATCTGGATCGCATCGTCGCCGATCAGGTCGAGCTTCAGGAATCCATCAAAGCCGGTCAACTTTCGTTCGTTCGCGAATTGCAGTCGCTGATGGATCCGACCAACGTTCCGCAGTGGGAAGGGTTGCAGATGGCGATGTACTGCAAGCCCGGGCTGGATTCGAGCGGTGATATTTTTGATGTGATGCGACTGCCCAACACATTGGCATCGTTTGTCTGCGGTCATGTCAAAGGCCATGCGACGAATGCGGCGCTGGCGATGGCGCAGGTGCGTGCGGCGTTTCGGTTGGCAGGTCTGCACGCCGATCCTCCCCACGTTCTGTTTCGGGCGCTGAACTGGATCCTTCACGATCCGCAGCGGCCTTGCGAGTTCTCTGCCGCCGGTTTCGTGATGAACCCCAAGACCGGTGCGATGCAGTTTGCGACAGCCGGTGACATCGGAGCCGTCGTGGTCGGAGCGGGCGGGCAGTTGCGGTCGCTTGTGCAGGAATCGATGCCCGCGATCGGAGCCACGCGCGAACATGCGTATACCGGTGGAGCCGGTCGCGTCGAAGATGGCGAGACGTTGGTGCTATATACCCCGGGCTGCTGGACGGTGGCGAACGAGGAGGGCAAATCCATCGGTCGGGGGCAGTTGATCAACGCGATTTCAGATTTATTCGGACAGCCGGCATCGTCCGCCCTTGATGAATTGCTGTCGGATTTTCGGGCGTATTTCGCGCTTGGGCGTCAACCCGACGATGTCACATTCATGATTCTGCACCGAGAATGACGCATATCTCAATTGTTAATAGGCCGTTACGATTAATTACAGACGGCTCGTTGCCCGCGACATTTGATTTTTCTACACTTAAATGCCGAAAGATTGACTATGCGACGGGTTTGCTGAAAGGGTGCGAAGGCGATTGGCCAACACCTGATGTCGGTGCCCGCAATTGCATTTTTTGATTCGGATTTCGCTCACTCGCTTCTTGGAACCGCCAGGCATGAATAAACGAAATGTATTCAGTCTGGTGGCGTTGTGTGCCATGATCGCGACTGGTTGCACAACGACCGGTGCGGCAGAGGAAGAGGCCAAGAATTACTGCGAGTTCCCCGAAGATCAATATCGCCTATCAAGAGACCTGCTCGAACTGGTGAATCGCGCTCGTGTGGATGAAGGAATGTTGCCGCTCCTGACCGACGATTCGCTCACCGACGTTGCGGGCGACTACGCCTGCGAAATGATCGAGTCGGAATTCTTCTCCCACGAAAGCCCCAAGACCCATCTGGACCCGGGCGATCGCCTGACCCGTGCCGGTTACATCTATTTCACGATGGGCGAAAATCTCGCGGTGGGGCAGCTCTCGGCACAGGATGTCTTCGATGATTGGATGACCAGCCCCGAACACCGTGACAACATCCTGTCACCCAATTGGCGCGAGATCGGGATCGCGGTCCGCTCGACGCCGGACGGCGAGTATTACTGGGTTCAGGAATTTGCCGACCCGGTCAAGTTCTAATCAGAACGCATTCCAGTCCGTGCCCCGTCATTGATCTCAGTACGGTCCTTCGATGTCTGTCGCGTAGCCGCCCAATAGCCCAACATCTCGGATTTTGAGCCGGTTTTTTGTCCCGTTGGTTACCGGTCGACCCGGTGCTCGAAGACGACCCGGATGATTTTGCTCGCCTTGGCAGAGTTGGTACAATACCGCGATGAGTTCAACAGCCCCCAATCACGACAAGTTGTTCGGAGAGTCGGCCCGCAGTGGTGTCCGTGCAGTACTGACGGGCCAGGTCGGCTTGGATAAGAAGGAGTTCGTCGAGCGCGTCGTCAAGATCGGCCGCGACAAGGGCAGGGAGATCGTTCCCTTCCATGTCGGCGAGCGGATGTACGCCGAAGCGCCCGACGTCGCAGCCGGTCGCATTCTCGACCTGCCACGCACGCGCTTGGATACGCTTCGTCGAAGTGTGTTCAAAGACCTGCTGGTGATGGCCGACGATACCAAGAACATCATCGTCAACACCCACGCCACCTTCCGCTGGAACCACGGGCTGTTCCACGCATACGATCACGATCAGATGCGCGAGTTCGACGCAAACCTCTACGTGACTTTGGTCGACAACGTCGATGCCGTTCACGAGCGTCTGACCCGTTCACACCGAGTGCGCCACACGCTTAAGGACATTCTCGTTTGGCGCGAAGAGGAAATGGTCGTCACCGAAGCGATGGCCGAGGGCGTCCGCGGTTTTGGCCATGCGTATATCCTAGCCCGTGGCAGCGATCTCGATGCGGCTGCCCTTTCAATGTATCGCCTGATGTTTGACAGCGAGCGTAAGCGCGTCTATCCGTCGTTCCCAATGACGCACGTGATGGACATGCCCGATGTGCTGGCTGAGATCGACAGCTTCCGCGATGTGTTGGCTGAGCATTTCATCGCGTTTGACCCGGGCGATCTCGACGAAAAGCGATTGTTGTTCGATGCTGGTGAAGCGACCAAAAAGGGCGAGTCGACGATCGCCGTCGAAGTCAATGGCCGCACGATCCAACTCAACGTCAACGATGTGACCACAGTTGCTGCGGACATCGACGGACAGATTTACGCCCGCGACTTCAAGCTGATCGACCAAGCCGACATGATCGTCAGCTATGTGCCCGAGTTGGCCGACGGTAAGCCCGGACTTTCCAGCGGTGTGGAGCGCGAGCTTCAGCACGCCTGGGAAGTGACCAAAGAGGTCTACGTCGTGTGGAAGCCGGCATGCGAGCCTTCGCCCTTCATCACCGAAACGGCCACCGAAGTGTTCCCAAGCACGCATGACGCGTTGAAGTACTTCCAACAGAAGGGCTACATCGGCGACATCCAGCTCGACCTGCTGGAGGCTAAGAAACCAGCCCGCGAACGCGGTCGTTTCGGCTAGTCGCCATTCGTTCCGGCGTAGCGACGCAACCCAGTCGTCATTCCCGCGAAAGCGGGAATCCAGGGGAAAACCAGATTCCGTACGGATCAAGTTGCTCCCCAAACCGCGTAACGATGATGAGGCGAGCGCCGCATCGGATTGAAATCGCGATCGTCGCTCGACTGGAAGCATGCCGTTTTGAAAGCACGTCTGAGAAACACGTTGTGAAGCACTCAGCCCAACGTCTCTGCGAATCCGCGAAACCGGTTCGCTATTCCGTAAATTGCCTGGACGCATCCAAAATCCGCGCTGATTTCGCGGACCTGATGGACCAATGCGCCAATGCCGTCACGATGGAGCATGGTCTCGATCTTGATGACGTGCTGATGGAGCGCTTCGCGGTTGCGTGCGACATTGAAGCGGCTGATGGGAATTCGCCCCCCGATGCATCGCACGAGGTGCCGATTCCGTTCGTCAGCGACCTTTCGGTCATGACGGATGCGATCGTGGAGGGCGTGATGGGACAAGGTGCCCATCGATCCCCCGAGCGGTTGGTGCTGACGAAGCTGATTGTGCGGGTTTTTCTGGAATCGGGGGCGCCACTGTTCAACCAAGCCGGAGAACAAGGCGGCTTTCATGGGGCAAATCCACCCGAAACAGGCCTTCGCGGTCACTAGCCGCCGGTTTTTCCGCCAAAAGCAGGCGTGATGCGAATATTTTAGGCGGGCTGGCGAATACCCGGATGAATGACAGGCGACGAATTGCTGAATGTCGGCGGTCAAAAAGGGTGTGTGGGCCCCCGCGAAAGGTTTTATGATGGTGGTGGGTCGGAGGCAGGCCCGTCGCGACAAAGCCTGACTCGCGATTGATCGGGCACGGTGGCAGAAAGGACTGGATTGCGATGTTGCAGCTCTGTATGTTCGGCGGATATGAAGGGCCGCTAAGCCGCGAAAAAAAATGTTTCCTGACCGTCTTTGGGAGTGCGGATTTGAATCGTCCGACGGTCGCGCGGCAGTTGATCGCAGCCCGCTCGCAAAAAGTGGGCCAGACGCCTGCATCCAAGATGATTTTCCTGACGCTCTTTGGCTCGACAAGCATCAAATATCCGACCCTGGCTGAGGAGTACCTGGACCTTCAGCAGTGCGTGGAGAACGGCTCGTTGGATCTGGGCGATTACAAGAACTACATCTCCGAACTCGATCAATTCCAAAGCAGTTCGATGATGTCGCTGACCCTCTTTGGCAGCATCACCGAACATTCACTGCCAACTGAGAATGAAGAGGTTGAGGGGCTGGCGTTGCAACGCCACTTTGGCAACATCTCTGAAGACAGCGGCCGCATTCTGGAGCTCGGCGTTGGGCGGACCGGCGCACACCGCAACTCGGTGGTGTACCAAGCACTGCAAGCGGGTTAGAGCGCATCAAGTTCCGAAGTATCAATGCGAACCAAGCCGTCATTTCCGCGCAGGCGGGAATCCAGGGGCAAACCAATCCACTTTTGGTATGTACTCAATCCCAAACAGCGCAGCGCATGCGCTCAACTCAATCAAACAAAACAGAAAGAAACTACTGACGTGGGTGGAACTTGCGGTGGACGGCTTTCAACCGCGAATCATCCACGTGCGTGTAAATCTGCGTGGTGGACACATCGGTGTGGCCAAGCAGTTCCTGCACGACACGCAAATCGGCACCGCCCTGCAAAAGGTGCGTGGCGAATGAATGACGCAAAGTATGCGGGCTGACCTTCTTGCGCACGTCGGCGTGTTGCGTGTATTTTCGCACGATGCGCCAGACAGCCGACCGGTCGATGGGGCGTCCCGTGCGCGACAGGAAAACGGCTTCGGTGGATTCGTCGCGGGCAAGTTCCTTTCGCTGCGTCTCGATGTAATTGCGGGTGGCTGCCAGTGCGGTGGACCCGACCGGGACGATCCGCTCCTTGCGACCTTTGCCGATCACGCGGACGTAGCCGACGTTGAAGTTGATTCGCGATAACGTGAGGTCGACGAGTTCGCTGACCCGCATGCCCGTGGCGTAAAGCAGTTCGAGAATGGCTTTGTCGCGCGGGTAGAATTCAGCGTTCTCCTCGGGGGCTTCGAGGATGTGGTGGACATCGCGATAGTTGAGCGTGTCGGGGACGAGTCGCCACTTCTTCGGCGAATCCAAAAGGCTGACGATGTCCTTGAGGATGATCTTCTCGCTGAAGAGATAGCGAAGCAGCATGCGTATGGACGTCAGATGTCGGGCGATGGAACTGACCGACAAGCCTTCGTCACGCAAGCGGGAGAGGTGTTGGCGAACCACGTCGACACCCAACTCCGAAGCCGTCAGTCCCAAATCGTTGACCGTGTCCCAGAAGCGGCACAGATCGCGCTGGTACGACGAAACCGTCGACCCAGCCAACCCGCATTCGACGAAGAGGTAGTCGAGATATCGCTTGATGATGGGCGGCGGGACCTTGGGGCGGTCCGATTGAATTTGCTTCTGAGTCGTGATCATTCCCGAATCTTTTCCGCTTCAATATTTTTTGGGACGGTTGCTCTCGGCCCGGCGTTGTTTTTGTTGTCCTGACTTCCGGTCGCCATACACAGCGAAAGTGACACGTTCTGTCACTGCGTCATGAAGACATACGGGGGAGATTGGGCTCAGTCCTGTTCGCGTTCGATTCAACTGGTTCGCTGGATCGTTTCTCTCTGCGATTGCTGCGTGAGCATTCTAAAGGTTAGACCATCTCCGTCAACCAAATTCACATGCGCCAAGCGCGCATTTGATGCTTTGATCATAGCACAAACCAGTGTTTCATTTGAAGGGCTACGGTCCGGCGAATTGAGTGATTGTCCTTAAGTTGCCCAAGTTATTTGCATTGACAGTGCGAAGTTAAAGGGCGGACGTTTTTGCGGTTCATTTATCGTTTTCGATGCTTATCGGACGGTCCAAAAAAAAGTCAAAACCATTGAATTTTTTTGCTGGTTCCCCGGAACCTTGTAGGGCTGAAAAAAGATGTCCTCAGAAATACTGATCGCCGGGAGTTTATTTCAACGGTGGGGTCAATAGTTTGACGGCACGCGGCATGATTCCGCAATCGATGGGAAGGTTGTCCGCAACGTCGCCATCAATCTGGCAGGGGACTTCGCGATCGTCGGGTGATTCAATGCGGACCCGCGTGCCCTTGCAATACACGACGCCTTTGCGTCGCACGTGACGTCCAATGATCGCGGCGATCGAAAGACCGATAAGCTGGCGCTTCGATGTGCAGGGCATCACGCAAACATCAAGCATGCCGTCGTCATGTTGAGCCTTGGCGAGCAATCGCAATCCAATGGCGTATCGCGGCATCAACCCAACAAACGCCAGACCGCGCCCCTCGAAGACAGTTGCATCATCGACCGTGACGCGAAGTGCAGGGAAGCGATGGCGCCAGAATGTTTGCCAAAGCGGTTTGGCGTAGGTCAGGTATGATATGTGGCCTGTGCGCGATTGGGTGACGCGGTGGACGGCTTCTGCGTCGAATCCGATGCCGGCCATCAATATGAAGGGCTTCGAATTGAGCGTGCCAACGTCGTAGGAGGTCATGCGGCCCTCGATGATCGTGGAGACGAGCGAGTCGATGGTGGCTTTTGATTTGAAATACTTGGCGAGGATGTTTTCATTGCCAGCCGGTGCGACGATCATGGGGACGTTGCGACCCAGCAGACCTGTGGCGACATCACGGCAGGTTCCGTCACCCCCGACCGCGATCACCGCGTGGGTGTCGTCGGGTACATCGCCGGCCAATCGGGTCGCGTCGCCCGGGCCGGCGGTCGGTGTGATCTCGAGGTTGAAGGACCGGATTTCAAGTTCGCGGGCGAGTTTCTTCAGGAACGCCGAGAGGTCGCGCCTCCCCGCGATGGGGTTGTAGATCGCTCGGATGTTGGGCGCACTGTTGGGCATGAACGGTTGGGATCTTTCTTTGATCGGTTACGCGTCGGGCTCGGCTGTTCGACAGGCAAAAGTCTGTGCGATACACTCACGGTTTAAGCGGATAGGCTATACGGAAACGCCCATCACCTCGAACGAATTCCAACCAGAACCAACCACGACGTGATTCATGTCAATGCAAGACCGATTTTCAGCTGAATCCGACGACCATGTCGACGCCCCAGTCACAGACGAGCGCGCGGAGGGCGTGGCAGACGGTCGCGTGGAGGATGCGTCTGGTGATGACGAATCGGTGGGTGATGAAGAGGGCGGTCTCGAAGTTCAGACGCTGGTGATTCGCAAGAAGCGTTCGGGGCGGCGTCTCGATAAGTACCTGCAAGGCCGCTTTCCGCGAATGTCGCGCACGCTGATCCAGAAGCTCATCAAGCAGGGCGAGATCACCGTCAACGGTAAGAAAGCCAAGAACAGTTACGAACCCGCGCTGGGTGACGAGGTGGCTGTCCGCGTTCCACCGCCCGAACCGACCGACATCACCCCGGAGGATATCCCGCTGACGATCGTGTACGAAGACGATCACATGTTGGCGCTGAACAAGCAGGTGGACATCATCTGCCATCCGTCGAAACCGTCGGGGTTGGGAACGCTTGCGAATGGGTTGGCCCACTATGCGGGTCAGAATCTGTCGAAAGGTTCGGAAGCGTTTCGCCCAGGGATCGTGCATCGGCTGGATAAGAACACGAGCGGGGTCATGCTGATCGCCAAGACGGATGAAGCCCATTGGCGATTGGGTTTGCAGTTTGAAAAGCGCGAGGTGCAGAAGACGTACTTTGGCATTTGCGAAGGGGAGGTTTCGCTCGATCGCGACATCATCAATCAGCCGCTGGCTGACCACCCGATGATCAAAGAGCGGTACATGGTTCCCGGTTTCCCCACGCGGCAGATGCTTTTTAAGGATGCGGTGACCAAGTACGAAGTGCAGGAGCGCTTTCGCGGGTTTACGATTGTCCACATGTATCCCAAGACGGGCAGGACGCATCAACTGCGCGTGCACATGTCGGCGATCGGGTATCCGCTGGTGGGGGACACGTTTTATGGCGGGCATTTTGTCAGCGAGAAGGACCTGTCGGGCAGTGGATCGGAGGAAACGCTGTTGGCCTTTCAGGCGCTGCACGCCTTTAGAATCCAGTTCCGCCACCCGATCACCGAGGAGCCCATGGAACTGAGTGCCCCCATCCCCGAGCGGCTGACGCGGATCGTGGACCTGCTGCGAGCCCACCGAGCAATCCAATAACCCCAAGCCGCAGAGGCCAAGCCCACGGGCAAAGTGTCCAACCCGGCGGAACTTGAAACCAACCCAAGAAAGCAATAGTGTACAGCCACACGGGGCGTGGCGCAGCCTGGTTAGCGCGCTTGACTGGGGGTCAAGAGGTCGCAGGTTCGAATCCTGTCGCCCCGAATCGAATTAAAGTGCTGAAACGCCTACAGTTAGGCGTTACCCGCCATTGGGCGGTGCGGCCGAAACCATTGCCACATACCGGTTAGTTAACCGGTTAGTTGCTTGGAGGTCGCCACCGTGCCCAAACGTTCTCACCCCAAACGTGTTCCCAGCTATCGACACCATAAGCCCACGGGCCAAGCGTACGTCGAGTTGAACGGCAAACGCCATTATCTCGGTAAACACAAAACCGCTGAAAGCCGCGCCAAATATAAGAGGATGATCGCCGAGTGGGAATCCCGTGGACGGCGTCCGCTGGTTGAACCGTGCGATCTGACGGTGTTGGAACTGCTCGATCGATTCCTCGAATACGCCAGCAAATACTATCGATCGCCTGACGGTTCGCCGACAAGCGAGTTGGCCTGTTTCAAATCAATCATCGCGATTCTGGCGGACTTGTATGGCGAGACCGTCGCCGAGGCGTTCGGCCCAAGGGAACTCAAAGTGGCCCGTGACGCGATGATCGCCAAGGGCTGGACGCGCGGGACCGTCAACAAAGGATGTTCGCGCGCTCGATCCATTTTTCGCTGGGCAGCGGAGGAAACGTTGTTGTCGCCTGCGGTCTATCAGGGTCTCACTGTCGTATCAGGTCTACGACGCGGCCGGTGTGACGCACCTGAAGGCCGAAAAGTCAAACCGGTGCGAGCTGAACACATACGAGCCATTAAACCCTATGTCCCTGAGCAAATCTGGGCGCTGATAGAACTACAGCAGCTTACCGGAGCGCGCCCAGGCGAGCTTGTCGGGTTGCGACCTGCTGATATCGACATGTCAGGCAAGGTCTGGATTGCAACACCTAACCAGCACAAAACTGCTCATCATGGCCACGACCGGACGATCTATTTTGGTCCGAGGGCAAAACAGATCATCCAACCGTTTCGAAGTGGCCGTGCAGTAGACAAACCGCTTTTTTCGCCAATAGAGGCTGAGCAGGAGCGTCTAAGGAAGCGTCGAGCTGCCCGTGTCACGCCAACCAATCAAGGCAACAATCCGGGTTCAAATCGTGCACGTGTTCGAAGACGTTCACCACGGGATCAATACGATGTTGCGTCGTATCGTCGCTCAATTCAACGTGCGTGTGACAAAGCCGGTATTCCCCGATGGCACCCACATCAGCTACGGCACAACGCTGCATTCGATTTGCGACGGAGATTTGACATCGAGGTAGCTCGCGTGATTTTGGGCCATAGCAGCCCATCCATGACCGACTTATACGGCGAATTTGACCGTCGCAAGGCGGTTGCGGTGATGGAGAAGGTTGGATAGTGCTGCCGGACCAGCTAGGATTAGCCACTTGGCGCTAAATCAGGAATGCCTATCTACAGTGGCCGTGTGCGACGGCGGGTATCGACGGAGGTTTGCATGTCATCAAAATGGGGAATAGCTGATCTCTGGGATACAAACGGAAACCTTGAATCGTTCAGAAAGGACCGCAGTGCTTTTCGCGCAGCCCTGGAGCAATGGCAGGGGGCTGCGTCCACGTGCATTGCCCGTCACGCGCTCGGGTTCTGTCCGCCTGCTCCAGAATTCGAAGTGTTCACGAGGTTACTCTCGGTTGCGGCAAGAGAATTGTTTCAGTTCGACACGCCTCATGTGACGCGGTTTTCAGATTTGTGCTTTGACCGTATTGCCTGCCCAATCAACGAAGACTCGCCGCCGACTGGGCCAGAGAATCGCATCGATGTTGATTTTACGATCCAGGAACCAGTCGACGTTGATGACTACTGGCATGGATTCCCGCCAGACGTCAATCCGGTGCCAGACCCTGATGATCTGAATTCGGCAACAGAAGAAGTTAAACGGCTAATGGAGATTGTGATGAAGCTGCCCGAAGTACACTGGCAGCCAAAATCCATCTCGCAGAATTCGGAACCGACAAACCCAGACGATTCGAGCATGTGGGCTAAGGTCACGGATGTGGAAAAAATCACCGGTATAAATCGTGGAACGGTTTCAAAAGCCGCCACAGCTGGAAAGATCAAGCATACCGGTCAGGGCGATTCACGGCGACTCTATCTTCCATCGGTATGGACTTGGGCACTTCTGCACAGAGGGACCCAAGAAGAGCGCGAGAAAGAGAGAGACAAGAACTTGCAAACCCCTCCAGACAAGCCGTCCGTAAACGAAATTCGTGGGCGCCACAGCGCGACGTGATGCACTCGTGTTGCAATGAAATTTTTTTTCCTCGATTTAATGGCCAGCAAGCCCGCATCCCAGCGTAACAGCCGTTGCGCTTGCGTTGCCACGTTTTGGGCACGGTCTAATGCATCCATCTCGTTGATGGAGGCATTATTGTGGCAATCGACCCACTTTCTGAAAAAACGATAACTCTGGCCGAGGCTACCCGCGATCCGCTGCTTGAAGTGGGTGGCAAACGTCCCCACGCGAGCACGGTTTTCCGCTGGGCTCGATATGGTCTGAACGGAATCCGCCTCGAATATGTTCGAGTCGGCAGGCGAATCGTGACAAGCCGCGAAGCACTCGCACGGTTTCTAAGAGCCTTGGCTGACGAAGACCGCCGGACCACCACTTCGGTGTTAACGAAACCCATTCCGCGCCGTCGCTCCCCGAAACATCGGCACGATGCAGTCGCAAACGCAAAACGTAATTTGAAGCGGGCTGGTGTTCCTATTTCGACAGCCGGTAACAGATCCAAGGAACCAGGACCTGCAGATTAACGCATTATTGTACCGAAGCTGCCCCGTTGGGTAGAGCTTCGCAAAAAAAAAACTGGAACCGCATCGTGCAATGCCGCACGGTCAACCCATTGATCTTAGCGAGCTTTTTATGCGATACACACATCTTTCACGGCCAATTACCAATGAGCAGATTCGCCGGTTGAAGGGCAACCGCGAGTTGCTTGTTGGGCTGCTCGAGGATCTCGGGCGACGAATCTACGGTGTATTCTCGCCGGCTGCATGGCCAGCAGTTCGTTGCCCATTTCATTACGACCAAAGACCGTCCGGTTACATTCACCGTCCGAACTACGAATCAGGCGAGTTTGCGTATTCATGTTTCGCCTGTGAATGGAACCGTTGCGCGAAGAACGGAGCAAGCGGCACAGGGGACGTTATCCATGTCGCCCGGATGGCGCTCGCCAAGAACGACAAGCCAGCCGGCTTCGTTGATGCGGTCCAGTTTCTGCGCCGGTATCGGGAGAGGATCGCGACGCTTGAGAGCGTGATCCCGCTGCTTCATACGCAAAGACACCCGAATCCAGAGCCTGACCCGGCCATGCTTTTAAAGGCTCGGGACTACATGCCAAAGACACAACGCGCGCTGCAAGACAGTGCAGCCCTAACGAGGCTGCTTTGGGAGTCGCGCGCAGTGGATGCTGATACGGCGAAACGATTCGGTGTCGGGCATAGCGCCGACGAAAAAAACGGTGCCTATTGGAGTTTTCCGATTGTCGATGGCAACGGCACCTTGCAGGTGGTCAAGCTCCATGCCGTCGATTCGGCCGTCCCCAAGTCGTTCTGGTTCCCTCCACACGCAAAGCAGGGTCAGCCACTCTATCCAG
>DDIR01000082.1:0-1108 GCA_002338715.1 Phycisphaerales bacterium UBA1845 | reverse complement strand
AAGCCACTCTATCCAGTCGACGCGCAAACTGGGGGGCCGATCTGGCTTTGCTCGGGCGAACTAAAGGCGCTGGCTGTCATCAGTACGGGCTTGCCTGCCATCGGCTTGACGTCCGGTGAGAGTGTCGTCCGGGTTACCGAGGGACTGCTCCGACTGTTTCGTCACCGGACCGTCGCTCTTGTCGCGGACAACGACGCCACGGGAATCAAGTGGGTCACGGCAATGATGTCCGTGCTCCTGGAGAAGGGCATCCCATCGAGGTGTGTGGACCTGAGTCTCCAACAACCCGGTGACGACATCGGCGACTGGTTGGTGCATCGCAGGGTGGTGGAGCAGGTGACGGTAGCGGCGGTTCGGGCGGAGCTGCTCCGGCGGTTCTCGGAGGCCCGCACGTAGGGAACTGAAGAGTGAGGTCAGCAGGATGGATTCACCAGTGAAAATCAGCAAGTTAACAATTGCCCTAATTGGGTGCCTGTCGGTGAGTAGGTGGCCGCCTCCGGCGGCCGCCTACTCGTTACCTCTCATAACTACTCAGACGTCCTGTTGGTCTGTAACTGCAGCATTATTAAAGGCTTATGAAAACCCGTTTCCAGCGTGTGGAGGGCATTCTTCCAGCGTGTGGAGGGTATTTTTCCAGCGTGTGGTGGTTAATCAGGTCCGGACTCACCTTGCGCCAATTCAATTGCCGGGCAACTGGAGCAAACTGGACATGACCAAAACAGACCCAGATTTTGACTCTCAAATCTCAGCCGAACGCATGCTTGTCGCAACGTTGTTTGAAGCGGCGAGAGCTGGTGAGACCACCATCAAGGAGAACATTTTGTCATCCGTTAAGGAAGATGACTTCGCCGATCAAGCGTCTGAAGTCGTCTTCCACATTGTTAAGCAGCTCATCGAGTCCCGAGTACCCGTCAGTCGGGCGGTCGTCGAAGCCGCTGAAGACCCACCCGGTGTCTTCAGTCCTATCGACCGGGCTGCCGTCCTCGATACCCCGCCCATCACCGATGACTCGCTGGTGAAAGCCGCTATCGAAACCGTCACCCGAGCGGCGGGGCTGCGTCGTGCACGGGTCGCTCTGGAGGACGCCGCCACCGCTATTGGCGAGGCC
>DDIR01000035.1:4051-5688 GCA_002338715.1 Phycisphaerales bacterium UBA1845 | reverse complement strand
GCGCCCTGCCCAAGCGGATATTGAAATTGGCTCACGTCGATCTGGCTTTGATAACGATGTTGGAATCGCCGCAACAATTCCCAACCAAATCGCTGCGCTACATCCTGATGGGCGAACAGCGGATCACCCAATTCTTTTGGACCGAACGAAAGATTGCCCGACTCTTCACCGTGGTCATTTCGCGTCAAGTGAAATGGGTTGGCTGCGTATGTGCAGAAGGCGATGATGTATCCCGCCTGTGTTGCGACTTCATCGCGATCGCCCTTTTCAAATGCGTGGGATAGTTCTTTGGTGAGATTCTCCAACGCCCAGGGCAATTCGCCGCCGCGCTTGATCTTCAACTTGCGCATCATGCCAAGCGCCAACGCCTGCTCGGTCGGAAACGCGTCGGCTGATTGCATGCGGGCGCGTTGGTCGGGCGTCTCAGCCGCCGCATCGAGATAAACGTAGGACCATTGCGATCGGGTTTTGAAGCGAGGTTCCCGCTGCCAAAATCCGCCAGGTTCGAGGGCGCGCTCCAGCACAGCCTCCTGCATGCCGGTGAAGTATTCGAGCAGCGGTTCGGGGAGCGCTTCCATCGTCTTCGAGACGACAATGCGCTGGGCGGCTGGCCCGGATGCGCGGCACACTTCACCTAAACCAGCGAAGCAACCGATCGCGACGATGAGAGCTGAAACGTGCCGAAATGTTGAAGTCAGGAGGTTTGGCGGTTGGTGAACCATGAGTGATCGTCCCTTGTTGCACAATCATCCTTACCCCCCCGACCGGGACGTGGAAAATATCGAGAAGTATGCATGGCTGCTTTGCGCCAGTATACCGAAAGGCCCTGGTGAAGTCACTTGGCCGACACCGCTCCCCCGGCGCCGGCGGTCGCGAATCGCAAAAGGCGGTGACTCAACACTTTGCATTCTCCTGACCGATGAATACCATCAAGATCGGTGCGATCGCGGGCACCGGGAATTCCCCCACACAAGGTGCCAGACTGAAACGATGCCATGAAAAGCAACTCGCTTCTCCCTCTGTTTGTCACGTTTGCGGTGCTCGTTCTGATTGCGGTCGGATTGATGCTTTGGCTGTACTATGGTGACACCTTCAGAAGTTCACCCGAACCCAATACGGCGGTCATCGATCTGAAGCAGGAGTTTCAGGAAGACAACGAGCGCAACACAGAAGTGGCTCAGCGGGTCGTCGATGCCGACGGAATTGTCGATTTGAGCATTAAGCGGTTTGTGACGGGAATGAACCGCTTTCCGTATTCGCTCGATGAGTTGCAGGAAAAGCCAGCCCGACTGGCGAAAGGTGAACGCTGGAGCGGTCCTTACATCATCAACCCCAACCTGCTGGTCGATCCATGGGGGAAGCCATTCCAATACCTCGCCCCCGGCGTGCACAATCCCGATGGTTATGATTTTTGGAGCAACGGCGCCGACGGTCTGACCGGTACGCCCGACGATGTCGGTAACTGGTAGTGGGGGCAACTGCGGGCCCGCGCCCTGCGGTGTCGCCGACGATGGCGCTTTTCATTCTATAGCGAACTTGATCCAAGCGTGGCGTTTTGTCCGTCTGCTCTTTCGCAGTGTGGGGCTGGTACTCACCTGGAATGACTTTGCTTTTCACTGGATTCCCGCTTTCGCGGG
>DDIR01000035.1:2523-3937 GCA_002338715.1 Phycisphaerales bacterium UBA1845 | reverse complement strand
GGGAATGACGGCGCTGTCGTGCGCTGCGGTTGGACCAAACCGCCTTAACCGGCGCGGGCGGTGATTTTGTTGATCAGCAGTTCTTCCAGCGCCAGGTCGCGTCCGTCTTCGATCCACTCATCATCCGCACGCGTGACCTTTTCACCCGTCGAGACGGCTGGCAGCGTATCGCCATAAAACTGAAATGCGGCGATCGAATTGTTGAACTGCCGATCGAGGGCTGAATAGCGTTCGCGTTTGACTTTGATGGTCAGGCTGGCTTCACCCTTGGCCAAATCCGGAGCGGCTTGGATTTCGACCGATCGGCGAATCGTATTCAAACTCGCTTCCCAGAAATCGTAATTGGTGGCGACATCGTTGCGCCAGACTTCAAAGAAGTGTTGCGACGTTTCGGGATGGGTGGTGACCACGCCCGCCCGCCGATCGACGCGATCAATGCGAAAACCCTGATCGCGGAGAACATCCTCGCACGTATCAAGCAGGTCGTTGAGTTGATCCTGATCGGCGACGGTAAACGCCCGCACCATCGGGTCGCCATCACGCTGAACCGGCGTGCATCCAACCAGACCAGCCAACCCAACCAATGGCACGAAGAACGGAAAGTGTTTGCGCGTATTCATGGCCGCAATCTTAGAAGGGGATGGGACCGGGTCAAGATTGTGTCTGCAGATGGCCGATTTCCGCCGGTGAACAATCGGTGCACAATCGATCACGGGCGTCGCGCGCCAAGTCGATGGATCGTGATCGAACCGGTGTCGCCCCATTCCATACTCGCCGGTCCAAAACCCATCACAATCGGATCGCCAATCTTTGCCCACCCTTCGCGAGCGAGGACGTCGTCGGCTTTTTGGAGGCATTCCCGCGTTTCCTGGGGCTTGTGCACGGTCGCGGAGGTCACGCCATAGTACAGCGCCAACCGCCGACGGATCGCGTCACTCGGGGTCAACGCCAGGATGGGCTGATTGATGCGGTGGCGACTCAACAGGCGGGCCAACACCCCCTTTTCAGTCCAGATGGCAACCGCCACCGCGTCCACGTGCTCCGCAACCGACTGGATGCTGTGGGCAACAGCGGCTGTCACACCCCGGCAGAATTCGTTGGCGGGTACCGCGCGACTTAAATGATCGCTGTACCGGTCGGCTTCTGCAGCGATGCGGTTCATGATCTCGACGGCTGCAACGGGATGCTCACCGACGGCAGTCTCTGCTGAAAGCATGACCGCGTCGGCCCCGTCGACGATGGCGTTGGCGACATCACTGACTTCAGCCCGGGTCGGAATCGCTTCGGTCACCATGGTTTGAAGCATCTGCGTTGCGATGATGACGGGCGTGCCATAGCGGCGACAGCGGGCGCAGATTTCTTTCTGCACGCGGGGGACATGAACGATGTCCATTTCGACGCCCAGATCGCCACG
>DDIR01000035.1:0-2433 GCA_002338715.1 Phycisphaerales bacterium UBA1845 | reverse complement strand
TTTCGACGCCCAGATCGCCACGGGCAACGAGAATCGCGTCCGACACTTCGATGATGTTGTCGATGTCGCGGACGGCTTGCGGCGTTTCGATTTTCGACACGATGTGCACATCGACGGCTTCGGATTGGATGAGTCGGCGCAACTGTTGCACGTCGTCGGCATCACGCACGAAGGAAATCGCCAGATAGTCGAGGTCGTGGGTGATCGCCCATTTCAAATCGGTGATGTCTTTTTCCGTCAGCGCGTCGATCTGCAGATCGCTGTCGGGAAGATTGACCCCTTTACGGCTTCGGATGATTCCACCAACCTGACACTCGCAGACAAGCCCATCGTCATTCGACTCAACGACCACGAACCGAATCATGCCGTCATCGATCAGGACGCGATGACCGACCTTGATATCCTTCAACACGTCGGGCTGATTGGTCGAAACGCGCGTCGCATTTCCCTCGACATCTTCGGTGATGATCCGAAGCCGACTTCCGGTTTCGATGGTGACACCGTCATTTTCGACCGGACCAAGACGAATTTTCGGGCCGCAAAGATCCCCCATGATTGCGACGGTCAGTTGATTGCGGGCAGCGATGGCCCGAACCCGTTCGACCACGATCTTGTGATCGTCAAGCGTTCCGTGCGAAAAGTTGATCCGAACCACGTGAACACCGGAAAGCAGCAGTGGCTCGAGCACTTCCGGAGACGATGAACCGGGACCGATGGTCGCAACCACCTTGGTCCCCAGCCAGGATGCGTGTGGCCGAGATTGGCCCCTGGTGTTCGATGCTTGGGTTGAAACGTCTTGCACAGGGTATCTCCATCCATGAGGTTACCGGCAACCGATCCGTCGTGCGCGCTCGCGGTGAACTGCGCGTCTGGTCCATGCACGCCTTTTGTCCTCGATCCGACGTCCAACCGCAAGCCGAATCATTGACGAACAAAGCATCAACGCGCCGATATGATTGTAAGACAAGCGGCTAAAATAGCTTGAGACATCGTCGAAATGCCGGTGCACGGATTGCAACCGCGCGCATCATTGACTACATAATAGTCATAGAGCACACATTAAGACCGAAGTGTTCATCCCATCATTCTTCGGTTCGGATTTTCATGGTCAAGGACGTCCCACATCTAGTTGGTCTTCGACAAGATGACGCCCCATATGCGCCAATGTGGCCATATGCGTTGAGGCAGATTGTCTTGATTCTCGCATTGGCGCTGCCTGTAACTGCCGGCGCCCAGCCAGCCCCGGTTGCGGTTCCGGTTCAAACACCGGTGCCTTCCGAATCGCCAGAGCCAGTAGACACGCAACTCGTTGACACCCAGCTCGAAGCCCAACGGGCGATCATTCTCAATCTTGAGGATTCGCTGGATACGCGTGTCGGCCAGGGCATTGCGATGCTGAATATCGGGTCCAAGCCGGCGATCGACCACGTCATCAATCTCCTGATCACCGGAACGGAGCCTTCGACCAAGGTGGTGATGTGCCTGGCGATTCAGCGATGGGCGCAGCAGACATCCAATGAACCCGACGCCAGATTGGTCGATCCGCTCCTGACCATGCTGGATCATCCGTCGGATGACGTGTTGCAGGCGGCATCGTCGGCGTTGGCGCAGTTTCAGGATCCAGCCGTCTTCGAGTCGTTGCGACTCATCGCGGGCAAGCAGGACGCTGCGATGTCGAAGCGCGGTGCGGCGCTTTCGGCGCTGGCACAAAACACCGATCGGCGGGAAGTGGTTGCGAAGTTGATTCAACTGCTTGACACGACCGACGAGCAATTCCGCCCAATGGTGTTGGCCGTGCTTGGTCATGTCGCGTCGCCGGAGGATGGTTCGGTGGAGGCGTGGAAGTCGTGGTGGAAGTCGCAGGAATCGCTGAGCGAAATGCAGTGGCTGCGAAACCAGTTGCAACTCGAGTCCAGACGACTCGATGCGAGCGAACTCGAACTGCGCAAGTTTCGCGAATCGGCAAAGTCGCAAAGAGACCAACTCGCCAACCGACTGACCGAAGCACTGACAGCCCAGTATCGCCTGACGGCAACGGAAAGCAAAAACGCATTGATTCTCGGCTGGCTTGCCGATCCCACGCCAACCACAAGACTTGTTGCGGCAGGTTTGGTGGCTGAGCAGATTTCCGAGGGCAACCTTCCCGACGAAAAAACCCGCCAGGCATTGCGTGAAGGTTACAACGACCCAACGGCGGCTGTTCGTAAGAAATCGGTGGAGATTGTCGGTGCCTTGAACGATCCGGATGATGCGCCCCCGATGCTGGCCCACCTGCAGAATGAAACCGACGCGGGCGTTCGCGAGACCATTTTGAGCATGCTCGGAAAGTTGCGCAACCCCAGCGCCGTCATCCCGTTGGTCGATGAAATCGTCGATGTGAATGCCTCTGAATCGTGCGTTGCGGCTGCCGCAGAATCGCTCGGAACGCTTGCC
>DDIR01000098.1:120905-122104 GCA_002338715.1 Phycisphaerales bacterium UBA1845 | reverse complement strand
TGTTCCGCCAGCGCCACCGCTGCAACAGGCGAATCCGTCGCCGCCGTCGCAAGCTTCTGCCGTCGCGCTGCCGCCATCACCGGCGATCAATGGGCCAATGGTTACGTTCGCGAGTCCGGTCACGTTGCCGCGTGCGAGCAGGCGTTTCTTGTTGTCAGCCCCCTTTGCGCCCGTGGCGGTTGACGATGCGCCCATGTCGCCTTCACAGCCAGTTGCACCAGCGGCCCCTTTGGCGACGGTTGCGCTTCCGCCGCTGCCGGCGATTCCCGGATTGATCGTCAGCGGTCCGGTCATGTTGATGCCGCCCGATGCGGTCATGCGGAAGTTACCGCTGTTACCGCCGGGCTTACCCGTCGCGCTGGCGCAGGTGTCCATGTCATCGCCGCCGTCACCGCCATCGGTCAGATTGAACACGACGTTGGCCACGTTGATCGGACCACCGTTGTTCCAGATGTTTAGGCGCATGCCGTTCTTGCCGCGCTTTGGTTGACGGTTGTTGTCGGGATCGGCGTCGGCGCCGTCCGGTGCGGGTGGACCGTTGACCGTCCAACCGTCGAGGTTCAGCGGGCGATTGCCGTTGAAGCGGAAGATCCAGACCGGTCTGTCGCCAGCCGGTGGTGGGTCGTCCGGGTCGGGCCATTCACCGGAAATCGTCACCGGCAACATTGCAGGACCGACGACCTTGGGCTGCCCGTTGGTGTTGGCATCTCCGTTGGTATCCATGTCGCCGAAGATCGCGGCATCTGGCGGGAGTGGTGCAAACGTCGGCGGGTCATCTTCAGCCACCTCTTCGACCTGGTCGTAGAACTCATCGGGCGTGCTGTCGAGCACGGTTTCATCGTCGGTGATGATGAGGCTTCCGGTCGTGTGGAACTTGGCAGTGTCACCAATTGTCACTTCGTCATCGCCGACGATGATATGGATGCCGACGTCGTGTTCGTCGAATGGTTTGTCGCCCTCGACGCCGTTGGTGTCGGCGTGCTGCGACATGATGGCGCCGTTGATGGTGAGCTTGCCATTGACGCGCAGGGTGACGCGGCTATCCATGCCTTCGATCATGCCGTCGATGTTGGCATCTCCGTTGACGGTGACGACCGCATCGTTTTCGACCATCATCGTTTCGCCGGCAGGGACATTGAATTCTTCAACGGTCATGTCGCCGTCGATCGTGTCGCCATCGGGTGGCGGTTCGGTCGTCA
>DDIR01000098.1:120104-120797 GCA_002338715.1 Phycisphaerales bacterium UBA1845 | reverse complement strand
GGTCGTGCCGGGGCAGCCGCAGACGAAGAGCAGCGTCATGCAACTGACGACAAGTGACGAGCCCCATTGCAGGCGACTCATAAAGGTCCGATCGTGGTCGTTTGTTCCCATCACAAATTCTCCTGATGACCAATTGTGTCCGCGTAAAGATGCACGCGGCTATTCCGTTGCCTCAGAATCGAGGCAAGATCTGAACGAAAAACATGTCGGGGGAATCCCAAGCGTCCCGGACCCGGCCGGTCAGGACATGGGAACATCATCATCAAGCGAACCGAGAGTCCGGCCAACCCCTGTAGCGGCATGCACGATATTCATTGGCCGCCCCGCCGATGCAACTTCATTGAAAAATGCGGCGATTCCTGTCCAATTTCAGGTCAAAGCCAGCCCAATCGAGCACCCGTTGGCCGCGAAGCAATCCCCGGCATCGCGGACACGCGATTGAGACTTCTTATCGGAAAGATGGCAGAGATTGCGCCAACCGGTGCAGAAAGTCGCCCGTCAGCCCGCTTGGTAAGGGAAAACGAACCTAGCCCCGTTGACCGAATTGATCGACTGCGGTAAACCTATTCCCTCGATTGGCAGGCAGCCGCGAAAGCAGCACCAAAGCAAAACCGCCCAATCGGGTGCAAAATGGCCGATTCAGGGTCAAGAAGAAGCACCATGAGCGCCACTAGCTCAATTGGATAGAGCATC
>DDIR01000098.1:74522-120007 GCA_002338715.1 Phycisphaerales bacterium UBA1845 | reverse complement strand
TAGCTCAATTGGATAGAGCATCGGTCTACGGAACCGAAGGTTGCAGGTTCGAATCCTGCGTGGCGTAGTTTTCATTTCTCGCAGGGCAATAAGTCTCAGTAATCAGGAATCGCCGCGACGGGCCCAGGGATGGGCGGTCCGAATTTTCAAACCTGGAGTCTCGATTCTGATTGCGCTGTGGAGACATGCTGCCAGGTGTCTTCATGTGCGTCAACCTTTGCTTGCCCTCTTACGGTGATCACCGACTTTCCCTTGCAGTTCCGGCATCGAACCGGAAAATCGAGGTGATATTCATCTCGCTACCGAGGTGTCGATTGATCAAGTTGGTCATAATCTCAGCACTTGTTTTGATGGCATGGGCGGTCGCTTGCCCGTTGGCTGCGTATGTGAAGGCAAGGCGATTGCATGGTGTCGCCATCAGCCATCGCCGAAAATATGTCCTCGTTTATTGCGTGGCTGCCGCGGCAGGCGCAATTGCGCTGATTGTGCCTTTCGAACCCCAGTTCGCATACAGGAGCAATTTTCTCAGCGGAGTGATTAACGCTTTGGGAGGCACCGGGTTCTGCTCGCTGGTCATCCTGTCGTTGCTGGGCCCCTTCGTTGCGCTTTATGTGAAACGCCCCCTCAACTGCGCTCCCTCAATTCTATGTAAGCGCTGCGGCTACAACCTCACCGGCAACACAAGTGGAAAATGCTCCGAATGTGGTTCAATCATTAATTCCGAAACAGATGCCATGCCATCGATTCAAACAATGTCATGGGGCAAAGGTCTGCGCAGGTTTGTTGCGACCTACATTTCCTTCATTTTGATTCTGGCGATTTTGTTTGGATACACAAAAATCACGACCGCACGCTATTGCTCAGAGTGTGCACGCCTCGAGACTCAAACACGACATCGCTTTGCGATTCCCGTCGTTGGGCAAATCCTGATCGACATCAAGGGTGAACGCAAAGAAGCCGCGATACCCAATTCACTGACGCCCTTTCTCGATCCAAACGACGATTGTCGGCACAACTGGGTTGGGCTCGGATGGAGCGGCGAAGCCATTACTGCCGGCTGGCGTGGCATCGGCGCGGACCCATCGCGTGCAGAAGCAATCATTTACGAACCGGGATTCAGAGATTTCGTCAAGGACCATCCGGACGTACTCGATCGAATCCGGTCCGATCTGCGATTGCGTCGGACAATCGCTGGATGGCTTTTCGACGAGTACCTTGAATGGAAGGACGAATCAGGCGAGGAATCCAACTCGCCTTAATCTTGCGTATCAGACATGTGGCCTAAGTCTTCAGACTTTGCGCCTTTGTCCTGACATTGTTTCGCGCAACCTGAGTTGTTGCAAACCTGAACTGCCACGTGGTACAGACTGATACGGAGGAGTCCGATAAGCCGCATCTTTGCGGTTTCAGCCTGCAACACCCCATGTATCCGACTGAGAAACGAAGAATTCGTCACGATGTCGGCTTGGACAGTGCCGCGCCCGCTGCAATAATAAATCGTCGCGATGGCGCGGTTGAACACCACAATGCATCAACCATTTTGAATACATGATAAACCGAATTGGAATACATTTTAGCCACCCATGGCGCCGATGCCCTCAAACACCCGGTGCAATCGCATGCGCAACCGCATGGGTTCTGTTATCCTTTGCGCCGAGTATTTCATTGGGGCAAATGATTACACTCGCAGGCTCAAATTTTAATGTGATGATTGATCCAGACAGCGCCTACACGATCAAGGCGCTTGCGTTTGACGGCACTGAGGTCGTTGTCGACTCGGGCTCTTGCCAGGGCACAGTCATTCTCATTTCAAACTTCGGTTGGTACGGAAGTTGTCATGGGCGCGAGTACCTCAATGATATCCGGCTTTATGTGGACGGACAGGAAGCAGCGGTACAGGACGGCATGCATTATCAGGGATCGTGGTTTCGATTGGTCAAGGAATCATCGCTTGGGGGACTGGCGATTCTTCAAAGCGAGATTCTCGTGATCGAAAACGCAATTCGCGAGAAAGCGACCGTTACGTTTCTCTACGCAATCCCCGTGGCCAAGTTTTATCCCTTCCTTAGTTCCCACAACAACGCCTTCACCGAAGTTGTTGGAATCGAATCTCCCGATGCAGTCCTGCAAGATGGCCAAACGGGACTCGACGATGACAGCATGTTCGATCTTCCGGGCAGCGATGTGATTGGCCAATATGACCCGAACGATTCAGTTGGGATCGCAACGCACTTTGCGATTACAGGCATGGATGATGGGAGCTATCCGTTTATTTGGGACAGGCCCAACGACAACAAGCTCTATTTTCGATTGGTGGGCTCTACCAATCCCGTGCCAATCGGCGCGCAATTCAGTTCTACGACGACGCGAGTCTTGTTTAGAACAACGTCCGTTGATTGGCAGGACTCGGTGGCAATCCCGCTGTTTGGCAACCCGGTGCGTGATGGCTTGGTCGATCTCGCTGATTTCGCTGAATTCGAACAGTGCCTTCAATCACCACAGACGCCGGCTACGGGAGTATGCACTTTCTGGTTCGACGCGGACGACGATCAAGATGTCGATTTGCGCGACTTTGCTGAAATGCAACGCGCGATCAGCAACCAATAGCGCAACAGCGCCTCCAATGGATTCTACTTCTCTCCAGGCGATTCCGGTGCGTTTTGATGCAGTCTTTCCATGGGCCCACACTTCAACCTATTTGAGTCCCATGTAGGTCAGGTCATCGACGCGACAATAGGCCAATCGCATCCACCGTTGGGCCGACGACCCGTCCGACCCTTGGCTCTATCCAAACGTAGTTCTCAAGCATGTGAAAATAAGTCGATTGGCCGCCCCGCTTTGCCGACAATTCGACACTCGATCCTCGACTCTTCCATGATTAGTTGTACCGGGCCGCCCTGATGTGTGCCGTTCGATCCCACTCTTGTGTGCCGATGACTGTTTTCTCGATGGCGGACGCTCTCCCTTCTTGCGGCCCCCGGACCTCCCTGCCCACTGGTCGTGTTTCAGCATATTCAAGATTTTTTGTGTAAGAATCCTCTTCTAACAGAGACTTTGATTCCGTTGGAGCCTTCAGGCCACGAGCGGCTATTTGATTCTTGGTCGCGAAGAAAGCACCGTCAGACTCATCGCGCTTAACTTAGTCCAAGTGACATTTCAAGGGGCTTAAAGGCAAAACCATCTGTGTACTTTGCTAAAGAGAGGACAATTATGACGATCAAGAATCTACCCTTGCTCTCCTGTCCAATGCTCTTGGGACTTGCATCAGCCGCACATGCCGGATTGCGGGCAGTGCCGCTTAACGAACTTCCTGGATTCGATGCTACCGCTTCCAGATCCGTTCCAACGGATGATACGGTTGGCACGCTTGTGGGGGCCTACCTGGAAGGGCACAACTTTGATCTTTCCCATGGACTGGCTGTTAACGGAGGGGCTTCTACGCAGCCGTTTCCGTCGACCAACGCCTTCATCGGCAATAATATTTTCTACAAGGAGCCCGAACCGATTCTATTCAGCATGTCATCAATTCCCGGACCGAATCCGGACCAGCACACAATCACGCTTGAATGGCGTATGCAAGATGGTGTGGACTTCGTCCCGAGTGGGTCCGGCATATTCGGACAGAGTCCCTATACCGTCAGCTTTGAATTCGGCATGAAGAACGGCTTGGCGAACGGTCTTGAATTCGATCAGCCCTTCGTTCTCAACCACGAAACACCATTTCCGGATACCAATCCCGGTTTGTATGGCGTCCCATTTAAGCTTTTTGACTCTCAGGGCGGCATACTTCTTAATGGTCCGTTTTACGGGCTTTCCTTGACTCCAGAAAATGAACTGGTGGGTCGCTCGGCGATCACGACCGCATCGGGATCTATTGCGGGTGCGGATATTGTCAGAGCCGAGGTCCAGTTCACAATCACGTTCGTGCCTGAACCCTCAAGCCTAGTGCTGTTGGGTGCGACATGTGTCTTATTGCCGATACGCCGTCGCCATTGAGACCGCGGCGTTCGTGAAGCACAGGTGGTCCAGATATTCAGCCCCAGGGTCGGGATCTCTTAACTTCGTAGCCCCGTTTGCTTGGTTCCCAAATCGAACGTCAATCATCGATTCCCCCGAATCACAGATCCATGGTCACCCCGCCTGAGCAGGAGACGGGCGGCATTCGTTACGCTCACTTGATGGCGCGCGATCAGAAGTCTGTTGCGACTAGGGCAATGGCTTGCCCGGCTTCGTCCAGTGCCCAGTAGGCTTTGCAGACGCCGACACCTCCGAGGTTCACGCAGACCACGTTGGCTCCGGTTCTTGGATCCACGACGACGCTTGACGTTTTTTGATTGATGATTGGCCGCGGGTCGAAGCTGGATTGCCTGGTGCACACCATCGCGTCGACAAAGATCACACTGCTATCGACGCTGATTCCCCAAAGACCGTTGGTTTTTTTCAAATCCGCCGGATCGTCACCGAATGCATCCGCGATAACCCACACGTTTGGTTTTTGCCCTGGCATGAATAGTACGACCGCGACTTTACCTTGTGCTGTTCGTGCTTCGTAGACCGAATATTTCCCGGGCATGACCTGACGCCGAAACGGAAAGTTGTCATCGACAAAGTTGAGATCCGTCGCGAGTATCGCCCCTGTGGGTAACACTAGCGTTCCAACTTTAACGAGACTCTCAGAATCTTCTGGGTTCTCAGAGACCTTCGATGCTTCCATGAATTCGCGGAAGCTGTTCCACATACCATTAAGCGTTTCTTGATTCCTGGAGGCAATCTCCTGCACCGGCTCATAACCCCAAGTAACCGGGGGGAACTTCGAGGAGAAAAGTGCCGAGGTTAGCTTACTCACGCCATATCGCAGGAACGCGATACATACGACGGCCACGAGCACAACGACTCCGATAATCACCATCGTCTTATTCTTCATGATTATTCTCGCCAAGTCTTCATGTGACTTTAACGGGTGGCCCGAGTTTTTAAACTTGTGGATTTGATACTGACTCGCCTTGCCGTCGCTTGCGTTTTCGCCCTTCCGACCTCCGACTTTCAATCATCGACTTCCCCGAAATCGAAGATACCGGGCCATCTTGCCTCGATGCGACGGCTATTTTGGATCTACATGATGTCCTCTCGAAACACCACGCCTATCAAAATGATCGCCGTCGCACATACGATGACACATAGCAGAAAAATGCCCAAGCGAAACCTGCCGCGGGATTTGGGGTGGCGCGCGATGGGGCCGGGCATGACACTGACTAGAAACGATCGCGCGTTGTTTGGATGAACATCAAATTCGAGTATCTCCACCCCGCACTCGGAACAAACGCCCGTCACGTTGCCCGCCAAATCGTAACCGCATTGATGGCATTGGCCCTTTCGCTGCCTCTTCCATCGCACATGCGGTCGTCGCAGGAACACAAGGTATGGATAATAGGCGAAGAGCGCTATCAGAAAATATATCGGAAACACGACATGCATGGAGTTGAGGTCATCGTCGTGGCGGTCCTCGGAATAGTCATAATTGTCCTGGGATGCGTCGAACCAATCCATCGACAGACTGTTGCCTGCGAGTACCTCCAGTCGAAAGGCTCCAACATCTTCCCAGTGCTCTGGGAATCGACTGCGATGGGCGGCCAAATGCCAATCACCCGTCCACGACACAAGCGCGAACAGGCCCCCTTCAACATAGAAGCCGACTGCCCAATCGGTTGAAATCTCGATTTGCCCAGAAGGTTCCACGCGCTCATTGTGCCTGGACGAACTGTAGCTTTGTCGCCACATGATGGACAGAACGACCGTCGCAACAAGTGAGGCAAGCGCGATCGCGAGCTTTAAGGTCTTACGCGGCGGCTTGTTCTTCAGGCGACTACCCCCTTGATGATTTCGCGACACACTGGAATTTCAGTACGCTACAAAAGATTCATTGCAATCGCCAGCACTGCGGTCGGCTGGATTAAGTACTTCAAGTGTGCGATTGCAATTCTATTGTAGCGTGGAACCATTCGCTTCGCCGTCGATTCGACTTGTCCAATATCGACTTCCGCAGGATCAATTAGCCTGATCCCTTGTGTTCAATTCCGCGGTGGGCGGTGGGCTGTGCGCGGCCCTCTGGACTTCGGCCTCGGGCTGATACATTATACGCCCGGTTTGTTTGGCATGGGGACGATCAGAATGAAAACGAAGCATGTTCATCGGGCGGGGCGCTATGCGGTGCTGCTTCTGGCGCATGTGATTTGTGCCGGGTGCGTTGGTGGGACGGGTGATCCAGATCAAAACGATCCGCCGGTCGATGTGATTCTCGAGTGGAATGCCGTTGCGCTTGAAGCGAACGCACGCGATCACACAGCGCCGGATGTGCCAGCCGATCAACTGTCCGATTCCCAAGGTCCACCTGCGTCGGCGCGCGTCCTTGCGATTGTCCATGCGGCGATGTTTGACGCTTACAATTCGATCGATCGGCGATATGCACCTTACTTGACTCAGGTGCCCGATGCCGAAGGTGCCTCGATCGATGCGGCGGTTGCGCGGGCGGCGCACGACACGTTGATGGCGCTGATTCCCACTGAGGCGGAATTCTACGATGACGCCTTGCAGCAAACGCTTGACCGCGTCGCCGACGGGCTCGGCAAATCGCAAGGTATCATCGTGGGGTCAGCCGTCGCAGAAGCAATTTTGGAGTTGCGGTCAAACGATCAGGACTGGCTGCGAGGCACCTACACACCAACCGGTGAACCGGGCAACCACAACGTCGACCCATTGAACGCCGATCAGGGATTCATCGGGCCGAATGTTGGGATGCTTCTTCCGTTTGGCGTGTCCGATGTCACCGAGTTTCGCGCCCCGACGCCCCCTGCACTTGACAGCGCGGAATATGCCCAGGCATTTGAGGAAGTGAAAGTGTTGGGCGTGTTTCGTGGAGGCGACTCGGGCGATACTGCGCCGGCTGACGACGAGACTTATGTGATCGCAAACTTCTGGAGCTACAACGGCAGCCCCTTCATCGGAACGCCACCGCGTTTATACAACCAGATCGCCCGCGTGGTGGCTGAGCAGGAATCCAATTCCGTTCACGAGAACGCCCGTCTGTTCGCATTGATTAATCTGGCGATGGCCGACGCAGGCATCAGCACGTGGGACACCAAGTATTTCTATGCGTACTGGCGTCCGATCCTCGGCATCCGGCAGGCAGATTCGGACGGCAATGCGAACACGGAAGCCGATCCGTCATGGAGTTTCCTTGGCGGTTCGCGCAGCAATCCCTTCGAGCTTTCAAACGGGGAGTTTGAAAACAACTTTGCACCGCCCTTTCCGGCATACACATCCGGTCATGCTGCGTTCGGAGCGGCGGCTTTTAAGACCTTGGCGAATTTCTATCAGACCGACGCGATTGCCTTCGAATTCGTTTCGGATGAATGGAATGGTACAACCAGGGATCAGTTTGGCCGCGTTCGACCGATGCTATCTCGATCGTTCGACAGCCTAAGCGCGGCGGCGGCTGAGAATGCGGCGAGTCGTGTGTTCAACGGAGTGCACTGGCGATTCGACGGCGTCGAGGCGATCCGCGCGGGCAACGCCATCGCCGATGAGATTTTCGACAATGCGTTGCGACCGACGGAAGACGATGGCCTGTCGTCGATCCCAAGCGAAGACTTCGAGATGCAGATCGATTCAATTCTCAGCGATGCGATGGACGCAAAAGCAAAAGCGAAACCGACCCGGTAAGAACGGATCAACCAAGCGAGCAACGGGCCGGTACAAGCAATCGAAAGCAAACTCAACAGGTGGCCCAAGTTTTCAAACTTGGGCTCTCGATTTCAATGCTACATGAAGTCATTTGCCGGGTTACCGATTCGACCTTCGATCATCGACTCCCCCAAGATTGGAAATCCTGGGCCACCCTGTAACTTCTGAATAATTCGCAAGATTCGGGCGTATGTCTCTGGGAATAGGTGGGTCAACAATGCTACAGTGTGCTTCGCTGTCTATCGATCCCTTGCGAGGAACGTACCCCATGAGAAATCGAAACGGATTGCCGGCTGTCATCGTTGCTGCCTTTTTTGCACTGGGCACGGTTGAAGTGGTCGCTCAGGAAGCGCCGGAAGATGCGGCCCGCGTTCGCAACTTTCCGACTCCGACAGGTGCGGCGCTTCGCGGGGTCGATCCGCCTTCCGTGACGCTTTCGACCAACGGCTTACCGCATGTGATGATCACGGGGTATTGGCCGCCGACCAACGAGATGCTTCGACAGTGGAGTCAGGACCCGCTTCAAAACTCCAACGGTTGGGTCGGCGAAAACTGGGAGGGTCGCGGTTACAACATCTATGCGTTCTTTCCAGAGTTTCCGGGAGGAACCGGCACCAATCCCAAGGGTGACGGCGATTTCGAAGTCGACTATCAGGACACGTCCAACGATTGGTGGCCGCTCGTCGAAACGATTCGCCCGATCGCCATCATCACCTTTAGCCGCGCGAACACGGCCAACGGCTGGGAACTCGAAGGCGGCAACCGCACGTACTCGTCAAGCGTCTTTCCAACGTGGAGCAACGACTACCTCGTTCCGCTGAAACCCACTGCGGAGCTTCCCAGTTTTGACGAAACGCCTGGAACCGAACGATTCTCGACTCTCCCCATCGATGCGATCATTACCGAAGTGGTGGCGTCCGGCGCCAACGTTGACCCGTTCAGCACGGTGATCGATACTGGACGATTCCTTTCCAACTACATCGGGTATCACGGTAACTGGTACCACGAGTTGCACGCGGACAAAGCCGACCCGTTCTGGAACATCGCCGGCGGACACATCCATGTCGGCAGCGGCACGAACTTGCCCGACGCGGTGCAGGCCAGCGAAGTCACGTTGCGCGTGTTGACGGCTCATCTCGATGCGCGACTTGCGCTTGTGGAAGACCAGGACGGTGATGGCGATGTGGACCTGACCGATTACAACAGATTGGCCGCCTGCCTGTCGGGACCAAACGAATCAACGCAGCCAATCGAATGCGGCGCTGGGCACTTCCCCATCGCCGACATCGACAATGACGGTGACGTCGACCTTGCTGATGCGGCGAAGTTTCAGTTGGAATTCACGGGAACGTAGCGCCGCCCTCAACGGCCGTCCCGCATTCGGGACAAACGCCACTGACGTTGCCGGTGAGGTTGTAACCGCAACGCTTGCACGCTGACACTCCTACCATCCCACTCCTTCGACGGTACAACAAGAAAATCAAGAAAACCACTAGCAGCGGAATCCAAAGTGGAATCAATACCAGCCATTCGCCGGTATATCCAAACCTCCACTTGGGTAGCCATTGGAGTTCGAGATCAGATCGCTCGAAGTAAAATCCGGATTCTCTGAATGTCTCCCCGCGTGCCACAAATATTGCGCCTCGATTGATTCCCGCTCCGCTGACGGGTGTTGCCCAGAAAGCAGCGTACCAGAAACTCACTCCCCATGCCGCTGCAATCAGCAGCGCCGCAATTAGGAATAGTATTGTTCCCAATCGATGAACGGACTTGGTTTTCAAACTTGATCGCTCAATTTCTGGCTTCGCTGGATCCACCCGGCGTTTCCCCGTCGGGAATACGATCATCGACTCCCCAAGGATCGGAGATCCTGGGCCACCCTTTTCGATGTTGCTTAATTCGACGCTGCGATGCAATACAAAAACGTTTCGCCGCGCAGGTACAGTTCGTTTTGGACGATGACGGGCGAGGCTGAGAATGCGTCGTCCAGTTTGTTGACGGCTTGCACTTTGAATTTGCTGTCGTGCTTGATGACGGCGATGCTGCCCCTTCGGTCGGGGATGTAGATTCTATTGGCTGCGGCGGCTGGCGATGCGAAGACTTCGGTGAGGTTTGGGATGCGGTCTGGTCCGAAGATCGTTTGTCCGGTCTTGACGTCCACGCATGTGATGATGCCGCGCAGGTGCGCGGTGAAGTACAAGTGGTCGTCATAGATGAGCGGTGACGGGACGTAGGGTGTTTGCTTGTCGCGCGACCACAGCACGGCTGGCGTGTCGGTGATGTCGCCTTTGGCATCGGCTAACTTGATCGCGAGCATCTTCTGCCAGTCATAGCTGTTGGTGACGATGACGATTCCGTCGGCAACGATCGGTGTGGCGCAGACGTTTCTTGATAGACCGCTGCACTTCCAGATGGTTTCGCCGGTGGCAAGATCATAGCCGCGGACGAAGTTGGTCGCCGCGACGATCACCTGCGGCTTACCGTTGACTTCAACGACGAGCGGCGACGACCACGAGGTGATTTCGTCGCGTTTTCGCCGCCAGATTTCTTCGCCGGTTTTCTTGTTGAGCGCGACGATGAACGAGTCGCCCTGATGGTCCCAGTTGACAATGAGTGTGTCTTTGTAAAGCGCCGGCGAACTTCCTTCCCCGTGTCCATGACGAACCTGCATATCGCCCAGGTCTTTCTCCCACACAAGCTCACCAGCCAACGTCAGGCAATACAACCCGCGCGAGCCAAAGGACACGAACAGATGCTCACCATCGGTGACGGGAGAACCCGACGCCCAACTTCCGGTATCGTGCACACCTTCGTGCGGCTGCTCTTCGCTAAGAACCTTCTCCCAAGCGATTGACCCGTCCCTGCGATTGATCGCCCGCACCGCGAACCGCTGCACACGGTCGGCTGGCATGTTGTCGTGGGCTTCCGGATCGCGCTCGGGGGGCGGAGTAAGACGATCGCCAAAGCGTTCTGCCGACGTGACGAAAATGTGATCGCCCCAGACGACGGGCGTGGAGTGCCCGAGTCCTGGCAGGCGAATTTTCCAGCGGATGTTCTCGCTTTCACTCCACTTGACCGGCGGGTTCGCGTGCGGAGCCACACCGGTAGCGATCGGTCCGCGCCATTGGGGCCAATACTTCGCGGCAACGTTCGTTGAATCATCTGCAGGTGAGCGGCAGACGATCAAAAGAACAACCATCGCGGCAAGATTGCGCCTCAAAATATGAAACCGATTCCGCAAGATGTTCATTCCCCTTGTCCTACAGGTGCGAATGGGCAATCCCTAATCGGCGAATGTAGCCGCAGTGCCATCCGATGGCGAGGGTTATCGCAAGTTCATGGCAAGCATGTTTCATTCCCATTGCGCAGCGTGCCGAAATCTCACACAATCGCACTGCCGCATTCCGGACAAACGCCGCTGACGTTGCCCGTCAGGTTGTATCCGCACTCACGACAGCGCTTCACGTAATTCTGGTTTCTATCGTCGCGTTGAAGCGCGATGAGAATCCCGATGATTGTGGCAAGAAAGATCGCGGTCGACGCGAATTCCAAAAACAATCCCTGCTCGCGAACCGTGAAACCGCCCGGGAGCATCAGCAAGAGAAACGGCATGATTCCAATGGCAACAGACAGAGTCCAACCAGTCCAAAACGTGCGCGTCGCTCGAAAGCAATAAACGCTGACAACCACAACCCACACAATGGCGACGACAATCACGAACACGCGTATCTCGACGATTGAGATTTAACTTTGCGCGGCACCTCGGACATATGCCGGACTTATTTGCGGTAAGAACTCAAATGACTTCAATCAGGTTCCGATAACACATTGTGCGCGCACTTTCGCAACAGTCATGCGTTAAATTTTGGTTACGCACTGACCGCGCGCCATTCGGTCGTTTTGAGCAGTTGTATTTTTCTGTCAGATCGTGTCTAAGTTTGAATCGTCCAATGCATTTGGCTTCACAATCGGCTCGCCCGCACGATACCTTAGTCTCACGCATGCAACGCTGCGGAACGACCCCACGCGTCGCGTTGTTGCAGCCGATCCGGAATCGGGAAGGAGAGCACAATGAGTGCGCGCACGGCGCGGTCCGCTGACAACCAATCTGCCTCCTCCGCGATGGGCCGCGTGTGGGTCGCACTCTGCCTGATGGTGCTGATCGCGACGGGCATCGGCGCGACTTTCTGGTTGCAACAAAACCCGAAACCCAATGACAACATCACCGCCCCCGCCCACCCGAACGTCCTGCTGATTACGATGGATACAACCCGGGCGGATCACCTCGGATGTTATGGACATCCGGACAGCATCACACCCAACATCAACCAGATCGCTCGCGAAGGCGTCCTGTTCGAGCAATGCGTGTCAGCCGCTCCGGGCACCCTGGCGTCACATTCATCCATTCTGACCGGTTTATATCCATACGTACACGGCGCACGCGACAACGTTGGCTATCGACTCAGTGAAGCCAACACGACCCTCGCCGAAGTCCTGAAAGAGAATGGATTTACGACCGGCGCGTTCGTCTCAGCCACCCCGCTTCATCGCCGCTCGGGCGTCGATCAGGGTTTTGAGACGTTCCGCGATGCCGACACCGAACCCATGCTTGTCGGTTCGACGACATCCGATCGGGCGATCGGCTGGATGCGTCAACACGCCAAAGAGCGTCTCTTCGCCTGGGTTCACTTTTATGACCCGCACTTTCCCTATGAAGCCCCGAACGATTTCGTCACGTCCGCACCAAACCCGTACCTGCGCGAAATCTCGTACATGGATGCGCAGATCGGACGGATCATTGACGAACTCAAACGATTGAATCTGTATGACAACACCATCATCGCACTCGTCGCCGACCACGGAGAGAGCCTCGGACAACACGAAGAAATGACGCACCTTTACTTCGTGTATGACACAACCATTCACGTGCCGTTGATCCTGCGGGCACGGGGGATCGCGCCTGAAAACGTTCGAATCAAAAGCCCCGTCCGTACCGTTGACCTCACACCGACACTGCTTTCGATGCTCGACCTTCCCCCGCTTCCAGTCAGCCAGGGTCTGGACCTTCAACCGCTGATGAATGGCTCGACCGTCGCGCTGAATGTACCCGCGTACGCAGAGACCATTGCAGGCAAACTGACTCTGGGCACTTCAATCCTGCGATCAATTCGTATCGACAACTGGAAATACATCCACGCGCCGCAGGCAGAACTGTACGACATCTCGCAGGACCCGGGTGAGCTCAAAAACCTCGCGGCAGATCTTCCCGACCAAACGCGATCCATGCAGGAAGCGCTGCACAGTTTGATCGCAGAATCGCCGCGCATCGGTGACCGTGAGGATCATGCCGCCTCGCTGGATGCCAGTGAGCTGGCCCATCTCGAAAGCCTCGGCTATGTCGGCGGTGATCAGAAAAATCGAATTACGGTGGCCAATGAACTGGACATCCTCGAACCCAATGGCGGTGACCCCAAAGACTTCGCCACGGAAATTTCAACGCTGAGTGACGCGCAGCACAGCCTCAGTCATGGCGAATTCCAACGTGCCGAGACGATGTTTCGGACATTGGTGGAAAAATTTCCCAATGTCGTTGGTTTGCGCGAACGACTCGCCCGGGCCATCTTCAGCCAGGATCGCTATGACGAGGCGATCGAGATTTACGCTGCACTTACCGTCGATCATCCCAACAATGTCAGCGTTCGATATGGATATGGTCGACTTCTTGATAAGGTGGGCCGGCGGGCTGAGGCGATTGAACAACTTGCGACCACCATTCGACTCGATCCCGGTCATGCTGAGGCATGCCACGATCTCGCCATGGCCCTGCGCGAAGGCGGTAAGGTCGAGGAGGCCATCCACTACCTGAAACAAGCGGCCAGCACCCGACCTTCGTACGTCCAGGCGCACGTTGATCTGGCGATGCTCTATCTCGATTTGGAAAAATTCGACAATGCGGTCACGTCGTTTCGGAAAGCCGTCAAGATCTCACCCGAGAATCCGCGGCTTCAGGCCTACGTGGCGTTCGCCCTGCTCAAAGCCGGTCGCTACGACGACGCCACGTCAGCCGCCCGGACAGCGCTTTCGCTCGACGCCAACTACAAGCCCGCCCAGCGCATTCTATCCGACATCAAGCGAATCAAGGCGATTCTCTCGAAAACAAAACAGGGCAATACCGAAGAAGTTCACGGAACCTGAGCCGGCCCTTCTCCGCCCGATACCGATCGCCAGCGCTCGAACGAACGTCATCCCCGCTCGATATCGCCACCCGGAATCCGCCTGCATGCTGCAAGCGCCGACCGGTTTCAATCTTGGCAAGTGCACAATGACGAGCCCATTCCCCCGAGGTGTTTGATTGACCGATGCCCTGTCAAATGCAATGATGCATGTGCAGAGTTGCCGATTGATGGGGCATCTTGAACCGATGCTGAGTTCGCGCGGAACGTGACTCTTCCGCGCAGCGTATTGCATGAGGCATGACCATTGAATCAGATCGCGTGCCCACATTGTACCCGCCAGATTCGCCTGCGCGATCAGTACCTGGGTCGGACGATATACTGCCCGCGGTGTGGCCGGCAACTCGGGATCGCCAATCCTTCGGGCGCTTCAACAAACTGGAGTGCTGCCTACGCGATTGTCGATCCGAGCGTGCATTACGCGGGATTCTGGATTCGTACGATCGCGATGCTGATTGATTTCTTCGTCCTGATCATTCCCGTCACCTACGCGACAGCCATCATCCCCGGTCTGGGCGGATGGATCGTGTACATCGTGTACAAAGGGTTCTGCATTTCGGGCTGGAACGGTCAAACCGTTGGCAAGAAGGCGTGCGGAATTCGCGTGGTGGACCGGAACTTCAGCAACTGCTCCATCGGACGCGCCATCGGGCGCACCGCCTCCGAATTCATCAGTTCGCTCATCATCGGAATCGGTTACTTGATGGCCGGCTTCGACAGTCGCAAACAAGCACTCCACGACCGAATCGCCGAGACCTTGCACATCTATGCAAGGTAGTTCGATCAACCGAACAACTTCGCAAGCAACGATGCAATCAGCTTCGACTATAGCGGTCTCAATTCAAGCGTGGCGTTTTGCTCGTCCACTCTTCACTTAACGGACAGCGGTACCCACTTGGGTGGACTTGGTTTTGCCCCTGGATTCCCGCCTGCGCGGGAATGACGGCGCTGTCGCTCCGCTACGATTGGATTAGGAATGCTCTAAACTTCGGCGAAGCGGGCCGTGAAGTGCCTGAGGACTGGCGGAGCTTCGACGATCTTTAAGCCTCGGATTTCGTCGCGCTTGGCGTGAACTTCCTGAATCACTTCGATCACGTAATCGATTTGCGATTGCGTGTAGACGCGGCGTGGGATAGCCAATCGCACCAGTTCCATCTTCGCGTGTTCGCCAAACATCACGCTGCCGATTTCCACCGCGCGAATTCCGCCATGGCGATAGAGCGCCGCGACGAGCGCCTGGCCCGGAAACTGCGCCGACGGAATGTGTGGGCAGAACTCAGCCGCATCGATGTAAACCGCATGACCGCCCGGCGGCTCGACGATTTGAATGCCCGATTCGAGCAGCTTCTTGCCAAGGTACTCGGTGCTGCGGATGCGATAGTTGAGATAGTCTTCGTGCAGAACTTCTTCAAAACCCTGGGCCATCGCGTCGAGATCGCGACCGGCCAACCCACCATACGTGGAAAAGCCTTCCGTTAAGATCAGCAGGTTGCGGGCGTTTTGATACAACGATTCATCGCGAAGCAGTAGCACGCCGCCGATGTTGACCAATCCGTCTTTCTTGGCGCTGATCGTCGCACCGTCGGCAAGGTCGAACATCTCGCGAACGATCGATTCCACCGATCGATCCGACTGCCCTTCTTCGCGTTCCTTGATGAAGAACGCATTCTCGGCGAAGCGGCAGGCGTCGAGAAACATCGGCGTTTTGTATTGGTCGCAGACTTTGCGAACGGCTTTTAGATTTTCCAAACTGACCGGCTGACCTCCGCCGCTGTTATTGGTGATGGTGACCATGACCAGCGGGATGCGTTCGGGCCCGACGTCTTTGAAAAGGCGTTCGAGCTTGTCGATATCGAGGTTGCCCTTGAACGGGTGGCGCGAGCGTGGGTTGGCTCCCTCATCAATAACCAGATCGAGGGCTACCGCGCCGCTGTGTTCGACGTTGGCGCGGGTGGTGTCGAAGTGGTTGTTGTTGGGGATGACTTTGTCGGGACCGCCGACGAGTTCAAAGAGAATGCGTTCACTCGCACGCCCCTGATGCGTCGGGATGATGTGCTCGAAACCGGTGATTTGCTGCAGGCGCGATTCGAAGCGGTAGTAGCTGCGGGCGCCGGCATACGACTCGTCACCGCGCATGATCGCGGCCCACTGCTCGCTGCTCATCGCCCCGGTTCCGCTGTCGGTGAGCAGGTCGATCAGCACATCTTCGGCGGGCATGAGGAAGACATTGAAACCGGCATCACGCAGCACATTTTCGCGATGCTCGCGGGTGGTCATTTTTAGCGGTTCGACAACTTTGATCCGAAACGGCTCGATGATGGTTTTCATAGAAGTGGGCTCCAAGTGAGCCGCCATTGAACGACAATCCGGCGCGGGTTTCAAGCCCGGTTGGCTGTCGCAAGTTTCCAGGTAGAACCTTTCGAGCCCATTAGGCGAGTAGGTCAGTCGTCCAGGTTCGCCAAGAGTCTCCTTGCATGTTCCGGATCTTCAATGACGGCCGCAATCACAGGCTCCAATTGCTTTCCCGGCAATCGTGCCAGGTTCATTAGGACGCGAGCGATTGGACGATCTTTGGGCGTTACGGCAAGCAAGCGCCGCCAAAGTTCTCCGCCGGATTGAAGCATCCATGATTCATATTCGATTTTGTCCGCAGCTTCCGTAACCTTCGCGTAAACGTCATCGCTTAATGTGTTGAGTCCGTGGAGGCAGATCAACTCGGCCGTCCCCTTGACCAACTCATGCGTCAGCAGGTGGAAGTTCTTGGCCCGTCCGTACACTTTTAGCGAACCGCCGTCTCGTTCGACTCGGCTGTATCCTGCAACAAGGACGCGTATGATCTTTCCTTGCAGACTGCTCGCGGCAATGGAATCGCCGACTTCCATCTTGTCGGCCAGATCTCCGTAAAGCCTATCAACCGGAATGCCCCAGAAAGCGGAGGCGGCTCCTTTGGCAAGATCAACGAGTCGCTGCCGGTGCGGTTCCTCGAGAAAGTACAGGCGACAGATCAAATAGGTCGCTTGAAACGAAAGCAGGAGCGGAATGCGCGTAACTCCTTTCTCCTTGCATCGTTCGCAGACGCGCCGTTTCGCCTCGGCGGCAAGCGTTCCACCATACGCCGAGAGTAACGGATGGCCAAAGAACGGGTGATTCTCCTTGGTGGCAGCCCGTCGCCAGAATCGCGAAGGTGAGCCCATAAATAGCATTGCCTCGGGGTGCCAGTATTGGAGCAACCCCATGACGGCAAACTGATCATACTTAAGGAGTAGTTTGGGATTGAGGGCGGCGAGTTCGTCACGCATGAGATGGTGAATCGTCATGCCCGCGTGCTGTGCGGCTCCCTGGATCAGCCAGTTCAGCGTCAGGCGCTTGTTAATTTCGTCGCGCAGATCAACTTCATTCATTTTTGTCGCTGCGCTTTGGGTTGTGGCATGGGCCGCGTTTCTGGCCAATCGGGGTTGAATGGATCAGGTTTGGGCTTCGGTTGAGGCGAAGGCTCTTTACGCCGCTTCGGTTTGGGCGAGGGGACCACCTCGGGCTCACTTGGTGGTGCAACCGGTTGGGGGCTCGGCATGGCTTTTCTCATTGTCAACGCGACTGCGGGTAACCGCACAAGTCCAGTGTGCCCGATTACAAGATTCGCTGTTCCAATCAATGATAGAGTTGTCGCAAGTCTAATCGATTATCAACATATTGGGTCTGATTATCAACGTTTCGAGCCTCAGCGATTTTGCGGATTTTCGCACGAATGGTACCAATCCTAGTGCGAAGCGCAAACGCCGTTAGACCTTCCTTAAAGATTTACATGGTAGCCTCGGCGCCTACAATTATCGTATGCAGCGCAAATGGCTCATTGCGGCGTCGATGATTTTCTTTATCACCGGGCTCCTCGTTGTGTTGGCCGACTGGTGGTCCGTTACGCCCAACGGTTCAGACATTCCAAAGATTGCGATGGATGTGCTTGCGGGAATCGGCTTGGCAGTCATTCCGCTGGCAGCCGCACTTTGCTTGTTCGGGCGCACGCGGCCCATGGCGAGTAAATGCCTAATTGCGTGTGTCTTGATGTTCGCATCAATCGCCATCTCGTCACCCATCGGCCGACGAATTCGGACCGACGGATTCCAGAAGATCGCCGATCGAGGCGCTCCGCTGGTTGACGGAATCAAGGCGTTCATCCAAGACAAAGGCGAGCCTCCAGAATCACTTGACGATCTTGTTCCCGATTATCTGCAATCGATCCCAACCACCGGCATGGCGGCGTATCCCGGGTACAGATATTGGCAGAACGAACGCAGGAACACGTGGACGGTCGCCGTGTCGGTCTGCAGCGGACTGGATTGGGGCTCGGTCGTCTACTGGTCTTCCGAGGACTATCCGAAATCCCTGCGACGCTACGGCAACTGGGCATACATCCCCGATTGACCGACGTTGGCATTCGCCTATCCGCGCAAGCCCTTTGTGTGTCCTTTGGACACAACTCCGATCGTTGGACTGGCAATTCAAAATGTTGGCCGGGCGGGTTGTCGATTTCTTTGAACTTCATCTAATACTGCCGTCGGTGTCGGATTGGGAGTCGCTACGGTCCACCCTCTTTTGAGTCCACTTGAATGTCGTCTGGAAGCAACACGCCTGAATCCATTGCCTCACCGCCGCGGATGCTCTTGATCGTTGCGGCGTTTGCAGCGATCTACATCGTCTGGGGTTCCACTTACCTCGCGATTCGGTTTGCCATCGAATCGATCCCGCCGTTTCTGATGGCTGGCATGCGCTTCCTGGTGGCCGGGTCGATCATGTTTGGTTACCTGCGATTGCGAAACGCCCCGATGCCGACGCGTTCGAACTGGCGGTCAGCCGCCATCGTGGGCTGCCTCATGCTTTTGGGCGGCAACGGTTTGGTCTGCTGGGCTGAGCAGCACGTCGCGTCCGGGCTAGCCGCCCTGCTCATCGCGACGGTTCCGCTTTGGATGGTGACGCTCGACTTTTTGCTTTATCGCGGGCCGCGGCCGACGGCTTCGATCGCGCTGGGACTGATCCTGGGGCTCGTCGGAATCTTCATTCTCATCGGACCTGCCGACATCGGTGGTGAACCGATTCACACGATGGGCGGGATCGTGTTGCTCTTGGCGTGCGTGTTCTGGTCGATCGGTTCGCTGCATGCCCGCCGCGTGAACCTGCCGCGCTCGACGACGATGAGCGCATCTTTGCAGATGATCTGTGCGGGTGTGGTGTTCTTTGTGGTCGGTACGTTGGCCGGCGAATGGCGAACGTTTGACATCGCGGCTGTCAGTGCGAAATCATGGCTTTCTTTGGCGTACCTGATCGTCTTCGGCGCGATTTTGGCGCTAACGGCTTACAACTTCCTGCTGCAAAACTGCTCACCGAAGAATGTCTCGACCTATGCCTACGTCAATCCCGTCATCGCGGTGGTTCTCGGAGCGCTGCTCGCCAACGAAACGCTGTCACCCCGCACGTCGGTCGCGGCACTCATCATCATCGCTTCGGTCATCTTAATCACCTATTCGCGAAAACCGAAACCAAACCGCGACACCACGGTATACACACAAACCGACACGGTCGTCGTTGATTGTTCCGGACCAAATGCTATAGAATCAGATCAAAGGTAGTATGCCAGCTTAAACGACGCCATTGTCCGACGGTTGCGGAACTATGGCCCATGAAGCCGCTTCGCAAATTTCAAATCGCACTTGCTATCGCCGCCATCATCGTGGGCGGTTACTATTTTCTGCGCATCCACCGTTATTCTAAATCGCTGACCGTCGGCAAATGGCACATGGACTACGCCGTTCCGTGGATGGCCTGCCAGACGTGCGGGTCGCTTATCTCCCGAATCGAGTATGACGGCCAACCTATTCCCATGCCGAATTTCCCCCTGGACGAAGATTTGCACTGGAACCAATCCCGACTCGTCACGCCGATGGGCTCCTTTCGGATCTGCAATGATCTGAATCAATGGCGTTTCTATTTTGACGATGTAGAGCGGCTCAAGGAATCCGACACACCGATCACCAAAGAGGATTTGGGTCGCGGATACTATTTGCAACGACTTCGCCGAAAAGGCGATTATGTTCAAGCCGCCCCAAAAAAGAACACGCCACCGCACTGGTGTTATCTGGAAGGTTTTATTCGATGCTGGATCGACCCGCTTCGCTTTGACAAGATCGATTGGGACGGCATCGCGTCGCAAGCAACCAACTGATCCACCAGCCGCAGTCCATTGATATTAACTGGCAGTGTGATCAAGTCCAATACGCGCACTTCTCACCATTTCGTTTGCTCCCAATTTAAGATGCCACCACAGCGAGCATACTGGACTTGGCTGAAGTTCTGCTGGTAGTATGTAATTCGGCAACCACGTCATGTTCGGCCAAAACACATTCGGAGCAACTTGATGGATTCGCTCGAACTCGAAAACGCCCAACTGTTCGACGCATCCGGCGTCATCGGTATCGATCACCATTGCCGCCGCTGCGGATACAACCTCCGTGGACTGCGGGAAGAAGGCATTTGCCCGGAATGCGGCTCACCGGTCGGTTTCTCGATCCGCGGCAACTTTCTTCGGTTTGCCGATCCGATCTGGGTGGACAAGCTGGCGCAGGGGCTGAAGATCATCTTGTGGATGCTTTTGTTTAAGGTATTGGTAAGAACTGCAAGTCCTGCCATCGGCGATTCGCTTACTGCTGTACTTGGACTCGTGGTCGAGGTGATCAGCTTCTACGGTGTTTGGCTGCTTACAGAACCGGAGCCATGTGCTGCCATTGAATACAACAACATCACGGCGAGAAAGTTCATTCGTATCGCATCGATCATTGGAATTGCAGGAAGTCTTTTGGGACTGACGCCTGAGATGCTTGGGAGAACGTCTGGCCTAGTCGTCTTAGTCGTCGGTTTTGTCATGGGACTCGTTGGCCTTGCGGGAGAATTTGCGAAATTCACTTTCTGCAAACAACTCGCGGAACGCATTCCTGATACCGATTTGGCACTTCGTGCGGGATTCCTCCGTTGGGCTTATGTCATGTCTGAAGCGATAACGTATGTCTTTGGGACAATCGCGACGGTTCTGTTTTTCATGTCGATGTTCGCAGCAAGCGCTGGCGGGCAAGGGGTTATCGCATTTTCATGCATCATGGGTATCGGGGCAATCGGCATGTTGGTGTTCGGCATCATGACAATATTCATGCTGTTGCGACTTCGAAAGGCATTGGCGGAGCAGGCCAAGTTCGCACGTCAAAGCTGGGCGACGGTGTGATCGCGGCCCTCGTTTTACTCCCCAATGCGGCAGCTGGCGGAGGCGTGGCGGCGATTGGCTGCGCTGGGGGCCTAATCGGTCTCGCGGTGATTGTCTTTGGAATCATGACGCTGTTCATGCTCTTCAGGCTTCGCAGAGCGTTGGCTGAAAACGCAAGACTCGCGCGAGAAAGTTGTGCCTCATAAATCGTAGGCGAGGTTGAAGACATCAATTGCGGCAACGCAAGAACAAGTCCGATAAAGATGGGGCAGGGCAACCCATCGCTTATCCAATATCGGTCGCCGTCGGTCTTTTGACGTCCTTCATGAATCACTGAATCCAAGTCTCCGATACTAGTCCTATGGGCTTCCGCGCCCGTTCCGCGCTTTGACGTGGGACTTCAGTTACTCATTGGGACAGGTTGGGTCGGATACGATGCGAGCGAGGAAATCCAACTCAAGACCGAACCTTTGCACGTTGCATCAGCGCCCGCGCGCGTTCAGTCTAGTCGAAATGGTCATGGTCTTGACCATCATCAGTCTGGCGGCTGCGATTGCTGTTCCTCGGTTTACCCACGCCGTCAACCGTCGCACGGCAGACTCAGCCGCCCGCCGGATCGTGCAGGACCTGGCCCTCGCCCGTCAGCATGCCCGCGTGACCAGCAGCGACATCAGCGTCAACTTCCGCAATACACCGGGCTACGAAATCAAGAACCTTCCCGATCCAAACAACCCGAACGAATCGTACACCGTCGATCTGAAGGGCGCCCCCTACAACGTTTCGCAGTGGGAGGTCGACTTCGCGGGAGCCCGGGAAGTGTCGTTCGACATGTACGCGCGACCCAGCCGGCGCGGGACGATTGTCCTCCGCATTGGTGAAGAATCGCGCACCATCACACTCAACCGCGAGTCAGGCGTCGCGAGTTTCCAGGTCGGAGAGTTGCAGGAGGCGGCGGCCAGCAACGGTTTCGAAGTGGAGGCATTCTCCAAATGAGTCGCGGCGCGCCAACAATACGCAGAGCCTTCAGCCTGGTCGAGATGATGGCCGCCATGACGGTGCTGTCCATTCTGGCTGTCGGGATTGGCGCGACGATGGCCATCGCGAGTCGAGCGGTCGATGATGGCACTGCCCCCGGTTCGCAAATCCCCGAAGCCCGCAACATCGGCGACGTGATCATCGCGGACCTCAACGACGCCCTGACGATCACCGAACGCACGGACAAGTCGATCACATTCACCGTTCCCGACCGCGACGATGACGGCGACGTCGAGACCATCCGGTACGCGTGGGACGGTAATCCGGGCGGGAACCTGACGCGCAAGTACAACAAGTCGCTGGCCGTCGTCATCGCCGAAGATGTCTACCAGTTCGATTTGAGCTACCTGACGCGAACGATCAAACCTCCCGCACGGGCGTGCTGCTATATCGACGGAACCTGCGATGACGTGTCACCGGATGACTGTACTTCGAACGGTGGGTTGGCCAAGACGCGCAACAGTGCCTGCGAAAGCACCGACTGCATCGGCGCATGCTGCATGGAAAACGGTAGCTGCGTGGACACCAACGAGTTGAAATGCACGCAGAATCCGAACAATCGTTATCGCGGTGATGGCAGCCGATGCGCCGACGCAACCTGTCCCAATGCGCTTGAGGTGCTGATGGTTGTATCCGAAGGCAGCAGTCCTGTGGCCGACGATGTCGCGAGGCAGGCATTGATGGAATCGTGGGGCCATTCCGTGTCCTACATCGACGATCGCGCCAATCAAACCACGATCGATTCAGCCGTCGCCAGCGCCGACGTTGTGTATATTTCCGAAACCGTTAACCCCGCTGATGTTGGCTCAAAATTCGTCAACGTTGCGATCGGTGTGGTCAACGAAGAAATGATGTTGACTGACGAATTCGGTTTCACATCCGCATCGTCGAGCAACAGTACAGGCACCACGGTCACGATCATTGACAATTCGCATTACATTACCTCCACGCTCAGACAACTCCCCACCGCAGCCACCAATTCCGACCAGCCACTGACTTACAACTCCGGCGCGATGGCGGCTGGCGTTCAGGTCATTGCGAATGTCGCGGACGAAGCCGCTTTGTTTGCCGTCGACACGGGTGATGCGTTGGTTGGCGATTCACCCGCGCCAGGGCGGCGCGTCCAATTGCCCTGGGGTGGCACCGGATTTGACGTTACTGAATTGACCGACGCCAGCCAGAACATCATGAAGCGGGCGATTGAGTGGGCAGCGGGCGTGGATGAGGGCACACCTTATTGCGGGGACGGCAACTGCGACGACGGCGAAGACCCTTGCACCTGCTCGGACGACTGTGGAACTCGAGTCGCCAACGAACAAGTATCGTTCAATTGCGACGACGGCATCGACAATGACTGCGACGGCGAGACCGACTGCGCCGACTCAGACTGCGATGCAGATCCCGTTTGCGCCGCAGTCTGCGGTAACAGCACCTGCGACCCGGGCGAAAATTCATGCAACTGCGAGGCGGACTGCGGCGCTCCGGCTGCCAGCGAGACGGGCGATACCGACTGCGCAGACGGACTGGACAATGATTGCGACGGCGACACCGACTGCGACGATTCCGAATGCAGCGCCGCGACACCTTGCAACCCTTACTGCGGCGACAGCAAGTGCAATACGGGCGAAAACCCCTGCAACTGTTCTGCCGACTGTGGCACAGCGCCACTGACCGAAGAGAACTGCGAAGACAACGAAGACAACGACTGCGACGGATCCACCGATTGCGACGACAGCGATTGCGCCGATGATGCCGCGTGCGCAGATTCATGCGATTGTGACGGGATCTTCGCGGACAATTTCGAGTCAGGCTCGTTCAGTGGAAGCAGTGGAACGCTGGACTGGACGTCTACACCATGGATCGAAATCGGCGAGTCCGACGGGGTAAAAAGCGGCAGGGTAAGGGTTGCGGCCAACCTTCTCTCGGATCGCCTGGTCATCGCTGCTGGCGACCACGGTGTCATGCGAGCCGTTGAGCTTTGCGCTAGCGGCAGCGCCTCGATCAGCCTGAACTACCGTCGTGAAAGCTTTGAATTGTCCGACTACATTGCCCTTGAAATCTCGTCAACAGGAAGCGGCGGCCCGTGGACAGAGATAACGCGATTTTCTTATCTCCTCCCAGGCACTGACGTCGTGTACCTTCCCTACTCGACCGACATCAGTGCATTTGCATCCGACTCCACCTGGATTCGGATCATCGCACCATCTTCAATGGACACGAACGACAGAGCCTGGTTTGACAACGTAAGGATCTCGTGCAGCCCATAGAAAAGAACCATGAGACGAATGAAGTATGAAAACTCGACGACCGGCCCAGGGCCCAGTCGCGCAATCAAGCGGCGCAGTTTTTCGATGGCAGAAGCCGCGCTGGCCGTTGTCGTGGTTGGCGGGATGATGGTCACCGCGCTGAATATGGTGGGGATGTCAGCCCGCGCCCGCAAAGTTAATGCGGAGTTGGGCAAGGGGCCCGCCCTCGCCCACAGCCTGATGAGCGAAGTGCTTCAAGCGTACTATGAAAACCCTGAAACGGACCCGATCCTCGTTGAAGGACCGGAGATTGAACTGACCAGTCACGATCCTTCGAAACCGGACAACAAGGACTACGACGTCAAAGACAAAAACTATATCGGTCAGGTCTTTCGACCGACGCTGCCGGATGACGCCGCGTCCTGGTCGGTCACGCAAGTGAAGTTCAAAGCACGATACAAAGGCGATCAGAATGGTATTGCCAGCGTCCAACTACGAACGCTTGACGATTCAAACATGCCGACGGACGCCATCCTCGGACAATACTCCCTGCCGGAAACCAAAATGCCAACCGACTTTGACTGGATCACGATGCGGACCGGCGGCGTGTCGGACCTGACGCCCGGCGCGGGGCTCGCCCTTGTTATTGCGGTCCAGGTTGATGACGCCGACGTTTGCGAAGTTGAGTACGACAACAACGGCGGCCGCGGACTCGTTAAAACTTCAAACGGGGGCGGACACTGGACAATATTGAATAACCAGATGATGTTTTATGTATATGGAACGGTGACAGTCTATTCGACAGAATCAGGGCACTTCGGACCGGAGATCAGCGAAGGAACCAGCACGCGCGCAGACTTTGACGACGTGGACGACTACGACGGGTGGACGGCTTCTCCTCCACAGCAAAAAAACGGGACGCAACTTACCGGCTACGACGGATGGACGCGCAGCGTCTTGGTCGAATACGTGGATCCGCTGTCACCGGGCGGGGCCGCGATCAATAATGACGGCGGAGCGAAACGCATCACCGTGACCGTCACCGATCCACGCGGCGCCCAAACCTCCGTTGTCAGCGTGCGGACCAATGCCGGTACATACGAGCAGGAAGTATCAGCCACCCGTACCTATTGCAGTTGGGTCGGAGTGGACTTGCAGATTGGTGAATCCAACGCCGCGCTCTCGCTGGGGGCGTCGCTCGCCAATGAACCGGTGGTCGCGAATTGAGAACGACAGTGCACAAACGATCCAAAATTATCAAAAGGCCTGCAGCCGGTTACATGCTTGTCCTCGGCGCGACGATGCTGATTACCGTGATCGGGTACGCAGCAATCGTGACCGCCCGAATCAACACGCGCATCGTGACGGGCACCAACGACTGGGCGCGGGCAGGCGAACTGGCAATCGCGACCGCGGAATTGGCACCTTTGATCCTGGCAGAGTCCCCGGACTGGCGAACCGATCTAACAAGCGGAGAGCCCGTCAGCTTTAAACTGGATGGGTACGAAGTCAACCTGGTCTTCATCGATGAGGATGACGATGACTTTTCGACCGGGCTGTACGATCCTATCCGTGCTTATGGAATCGCAATGGTCGGCGATGCGGTGCGGGTCCGCAGCGTGTTGCTTACGCCGAATTCGACGGTTCCGATGTCGTGTCTGGAGTTGGCGGCTTACAGTGTCGATGGCTTGGTTGGTCTGACGGCAACCCTGTCTACCAATCAGATGATCGGCACGGCGGCTGGCATGACCGGTTTGCTGTTGACGATCAATGGCGACGTGGAGTATGCCACGACATTTCTTGGCGTCATCCTCAACGGGACGCAAAACAAAGCCGCTGAAAAGCGCACGATGCCCGACTCTTCGAGCGTATTTGACTACTATGTCAACAACGGTACTGCGATACCGCTCGACTCATTGTCCAGCTTCGATGGACGTCCTTCGATCAGCGATGCCGTCCTCACTCCGACGTCAAACCCCTACACCGGCGAGTTAAATTCCGAAGGCATCTATGTCATCGATTGCGACGGCGGCGCCATCAACATTGTCAACTCTCGCATCGATGGCACGTTGGTGTTGCTCAATGCAGCCGACAGCCTGCTTTCAGCCCACTCCGCGGTCGTTGGGCAAGTCACCTGGAAGCCAGCCGTTCCCAATTACCCAGCCTTGATGGTGCAGGGACAAATCGATCTGGACTTTGAAGGCGGCGTCGCGATGAAAGAGACGACACTGGGCGTCAACCTGAATCCGATTGGCTCACCCTACAACGGCGACGAAGACGCCAGTCTTGATGACGAGTACCGATCGGGCATCCAAGGGATTGTCTACGCATCCGACGGGACCGCATTGATCGGCAATTCGCCATACATCAGCGGTGCGTTGCTCTCTGACGCAGAGATGAACCTTTCCGGCGGAACGAAAGCCACCGTCAACTACAGCAACCGCTACTACCTCGACCCGCCGCCAGGATTCGGCGCAGGCCCGTATCAACCGGTCGTCGGCACGTGGCGATGGGATGAAGCGCCTTGCGCACTGAACTTCACGCCTTGCAGCACCGACGCAGACTGTTGCTCTGGCACGTGCAATAACGGTACAGGCAAATGTCGTCCGAGCGCCGTCGTGGAAATCGATGTGTCGCTCACGAAGTAGCAACGCAATCTGCCATCGCTCGTCAGCCATGGCCTGCTTTGCTATTCGCGTCGCTAGAGCCCCTTGAGTCCAAACGTAGCGGCGCGACACCGTCGTCATTCCCGCGCAGGCGGGAATCCAGGGGCAAATCGAATTCACTCCAGGTGCATACCGGCGCCCGTGCTGCGAAGATTGGACGAGCAGAACGCTACGCTTGGATTGAGATCGCTCTAAAATCTCAATCAGGCGATTGGGGCATTGCCCGGCGATTTGGGAAGTGGAATCAGGCACACATCCTGCGTGCTGTGGCCGGTGAGTTGGGCGATGGATACGGTCTGCGCGGGATGTTTCGGTTCGTTACCGTTCCAGATGACGATGCGATCGCGGGCGTCGTTGATCGCGACGATCAGGTCGGCTGCACACTCGGCGCGGCGGATGGTCTGACCGCCGGCTTCGTATCGACAAACGAATGAATCGTCCAACACCTGCGAATACACTGCAAGCGACGTATCGGTATAGAACAACCTGGCGACGTCGCCATCGATAATCGACGCGATCGACTCGACGGCTCGGCGACTGCCGGCATGAATGCGGCGCGGCGATTCGGAACCAAGTCCAGCCCAATGCAGCACATCGCCATCGACGGTGCCTGCGAAAATGTCATCGCCTTCGATCGACAGCGCGGTGACCGTATCGCCTGCGGCAGAGAGCGTCGCGTGCCCGGCTTGAAGATCGCCTTCGAGCACGGAGTGGATGGTATCGTCGATCGCACACCAGAATCGCCCGGAAGCAAACCGCGCACATCGCACGGTCTTGGCGCGATCGGTTTCATTTTCGAACAATCGCAGCGCTTGTGCGTTTTCGCCTGACGCTTCCGCGTTTCGCGACCAAGCCAGGACGCCGAGTTCCGAATGCGTACCCACGACCCAGCGATCGCTGACCGCCACCGCGTTGACGCCGCCGCGCGGCATCTGCTCGGGCTCGTATACAAACGCATTCTCAACCGTACCGCTCTCGGTATTGAGTTCATACACACCCGATGCCGCCCCGATCCAGAGCGTCTTGTGCAGATCCGCATCGTTGGCGTGGGCAACCTGCACCGATCGAAGTTTGCCAGCCGCCCCACTGACGGCGATTCGTCGCGGCGCATCGCCGAGTTGCTTCGGATCGATCAAGAGCACTTCATCGCCTGTGAGGGCGACAACCCAGGCCGTCACCGGTTGCACTGCCCGCGATTCGAACAGCGCCTGATACAACTGCCCACGCTGCGATTCGGAAAACGCCTTCATCAAATCCGACATCGCGGCATGCGGCGACTCGTCGGCCAACGTCTGCAGGCGCGTCAACATCGATTGCAGATGGTCGAGCTTTTGATTTTGTGCGGCGCTGATCGCCTCGCGCAACTCGCCCTGCGCCGCGTGTTCGTGCAAACGTCGTGCGGCTTGTTCTTCAGCGGCTCTTGCGCGGGCATGGCCCTCCGACGTGAATCGAATCTCACGTACCGTCTCGATCGACAATCCACTGCTGAAGCAAACCTCTGCCGCCCCATCCAACACCGCTTGTTTCGCACCGGCAGCACATTGCCCGCCAACCAGCGCACCGGATTCATTCGCTGCGACGAACGCCTGCACGCCCTTCTCGACGGCTGGTCGCAAACACGCCTGCACCGTATCGATGTTTGCATCGGTCCGGCTGGCGATGACGCGATCGCGAAATGAATCGAGGTCGGCCCGCTCGGGCACCACCGCCACCTGCACCTGCACGCGAACGTCGCAGAGATAATGGTCGCTCGCGGGCACCTTGGACATTTCAAACGAAAGATCGATCGGCTGGCTGCGGAAGATCAACAATTCGGAAAGTTCACCGGCTTCGATCACCTGCCCCGGACGATGCACGCGATGGACGCCGTCGCGGGTGACGGACTTTGCGGCGAAACCTGCGGGCAGATCGAAAGTGCGTTTGAACACGCCGAAGATCGCCTCAGCCGGGACGGACACCGCGACCGAATTCGGGTTCGACAACCACTTTTGAATGTCGATGGTGCTGCTCATGACGCGAATGGCTTTCTTTTGATTCTTATGCTTTCTTCACTGCTCACAGAGCAGTGGCACTTTCATCGTGATCCTAGTCATATCATGACTTATTCGCCGGTTTTCGGCCTTTATTAATCTCCGATTTGATTATAGCGGACGATCTTAGCGGCCCGTCTGTTTGAACTTGTCGAACCGGACGAGGTCGCCCGGTTTGACCGACGGCAACTGCATTTCGATGCGGTTGAGCATGTCTGCATGGGTGATCAACCGCTCACCGCCCCCCATCGCGTCCATAAACGCCATCTGTGCGGCTTGCATGCAGAGGTTTTTGATATCCGCACCGCTATAACCGTCCAACCGATCGCACAACGCACCGAGATCCAGGTCGGCAGCGATGGGTCGATCGGCAAGATAAATTTCCAGCAATCGAAAACGGGCGGGCGCGTCGGGCAGACCGACGTACACCTGCGTATCGAACCGCCCGGGTCGCAACATCGCCTCATCGAGCATCCATGGCTTGTTCGTCGCGCCGACAAATAGCAGCGCCCGCTCGCCCTTGCGATCGAACCCTTCAAGCTCCTGCAAAATCTGCGGAACCACCCGGGCCATCACCGTCGAACCTTCGGACTTGCGACGCGGGACCAGCGCTTCGATCTCGTCGATGAAAATCACCGAGCGATTGTGCTGTTTTGCAGCTTCAAAAAGCTTGCGAACGTTTTGCTCGGCTTCCCCAACCCACTTTGAAAGAATCTGCGCGGGGCTGATGACAAAAAACGTCGAGTCGATTTCGTGGGCGATGGCTTTGGCCATCATCGTCTTACCCGTACCGGGCGGTCCATAGAGCAACACGCCACCACCGATATTGATGCCATACTTTGCAGCCAACTCCGGATGGCTGAACGGGTAGATCATCTTCAGGCGGATTTCCTGCTTGATATCGTCGAGCCCGGCGATGTCGTCGAAACCGATGTCCGGTTTGTCTTGAACGATCCAATCGGAGGCAGCCGCCCCGCTCTCTTCATCTTCCTTGGCCCGCTGACGAAAGCGACCGCCCTCGGGGTTGGCTTCAAAGCGCTTGCAGTCCTTGGCCAGATCGATCAACTCTGCCGCGACCTCTTCGCGCTGACGGCGCAGTTCGGGCGTGTCGCTGGACTCGGCGAGTTCGACCATGCAGCCAGCCGCTTCGGTCAGAAACGTGCCGGCGGCTGCGTAGTCACCTTTCTTATACGCGGTGACGCCCTTGCTCTTGAGCCTTTCAAATGTGGAGTAGGAAACGCCCATGGTGTGTCGCTATTTCTGCTTTTCGCTTTTGCCTTTGAGGGCATCGATTTCGGCGCGAAGTCCGGCGAGCTTGCCCATTTCTTTTTGATGTTCGGCTTCGCTTTCGGCTTCGATCAAGCGGTCAATTTCTTCGTCGCTGATGGCGTCAGCCGACGACATTTCGACATCCTGCGCGGCGACATCTTCGATCGTGTCGAGGAACATGCCCATGCGCTCTTCCATCGTCTGCGACTGGACCATCGCTTTTTCCCAATCGGCTTGCGTCTTGACCAGATCGGTCTCGCCGAAGAGTTTTCCGATTTCGCTGGCCATCATGCCCATCGCACCGGCGAAGTCGGCTGACGCTTCGGCTTGCTTCTTGATGACCATGGCGTTCTTGACGCTGAGCAGTTGGCGTTCGAGCACGCGTTTCATCGCCGCGGTTTTCTTGAGCGTGTTGCGGATGAACTGATATTGCGCGGTGTCGCCGATTTCCTTGGCGCGGCGGGCGTTCTGGACGAACTCGTCGGTGAACTTGCCTTGTTCGCGAATCGCTTTTTCGATGCGCCGAATGCCCTGGCGAATCTTGATGTCGCGTTCGATACGCCGCTCTTCGTTGGATTTGAAAAGTGCCACTGGTTCCACCCACACTCAGGATTCAGAATTAAAACGACCAGACGAACGAAACGTTAACGCACGATGTAGGGTGGGCCGTGCCCACCATGTCGTTGATGTCTCGAACGGCGGTGGGCAGGGCCCACCCTACAATTCGCCCGAATATCAACGGGTTTATTCTGACGCTGCGTTCTGCTGTTCGCGGACGCGGCGGTCGGCTTCGTCAAACGCCTCGGTCGAATCCTCAATCGCCCCGCGATCCATCTGGTCCCACACATCCAGGACGGTTTGGCCAGCATCGGACAACGCCGCAGACCCTTCGTCCACCTCGCGACCAAGCTTGAGCACTTCGTCGAGTCGCTCCTGATATAGCTCGGTCTTGATCGAATCGTTTTCGATCATCTTGCCCAAACGCAATATGTCTTTCTCGCTGATCAACCCGAGATTGCTGCCGGCGCTGGCGGCTCGGTCCGCATTTTCGCGCATCATCCGCAAACGAGAAACGGTCATCATCTCTTTGCTGCGGATATTGAGCTGACGCGAGAGCATCAACTGCTCCGACGTCTTGAGTTCAAATTCCTGCGCCATCATCCGCCGAACTTCGGGGACTTTTTCCTTCGCACCCTTCTCGAATAGCTCCTGCTTTTGCCGGGCGAGCTTCATGGTCTTGTTGACCAGTTGCGTGCGGTCCTTTTCCAGCAGAAGTTCCTGACGCCGCAACTCCGAGCGGGTCATCTTCGAGAGCGGCTTCTTGCGCTTGACCAACCAATCCATCAAAGACATGCGTTAACTGGCCTCCGGATCGGCGGGGCTGCGCTCTTCGGACTTGGGCGCTTCGGGTTCGTCGTCAAACATCGCAAACGACGCGTCGGCAGCCGCTGGCTTGGATGCCTGTTTGGACGCGGCGCTCGGCGTCGTCTGCTCCGTCACAGCCGGTTCGTCAAACTCAGCGAGGATGTCGGCTTCTTCACCACCCATCAACGCTTCACCCACGCCGGTTTCCAGACTCGACACCAGGTCGGAGTCGGCTTTGAGCGTTTCGAGCATCTCTTCGGCGCGGACGGCGTTTTCCGTCAACTCCTGCGTGTTCGGAAGCGACGCGGCTTCTCCCTGCTGAATCAACGTGAGGTTGTGCACATCGGTGCTGATGATGTTGATCTGCTGGTTGAGCATGTTGGCCGTCGTGTTCTGACGGGCGATGTCTTTGCGCAGCTGCGAAATCTGCGCGACGAGCCTGCGGCGCACGACAGCTGACTTGTTCTCGCGCCCCTGCTTGAGAAGTTCCGCTTCTTTTTCTTCGAGGCTGGCGATCTCTTCGTAGAGGCGGTTGCGTCGTTGGGCGAGGGCAGCCCGCCTTTCCGACAACATGTTGATCTTCGCGACCTCGTCCCCCTCCCTGGAAAACATGTCCTTGATACGGTCCACAAAACTCATAGACGTTTTCTCCGTGGCAACGACAGCCGCACCGCGATACAAAAGTCGGCCTTCTTTGGTCTTGGACACCCGCAGTTCCGGGTCGCTCTTGGCGATGCGATCCAATGCCCGATTGACCACCTCGATCGGCAGTCCCACATCCTTGGCAATTCGATCCGATGCCAGCCCGCCGGTCAACAAATCGGTCCCGCACCGCTCCACCTCGCGTTTGACCCGATCCAGCTTCTGATCAATGTCCTCCGGGTCGAACATCTCGCGGACGAACTTGGGCACATTTTCATCGGCGGTCACCTTCCAGCCGCCACCGGGAAGCGGTTCAACCAGAACCACATCCATGTTCGGGTATTCGTGGCGGGCGCTTCGCGCTTCTTCGGTAAATCCGCTGGTCGCACACACACCCACAATCGCCCGCACCTTTGGGTCCGGGGCAATCTCGCGCAGATGATCGGTCAGCTCATTGAGTGAGATCGGCGCAGACGGTCCGCTTTCTTCAAGCAGATCGTCGAAACGGGACATCACCGACGCAATCGCCGAACCGGTCTGCCGCTTCCAGAATACGAAACGCTTTTCGTATCCGTTGACGCTGACGATGCGGTTTTTGGGCAACTGCTTGAGCAGCGTCCGATCATACATGCGCTTGGACGCCATCTGCGCACGCAGCGCATCGCTGTCGTCTTTCTCGACAGTCTGCCAACTGCTCCCACGCAGATAGCGGGACTTGGCTTCTTCGATGTTGGCGGTCACACCGGCGAGATACTGGTTCTCAACCTTCAGTGCGTTGGCCGCTTCATCGGTTGGTTTCGCCATCGACGGGTCTCGTTCCTACTCAACTCAAGAAATCATCCGGCACATGATCGCGCGATCAGGTCACGCAACGATGGCGCCCATCCGGTTGCGCAGCTGCTGACCGCACTGGGCACAGTATACCGCGTTTGATCGATTCGCATATCCGCAGCGGGGATTCGTACATTCCTTCCGGCCACCATGCACCTGCGGCGATTGCAAATGGGCTGACGTGAGACGTTTTGAATGAACCCTGGGCCGCTTCTCAACATACGGACGAGGCGTTCCGGCGACGAGGCCGAGCAGCTTCAGCGGAGCCAACAAGACAACCCGGACGATAGCAAAGATCAAAGCGGCGACACTGAATAGCGCCACCAGGACGCCAAACAAGACCACAAACAGAATTCCGACTCCGATCCCACCAGTCAACGCTCCTCCAAACATGCTCGCCCCCTCCTACGCTCGACTCGATTGCGGCAATTCCACCCCGCAAAAGATGCAGAAGCGATCGTGACCGTCCACGAAGGCGTCGCAACTCGGGCACTTCGGTACGTTCGCGACAACCTGCGCCCCACACAAAATGCAGAAGTTGTCATGCGCCTCAACAGGATTGGAACACTTCGGGCACTTCGCCTTGCCGTACGCCTGCCTGGCATCCAGCGATACCGGTGCGCCGCCGATTCTGCGGGCGGCTGGCGTCGATGGGCTCATGCGCTCAATGGCGGAATCGCGATGGTTGCGCGTGATCGCAGCCAGCATCGCCGTCGCCGAGTCGTAGCGCCCCTGGAGGCGTGTGTAGCTTTTGCGGAATACGTCGTCGAGGTATCGCGGAATGTCGGGACGGTCCATGCTCGGTAGATCGCTGCCAGCCGGTCGCGATCCGGTGAGCAATTCGTACAACACCACCGCGCAGCTATAGAGGTCGCTCCGCCCGTCCAACTCCTCGCCCGCACGCTGCTCGGGCGACATATAGACCAGCGTCCCGGCGATGCTCTTGCCTTCATCGGTGACGAGGCTGCCCGACTGCACCAACGATGCGGTGGTGATTCCCGTGGCGCGGCCGAGTCCGAAATCGGTGAGCTTCACGTCGCCCGATTGAACGTTGTTGATGTCATTACCCACCATGCGCAGGAGGATGTTGGCGGGCTTCACGTCGCGATGCACAAGCCCCGCATCGTGGGCGGCTTGCAGTCCTTCGAGAACGCCGCGCATGATACTCTGCACCGCGACAACCGGCAGACCTTCGGGATGGTTGTCGATGACTGCTCGCAATGACGGACCATCGACATATTCCATGATCATATAAGGCGGATCGGCGAACGGATCGATGTCCATCGCCCGCACGATATTGGGATGGCGCAGGCCATGGACCACCACACCCTCTTGGCGAAAGTTGCGCACGTATTGCGGATCGGTCAGAATCTTGATGGCCACCACCTGATCGAGCACGTGGTGACGCGCACGCCACACCTGTCCGAAGCTGCCATGACCGACGACTTCTTCGAGCAGATAATTGTTGATCCGATCGTTTGGTTTTGGGAGATTCACAGCCACCTCTTCTTGTCAGTCAGCCGAGTTTATCTGACGATCAACCCAAGCAAACAAGCCACACACACCAACTTCCAATCGCTGCAACGAAAACAGCTCGACCTGAACGGAGTTACAATTGATCCTCGAAGTGAGAGGCCTGAAAGTCGCAAACTATAAAATTATAGACCCCCGCACATAGGATTCCAAGGAGCAGCACCATCCACGTCAGCGCACCATTCACGCTCCAGTTGGCCAGATAGAACGCCAGCAGCGCATCGATCGCGACAAGTCCCAACAACAGCAGACCAGCCGCGACATTCGAATCCTGCTTCACCACCCGACCGGTCACGAAGAACGCAGCCCAGGGCAATACCAACACCAAGCCCAACCAGACCAAGACACCCTTGAGGACCGACCAGATCGTCTGCAGTTGCTCGGGGTGTTTGTAGAACCAGAAACCGCTGGCTGCACACGCCATGATGAGAATCGCGGTGAGCACTTTCCCGCCGACATATTTACCGATTGTGGCGAACATGGAATCCTCCGAGATTCAATAATGGGCCCGCGTCGACGCGAACCGATTCCAATGAGAGTTTAACCCACACACGGGGGCCGGGCGATTAGAAAGCCCAGCCCTTTGTATACCGGCATATTCGCGATTTTGACGCAAATATCCGCGTCGCCGTGGGGAATATGGTATGAGAAAAGGTCCGTCGCGTCAGGCGGGCGGATGTGCGCCCTGTCGGACAGATTTCTGGGTTGAGTGTTTGGCTTCGTACAGGCTGAGGTCGGCGAGTCGCACCAGTTCGTCAGGATCGTCTGAGCTGAGATCCGAAAGGCTCGCGGTGCCGACGCTGAATCCGACGGAACAGTCGGGATATTGAATGGCGATCAGCTCGGCGAATCGCTCCCGAAGTCGGTCCGCAAATCCCCGGGCCTGCTGGTTTTCGGCCTGTGGCATCAACACGACAAACTCATCACCGCCATACCGCGCGGCAATATCAGACGATCGCAACTCCTGCTCGATCGTGGTTGCGGCCAGCTTGAGTATCTCGTCACCGCGCTGGTGACCGTGCGTGTCATTGACCACTTTGAACTTGTCGAGATCGATCATGACGCATGCGAGCGACGAACCGTAGCGTTTCGATTCCGAAAACCGCTGCGCCAAGAACTCGTTGAAGTGGCGGCGATTGTAGAGCCCGGTAAGCGGATCACGCGACGCGAGTTCCTGAAGCTGCCGCGTCCTTTCCTGGACGCGATGTTCCAGATAGGAATTGAGTTCGGTGATCTCCAGGTGCTTCTGTTGAAGTCGGTCGGCCATCTCGTTGTATGCGACCGCCAATTCGCCAATCTCGTCGCCACCACCGACATGGCAACGGGCGTCAAGGTCTCCGTCGGCAAACTGAGAAATCGATCGCGTCAGTGCCGCCAACGGTCGCAACAACCGAAGGACCAGCAAATAAGCCAGCGGAACCGTCAGACACACAATCAGCACCGCGATCCCGCTGAGCAACTCAGAAGCCGCTTTGACCTCGGCCAGCGTCTGTTCCAACGAGTAACCGATGCGCACGTAACCAATCAGCTGATTCGCTGATTCAACATCGGTGCCAGGAGTGAATTCACCTTCATCAAACGTTGAGCTGAGAATCGGAAATGTCACATCGAGATAATCTTCATCGAATTCGGCCAGTGACATGCGCACCGGTTGGCCAATGGTCGTATCGGGCGTCACGCCTTCGGTGACGGCATGACTGTGTGCGTGCTGCTCTCCTTCGATCGTCGTCACTTTGCGCCCCTGCGCATCCATGAACGAAACAAACAGAAGGGACTTCGACTTCATGTAGCGCGACGCCAACGCCCGAAGCGCTTTATCGCCGAGTGAAAATTCATCCGACGCCTTGAACGCGAGAAGTGCGGCTTCCTGGCGACAGTGGTCCATCTGAATTCGGCGGACAATCAGCGAGGCGTGGTCAGCGGTTACACTTCCAACCACCACGCCAACCGCCAATGCGAGTCCCACCACCAGGCATGTAAACTTGAGTTGCAGGCCGGGACGCACAAACCGCTGCCACCAATTCAGGTTCTGACAAAGCGTGCAATCATTCGTTGGTACTGTTTCTTCAGACATGGACTCTGTCGTAACGTGTTCTGTCAGCCTGTGTTGGACGTGCCCGAGGTGCGACGAAGCGCACGCGTCCGCCATGGAACCAAGGTCCATTAATGGACTGGTTCGCCCATTGAATATCGACCCATCAGCGCGCGGTCTGGAGACCCATTGTCATGCAGGATCAGACATTCGTTAGGCAAATGCTGTACAACCACGACTGTTCAGTGATGTTGAATTGATTTGCTGAAGGTGGACCGACATCGGGCGGACGCGTAGCCCGGCGGAAGTGCGCAGGGAGCGAAGACGACGTCGCCTCAGCTATCGTCCAATCGGTTGGAAACTCGGTGTTGATCGAATTTATGTCTCTGCCGTGTGCCTGGTGAAGGTTACCTCGACATCCTTGGCGCCGGCACGGGAACGCAGTCCATCCATCGCCTCGGCCACCTCTTTGGACATCCGCGAGTTGGGAAACTCTTCGGTGATCTGAACGCCGATTTCGAGGGCATCGCGCCAACGGTGTTCGTTGACCGCGAATTGAAACTGGGTCCCCAGTTGGAGGAGCTTGGCTTTGAACACGCTGCGGGCGGTCTCTTCGAGTTCGCGGGCTTCTTCACGGGTCAGGTATGCATCCAGTTCGCGCAGTACACTGATCGCCTCATCGACATCATCACGCCCGCAGGCACTTTTCCATACGCCCAACAGTTCCTGCTTGCGCTTGGCTTTACGCTGAACCAGCGCCTCACGAAGCTTGCCGACCCGCGGTTCATCCGGAAGTGCATGGTGGAGACGTTCGATCTCCTTTTCCGCCCTTTCCCAGTCGTTCAATTTGAACAAGTGTTCGATCATCTGCGACGCCTGCTCAAACTTCGTGCGCATGGCCGTGTGACGCGCCTCTTCGATTTCTCTTCGAAGGACAGCCGCTTCATCGGTGAACCCGAATCGGCTTTCCATTTCATCCACGAGGCGGATACCGGCATCCCACGATTCCGTGCGGATGACCGTACGAATCGTCTCGCGCAGGCGATCAATCTCGATTTCACGGTTGGAAAGCGACCGAGCCGCGTCCGACAATGCACTGTTTTCAGCAATGCGTGCAAGCAAAGCGCTCTGCTTGAGACTCAACTCGTGCATGTCGCGGAGCTGTCCATACAACCGAAAGGAGTTGGACTCGATCTTGACCTGCAAGGCGACAATCACCAGCGTCAGCACACCGACGAGAGCGACAATCGCCCCTCCCAGCACCATCCAAAAGCGATCCATCCCTTCAGCGCGCACGATGCCCGTGATAATCGGCACCAACCCCACAACGATGATGAGCGCACCGGTGAGGTTTGCGACTGCTTGGGTCTTGGCCAATCGTGATGACGTGGTTTTCATGGATACGCCTCGCAAACGAAGATTTCAATCCCAACCCGGACGTGCTGGACTCATCCATTGGATCGGTTACACGATTGCACGAACCTTAATCGCAATTGCGGTTGGCACGCCAGAATTAAGCATTGGAGAACTGGCGCGAGAGCGCTTTTGCGATGCTTCAATCTAGGGGTGAGGTTGTGTCAAGTCAACAGAATTGCAGTACCACGGACATTCCTTGCCGGATTCAGCCACTCACTGCTGCCGGTCTGGATCAGGCCGAGATGATCGCGTTCTGAAATGAAGCATTACTTACTCGGGGGACGCACCGCCGATTTGGGTGCTCCGTTCGCGGACTGCTTCTCTGCCCTCTTGGCCATCAACGCATCTTCCTTGCGCTCGTGCTCCTCGGCTTCACGGCGCTTCTTCAAAGCCTCGCGAGCGATCTTGGCATTCTCGTCAATGTCCCGATTCGTGATGGCGATCTCATGCCCGACGATGCGCAGAAATGTCAGCGCCCCGTACAAGCCCCCTGTCACCATTGCGAATATGAACCACCGATTCATCTGCAAATCCCCGAACACCTTGACGGCGATTGGCATATCGGCAGAACAAATGCGGCAGTGAAGATCGGCGTTCAACGAAACCAAACGCACCTTGACCACGCCCACACGTGTCGTCGATGGTGGGGTTCAGCGGTTTGGGTTGGCGATTGCAAAAATAGACAACGCGATTCGCGGTTTCAGCCTTCGATGGTGCGAAGCCACCCGTGCGTGTCCGGCTCCTCGCCGAGTTGGATCGCCCGCAGTTTGTTGTACAGCTTCGTCGAAATCGGGCCCGGTTCGCCATCCGGCGAATAGACCACCTCGCGCTCGCGGTATCGAATCGATCCGATTGGGGTGATGACTGCGGCTGTCCCGCAACAACCGGCTTCTGCGAAATCGAAAATTTCTTCGATATCAATCGGCCGGCGCTCGGGGCGCAACCCCATCTCGTCGGCCAACGTGACGAGCGACTTGTTGGTGATCGACGGGAGGATCGAATCGCTCTTGGGCGTGAGGTACTGACCGTCCTTGGTGATCGCGAAGAAATTCGCCGGACCGGATTCATCGATGTACTTGCGCTCTTTGGCGTCGAGATAGACCACATCGGCGTAGCCCTTCTCGCGAGCAGCGGCTCCTGCCCGCAGACTGGCTGCGTAGTTGCCGCCGACCTTGGCATCCCCCACGCCCAGCGGCGCTGCACGGTCCACCTTCTCTTCAACGATCATCTTGACCGGTTTGAATCCGTTCTTGAAGTACGGACCCACCGGTGTCACGAAAACCATCAGCATGTAGTCGTCGGAAGGTTTCACGCCGACGCGCGGTCCAATGCCAATGAGGAGCGGTCGAATGTAAAGCGACGCGCCCGTGCCATAGGGTGGCACAAACCGTCGATTCGCCTGCACGACGCGATCGACAGCCTCAAGGAACATATCGATCGGCGGAGGCGCCATGAGGATCTTGCGGGCGGTATAGTCCATGCGCTTTGCATTTTCGTCGGCGCGGAAGACCACAACGTCGCCGCTCTTGGTCTCAAAAGCCTTGAGCCCTTCGAAGCACTCTTGCCCGTAGTGCAGACACGTGGAGGCCATGTGGATCGGAATGTTTTCGTCCTCGGTCAAGACGCCGTCATCCCACTGACCGTTGCTGAATGTGTAGCGAATATTGCAGTCGGTCTTGGTGTATCCGAAGATGAGCTCGGACCAGTTCAGGTTGGCTTTTTGCGTTTCGTGTGTCTCAGTGTTGCTCATCGTCTACCTCCTGAGTTCGAGTGGACGCCCAACTTGTTATCGACAGACTTCTTATCGACCGAGTCAGGCTTCGATTCGACCGTCAACAAGCCGCACCTGTCGGTCAGCCTGATTGGCGATGTTCGGGTCGTGCGTGACCAGCACGATGGTCTGCCCGTTGCGGTTCAGCCCGCGCAGGCATTCCATGATTCCCTTGCCCATTTTAGCGTCCAGATTACCGGTTGGCTCGTCAGCAAGCAAAAATCGCGGTTCGTTCATGATCGCACGGGCAATCGCCACCCGTTGACGCTCACCCCCGGAGAGTTCCTTCGGGCGGTGCTTGAGGCGATCCTTCAAACCTACGGTATCGAGGATTTCGGCTGCTTTCGCGCGGGCGGATCGGCTGGATGCGAACCATTTCGTCATCGACGTCCCGACCAGACGCGGCATGAGCACGTTCTCCAGCACGTTGAATTCCGGCAGCAGGTGGTAAAACTGAAAGACAAATCCGACGTCTTTGTTGCGAATGGCGTCGCGTCGCCAGGTGCTGGCTGCGAACAGATCCTCGCCGCCCAATGACACCGTTCCCTGGTCGGGCTTGTCGAGCGCCCCGAGAATGTGCAGCAGTGTGCTCTTACCGCAGCCGCTCGCGCCGGTGATAGCCAACATCTCGCCCTGTTGAACATCCAGGTTCACCCCGCGCAAAACGTTCACCTTGGTCTTGCCGAGCGAGTACGTCTTATGAAGTTTGGTTGCACGTGCCAGGACCAATTCGGTCGCTCCAATCTATCCCTGTAAATGCTATTCGTAGCGTAGCGTCTTGACCGGCCAAACCCATGCGGCTTTCATCGCTGGCACCAGCGCCCCGAGCGTCGACGTCAGGACAGCCATCAAAAAGACTGCCGCAATCACCGACGGCTTGACCACACTGGGAATGCGATCAAACGTGTAGACTTCCGGCGACCAGACCTGCAGGCTCGGATTAAAAGCGGCCAGCCAACTCTGAATTTCGTTGATGTTCGCGACCACCGTCGTCCCGGTCAAAATGCCGAGGATGCCGCCAATCACCCCGATGATCGCACCGTACATGATGAAGATCATCGCCACACCCACGGAAGTCGCCCCGAGACTCTTGATGATGCCGATGTCGCGGGTCTTTTGCAGCACAATCATGTAGAAGACCACACCGATGAGTACGATCGCGACCACGCTGATGATCCCGAAGAGAATCGTGACGAGAACTTTTTCCTTCTCGACAGCTTGGATGAACGCCTGCTGGCGGGTTTCCCATGTATCCACACCCACGCCGCTGAGCAGGTCGGCTTCATATCGCGTGACATTGCCGGCCAACGTCCCCAGAAACTCGTTCCAGACCTCTTCAATTTTGGGCAGCGCTTTGTTGTAGTCCTTCCCATCTTTCAGGCTGACGAGAAGTTGCGAAGCCCGCGGTTCGGTGAACGAGCCATCGACGCGCTCGAGCGGGCCCATGCTGAGGTATTCCTGAAACAGCTTGAAATCCACATACACACAGATTTTGTCGATTTCGTAGACCTTGGTTCGCGAATCGTCGATGTTGCGCATCGCGACGGGGATGGGGTTCTCGGCGATGGTCCCGCGCGAAGTGAGCGGCAGAATCGTCAGGACAATTTCTGCGCCGCGATCGAGAATGTTGCGGTTGTAGACGCCATTCCTGTCGCGGCTGAACACGACATCGGTACCGATGATGATCCCCGGCAGCGGATTTCCTTCGTATCCGGGTAGTCCGAAGTGCTGTTCAAAACCACCGACGCCATGTGGCGACCGATAGTCCGGTTCGGCAATATCCGTGTGATCAACTTTGTCTTCATCGCGATTCTTAAGGTACTCGCGATGGGCGGCTTCCAACCGTTCGGGCAGAATCGAATTGCCCTTCATATCGATACCAGCCACGGGCTGCTGAACGAGCCCGAGCGACGTGGTATCGGGATAGTATCGATCGTAATAGAGGCTTTCGCGAAAGTTGTTGACGGCGCAATACGAATCAAAATCGATCGCGACGATGCGCACCGGTTTGGTGAAGCTGCTCACCGGCTCACGCAAGATGCCATAGCTGTAGATCACCGGAGTGACGACATCGATCTCCTCGGGCATCTTTTCTTTGAGGTACGCGGAGAATTCCTCGTAATAGGGAAACCCCTGAAGCGTCGAGTTGTCGATGATGATGTCGCCGAGCAAACCGCGCGAATGCTGCTTGATGTTGTCCAGAAATCCATCCATGACGCTGAAGACAATCAGCACCATCGCCACGCACAGCCACACGCTCAGGATCGAGAAGACAGCCACCCACTTGCTGATGAGATATCGAAAGGTCAGAAAAAGCTTGTACATGAGTGTCCGTCTCGTGAGGGCTGATGCCGCAGGTTATGGTGCCACGTGGTGACACCACACGTAGCGTCACCTTAGTCTTCCTTGATCGCAGCCGCTTCGTTTGATCCGTCATCCGAGGCTTTTGGTTCTGCGTGCTGAGCAGCCCGCCGCTGCAATGGGAACAGGATCACGTCGCGGATGCTCGAACTGTCCGTCAAGAGCATCACCAACCGGTCGATCCCCACGCCCAGTCCACCCGCAGGCGGCATTCCGTACTGCAATGCCAGCACGAAATCGTCGTCCATCACAGCCATCGTTTCATCCTGACCGGATAGCTGCTGCTTCAAGTTGGCGTACTGCACATCGGGATCGTTGAGCTCGGTGTACGCATTGCCCAGTTCCATCCCCGCGACGTACGCCTCAAAACGCAGCGCAATATTCGGGTCGTCCGGATGGCGCCGGGTCAGCGGACAGAGAGCGGCTGGATAGTCGTAGACAAACGTGGGTTGAACGAGATGCGGTTCAACGGTCTCTTCGAAAACATCGTTGACGACGATGGCGTCGTCCTTGCCTTCGTGCTTGATACCAAGCTCAGCCGCTTTGGCACGCACGCCGGCCATATCATTCATCGATACACCCGCATGTTCGCGGAGCAGGTCCAAATATTTCTGGCGACTCCACGGAAGGCTGAAATCGAGTTCAACGTCGCGGAACTTGCGGGTGAATTGATCGTCCAAATCTTCGATCGCAGCGGCTACCATCTCTTCGACCCGCTGCATCATCACGAAGTAGTCGCCATAGGCTTCGTACAATTCAAGCAGGGTGAACTCCGGATTGTGCTGCGTGCTGATGCCTTCATTGCGGAAGTTGCGCGAAAACTCAAACACCCGCTCCATCCCGCCGACGAGCAAGCGCTTCAAATAAAGCTCCGGGCTGATCCGCAGGAACAACTCCAGATCGAGCGTGTTGTGGTGGGTTGTAAAAGGTCGAGCCGCCGCCCCGCCGTAAATCGGCTGCAGGACCGGCGTTTCAACCTCGAGGTATTCCAACCCCACCAGATAGTCGCGGACCGACTGGATGATCTTGCTGCGGGCTTTGAACACCTCGCGGACGTCTGGATTGGTAAACAAGTCGACATACCGCTGGCGATAGCGCATCTCGACATCGGTCAGACCGTGCCACTTTTCGGGCGGTGGATGCAGCGCCTTGCACAGGAGCACGACACTGCTGCCCCAGATGGTGATTTCGCCGGTCTTGGTCTTTCCGAGATACCCGTCCATCCCGATGATGTCGCCGAGATCGAACGTCTTGATCACCGGCCACTGGTCCTTAACCGCCCGCTTCGACAGCGCCACCTGGATGTCACCGCTTCCGTCGCGAATCGTGAGGAACACGAGGTTGCCCATGACCCGCTGGAGGACGATACGACCCGCCACCCGCGCGGTCTCGTCTTCCTTTGACGCACCGCTTTCGAGTGCGAGGTCTTCGGCCCGCGACCTGACGTCGGAGATGTGCTCAACGTCGGGGAATCGACCGCCATAGGGATCGACTTCAAGCTCGCGAATCTTCGCAACCTTGGCTCGACGTTCCTGGACGAATTTGTTTTCGTTCTCCACTGCCAACACAGCTCCATCGTGGTCGTTGAATTCTTGGAAAATACGCCGGGTAAGCTCACGCGACGGGTGGGACAACCCTGGTGCACGCCAGCGAGTAAGTGTGTATTGGGCTGATGCGCGCGTGAATCCTAACACGCAACCGCACAACGGGCAATCGAACGGGGAGGGCTCAAACGATGCTTCGCCCGCCATCGACGCGGATGATCTGACCGGTGATGTAACTGCCGTGCAACGCGAGAAACCGCACGGTCCGGGCGATGTCGTCGACCGTCCCTTCGCGCCCCAGCGGCACTTTGGCGATGAGTCGCTGGCGAATGGCTTCGTCGTAATCCTCGGGGAAGATCGCAATGCCCGGTGCGACGCCGTTGACCCGAATGCCCGGAGCCAGCCGCCTTGCATATGAGAGCGTGAGGTTGGCGAGTGCGGCTTTCGATGCGCAGTACGCGCGATAGGTTGACCAGGGGCGCTCCGCAGAAATGTCACAGAGGTTGACGACCTGTCCGGATTGGGATTGCTCGAGCATCGGCGCTGCGGTTTCGATCAGACAAGCCGGCGCGATGGCGTTGACCTGCATCATCTTCTGCCAATGCTGTTGGTCGAACGCGTCAGCCGGGTCGGGTTCAAAGAGCGACGCATTATTGACGAGCACGTCGAGGCGACCGAACGCTTGCCGCACCCCGTCAATCAGCATCCCGGGGGTTTTGTCGTCAAGCAGGTCGCCGCACAGAGTCACGCAGCCCCGACCTTTTGATTCCACCAGGGCCTTCGTCTCGTCGGCTTGTACTTTTGAATGTCGATAGTGGATGGCAACGTCGTATCCAGCGTCGGCTAACTCGACCGCAATCGCCCGACCGACGCGGACCGCAGCCCCCGTCACAAGTGCGACCCTGACATCGCCATTGGCATCAGTCGTCATCATCGTCACCGTCGGCATCATCGTCACCGTCGTCGATTTCGTCATCGACGTCATCTTCGCCGGGCAGTTTGTGCATCGCCCACACGTCGGTTGCGTCGGTGGCTTTGTTCTGATGGCGGCCCAACCGTTGGCGGGAACGCTGTAGCGAGCGCATCAGGAACCACCCGAACACCATGATGACGATCAGCAAGAGCAGGATCATCATCAACATGGCATAACCAGCCACTGGCCGATTTCCGCCCGTCGTGGTTTTGGAAGCGCCCTGCGCAAACACTGCAACAGGAAATATGAGCGCCGCGCACGCAACGCACGTGGCCTGGAGCGCGCGGCGGATCATCACGATTTCTGTTCGACTTTCTGTTTGGAGAGTGTCGCGGCGAACTGACGCATCAGTTCCTTTTGCTCTTCGGTCGGAGCGGCTGGCACGTCGATCTGAATGTTGGCGATCAGGTCGCCGGCTGGCTGGGCACTGCTGGCAGGCACACCGCGACCGCGCAGGCGCATCTTGGAACCGCTCGACGTCCCAGCCGGGAGGGTCAAGGTCACTTCGCCGTCGAGCGTCTTCACATCCACCTTCGCACCCAGTACGGCTTGGGT
>DDIR01000098.1:46418-74426 GCA_002338715.1 Phycisphaerales bacterium UBA1845 | reverse complement strand
AGTACGGCTTGGGCGATGTTGACGTGCACATCGGCATGGACATCACGCCCGACGCGGCGAAACACCGGATGCGGGCGAACATTGCAGACGAAAAACAAATCGCCGCGCGGTCCGCCGTTGCTGCCGGCTCCCCCGCGACCTTTGAGGCGAATTTGTTGACCATCTTCAACGCCCGATGGCACCTTCACTTTGAGCGTCTCGCGCCGGCCCGGTGAGGCATCGTGGATCTGCATGTCCACTTCGATCTCCGCACCCTTGACCGCTTGCTCGAAACTCAGGTTGATCGTCCGCCGAACATCGGCACCCGCGCGGGCACGTGGTTGTTGCCGACTTCGACGACCGCCGAAGATGCTTTCAAACGGATTGCCGGCTGACCGAAACGCACCGAAGAGGCTGTCGAGATCGTCCGCATCGATCTGCGAACCGTCGGTGCCCCAGGTGTAGACTTTTTGGCCGGTGGGATTGGTGTGGAATTCACCCACGCCGATCTCGCCGAACTGATCGTATTGGGCGCGTTTTTCTTTGTCGCTTAAGACGGAGTAGGCGTGCTGAACCTCTTTGAACTTGGCCTCGGCGGACGCATCCCCTTTGTTGCGGTCGGGGTGGTATTCTTTGGCGAGCTTGCGGTAGGCTTTCTTGATCTCGGCGTCCGAAGCATTCCGACCCACGCCCAGAATTTCGTAATTGTCACGCTTTGCCATGTCGTATTGTCTTATGGATGACCGCATACAATGACGCGGACATCTCGATGATCCTACTTAAAAAATGCACTTCACCCGACAATTATAGGGTCGCTCGCCTCTATTGAAAAGCAAGCCGCCCCCACCTAGTATGTCGCGACCATGTCGAAGTCCAAAGAATCTATAAAAGCCGGGAAACGCAGCAACGTCACCGTCGCAGCCGCCCAACTCGCTGCGCGCACGCTTGATCAAGCCGACGCCGCACTCTCCGACATCGAGACCGCCATCGTCGATGCTGCCGCCCTGGGGGCTGACATGGTCGTGCTCCCCGAGTGCGCCTATCCCGCATATTTAATCGGCGGCGAAGAGAAGTACCGGGCGGCAAAGATTCTTGGTTCGGAGGATTTCATCAAGAAACTTTCCGGTTGGGCAAAGCAAAACAAAATCCAGGTCATCTGCGGATTCGTTGACGACAAAGGCGACAAACTTCAAAACGCCGCCATCGTCATCAATGCCAAAGGCAAAGAATGTGGCCGCCACGCCAAGTCGTTTCTCTGGGGCCTGGACAACGACTACTTCGCACCCGGTGAGAATATAAAACCGATTGACACACCGCTCGGAAAAGTTGGCGTCATCATCTGTGCCGACGGTCGAGCACCCGAAATCGCAACCGGCCTCGCCCACCAGGGCGCACAACTCATCGCCATCCCAACGTGCTGGGTCAACGCTGCACAGGAAGCCGACACCTACCGCAACGCCCAAGCCGACTTCATGGTGCAGGGGCGGGCGATTGAATGCGGCGTGGCGATTGTTGCGGCCAACAAATGCGGCATCGAAGACGACACGCCCTATTGCGGCATGAGTCAGATTGTTTCACCCGAAGGCGAGCGGATCGCCACGGCTTCCAACGATAAACCCGAAATCATCTCAGCCGAAGTGTCGCTGGGTGATCCCAACGCAATCGACATTCCACGATGGGCGAAGCGGCGCATCTTCTCAGCATACCCGCCGGTTGTCCCGGAGCGAGAATCGCTCGGTGACCTGAAGATCGCGGTCGCGCCAGCCGAATGTGTCTTTCCCAAACCCGAACAAGACGAAACGCCCCCGCTCCAGCAATTGGCGGCAGACGGGGTTGATGTGGTGGGTACCGCCCTTCCCGATCCGGAGACGGCTGACCGTTTGGACATCTATTGTCGGGCGCTGGGCATGACGCTGGTGGCGTTTCCGTTTGTTGAGCGATTGATGCTCGAACCGTTCGGCGCGTGCGGTTGCGTGGAAGCCGAGCACTTAACGTCGTTTGCACCGGTGCGGATCATGGCGCTCGACGGCGCTTCGATCGTTTTTGTGGTCGGTGACGAGGTAAACCTGCAACTGCTGCGAACACGGGCGGCGGAAAACTGCATCTTCATGGCCTCCGCGACAGCGACCTCGGCGGTCCTGGTTGACCCATCCGGTACAATCGTCGACCAAACCGAACCGGGCCAATCACGAATCATCACCGCGACGATCGACCTGCGCATGTCGGCCAACAAAGAAGTCTTCCCGCAAACGCACATCTGGGACCAACGCAAACCGCAACTCTACGCCGACGCCTTCGGCATCAACGAAAGATTCGTCGCCCCGCACTAAGCATGACGACGAATCCATGAATCTCCAAGAATCAATCAATCGCGTCTGTTCTAGTCTTCCTGCCCACCGCCAAGCTTGATCGCCGTCCCCAGCGCCAGCAGAATAAAAATCAAGTCGATCGGTCCGAACATTGCCTTGAAAAAGGTTTGACTTCCCACTCCAAACATGTCTTTGAGTTTGGCCACCCCCTCTTCAAACTCTTCTCTCTGTTTCTGTTCAATTCGCTTTGCTGTTGCCACCCGGTCGCCTTCTGGAGTTTCCTCGACTTTCTTGACGGCGGCAGCGTGGCGGCGCTTCCAATCTCTATTGGCCTCGGCGTCGTCCCATTCCTACTCGTCGTCGTCCTCTTCCACGTCATCCCCATAACCGGGCATGTCTTGTGCGTACAGATATGTCAGTCGCGTCTTCACATATTCAGGGTCGTTCCAACGTTCGACCTCATACCATTGATCGATCTCACCACGGACGTTGGCTAGCTCGCCCTCATCCATATCGTAAAAGGGACTGGCTTCGTCGGAGCAATGTTCACGGGAGTCGGCCCAGGGCGCGTCACCGTCGAGGTCATGCGCGTGATCGCATCGCATTTCAATTCGATCCGCCACTTCGCCACCTTCGGTGTTGACGCTTTCTACGATGTTGGTCACGAAGCTCGTCAGGTTCTTGTAGATCATGCCTTTCGCAGCAAAGATGCCGAAAGCGGCCATCACCATCGCCGCCATCGCGCCGCGCATGTTCTCCTGACCATAACCGAACTTCATGCCCAAACCGGCAAGGACGCCGACGCCCCACGCGATGTAGCCAATTTCAAATCCGGTCTTGATCGCAACCACGTACCACAGTCCCGCCGCCAACAGCGCACCACCGGCGCTGAGTGCACAACCGATTCCGAATCGACCGGTTCCCACCGCAAGCTGTCCGACTTTGCCGGCTTTTGGTTGCTTACCCGCCGGCGCACTTCCGATGATCGACGGATCGTGCCCGCAAGTCAGGCAGACCTTGGCGTCCTTGGTCATCTGCGACTTGCATTTGGGGCAGGTCTTTTGATGTGCCGCGAGGTCGGGGCCTTGCGCCGTTTGCGACGAGGCCTCGGAACTGAGCAGATCGTCCAGCAGGTTGTCTTCATCGGATGCGGGAGGAGGCGCCGCGGGACGAGATGCAGCCTGCACTTTCGGCGCAGACGGCGTCGATCCACCCGAAGGCGCTCCGACTAAGATCTTAAACCCGCACTTCGGACACGCGACCTTGCGACCGACAGCAGCAGCCGGCACTCGGAGTTTGGCACTGCACTGACAGCGAACGATTTGGTGATTATCGCTGGTCATCTAGGAATACCTTTCCTGAGAAGTTTCCCGACCTCCAAGATTGGTCCCACCTGCTACGACGTGATCCCCTATGTTCCGCAATTCGACGGGTCGAATCAAGTGCTGCGTACACGAATGTTCGCGAGGATGGATTTTCCCTTCATATTGGCTACGCTTACGAAAAATCGCGTTCTTTAAACCCTACGAATGGATGAGGTTTCATGTCTGAATTCGAGCAGTTGGAGAAGGTTTACGATCCGGCCTCTGTTGAGGGCGAAATGTACAAACGGTGGGTGGACGCCGAGTGCTTCTCAGCCACCCCCGACGATCGCCCCCCATCAAAGCGATTTACGATCGTCATTCCGCCGCCCAACGTGACCGGTGCGCTCCACCTGGGGCACGCGCTCAACAACACGCTGCAAGACATCCTCGTCCGTTGGCACCGCATGATGGGTGATAACACCCTCTGGCTGCCCGGCACCGATCATGCCGGAATCGCCACCCAGGCCGTCGTCGAGAAACGTCTCAAGACCGACGAAGGCAAGACCCGCCACGATCTTGGCCGCGAAGAACTCGTCAAACGCATCTGGGCGTGGAAAGATCAATACGAAGAACGCATCGTCTCGCAGCTCAAGCTCATCGGCTGCTCATGCGACTGGTCGCGCAAACGCTTCACGCTCGACGACGGGCTCGCCAAAGCCGTGCGCTACACGTTCTTCAAAATGTTTAAGGACGGTCTCATCTTCCGAGGCAAGCGACTCGTCAACTGGGACACGCAATTGCAAACGGCTGTCGCCGACGACGAAGTCTATCACGAAGAAGTCAAAGGCCATTTCTGGCACTTCAAGTATCCGGTCATAGATGCCAAGCCCGGTGAGCCGTCGCACGTGATCATCGCCACCACGCGTCCCGAAACGATGCTGGGCGACGTGGCTGTCGCGGTTTCACCCGACCCTGAAGGCGCAATCGATAAGCGTGAAGCCGAACTCAAAGAACGACTTGCGACGGTGCCTTCCAAAGAAAAGCCCGCCATCGAAAAGCAATTGGAGCAGTTAACCAAACGGCGCGAAGAGAAGCTCGCGGACCTTGTGACCCTTCGCAATATGGCCAACGACGGCCGCATGTTGATGCTGCCGCTGGTCAATCGCGAAATTCCACTCATCACCGATCAACACGCCGACCCGCTGCTTGGAACCGGCTGCGTGAAGATCACCCCCGCGCACGATCACAACGACTACGAAGTCGGACTGCGCAACGATCTGCCCATGATCAACATGATGAACCCCGATGGCACGGTCAACGAACAAGGCGGACCGTATGAAGGCCAGCTCATGTTCGACGCCCGCAAGACGGTCGTCGCCGACATGGAGGAAGCCGGCCTGCTCGATCATGTGGAAGACAAGGTGATCGACCTCGGTCACAGCGATCGCAGCAAGTCGCCCGTGGAACCCTACCTTTCCGATCAATGGTTCCTCAAGATGGGTGAACTCGCCGATGCCGCCCTCGATGTGGTGCGCGACGACGTCATCAAGTTCTTCCCCGCCCGCTACGCCAAGAGCTACCTCGATTGGCTGGGCGAGAAACGCGACTGGTGCATCTCGCGTCAACTCTGGTGGGGACACCGCATTCCGGTGTGGACCAAAACAATCAACCTGACAGCCGACAACTGGACCGACGAGTTGCAGAAGACCGGCCTCGATTCGTTGATCAAAAATGCCTGGGGCGACAACATCGCCTATCGCCTCGAACGGGTCATTGGCGACAAAATTGAAAACCCGGACACCATCGAACTGCCCATCACCAAGGACTCGGAAGGCACGTATCGCTTCCTCGTATGTGTGGCTGGTGAGGACGAAACCGCCATCGAGAAAATTGAAGCGGCTGGCTTTGTTCAGGATGACGACGTGCTCGACACGTGGTTCAGCTCCGCACTTTGGCCGCACAGCACGCTGGGTTGGCCCGATGAAGTCAGCGACGATCTTCAGTACTACTACCCGACCAGCGTGTTGGTGACATCACGTGACATCATCACCCTCTGGGTCGTCCGCATGGTCACCACCGGCTTGTACAACATGGGCGAGATTCCGTTCGACCACGTGTACATCCACACCAAAATCCTAGATGGCCGCGGCGAGACGATGAGCAAGTCGAAGGGCAACGGTGTCGATCCGCTCGACGTCGTGACCGTCTACGGCGCAGACGCATTGCGCTACTCCATCGCAGAGATGGCCACCGAAACCCAGGACGTCCGCATGCCGGTGGATTACATCTGCCCGCACTGCGAGCACCTGACCCCACAAGCCGGCATCGTCCCCAAAGGCAAGCAACCAGCCGACGTGCATCGCGTGACTTGCAGCAAGTGCAAAGAGAAATTCGCAACACAGTGGGCGCCCGAAAAAATCAAAAGCGAACTGCCCGTTGCCCGCGAAACGTCGGAGAAATTCGAAGTCGGCAGGAACTTCTGCAACAAGCTTTGGAACAGCGCCCGTTTCTCATTCATGAACCTCGAGGGCGCGCCGTGCGAACCGCTCGATTTCGCCTCACTCCCGCCAGAGGATCGCTGGATATTGGCCAAGCTTTCCGAAACGATTCGCGGCGTGCACAGCGAGCTCAAGCAATACCACTTCTCGTCGGCGATCAAACTGATCCGCGAGATGTTCTGGGAGTCGTTCTGCGATTGGTACATCGAACTGTCCAAACCGCGCATGCGTGATGAAGCGACTGCCGGTCCGGCCAAACAGGTGCTGGCCACCGTGCTCGATCAGATCCTGCGGTTGATGAGCCCGTTCATGCCGTTCGTCACCGAGCGACTTTGGGAAGAGCTGAACCGGCTTGCACCGAAACGCGGCATCCCCGGATCGATCGATCTCGAAGTAACACCGCTTCTCATGCTCAGTGCGTTCCCGCCGGCTGACGGTTGGCCTGTCGCCGATGACGAAACCATCATGCACGTCTTCGACGACGTTCAGCAAGCGGTCCGCGGCATCCGCGACCTGCGCAACAAATGCACCGTGCCCAACAAGGATCGCGTGAAGGTCAGCATCAAATCCACGCAGGAACACCTCGACCTGCTCGCCCAACAGCAGCACGTCGTCGAGCAGATGGCCGGCGCGTCTTCGCTGGACCTCGTGACGGAATTGGACCGCCCCAAAAACGCCGGCACCACCGTGGTCGGACCGCTGCAGATTTTCGTCCACGATATCAGCGATGATGACGCCGAGCGCAAACGCCTCGAAAACGAGAAAGCTTCGATCGAAAAGAGAATGTCCGGCATCGAAAGCAAACTCGCCAATGAAAAGTTCGTCAACAACGCCAAGCCCGAAGTCGTCGCAGCCGAACGCGAGCGATTGGCCGAGGTCAAAAAGTCGCGCGACGCGATCCTCGAAAGCCTCGCCGATCTGGGCGGGTAGATCGCTAAGAGTTCAGACGCAATGATGCGACCAAGCCGTGTGACGCGACCAAGTCGTGTGACGCGGCCATGCCGTCATTCCCGCGCAGGCGGGAATCCAGGAGAGAACATCACCGTTCCTGGTGAATACGGCCTCCGGACGACGTATGCATTACGAGTACAACGCCGCCTTTGGGTTTCAATCGCTATCGTTGTTGGCAATGCCGCAGGATTGAATGGATGTGCGCTTTGTCTATCGCAATCTCAATCCAAGCGTAACGATTTGCTCGTCCACGCTTCTCAGCGCGGACGCCGGTACACTCCTGGATTGATTTGGGTTTGCCCCTGGATTCCCGCCTGCGCGGGAATGACGGCGCTGTCGCTCCGCGCCGATTGGATTCGGAATGCTCTAAACGCCCGACGAACCAATACCGAACGACAGCTGTTCGAGATGAACCGCAAGGTCGACGTTTGAAACGTTCACGCCGCGCGGGACTTGCAGCGCGACCGGGGCAAAGTTGAGTATCCCTTTGACGCCGGCTGCGATCATGATATCCGTGACCGACTGCGCCACCGTCGCGGGCACCGACAAGATCGCCAACCGAATCTGCGTGTCCTTGACGACCGCGTCGAGCATCTCCATGGGCAGGACCTTGGGCCCGTTCTCGCCGAACGCTTTCCCATGCAGCGCCGGGTTGTCATCGAAGATCGCCACCACCTCAAAGCCCTTGGATTGAAACCCCTTGTACGACACCAGCGCCCGACCCAGGTTTCCGGTTCCCACGAGCAACACGGGCCAAGTCCGGTCGGTCCCCAGAATCTGACGCACCTTGGTGATCAGCTCTTCGACGTCGTACCCGATCCCCGGCTGACCGAATTGCCCGAAGTAGGCGAGGTCCTTGCGAACCTGGGCGTCGGTGATGCGAAGGGCCTGTCCGAGTTGCTTGCTCGACACGGTGCGCAGATTGGAGTCCCGAAACGCTTCAAGCTGGCGAAGATAGAGGCTGAGTCGCCGGACGGCTGGCGTTGGGATGGATTCGTGCTTGCCCATGGGTCTCGTGGAAATGCCACGCCGACTCCGCGTTAAAGTGCCGTCGTTGAGGGTGAAGTCAAACTATACATTTGGCGGGAGTTTCGCTCAACTGTGGAAACGGTTTTGATCGGTCGAGCCCAACGGAAGCGATGCGGTTAAGATAGCCGGGCTCGTGCATCTGGAATGTCGCCAAAATGACCCGATAGCTTGACAGGTTTGCCGGGCTTTGAATAGTGTTCATACGGCCCGCAGTCGCATTTGTGCGCCGCGACTGTGGAATTCTGACCGATACCAAAGCACGCAATCAACCATGGAGCCTATGGATGCGTCTTTTTCGAAGCTTTCACCCGACCGTGTTGCTGGTTCTGATCTCGATGGGCTTTTCGGCGCCGATGGCGTTCGCCCAAGCCGGTGCTGATCTTGGCCCCAAAGACGAGTTCCTCGAGAACCTGCGAACCGGCGACCCGACCACCGCCGACAACAAATCGTTCGACGAGCGAATCGCCACCGAAATCACGCGATTGATCGCCGCGGCAGATGGTGCTGATCTGGTCGCGCGGCAGGCCGCACGGGATTTTGTCTCGCGATTCATGAACCAGTTCAAGAACGAAAACAACTCTGTCGCCTTCAAGGAAAAACTCGCCGAACGCGTCGGACTAAAAATGGTCGAGCAGTTCAATCGCGGCGCCGAGTTGCCCCCCATCGCCGCACGAGCGATGGCCGAAGTGCTTTCGCAGTTGGGTTCGGTTTCAGGGCGCGATGCGCTGCTGGAAGGTTTGAAGTCATCGGATCAGGTTGTCCGGTACCTCTGCGCAAAGGGTCTGGCATTGATCATCGACGGTGTCTCTGCGGACGCACGTTTGACCGAAGTTACGCTCAACGCCATCGCCGAGGCAGCCGCCAAGGAAACCAACGCCGTGGTTGCTGCGGCGATGTATGAAGCGATGCAGTACGGTAATGACCACACCGCCAAGGTGCTGGTGGCTGTCCTGAAAGTACTCGACGGTCGGCTCGAGCTCATGCGTGCATCACTACAAAGTGTCGATGCGGCTGAGACGCCGCTTGTCCAGTACCTCTTGCAACTCAATGGTCTGGGCAACGACGACAAGGTTGCGATCGTCGGACGCCTCGCCGTGTTGTTGCGGCTGTCCGTTGAAGCCTACGAAGATGCGAATTCGCAAGGCAATGAGGCGGAACCGCGCATTGACGCCCTCGACCAGTTGATCGCCTTGATCGAAGACTTTATCGAAACCACCGTCAAACCCAGCGGCAAGTCGCCAGACATTCGTTCAGAAATGGCCAAGTTGAGCAAGAAGGATCAAAACGAAGCCGCCGTCATCGCCGCAATGAAAATTGAATTGCTGCTGTGGATTGGCACGCCTCAAACTCCAGGCGAACTCAACAAAGCGCCGTGGAACGTACCCGCCGGCGCACCGTAAGCAAGAGATTCCGCCGACACCGCCCTGCATAAACCCCATTTGCTGACCGTGCGCCAGAAATCTCTGGCGATGCGGCAGCTGGCCATCCATACTGTCGGTGCAACCACCAGAAACATGATAGGGGGAAGCCGATCGAGCGCGATCTCGGCGCCAAATGATGAACGCCAAACTGTTCCACATTCACGTCGTTTGCATGGTTCTGATTACCGGTATTTGCGCAGCGACCGTGTGCGCAGATGAGCAGCCGCTATTCGCCCCTGTTCCGCACGATCGCTCGATGGTCGATGACGACGCCACGCTGAAGTGCCGGCTCCGATCGGAACCTTCCAGTTTCAATCCGATCCTGATGTTCACCGCGATCGATGCCCAGTTCGAATACCTGCTTTGGGATCGCCCGTTCGTGTTGGACAAGGACTTGCAATGGTCGATCAATCCCGACGTTGTCGAATCGTTTGCATTCGCGGACGACCATCTGCACGCAACGTTGAAATTAAAATCGAGTCTGCGGTGGCAGGATGGCACGCCGATGACGTCAGCCGACCTTGTATTCAGTTGGCAGCGCATCCTCGACGACCACGTCATCGCCAGAAAAGCCGGCCACGGGACCGAGCAGATCACGCAGTGCGAAGCGATCAATCCGCAGACCGTCCGATTCACCTTCAAAGAAGCGCTCGCGACCAACAAGTGGAGCGTCGATTTTCCGATCATTCCCAAACACATCTACGAACCGCTGGTCCGTGACGATCCGACGATGCAGCAAAGCGACGCGTGCGTGCAAGCCAACCGCAATCCAATTGGCAGCGGTCCGTACCAGGTCAGCGAGTGGCTTAGCGGCGAACGCATCGTCCTTTCGCGTTGGGAAGGTTATCCGGGCCCTAAACCTGCATTCGCCAGAATCATTTTCCGCGTGATGCCGGATAACAATGCGGCCCTGCTTGCCTTTGAAACCGGCGAGATCGATGAGATGTCGTTGGCCCCGCAGCAGTTCGCTGCCGATACCGACAACCAACGCTTCAAAGATCGCGGCGTCAAGATTCGCGGCGAGCAGTGGACGAATTACTACATCGGATGGAACACGCGTGGGCCAAACGCATTCCTCACCGAACCCGCCGTCCGCAATGCGATCGGGCTCGCAATCAATCGACCGTTGATCAGCGAGCGCGTTTTCTTTGGATTGTTCAAAGAGAGCGCGGGATTTTATCCGGCGTCATTTACGGGCCGTGACACACCCCGCACGTCAAACAATTTCGACCTGGAGCAAGCGGCCAAAATGCTCGACGATGCCGGTTGGCTGGTCTCGGGCGACGATGGTTGGCGTTACAAAAAGAGCTCAAACGGCGCCGAAAAAGTGCGGGCTGGGTTCGTCTTGAATTTGGTCGCTGGCTCGCAAACATCCCCGCGCGTTGCCGACATCATGCGCTCCGACCTTCGCAAGATCGGCGTGGACTTGACGACGCAGACGCTCGAATGGTCGGTGTTCAACGAGCGCAACCTCAACCACCAGTTCGATGCGTTTCTTTCCGCGTGGACATGCGGTCCTGATCCCGACGAAGCCCGCAACCTCTTTCACAGTGATGCCGCGCAAAGCGGGCGCAACTATGTCGGTTATCAAAATCCGAAGGTGGACGCGCTGTTCGATCGCGGCGTTCACGAAACCGATGCAGGCGAGCGTGCCCGGATCTATCGCACGATCGAGCAGACCATCCTGTCCGACGAGCCGTACACGTTTCTGGTCGAAGCGCCGACGCTTTGGGCGTTCAACCATCGGTTGCGCGGCGTGTCGCTGAGTCCGCGCGGCCCGCTGCATTCGTATCCGGGGGTTCGCGGCTGGTGGACGCCAAAGTCGCCGCAACCGACCGACGAGGGCCTGCGCACCGGGCTTCCACAATCAGACGCACCATGATGAATCGATAACGCAAACCCCATCGACAACGGCGGCGCAATGGCGTGTGGCACTACATTCTCAAGCGAATCCTGCTGACCATCCCGACGTTTGTCGGAATCGTGCTTCTGACATTTCTGCTGATTCACCAAGCCCCCGGCTCGCCCGCGACGGGGTCGGCTGGCGGGTTCGGCGAAAGCGGTGTCAGCGCGGCCGACCACGCCCGACTCCGTGCACAATTTGAACTCGACGCACCGGTCATCGTTCGATTCGGTCACTGGATGAAGCGCGTCGTGTGTTTCGATTTCGGACAGTCGTTCGCCGACGGACGCCCCGTGTCGCAGCGCATCGCTGAACGCCTCGTGCCAACGCTGACCCTCACCTTCGCCATCATCGTCATTGCCTTCGCCATCGTCATTCCCATCGCAACGTACGCAGCCACCCACCCGGGCCAACCTGTCGACAAGGTTATCTTGGCTGCCTGCGTCGGTTTCTACGCCATCCCGCCGTACATCCTCGGCATGATCCTGATCCTGCTGGTGGGCGTCGCGCTGAACTGGTTTCCGTTTGCCGGACTAACTTCCGACAACTTCGCGGACTTGAGCACTTGGCAGAAACTCAAAGACGTCATCAGCCACAGCGCGCTCATCGGAAGTTGCTTTCTAATCCCGCTGGTCGCTTACCTCGTACCGTTCGTTCGTGCGACGATGCTGTCGGTCTTGAAAGAAGACTTCGTCCGCGCCGCCCACGCACGCGGGTTGAGCCATCGTCGCGTCATGCTGCGACACGTGCTGCCCAACACGCTTCGCCCGCTCCTGACGGTGATGGGTTTGATCGTGCCAGCCGTCCTGGGCGGGTCGGTCGTTCTTGAGGTCATGTTCTCCTGGCCGGGAATGGGGCGGCTGCTGTTTGAATCGATTCACGATCGCGACTACCCCGTCATCATGGGCATGACGGTGCTGACCGCGATGGTCGTCTTGGGAGTCACGCTCGTCGTCGATCTGCTCTACGCATGGGCCGACCCACGGGTGAGGTACGCATGACCACCGCCAACCCAACGAACCCGATTCTCTGGACCGACCACGCATCGACATCGAAGCGCCGCAACTGGCTCGCAAGATCAGCCGCAGCCATCGCAATCACCTTCATCCTCGTCGCCCTGCTCGCACCGCTACTCGCCTGGCACCAACCGATCGTCTGCAAATACCAGGGACAATTCTACTTCCCCGCGATCAGCGACACCGCCAGCAGACTCCCTCTCGTCGGATCGTGGTTTCAAAAAGCCAAACCTTTCCGCTTCCCTTCGTTTGACGCGCGGACCGCACTCGAGCCCGATGCCTTCGCACTTTGGCCGCCCGTCCCCTACGGCCCGATGGAAATGGTCGCCGACGCCAACCGCCCCGCCTCGCGCAGGCATTGGCTCGGGACCGACGACCGCGGGCGCGACGTGCTCGCGCGACTGATTCATGGCACGTGCGTGTCGGTTCGCGTCGGCGTGTATTCGATGTTGCTCGCGGGCATCGTCGGGATCATCATCGGAGGGGCGGCTGGCTTCTACGGCGGCGCGATCGACTGGATGTGCTCGCGGTTGATCGAAATCATGATGTGCTTTCCGGCATTCTTCTTGATTCTGGTGGTGATGGTCTGGATCGGTAACGGTGTGACCGGCATCATTCTTGTCATCGGTCTGACGCAGTGGACATCGATCGCGCGACTGGTCCGCGCGGAGTTTCTTTCGGGACGCGAACTGGACTTTGTCGACGCAGCCCGCAGCTATGGCGCGAGCGGTTGGTACATTGCATTGAGGCATTTGCTGCCAGCCGCCCTTGCGCCGACGTTGGTCGCGCTGACGTTCGGTGTTGCCGATGCGATTCTTCTGGAAGCGGGATTGTCGTGGCTGGGGTTGGGCGTCGGGGCGGACGTGGCGACATGGGGTGGGATGCTGCGCGATGCGTACGATCAGATTCGCACGCATCCGGGTTTGATGACCGCCCCTTGCACCGCGATCTTCGTCAGCGTCTTGTGTTGCCACATTCTAGGCGAGCAGCTCCGCCGGTCGCTTGACCCGAGAATCGGTTTCAGTGAATCACGGTCATGAACGAACGATCGACACATTCGATGTTCGAAGTCACCGACCTGTCCGTGCGCTATGCGCGCGGTGAAGCGCCAGTGCTGCGCGATGTTTCGTTGACGATCGATCGCGGTGAGTCAATCGCGCTCGTCGGCGACAGTGGATGCGGCAAGTCGACGCTCGCGCTGGCGGCGATGCGCCTGCTGCCGAAGACCGCCTTCATTCGCGGATCGATCGTGCTGCGCGGCGACAATCGCGAGACGCCGGTCGACATACTCGGTTCAGACGAACGAACCATTGAGCGCGTTCGCGGAAGACGCATCGCAATGGTCTTTCAAAACCCGATCGGCTCGCTTAATCCGGTGATGCGCATCGAAAAGCAACTCGCGGAGGTGTTGCGCGTGGTGCGGGGTACGTCACGATCGACGGCCAAGCGAGGCGCGTTGGAATCGCTCAATCGCGTTGGCATCGCCGATCCCGTCCGCGTCGGTCGCGCTTACCCGCATGAACTTTCCGGCGGGATGGCCCAACGCGTCGCCCTGGCCCTCGCGCTCGCCGGCGAACCGGAACTGCTCATCGCCGACGAACCGACCTCGGCGCTCGATGGCATCGTCCAAGCACAGATCGTCGAACTCATCCGCGAAACCCAGCGCCAAACAAATCTGTCGCTCCTGCTGATCACGCACGACATGGCCATCGCCAAAGCGCTGACCAACCGCGTCTGCGTCATCGAAGCAACCCGCCTGGTCGACGACTGCCCCATCGACCAACTGACCGCAGCCGATCGTCACGCAGCCACCGCGCGCCTCATCCAAGCCGCCGAATTCAAACGCAGCGCCGCCATCACCTTGATGGAGCGCACGATATGACAAAATCAACCCGGACATCGCAAGAAATCGAGCGCCAAACGCCGCGCCTAGAAGTCAGCGATCTGCACGTTTCATTCGCCAGTCGTTCGCACCGCCGGTTGCAACGAAACAAACCGCGCGTGCACGCCGTCCGTGGTGTGGATCTTTCATTGCAACCCGGCGCATGCATGGGGCTCGTGGGTGAAAGCGGCTGCGGAAAATCAACGCTCGCCCGGGCAGTCATGAACTTGATCCCGCTCGACCGTGGCACGATTGCAGTGGACGGCAACGACATGCACCGCGTCGAATCGAAGGCGAGTCGCCAGCGCATCCAGATGATTTTTCAGCACGCCCATGCGAGCATGAATCCGCGCATGACGGTTGAATCGGTCGTGACCGATCCGCTCCGTTTCGACGATCGATGCACCAAGAGCGAACGCAGCCGACGGGTTGAAAGTGCATTGCAACTCGCGGGCTTCGACGCGCCACTTCGCGGGCGCTATCCGCATGAACTGTCGGGGGGGCAACTCCAACGCGTCGCCATCGCCCGGGCGCTGGTGCTCGAACCTGATGTACTCATCTGCGACGAACCGGTCAGCGCACTCGACGTTTCCGCCCAAGTCGAAATCCTCGCGCAGCTCAAAGACATCCAGCAAACACGGTCATTGACGATGCTCTTCATCACCCACGATCTCGACATCGCAGCCGCCATCTGCGACCGGTTGGCTGTCATGTACCTGGGACGCATCGTCGAGTCCGGTCCAACCCATGAAATCCTTCGCAACCCCCAGCACCCGTACACCCACTACCTCAGCGCAGCCCGCGATCTGAAACGCACAAGCGCTCTGCAGCCGCTCATGGGCGAACCACCCAGCCCGCTCGCCCCGCCAACGGGTTGCAGCTTTCATCCGCGATGTCCGATCAAATCAGATATTTGCCATTCGCAAACACCCGTGCTCCTTTCAACAAGCCAATCATCATTGCAACACCAAGCCGCCTGCCTTCACAGCGAACGCATGGACGAATTGAAAGAAATCACAACCAACCGTTGAAGCGTGAATCATCAAAATATTTACTCGGCCAACCCGAATACGATGGTGGTGCTTCTCTTGACATAACCCCGTCGCTGTCCGATTATCTCCGCCAATTGGGGGCCAGTAGACGTTCATTCAAGTGACGCTACCGATGCGGTTTCGCCGGATCTGACCGTTTCACACGAATTCCAACACACCCTACTTTGCCTCAAACCGAAAATGGATTAGGTTTGGAGTGTCAAGAACCAAGGGGTGGCGGTTCGCGTGAAGATCGATTCCGGTCGCGAACGAATGGGCCATGTGAATCTTGAAATCAACGAAACAATGATTCGAGGAACAAAGATGATGAACAAACGAATGGGGCGCATTGGCGCTTTGCTTTGCTGCATGGCCATGATGATCTCGGCTGCGCCGGTCCGCGCCGAATCGGTCGATGCGCTGAAGGTGTTGCCGGCTGAGGCGTGGGCATCGCTCACGATTCGAAACGTCGGCGAATTGGACAATAAGCTGATGGCGCTGTCGCAGCGTCTCAACACACCGGTGCCGATGTCGCCGCTGGAAATGCTCAAGGGCATGATGCAACTGACCGGTGTGAATAACGATGCGGGCGTCGCCGTCGTGATGATGCCGCTGCTCAATCCAGCCGACCCGAACAGCGCATTTGCGGTGCTGATTCCATGTTCCGATTACCAAGCGATGACCGCGAATATGGCCCTTGAGGAGCCAGTTGGCGGCGTGTCGCGCGGCATGCTCATGGGTGCCGAAGAATCGTACATCGCTCAGCACGGCGACTACGCAGTCCTAAGCCCCTCCATCGCTGGCGTGCAGGCGATCATGGCCGCCAAGAGCAACCCGACGGCATCCGCCGCATGGTCAAAGCACGAACTCAGTCGCTTCGGACAGGATGACATCACGCTGCACCTGAATCTCAAGGCGATCTTGTCCAGTCCGATGATCCAGGGATTCATCCAGATGGCCACCATGCAGGGCGGTGGTTCGTTCAATCCCGAGGACCTCGCCGCCGCCGACAGTGCGACCATCTCGGTTCGCATCGGCGAAAACGGAATCAACCTCGGGTTCTATGGTCAGGCCACCGAAGGCTCATCGCTGGCGACCTTGATCAACTCCGTTAAACCGTCTTCCGATTCACTGCTTCAAGGCCTTCCCGGTAACGACTATCTCGTCGCAACCGGTATGAAGGGCAGCCAGGAAGTCTTCGCCAAGCTCAGCGAGTTTTATGGCGGCGCACTTGCCAACCCGATGGTCGCGATGCAACTCAACGCAGACGCCGCCAAGATGCAGGAAGTTGGAACCATGGTCTCCGCGCTCGTCGCCGACGTTCGCGACGTGTCATGGGCGGTCAGCACGCAACCGGAAGGTGCGGACGGACTCCTCGGCATCACCAAGGTCGTGACCTTCTCCGGCGACGCCCAAGGCAAATGCGCCAAGATGGGCGAGATCATCACCAAGCTCCTCGGCGGCATGTTCACAGCCCCCGAAGCACAGGAAGCCGTCCAGCACATTGCGTTCAACAGCGGCGCCGAGACCCTCGCCGGCGTTTCGGTCGATCAACTCGCCGTCGCCCTCGACAAAATGCAAGGCGTCTCCGAAGAGGACTATGAAGACGTGAAGGCGTTGTTTGGTCCTGAAGGTATCGTTCTTCGAATGGCCGCCATCGATGACAACCGCGTCGCTGTCACCCTTGGCGGTGGCGCGAAGTTGATGGAAACCCTCGCCGCCCAGGTCAAGAAAGGTGGCGCTCCGCTCGGCAGCACCGATGGCATCAAGAAAACCGGCGGGCTGCTTCCAAAAGCCAAAACCTTCGAAGGTTATTTCTCCATCGATAACGCCATGAAGTTCGCAACCGCAGCGGCCAAGATCAACAACGACATGCCCCCGGCTCCGTTCCCGAAAACAGACATTCCGGTCGGCGTGGCCGGTGCTCCGGTTGGTGGCGTTGGATACCAGGTGGATGTGGCTGTCCCGATCGAACTGGTTGTCGCGGTGAAGGACTACGCCATGTCGATGCAGGGCGGTGGTCCGCCCCCGAGTGGTGAAGCGCCGTCAGAAGGTGCAGCCGACACAGGCAGTGGCGATGGCGAAGGTTAATCCACCCGTCCCATAGCAGTTGGCATTAAGACAATTCGCGGCGGTCCCGGATCAACACGATTCGGGACCGCCGTTTTGTTATGGGATCACGTCGCCAGTGCTTGCGGGTACTTGTATGTCCGACCATCTCTGATCCACTATTTTTCGCCCCACAGCGACATTTCTTCGCGCTCGACGGTCCGATAGTCCCCTCGTTTCAAACACGCCCTGCCTCGCAACCGTTCAAATACGCCCGAATCGATCGCCTCACGTTGAAGAAGTTCACCCAAATCGGCGGGGACCAGGATTTCCAATTGTAGACTTGGGCGTTGAACATTGTTTCGTGGGACTCGGCATACGCTCAGAGGTGTGACATGCAGCTTGAAGAATTCGTCCCCATCACTGCCGCCAGCATCGAAGAAGTGCTGCGCCAACGGTTCGGTTATTCTGAAGAAGGTTACGACGATGAACGGCGCACACGCCCGCGTTGGCCCTTCCCCGGGACGGTCGAGCTGTGGATTCCAGACGAATCGGGCGAAGAGGAATACGTGCTGGCCAAGGCACTGAACCTCAGCCCCAAGGGTGTCGCAATTCTAAGCGATGATGAGTTGAGCATCGGCATGACGCTGTCGATTGCGATCCACCAACCCGAAACAACCTTCGTCGGCAAAGCCATCGTAAGGCACCGCACCGAAAACCACCGCGGTCATCGCGTCGGGTTGGAATTCATCCTGTAACCTGTGGGGTGTACGGTGCCCACCGCCGTTTGAATGTGTAAGCGTCGTGGGCACGTTGCACCGTCCGTACATCACACCTTCCGTACACCACAGGGTTAACTGCGCGCCGTTAATCGTCGGCTTCCAGTTCTTCGAACCCCAGTTCATCAGCCGCCAGTTCATCGGCATCGAACTCTTCAGCCACATCCTCTTCCCACTTGCCGCTTGAAACGTCCGGTGTGTCGCGCCCGCGTCGCGCCCGAAACAGCACGCGGATCGGCACTTCCTCAAACGGCAGATGCGCCTGCAGGTTGTTGATCAAGTAACGCTTGTACGTGTTCTTGATCAGCGATGGGTGGTTGACGAAAAGCACAATCGTCGGCGGTAAAATGCTGACCTGCGTTGCGTAATAAATCCGCGGCGGTTTTGATCCCCGCTTGGGCGATGGCCCGCGTCCGCCCAGTGCTTCCGAAAGCACCTTGTTCAGCTGACCCGTTGAAACGCGCGTGCGAGCCTGCTTATACAGCGACCATGCCGTGTCGATCACCGCATCGGTATTGTGCCCGTCCTTCGCCGACGTAAACACCACCGGCGCATAATCCACTTCTGGAATCGTCTTCGTCAGGTACTCGCCATAATCGTCGGTCGACGCCTTGTCGTGCGCAAGGTCCCACTTGTTGACCACCAGCACGCAGGGTTTGTTCTCATCCGCGACCTTGCGGGCCAGCTTCTTGTCAACCGAGGTGATGTCCTTCGTCGAATCGATAAACAGCACGCAGACGTCGGCACGAAGAATCGATTTCTCGACGCGGTTGTATCCATAAAACTCGATCGAACCGGACCACTTGCTGCGCTTCTTCACGCCCGCGGTGTCGATCGCGATGAACGATCGGCCGTCCACTTCAAACCGCAGGTCGATCGCGTCGCGCGTCGTACCGGGCACCTCGCTGACGATGACGTGTTCTTCGCCCGCGATCGAGTTGATGAACGTGCTCTTACCGGTATTCTGCCGACCGATGACAGCCACCTTCATGATCGGTTCGGGCGGTGCTTCACCCGTGTCGCCGATGATCTCAGCCAGCTTTTCCAGAAGATCGCGACGACCGCGGTTGTGCAGCGCCGACGTGATCATCGGTTCGCCGAATCCAAGACGCATGAACTCAGCCGCTTGCAACTCCTTTGCGTTATCGTCGGCTTTGTTGGCGATAAGCGTGACCCGGTCCTGATACGGGCGCAGCAACGTCGCCACTTTCAGATCAAGCGGGACGATGCCATCCATCACATCGACCACAAACAGGATGCGCGTGGCCTGCTCGATGGCGTAGCTGATCTGCCGCTCGACGTGCTCGGTCAGGTCGTCGTGGTCCTTGATGCCATACCCGCCGGTATCGACCAACTCGAAGTGCGTGCCCTGGACCTCGCACATGCACGACACGCGATCGCGCGTTACACCCGGCGTCGCTTCGACGATGCTGACCCTGCGGTGCATCAGACAATTCATCAGCGAACTTTTGCCAACGTTGGGCCGGCCCACTATGGCGACAATCGGTACGAACATGCAAGGATTCAACTTAAAGGAAGAAAGCAAGACATCAAAAGGTGTGCCACTGCTCTGTGAGCAGTGCCGGGTCATTGGTGTCAATCTAAAATACACTGCTCACAGAGCAGTGGCACAACATACAATCAGCGTCGCGGGGCCGGTCATCGACCCGACAGGTTACCGCGTAACCCAACCGGACATCAGTCTACCACGAGTTTGACGAATTTCCTCTTACCCCGCTGGAAGACCTGCCCCGTCCGAATCGACACCATCCCCTGCGGATCGGTCAACGGCTCACCGTCCAATCGCAGCCCATTCTCCGCGATGAGACGCCGCGCCTCCCCCTTCGATTTCGCAAATCCAGCACAAACCGCCAGGTCCGCAGCCGCGATCGAATCGCCGTCGCGCAGGTCAGCCGGCACCTTCAAATCGTCCATCTCGTCCGGTACGCCCGACTTGCCCGCACCATGAATCCTGAAGAACTCATCGACCGCCGCCTTCGCCGCCTCCGCATCATGAAACCGCGTCACGATGATCCGCCCCAACTCGACCTTGCCGTCGCGCGGGTGCGTTTTCGCTGCGTCGGTCAACTCGGCGATGCGGGCGGCGTCTTCCGTCGTCAGCAATTCGAAGTAGTTGGCCATCAACTCATCGGGGATGCTCATCACCTTGGCGAACATTTCGGGGGCCGGATCGGTCACCGCGATGTAGTTGCCCATCGACTTACTCATCTTCTCCTTGCCATCGGTGCCGACGAGCAGCGGCATGACCATGACGACTTGCGGCGGTTGATCGGCGTTGCGTTGGAAATCGCGGCCCATGAGGTTGTTGAAGGTCTGATCGGTCCCGCCGAGTTCGACGTCGGCGCGGATTTCGACGCTGTCCTGCGCCTGCATCATGGGGTAGAAGAGTTCGTGGATGAAAACCTCAGCGCCAGCCGCGAGCCGCTTGGCGAAGGTGTCGCGCTCCATCATCCGCGCGACGGTGACTTTGCCGGCCATCTTGATGACGTCGGCGAACGACATCGGTTCGAGCCATTCGCTGTTCTTTCGGATCTCCAGCTTGTCGGGCGAGGTGTCGATGACCTTGCCGGCTTGCTCGAGATAGGTCTGGGCGTTGGCATCGACCTGTTCGCGCGTGAGCACGGGCCGGGTCTTGGACTTACCGCTGGGGTCGCCGATCATCGCGGTGTAGTCGCCGATGATGAGGATCGCCTTGTGCCCCAAATCCTGAAAGTCGCGAAGCTTCTGCAGGACGACGGTGTGCCCCAGCGTCAAGTCGGGCGCCGTCGGGTCCATCCCCAGCTTCACCCGCAAAGGCACGCCCTTCTCCACCGACCGGGCAAGCTTCTTGGCCAGCTCCTCCTCAGAGTAAACCGTGTCAGCCCCCCGCATCACCCGCGAAAGTTGTTCTTTAGAATCAAGCAAAACCAATCCCCGTAGGGTGCGTCCCAGACGCACCGGATAAGCCAAAAACCCGTCAAATTCGCACGAATAGCCTGCGGATGCTACAGAATAGGGGCAAAAGGATCAACACAGCCCATCCGCAGCGATAGAATGAATCGGTAACGCGCCCGATAACGTTTCAGGCGTAGGCCGGGTCATCGACCCGACAGTATCCGCAACGTGCTTTGGATAGTCGCGTACGATGAGAACAAAGAACCTTGTGTTTCTTGGCTGCCTGGTTCTCTGCGTGGGTGGCTGGTGGGGATACCGTCAATGGGCTTTCTCCAGCCGAGAGGTCTTCTATAACGTCTGCGAGTTCTCCAGGGCGTATCACCACTACATTCGCGCCAATAGCGGAAACCTGCCGACCAATCTAAACGCACTGATCGAAGCCGAGTACCTTGAAGAAGTTGAGCCGGGAATCTACGTCGGCCCCAAATCGGAGTCGCCTGAGATTATCTCCAATTTTGAAGGAAAACGACTCGAATACGCAGACGCTCTAAGCTTCAGATTCGGCGGCAAACTGGATGACTTTGAAGTCACCGACGGCAAAGTGATCGACAAGCAAACCAAAGAAGAAGTGATCTTCGTGCGGCCAAATCGAGATTACCTGGTCGAATTCGGACGCAGATTCACCATTCGAATCGTCGAGGACTTTCTCAAGAACCAGTCGGGTCGATGACCCGGCCTACATGACTGCCTCACTTTGCGCGTGGAGACTGCGGGTGTACAATGCGACGCATGGATGGATGCCCAGACATTGTTAGTGGTATTGCAACGCGAACATTGAAATCGTGGAAAGATTTCTACGCCTTAATACAGAACGATTTAGAAAACGCTCCTGCATACATATTCCGCGGACAAGCTGAGTCCGAATGGCTTGTTAAATCAAGCCTTGACCGTCTTGAAGAGCGCTTTCCGACAACCGTCAATCACCATGGAGGAATCCCCGATCGTTTCAATTGCCCACCCGCTTCGCGCGAAGAACATCTTGCCGCCTTTCGACAATCCGTCCTCCATCGTCGAGGCCCCAATCCGCCCCCACTAAATGATCGCGAATGCTGGGCGCTGGCACAACATCACGGCTTAGCGACACCGATGTTGGATTGGACATTATCGCCATTCGTAGCACTCTTCTTTGCATTTGAAGAGGAGTTCGTAGTAGGAATCAATCAAGAATACTCACCACCCAAGAACCGAGTCGTATTCGCGCTTTCAACAAGCGTGGTCCGCGAACACTCAACGGGCAATGATCCCGCACCCTGCCCCTTCATACCGAAGAACGAGACAAGTAATCGTTTGCAAGCACAGTCAGGCATTTTTTTGGAGATGCCGAGAAATACGGACCTTGAAGAATATGTGCGAGAGAAGTTTCAAGATGAATCGTCTTCCAACAATCCGCACGCACGCGCTGTTCTCCACAGAATTGTCATCTAGAATCATGATCGAATTGGCTGCTTGCAAATGCTCAACAAAATGAGTATCAATCGAAGATCACTGTTTCCTGATCTCGACGGGGTAGGCCGGTACATCAATTCGCTGTGGGAGCTTGGTTTCGACACCTTGCTCGGACGCATTAGCGAATAGCCGTGTAGGGTCCGCTGTGCGGACCGAAACACTATCATATCGCCATGCCAAACTATCGACGGGCAATCGTCCCAGGCGGTACATTCTTCTTCACGGTCGTCACCGAAAATCGGGCGCGAATCTTATGCGATCCGTTTGCCCGCCAATGCCTACGTAGCGCGATCCAGGCGACTCAAGAACGTTGGCCCTTCGATATCGACGCTATCGTGCTCCTCCCCGATCACCTGCACACAATCTGGTCGCTCCCTGACGACGACCACGATTTCTCGCGCCGATGGGCGTTCCTCAAGAAAACGTTTACGCGATCCTGGCTGGCCGATGGCGGACGCGAGCAATCGACAACCGCAAGCCGCAAAAAGAACCGCCGTCGCGGTGTCTGGCAGCGCCGTTTCTGGGAGCGCACGGTTCGAAATGAGAAAGAATTCGAACGGTATTGCGATTACATCCATCACAACCCGATCAAACACGGACTGGCCACGTGTCCCCACGCATGGGAGTTCTCAAGCTTTCACCGCTTTGTTCGTGAAGACTATTATGAACCGGATTGGCAGTGCGTATGTCAAAAGCGCAAACCCACGCCGCCGGATTTCGATGATTTGATTGATACCGTTGGCGAGTAGGGTCCGCTATGCGGACCGTCGTTGCGCGTTTTTTGTTTAATGCGATTTGAAGGAATCGGTCCGCACAGCGGACCCTACGACTACTAACTAGTTGCCGCGTGTGGTACCAGCGTCACCCAAAGCAGCGTCTTCGCGTTAAAGATCGCGTGCGCTATGATCGGGCCTGTCAGCGAGCCTCTTCTTTCGTAGATGACGCCGAGGATGATCCCGAACGCCGTGATCGCCGGGACGACTTGCGGCTGATCGCTGTGGGCGAATCCGAACAGGACGCCGGCTGCGATGATCGCCATCCAGCGGCTTGCGATCAGTTTGGTCATCAGCGTCTGCAGAATGCCGCGAAAGAAAAATTCCTCGGCGAATGGCGTGATGACCGCAGCCCCCATCCACATGAGCGGCCGCACCCAGTCGGGTTGATCGGGCGAGATCATCAGGTTGACCACGCGATGCTCGGGAAACTGGTGCAGCGGGTCGAAATACCGGATCAACCACTGCGTCGCCACCAACGTACCTTGGCAAATCGCGAGGGCGGCTAGCGCGCCGAATACACCGGTCAGCACATCACCCGCCACTTGTCGCCGCCCGAGCACAAATGAACAGCCCGGCTGACTAATGTACCGCACGCCGATCCAATATGCCGCGAGCAGTGCACACACCGTGGCGATATTCTGCGAAAGCGCGACGACGATTTGCGTCTTGGGGTTGGCCAGGTCGGTCAGGTCAGAACCCGTCATCGACCGCGCGATCAACGGCGCAATCAGCGACTGCACCATGATGAGCACCAAGACCGGCAGCACCGTCACTTCGATGGGCAGCCGCTCACCGCGCGGGGGTGCAAACGCAACGAGCGGGCTCGCCTGACGATTTCGAATCAGTTGAACCAGCAGCCAAAGGCAGACCGCCGACCCAAAACCGATCAGCACCCAGTTGACCCGATCGAGGATCAACGTCATGCTCGCCATCTGACCCAGCGAATTGAACTCGATTTCTGTGTTCACTACACTCGCCCTGCCGACGATACCGCATCGTCGTTAAAAACCAACACCGCGATCAATCCCGGGAGCGCAACGTTGAGCAACATATTGCATCAGATCGTCGCCGACAAACGCGTCGAAGTCGACCGGCAAAAGTCCGAATTGCCGTTGGCTGACGTCATCGCAGCCGCCAATACCGCCGACGCCCCGCGCGATTTCAAAGGTGCGCTCGAATTACCCGCGCCGGCTGGCATCCACCTGATCGCCGAAATCAAACGCAAGTCCCCCTCTGCCGGCGTCATTCGCGAATCGTTCGAACCCGCACGCATCGCCGAAGTTTATCAGCAAGCCGGCGCTTCGACGATCAGCATTTTAACCGACGAAAAATACTTCGACGGACGCCTGGAATATATCGCCCAGGTTCGCAGCGCGACGACGCTCCCACTGCTGCGCAAAGACTTCATCGTCGACACGTATCAGATTCCCCAAGCAAGGGCCGCCGGCGCCGATGCAATCCTGCTCATCGCCGAAGTGCTCAAACCGCGTGCGATCGCGGAGTTCGCGGCGATGGCCGCAGACTTTGGGTTATCGACCCTCATCGAAGCGCACAACGAAGCGGAACTGCAAGGCGTGATCGATGTGTTTGATGCGTCAATTCCGGCGAACGTCATCATCGGAATCAACAACCGTGACCTGACCATCCAGAAGACTGATGTAACCACCACCGCGCGACTCGCGAAAATGCTCGACAGATCAACGACGATCGTATCCGAAAGCGGCATCCACACGCGCGACGATGTCGTCAGCGTCCAACAAGCCGGCGCGAAAGCAATCCTCGTCGGTGAATCGATTTTGAAGGCGGATGATATGAACGCGAAGATAAAAGAATTGTTGGGGACGTAAACGTAAGAAGGCAATCAGTGTGCCACTGCTCTGTGAGCAGTGCTTGCTCGCTCTACCGCCAATCCTGCAAAAGGTCGTCATTCCCGCGAAAGCGGGAATCCAGAATTGGTGCGTTACGCTTGGCGGCATGAGGGCTTACCCGGCCACATATGGTTTAGAATACAGCAGCATTTCTCTTTCAGTCCTGGATTCCCGCCTGCGCGGGAATGACGGCGGTGGGCACGGCCCACCCTACGCGCTGTGTGCAGCGTTGACAATCATCTTCGCGGCCCGTTCGACTTCTTCATCGGTCGTATACCGCCCAAGGCTGAACCGCACCGTCCCCAGCGCCAGTTCCGGCGACACGCCCATCGCAGACAGCACCGGCGACACAAACGGCTTATCACCATGACACGCCGCCCCCGCACTCGCGCAAATTTCCGGCGCGTTGGCTAGAACTTCCGCACCGATTTTCCCGCGAAACGCAATGCTCAGCGTACCCGGCAGCCGTTCGGTCGGATGACCATGAACCACAACGTCATCGCCCAATTCATTTTGAAGTGTTTGCTGCAACGTGTCGCGCTGCCGGCGCGTCTTGTCGCTCGATCGATCGGTCCGCACCAACTCCGCGGCTTTTCCGAGCGCGACGACGTTGGCCACCGGTTCCGTACCCGCGCGTCGACCTTTCTCATGACCCGCACCGTGTATCAGCGGTTCGAGCGTGACGCCTTCGCGAATAAACATCGCCCCGATGCCCTGCGGCGCGTAGCACTTGTGCCCGGCAAACGTCAGCAGATCAACGCCGAGCCCGCTGGCAGTGACAGGAATTTTTCCGACGGCTTGTGCGGCATCGGTGTGCATCCATGCGCCGGAATCTCGTGCGATCTTTGCGATGTCGGCGATCGGTTGAATCGTACCGACTTCGTTGTTGGCCAGCATGACCGAAACCAGAATCGTGTCGGGTCGAAGCGCCGTGCGAATGTCATCGGGATCGACCATGCCGGTGGAATCGACGCCGACGCGGGTGACTTCGAAACCGTTTTCTTCAAGAAACGCGCACGACTTCAAGATCGCCGCATGCTCGATTACCGTCGTGACGATGTGCCGACCCGCATCCATCCGCGCCCATGCCGCACCCTTGATCGCGTGGTTGCAACCTTCGGAACCGCCCGAATTGAAAATGACTTCGTCGTCATTCACTTCGAGCATCGCAGCGATTTGTGACCGAGCGTGATCGACGGCTGCCCGCATCGCCCGCCCGGGTGCATGCGGACTCGAAGGATTGCCATGATGCTCAAGAAGAAACGGCGTCATCGCGGCTGCGGCGGCTGGATCAATCGGCGTCGATGAATTGTGATCGAAGTAGATCAAGGCGTGCCCCTACGCTGCTTCGTATACGTCAAACGTCACGCGGCAAACATGGCGTCGACATAGGCCTGCGGATCGAACGGTTCGAGATCGTTTTCCGTTTCGCCAAGACCAACGAACTTCACCGGGACGTTGAGCTTGTCGCGAATGCCGATGACGATTCCGCCCTTGGCGCTGCCGTCAAGTTTGGAAAGGACGATACCGCTGACGTCGACATGCTCGCTGAATTGCGACGCCTGCAGGATCGCGTTCTGACCGATCGTCGCATCCAACACGAGCAACACTTCATGCGGCGCGCCTTCGATTTTCTTCTGCACGACTTTTTGAATCTTCGAAAGCTCACGCATCAGGTTGTCCTGCGTGTGCAGGCGGCCGGCGGTATCCACGATGAGCACATCGGCATTGCGCGCTACGGCGGCTTCGCACGCATCGTAGGCCACAGCCCCCGGGTCCGCACCCTGCTGATGCTTGACGATCTGCACGCCGATGCGATCAGCCCACACCGTAAGTTGCTCAACCGCCGCAGCCCGATACGTATCAGCCGCAGCGACGATCACCTTCTTGCCCTGATTCGAAAGCAACTTCGCAAGCTTGGCGATGCTGGTTGTCTTACCCGAACCGTTGATGCCAGCGACGAGCACAACCGTCGGACCTTGTGGGGCGTAGTTGAGTGTGCGGTCGCCTTCGGGCCACTTCTCGACGATCACGGACTTGAGATGCTCGACGATCTCCTGCGTCTCGCTGATCTTTCCCTTCTTCCATGCCTTGCGCACGGAGTCGATCAACTCAGCCGTCGCGGTCGGGCCGATGTCCGAAACAAGCATCGTGTCTTCCAACTCGTTGAGAACGGCTTCATCGATCTTCTTACCGAATGGCAGAATCGAACGAAATCCCGCACCGATCTTGTCGCGGGTCTTGGCCAATCCCCTCTTGAGCTTGTCGAACAATCCCACGTCTGACTATCCCTTCTGCTCTCGTGCATCTGGATCGATCGTCGCCCAGACTTTATCGAGAATGCCATTGACGAAAGCGCCTGATTCAGCCGAGCCAAACTCCTTGGCGATCTCGATGGCCTCGTTGATGATGACTTTTGGCGGTGCTTGTTTCAGATCGAACTCGGCCAGCGCCACGCGAAGCACGTTGCGATCCACCGACGACATGCGGGCCATCGTCCAGCCCTTTGAATGCTGTGCGATTTCTTTCTCGACGACGTCCCTCTCGCGCCACGCCAACTCGACGAGATCATGGGCGTACGAAAGCGTCTCACCAGATTCGATGTGGTCGGCTAGGAACGTCGCAACTTTTGGAAGGTATTCGTCACCCTGTGCGTCAAGCTGGCAGAGCGCCTGCATGCCAAGGATTCGCGCCTTGTGTCGATCGATTGCCAAAGTTTTCCCCGCTCCCAATCACTACACGATGCTTCAATACAAATTCGGAGGGTGGGCTGTGCCCACCATGTTGCACGCATTCGAACGGCGGTGGGCAC
>DDIR01000098.1:1237-46300 GCA_002338715.1 Phycisphaerales bacterium UBA1845 | reverse complement strand
CCCACCCTACCACTTAATTCCCTTTGGACAGAATCGAAAGCAAGCTTACCAGTTCGATCGCACTGGCGGCTGCGTCCGAACCTTTGTTACCGGCTTTGCTGCCCGCACGCTCGATGGCCTGCTCCAACGTATCCGACGTGATCAAACCAAACGTGGTCGGTACGCCCGTGTCCAATCCGACCTGCGCAATGCCCCGCGCGGCTTGCCCGGCGACATAATCAAAATGTGGCGTCTGACCGCGAATCACGCAACCGAGACAAACCACCGCATCAAACGCTCCACTCGCTGCCGCCCGCTTGGCCATGAACGGCAACTCAAACGCACCGGGCACGTACATCACGCTGATGTCATCGTCGGCGGTCCCGTGACGCACCAACGTATCGATCGCACCGTCCACCAGCTTGCTGGTGATAAAATCATTGAAGCGGCTGACGATAAGCACGAACTTAAAGCCCCCACTATTCATTTCACCGGAAATACGCTGGGCCATTTTAAGACTCCTGCTGGCGGGCGGATCATATCCAACTGAACCGCAAATCATCACTGAACTGCTGTTTATATCGGTTGGCCAATTGTGACCAATCGCCTCAAAGGGTCAAGGGTGCCCAATGGCGGCGAATAAGTGTCAAATGAGCCTCAATTCGCGATGTTGGGCTTGTGCTGGCTAGCCGGGCCACACAGAATACGGACCAGTCACCTGGAACCGATACCGATTTGAGGGAAACACCATGCACAACAGGACAAACCGACGAATGACCGGGCCAATCATCTGCGGCTTACTTGGCTGTGCCATGGTCGCGATGACCGGCACAGCAACACAGGCCGGATCACCCGATTGGCCGCAATGGGGTGGACCTTCGCGCGACTTCAAAGTCACCGCACCCAAGCTCGCCGACGCCTGGCCCGAATCAGGCCCCAAAGTGAAATGGCGTCGCCCGCTGGGCGAAGGCTACTCGGCGATCGCGGCGAAGGACGGCGAACTCTACACCATGTATCGCAAAGGGGGCCAGGATGTCATCGTCGCCCTCAGTGCAAACACCGGCGAGACCAAATGGGAGTACGCCTATGACGCCCCACCCAACGAAGGCAACACCGACCGCTTCGGCACCGGCCCCAACGCCACACCGCTCGTCCTCGAAGACCGCATCATCACGCTGGGCTTCACCGGCATCATGCAATGCGTCGATCGCGCGACCGGCAAACCGATCTGGTCGCATGATCTGGTCAAGGATTACGAAGGACAGGTTCTCGATTTCGGGTCGGCGGCCAGCCCGCTCCTCTACAAGGGCAACGTGATCGCACTCGTGGGTGGTGAAAAGAACGGCATCATGGCCTTCAACGCGAAAGACGGTTCGGTTGTCTGGAAAAGCGAGCCGTACAGCGTCAACTATGCATCACCCGTTGTGATCAACGTCGATGGACAGGATCAGATTGTGTTCTTCACCGCGAGCGACGTCGTCGCTGTCGACGCGACCAACGGCAAGTTCCTCTGGAGCTATCCCTGCACCAACCAATACAAAACCAACGCAACCGATGCGATATGGGGCGAAGACAATCTGTTGTGGGTTGCAACGCAGCTTGATGGCGGCGCTCGCGTGCTGCGACTGTCGCAGAAAGACGGCAAGACGACCGTCGAGAAAGTTTGGGAATCCGCAAAAGTCAAACTATTCCATTGGAATGCCATACGCATCGGCGATTATGTCTATGCGTCGATCGGCGACAAAGTCACATTGTTGTCAGCCGTCAACATCAAGACCGGCGAAGTGGCGTGGAAGGAACGCGGTTACCACAAAGCCAACTGCATCTACGCCGATGACAAGCTGATTTTCCTCGATGAAAACGGCGTGCTGGCGATGGCGAGGATTTCGCCGCAAGGGATGGAAACCCTTGGAAAAGCAGAGCTATTTGAAAAACCGGCATGGACTGTTCCGACCCTCGTCGGTGACACGCTCTACGCCCGCGATACCAAAGAAATCGTTGCGTTTGATCTGGGGGCGTAGGCACGCATCCTGTTTGCACTTGAAGCGGGACAACACAAATACAATCGAACCGTTGATTCCGAGTTAATCGGGATCAACGGTTTTCCTTTTGCTGCGCCAGCGACGACGACGATTGCGATTTCAAGCCATGCGCGGTACGGAGATTGGTACTTGCCAGAAATGACTTTCTTTTCCCCCCTGGATTCCCGCTTTCGCGGGAATGACGGCGCTTTAAAGAACTGGCGGCATGTTCATCAGCACGTCGATGACGGTGCACGTCGCCAGGAGGAGACTGACGATTCCGTTGATGGTAAAGAACGCGAGATTGACTTTCGAAAAATCGTCGGGTCGAACGCTTAAGTTTTCAATCAATAGCAGCACGGCCACGATGCCAACACCGACAAAATAGACCCAGCCCAATCCCGACAGTTTTCCGACCAACACCAGCAATCCAACAACCAACACATGCGCAACCCGCGTGATCATCAGCGCCGCACCCGGGCCGATTTTCGATGGCAGGCTGAACAACCCTTCCTTCCGATCAACGTCGATATCCTGGCACGCGTAGATGATATCGAACCCCGCCATCCACAGCATCACCGTCACCCAAAGCAGAACCGCCGGCCAACCCAGCGTTGCGGGATGAATCGCGATCCAAGCCGCCAGTGGCGACAAGCCAATGGCACACCCCAGCCAAAAATGCGACCACCGCGTGAATCGCTTCGCAAAGGAATATCCGCAAAGCATCATCAACACCGGACCGCCAAGCAGCATCGGCCAGGGGTTGTCGAACTTGATATAAAACCCGAAGCAACCGATCGCGTATGTCACGAAGAAGATCGCAAGAAACACCCACGCCTGCAGCATCGTCAATTTGCCAGCCGGCAGTGGGCGCGTTGCGGTTCGCGGATTTCTGGCATCGATTCGTGCGTCAACGATTCGGTTGAAGGTCATCGCCACACTGCGGGCGGCCACCATGCACACGACGATCAAAACCAAGTGCAGCCAACTCGGTCGTTGACCCGGCAGCGACCTTCCGGCTAGAAACGTGGCCATGATGGCGAACGGCAGCGCAAACACCGAGTGGGCGAACTTGATCATATCCGTCCAGACGCGAATAGACTCGATCGCGCCGCGTTTGGCGGGCCCAAAGTCGGCGGACTCGGAAGCGGGGCTCGATGCGCTGATGGGTGACTGGTCTGACGGCGCGTTCAACTTGCATCCTTTGAACTGGCTGATTGGCTGGAATCATCTGCTTGGGTCTTGAGCATGTCGGTCCAGCGCGTGTTGAGGCTGTGCGGCACACCGACGAGATCCAGCAGTTTGCCCACGACAAAATCAACAACGTCATCAAGCGTCTTCGGGAGCATATAAAACCCCGGTGATGCCGGACAAATCACCGCGCCGGCATGGCTGAGTCGCAGCGCGTTCTCGAGGTCGAGGTGCCCCATCGGCATTTCGCGCGTCACCAGCACGAGGCGGCGACGCTCCTTCAACGTCACCTGAGCCGCGCGCGTCAGCACGTTTCCGCCCAGGCCGGCTGCGATCGAACCGAGCGTGTTGCTGCTGCACGGGCAGATGATCATGCCGTCGGTGTGCATCGAACCGCTGGCGATGCTGCTGCCGACGTCTTGATGCGGATGGATGATGAGTTGCGAGTTGTCTCTCCCCAAAAGGGTCTGAGCGTTCACTTCGCTGTAGTCGAGTTCGTCGTGAAACAAGCGCCGCCCATAAGGCGTGATCGCCAAATGCACTTCAGACCCGGCATCGACGAGACACTGGATGAGTCGCTGGGCATACATCGCCCCGCTGGCGCCGGTGACGCCCACGACGATTCGCTTGGATGTTTTGTTATCGTTCACTGAAGTCATCTTCGCTAGTTGGTCGCTTCCAATTCGACGGGGGCGGGCTGGCGGAGGTAATCCCGCGCCGAATTCGCCCACATGCTGTCGGGGAACTCGCTGACCACCTGCTCGCATATCGTGCGGCCTTTCTGCACGTCGCCCAATTCAATCCACGTCATCGCCAAGCGGTAATATGCCTGCGGAAGCGCGTCGCCTTCCGGATATTCTTCGATGACATTTTCGAGCAGGTGGACGCGCTGCATCAGATCCTTCTGCTGAAGCGCGAGCAACACCTTGACATTGTCTTCGACCAGCGCTCGCGGATAAACTTCGAGCAACGTCGTCAGATTATGCTCGTACAACATGTGATCCGGATCAGACTTGAGCAAACCTCCGCAGAACGGTTCGACGGAACGAGAACCACAGAGCGGCCGATCATCGTAGCGCGGATCGCGTGCGTTGTTCTTCAGCAGGTCGCGCAGCTCACGCGCCCGTGAGTCGATGATATCCACATCGATCTTGAGCTGGTCGTCAGCCGGCGCACTCTTTAGAACACCGACCGCCCCTGGATCGCCGCGCGGTTCACGGGCTTTGTCGGCTTCATTCTCGCCGATGAGTCGATCCAGTTTGGCAATTGCGTCGGCAATAAAATGATTGCGCGCTTCAATCAGCGAGAGCTTGTACAACGCCACTTTCGCGGCACGGGATTTTTCGGCATTTGCCAACAACTTTTTCCAAACAACCTCCGACGCATCGGACGGGAAATCGGCGTAATAGCGCAGAATCTTCTCGCGGCTTCGAAACGCCTTCAGGTCGACGCGCATGTCGAGCGTCTGTCCTTGGAGGTAAAGGACATTCGCCGCGTACCGCGAGTCGGGAAAGTGCTTGAGAAAATGCTTGCACTCGTTGTTGATTGCGTCGCGCTGTTTTGCAAACTCGGTACGCACTTCGGACTTGACGTCCAATTCCAGCGCCATGCGAAACTCTAGCACCTCGCGGACCACGGGGAAGGGCTGCTTCGGTTCGGGTTGGGCCTGCCAGTAGCGATAGGCCAACCGCTCAAACTGCTCCGAAAAATTGTACTCCGGAACGTAGAACTCTTCCTGAAAATGGCGGGCCAACAACTGATAGTAAAGCTCGTCGCGCCCCACATACTTTTCAAAAAACACGACAGGAAGCGCGAAACTCACCACCAGCAACGGCGCGATCACACCGGGGCGATAGTTCACCACCTTCGCCAGAAACAACACGCCCCCCATCAGCAAACAAGACGCAACCGTCGCCAGAAGCCACGGCGCGATGAACTTGATTCGCTCGGATGGCACATACTCCGCCACCTGCTGGGCACTTTGCCGCGACGCGCCATAAAAATAAAACATCACCAGGACCATTCCCAGAAGCGCCGACGCATAGCGAAAGCGAAAGCGAAACGGTTTGATCGAAGCGAGGATGCACGCGCCCGTCAACGTGATCGCCAACCAGGGCATGACCGCCACAAAGGCAACGATCAGCAAGAACGGAATGCAACTGACGAATCGATAGAGAATTGAGACTAAAATCGGAATCGAAACCAAAGCGGCCAGCAGCAGCCCCACGACCACCCCGTGCATCGGAATCAGGTCCAATCGCAGTGGAAAGAGCACGAAGTTCGCGAGGGTCGCATCGCCCCGAGGCAAAAACGTCTGCCCCAACTGCGACCAATAGTCGGGTTGCAAAAACGAAAACATCACGCCCGTTCGAATCCAATAGGCGAAGCAACCCAATCCGACGAACAGAACCGTGTTGATCAGAAGGAGGACAATCGCCCGGACGCGATACTTCGACGCAGACCGCGACCAGACATCGATCACATCAGGGTCCGTCCCGTCGTCGCGATTGATACTGTCGTTGCGGTTGATACTGTCGTCGCGTCTTGCGTTGGTTGCGTCAGCCGTCGTCATGTCGCCACCTTATCAGCCCGATAGACCGTGACAACACCAAAGGTCAGCGGTGTCGCGCTCGCACGGGCAAAGCCAGCCGACTTGAGTTTGCTGCACATCGTGCCCGCGTCGACAAAACTGACGACCGACTTGGGTAGGTACGAATACGCCCCGGTCCGATCCCGACTGAGCATGCGAGCCCCCAAGGGCATGAGACGAGCGCTATAGAATTCGTGCACAATCCGGATCAAGCGGTTGGCGGGTCGGGTGAATTCAAGAATCACCGCCCTTCCGCCCGGTTTCAACACGCGGTGCATCTCCCGAAGCCCCGTATCCAGATCCTGAAAATTGCGCACGCCAAACGCGCAACTGGTGATGTCGAACGTCTCATTGGCAAAGGGCAACGACAATCCGTCCGCCTGCAGCCAGTGGGCCGACGGCGCGTCCGAATTCACCGCGTGCCGCAACATGCCCAACGAAAAGTCGGCTCCAGTCAATCGCCCCGGTCCAAGCGCCCCAGCCCCAAACGCCCGGAGCAAATCCCCCGTTCCGCAGGCAATGTCGAGAATCGAATCACCGCGGCGCACACCGGCGATCTCCACCGTGCGCTTTCGCCACTGACGATCGCGCCCGCCGCTGAACAACGTGTTGATCCGCTCGTAGGTCGGCGCGATCGAATCGAACATCCGGCGCACGCGTTGCGACTTGTCCGCTTGCGTGTGCACCGCTTCCAACCGACCTCGATCCCACACGGTCTCGTCGGCATTGACTTGATTGTCCGCTTGATTCTGAATCGTCATCGTCATCCCGAAGGGATCCCGCCGAAAGGTCAGCCGATTGTGTTCCCGCGCCAGATCAACCGCCAACACGCCTTCCAGCCATTGTAGGTTGCCCCGGCATTTGGACAACGAAAACCCATCAAATTACCGCAAGACTACCGGCAACAGGAACAGCGGGATGGGGCAACAAAAAGAGCGGCAGGGCATTTTTTGGCCCCACCGCTCGTTTTATTCAATCAACTCGGTCGATTCAATCAAACTGAATCGCCAACTTACTTGGCGGCTGCATAGCGCTTGGCCACTTCCGCCCAGTTGACGACATTCCAGAACGCAGCGATGTAATCGGGACGACGGTTCTGATAGTTCAAATAGTACGCGTGCTCCCACACATCGATGCCCATCAACGGCGTGCAACCGAGACTGTACGGGCTGTCCTGATTCGCAAATCCCGCTAGGTGCAGTTTGCCCGAACCATCCACCGACAACCACGCCCAACCCGAGCCAAATTGGCCAGCCGCCGTGGCTTCGAACTTTTCTTTGAACGCGTCAAAGCTGCCGAACGTGCTGTCGATGGCCGCGGCCAGATCGCCTCCCGGTTTTCCGCCACAACCCGGTCCCATGATCGTCCAGAAGATCGAATGGTTGCTGTGACCACCACCGTTGTTGCGAATCGCGCCGCGAACCGAATCCGGCAGCGAATCCAAACCGCGCAGCAGATCTTCGACGCTCTTTGCGGCCAAGTCCGGGCTTGATTCCAATGCGGCATTCGCCTTGGCCACGTAACCGGCATGATGCTTGTCGTGGTGGATCGTCATCGTCTTGGCATCGATGTGCGGTTCGAGGGCGTTGTAATCATACGGAAGCGGGGGTAATTCAAATGCCATTGGTCAGCTCCTTAGCACGTGCTGTTGTGTGTGAAATATTGGCCAGATTTCAGCGTCGGGCATCCCGAAATTGCGGGCGCCTCCACCGCCTTGGGCGGATGAGGGAGGCTATCCGTCACCACCGAAATCGTCAAGCAACCTGCCCCCAGTCACAACAGAACAGGCGTCTACGCACCAACAACGCGCAATCGATCCGTCGGCCAGGTAATCGTTACATCCTTGTGGCGCCCGCGACCCGGTTGGCAACGCATCGTCAACGCGCGTCCCACGGGAAGCATCGCTTGTGGCCAGGTATGACCGACGAGGTTCGTTTGAACCACGGGCACGCTGCGCTGCGTTGGCAAATGATAATCGAGAATCGCCAACGTCTCTGCGGCTTGATCGCGACCGCCCATGTGAAAGTCACCAACGAGCACACCCGCGCACTTCTCAAACCAACCAGCCAACTTGAGGTGGGCAAACTGACGATCGATGCGATGCGGGGCTTCACCAAGATCTTCCAACACGATCCACTTGCCATCGGGCTTGATTTGCTTGGCGTACGCCGCAACGGTCAAGGGCGTCACCAACGACAAACATCCGCCGATGAATGTCGCGCTTGATTCGTCGGGCAGCGAACCGCTGACGAGTTTCCCAGTCACCGCCCTGCCCGGCGCGCCGCCTTCCAGCACCGCTGCCAGTTCGCGAAAATACGCATCGAATTGTTCGCGTCCCTGCTTGTGCGCCCAGCGCTTGGCAAATGCACCGACCGCCTTCGAACTCATCGGCGTCTGCCTCAGCTTCCGAATGTTCTGGCGGGCGTATCGCTCCATCGCCGTCACCGGATAACCCGGTGTCATGTAGTAGAACCCAAATCCGCGCCGGCGAAGTCCGATCAAATTAACCAGCGGCGTGATTTCGCTGAAGCCAAAGACCGCCAGCGGTGTCTTTCGTTTATGAAGCGGCGCGAAATCCAGGTGCGGAATGATCCGCGTCAGCCAACCGCCGCCCTTCAGCGCGACGAGTGCCACCACCCGTTCATCCTCGATCACCGATTGCAATTCGTCGATGCGGGCGCGATCGTCGCTGCGGCCGCCGTTTTGTTCATCAAGCTTTGCTTCGACCAGCTTCGATTTCGCGCGCACGCGATATCGCGGACCGAGTGCGGCCCGGGCGGCTGCAACCAGTTCCTTCGTCGATTCGAATTTCAGCGATTTCAACATCGCGTCGGCAGGGTTGGCCGGCGCTGACAGGTGAATGATGGGTTTCGACATTTGCTTGGTAGGGTGGGCTGTGCCCACCGTCGTTAAAGAGAATTTGGTTTTGCATTCAAACAAGAATGGTGGGCACGGCCCACCCTACCTACTTTGCTGCGGCAATGAACGCTTCCGCCAGCGACTGATCGATCGGTGCACTGATGTCGCCATTCGGTTTCAGCGCCGAACCGACAATCGCACCATCCACCGTCGCGAGCAATTTCGCGATCGTATCCTTCGTCGCCCCACTGCCAATGTACACGGGCTTATCCGCCACCGCGCCTTTGACCTTCATCAAATCGCCGTCATCAACCGCCCGTCCGGTCGTCGATCCCGACACAATGATTGCATCCGCCCCGCCGCGATACGCCGTCTCCTCAGCCGCCAGCGCGATGTCGGGCTGATTGACGCAAATCGCATGCTTCACGTGCACATCCGCAAGGATTCGCACATTCGGACAAAGTGCGGCTCGATCGCGAAGCGTCTGATAGGCATCGCCTTCGATCATCCCCTGATCGGTCGCGGCCACGCCCGTCAGAACATTGACGCGAATAAACGACGCACCGACAGCCGCCGCAATGCCCAGCGCGCTACGCGCATCGTTGCGCAAACAGTTCACCCCAACAGGAAGCCGCGACGCTTTGCAAATCTCGCGAATGACCACGGCCATCCCCGCCACCGTCTCCGGCGCGATCGACCCGCGCGTAAATGGCGCGTCGCCGAAATTCTCGACCATGATGCCATCAAACCCAGCCGCCTTCAGCGTCTTCGCATCGCGCATGGCGTGTTCGAAGATGTCGTCGAGGTTCAGCGTCGAATTGGGACTGCCAGGCATCGGCGGAAGATGCACCATGCCGATGAGTCTGGGTAGTGGAGATTCAAAATGGGCCATGGTTTTCCATCGACTGGGGTAAAGTACGGGCGCAGGTCGCGCGGACGTGCGTGGTTACGACAACCGCTTGCGTCGCGGTCATTTCACTTTGCGAAACACAGCCACCACATCATCGATGGGCACAACGAACAACTGGTTGTCCGATTCAAAATCGACCGGAATCGCATGCTTCGGGTTGAACAGCACCTTGTCGTATTGGCGGATCGGGAAGTCGTCGTCGTTTTCGATCTGGGCCGACACCGCAACCACGCGCCCCGTAATGGTCGGAATCTCGACAGAGTCCGGTAACTCGATCCCACCCTTGGTCCGCTTCTTGTCCTCATCCTTGCGGATCAGAACCCGCTCACCCAGGGGCTCAACCGTCTCCATCGCCGTTGTCTGCGTTTTGGCTTTCTCGGCCATGCTGCTTCCTTCAATTCATCGAAATGACGACTTTTCCATCCATTTGGATACACAACACCGTATCCGAATCTTCACCGCATTCAAGCCATAAGATTCTAGGCCCCATCTCAGACAACCCGCCACCGGTAAATGCATCCTGGGCGAAACATCCCCACTTTCGACAATGTCTGCCGTCCAGCTACAATACCCGTCAGCGGGTCATCGCCATTGAATCCGCTGCGAATGACCGCGCCCGCCTCGGGCGCCCCGGAATTGGACGAAACTGCATGAAACAACTCGCTCCCAAACACGTCGCATTCGTATCCCTGGGGTGCGCCAAAAATACCGTCGACTCCGAGAAGATGCTCGGTCAACTGGCAGAAGCCGGGTGCGTGCTCGTCGCCGACGAAAACGATGCCGATGTCGTCGTGGTCAACACCTGCGGGTTCCTCGAAGATTCCCGGATCGAAGCCACCGGGATCATCCGCGATCTCGTCAAATCCAAGAAGTCGCGCAAGTCCCGTCTGAACCGCGTCGTCGTCGCCGGGTGCCTCGTGCAACGTGATGGCGTGCAGCTTTCAGAAGCGGTCGCGGGGATCGACGCCCTCGTCGGCGTCAACAATCGCGACGACGTCGTCCGGGCTGTGCTGAACAAATCACGTGAGCGAAACGTCGTCGACAAATACCTCGGCGACTATCACCCCTTCGTCAACATCGATACCGCCCGCTTGCGGATCACCCCGAGACACTGGGCATACCTGCGAATCAGCGAAGGCTGCGATCAGAAGTGCACCTTCTGCACGATCCCGAGCATCCGCGGGCCGATGCACTGCAAACCGCCGCAGATCATTCTCGACGAAGCCCGCGAACTCATCGCCGACGGAGCCGTCGAACTGTCGCTCATCGGTCAGGACACCAGCAGCTACGGCCACGACATGGGCTACGAACCCGGGCTGGCTGGCTTGCTCCGTCAGCTCAACGAACTTGACGGCCTGTCGTGGATTCGCCTGATGTACGTCTATCCGTCGGTCTTCACCGATGCGATGATCGACGCCATCGCCGAGTGCGACAAAATCGTCAAGTACGTCGACATGCCGCTGCAGCACATCAGCGACAAGATGCTCAAAGCCATGCATCGCCGCGTCGATCGCAAGACGACCGTCGATCTGCTGACCCGGATCAAGACCCGCATCCCCGATGTCACCCTGCGCACCACGCTCATCACCGGCTTCCCCGGAGAAACCGAAGCCCACCACCAGGAACTCATCGAGTTTATCCAGGAATTTGAGTTCGACGCGTTGGGTGTATTCCCGTACTCTCTGGAACCGGAGACGCCGGCTGGTCGTATGACAGATCAGATCGACCGCGAGACCAAGCTCCGCCGTCGCCAGGAATTGATGCTGACTCAGCAGGAAATCGCATTCAAACGGGCAGACCACCGCATCAACCAGGACTTCGACGTCATCGTCGATACGCCTCCGTTTGACGGCATCCAGCAGGCGCGTCACGCTGGACAAGCGCCCGAGGTCGATAGCGTCACGCTGCTTCGCGACTGCGACTATCAGCCCGGTCAATTCGCCCGAGTCCGCTGCGTGGGGCGCGACGATTACGATTTGTTGGCCGTACCCAAGACAATTTCGCTTCCGACGTTGTCCTAAGACCGACGGAATCAAACGCAACAACATGAATCTGCCCAATCAGATCACACTGACCAGACTGCTGCTCGCGATCGTCTTCTTCGCTCTGCTGTCGCAATTCGATATCGTCTCAGCGCCGCAGACCTGGATCCTCGACGCGTGCGCGATCCTGTTCATGGTCGCGGCGATGACCGACGCGCTTGACGGCTACCTTGCCCGGCGCCACAACCAGGTGACCGCGTTTGGCCGCGTGCTCGATCCATTCGTCGACAAGGTGCTGGTGTGTGGTGCGTTCGTGTTTCTCGCGGGCGGTAACTTTCGCACCGAAGACGGCGTGCAGATCACCCACATGAAGTCGTGGATGGTCGTGCTTATCCTCGGACGCGAACTGCTGGTCACTGGGCTGCGCGGATTCTCCGAAGCCAAGGGCACGGCATTCGGCGCCAACATCTACGGCAAAGCCAAGATGATGTTTCAAAGCGGCGCGATCCCCGTCATTCTCTTTATCATCGCCCACAGCAAAGAGCCTGCCGCCGACGCCAACCGTTTGCCCATTCAGATCATCGTCTGGTCCACCGTACTTATCACCACGCTGTCCATGCTTCCGTACCTCTACCAATCCAAAGACATCCTCACGCAAACGGACGCCTCGTGAACGAACTCTCGTACCTGCAAGCCATCATCCTTGGCCTCGTCCAGGGATTGACCGAATTTCTTCCCGTCAGCAGCAGCGGGCATCTGGCATTGGGCGCGCACTGGTTCGACCTTCAACCTGAATCGCAATCGATGCTGATCTTCGACATCGCGGTTCACCTCGGCACCGTCCTCGCAGTCACCATGGTCTTCGCCCGAAAGTTCATCGCATACTTCACGCGACTCATCGCCGAAACGAACCCCAAGTTTGAAGGCCGGCGGATCGCCTGGAAGATCGCAGCCCTCGGTGTCGTCGCCAGCATCCCCACCGCCATCATCGGGCTGACGTTCAAGGATCAACTCGAACAGGCATTTGGCAATCGGCTGGGGATCGGCATCGCGCTGATCGGCACCGGCTCACTGCTTTGGATCACGGGCAAAATCCCCCGCCCCAAACGCGGGTGGCGACGTTTCGGATGGGGTCGGGCGTTCGTCATCGGACTCGGTCAGGGCATCGCGATTTTGCCGGGCGTGTCACGCAGTGGCACCACGATTTCGCTGGCGATGCTTTGCGGAATCAAGAGGCAGTGGGCTGGCGAATTCAGCTTCTTCATCGCCATCCCCGCAATCTGCGGAGCGGCGCTATTGCAGATCAAGGATGTGATAAACGATCCCGCCATGAGCCTGAGTGGCTTCATGACGGGACCGCTTCTGATGGGGGCTTTGGTGGCGACCGCGACCGGATACTTCGCCCTTCGCCTGCTCATGTCAGCCGTGCGAAACGCGAAGCTCCACTACTTCTGTTACTACTGCTGGATGCTTGGGCTCATCGTCATCGTCGCGATGCGATAAGCCCTTCCTTCCATCCGGCCCTTCTTTAATCAGTTGTCTGAACCCGATCGGGTTCTGAAACGAAATCGCGAAAGCGACCGGGTTCGCAGAAAAAAAGCCGGAAAATGAGGCCCACCCCATTCTCCGGCCAACGTTTTGACGCTCGTTTTATGAATTGGACGCGACAGCACCAAATACGACAGCAACCCCGCCCCAGCCTTTGAACCAATGACCACCTGGCCCGCTAACCGATCAACGGTGCATGCCCCAACCCACGGTTGGCAATACTCATCTGTCCCGCGTGAACGCCTTCGTGAAAGACCGCCAGCCGAAAGACCGACTCCAACGTCGGCAGAAAATCCGGTGAACCTTCGGGAGTGGGCTTGTCCAGATCGTCTTCCGACAAACCCTCCAGCACGCCCAACAACCTTTCGTGCGAATCGCTTAGCCGCTTGCGAATCTCTGCGGGCGTCGGATATGCGGATGCGTCGGAGACCGGTTTCGTGCCCATGCCAAACAACTTTTCGTCGGCTGACAGGTCGATGGCCTTCTCGGGACACGTCAGCTTGACAAAAAACTCGTCAACCAACGCAATGTGCCCCGCACACCACATGGCGTGGTTGGCTTCCGGATGAACCTGGTAAAGCCAATCACTGTCCTTCTCGAATTTGTCCAACATCCGGTTGGTGAATCCGCGTGAGAGCTTCAAGCCCTCTTTGATGAATGCTTTGCGCGACATGTGCAGCGTCTCCTTTCCATACCTGCAGGCGGCGGCCCGTTGCCTTCCGCCATTGGTGATTTGTTCTGGACTATGTATTCCAAAATCCGTCAAAAAAATTTCACTTCGTTAGCGACGCGATCGCACCAGCCGCCACCCGCTCCAACGTTTCGCGCGACGCCCCCGTCTTGCACATCAAGAGCATCCCCTGAAACACACCGACGAGAAACGTCGCCAGTTGCAGCGGATCGGTCGACTTGCTCAATTCACCGGCATCGATCGCCTGCTTGATCGTCTGCCGGATTGCCCGCTCCAGCGCCTTGAATCGATCGCGAATGGCCTTGAGGATCGGCGAGTCGGCCCCCATCCCCGCGAACTCGACCCCGGTGTTGACCATCAGGCATCCCTTGTGATCGCCGGACGCACAACGATCGACGGTCTTTCGGAAAAATGTGGCGAGGTTGCCCGCGGGCGATCCCGGAGCGTTCAGGATTGCGAGCATCGGGGCAGAGGCGGCTTGGAAGTAAGCCTCAATCGCCTCCCCCAGCAGCGACTCCTTGTCACCAAAAGTGTTGTAAAGGCTCTGCCGGCCAATCCCCATCCGCGCGGTCAGATCATCGATCGACGTGGCCTGAAACCCCTTCTCCCAAAACACCTCGACGGCTTTCTGCAGCGCCTCGTCGCGATCAAATTCCAACGGTCGTCCCGGTACCATGCCCAATCTTATCCCATATTTGGACTGACCAGTCAAGAATAAGAAAGCAACGCACACAGGTTTGGACAAATGCGAAGTCGCCTCTTAACGTTTCTTGGAATCCACCGGAGCCAGCACCTGGGCGGAACGGGCTGGCAAATAGGCTTGCACGCTTTGTAAACGCGAATGATACGTCTGAATCTGCTTGGGATAGACCTGATCGTCGGGCACGCGGCCAAACCCGCCAAACGCCACGGCATCGGTATTGAGCACGAGGCGGTAGTTCGTCGGATCGGGAATGCCGAAACGGTAGTGCTCGTACGACTGGTTCGGATGAAAGTTAAACGCGAACACCAGTGGGCCCCGCCGGAAGATCAACACCTTCTGCGCTTCATCGACGTTGAGCTGCTCGATTAAATCGCTCGCCAGCAGGCCAAACGGCTCATCCAACCCCTGCATCGCCTTGTCGAATGCGGCAAGGAACTGATAGCGCAGCGCATCGTGATCCACCAATGACCACTGCCGGCGACAGTGCTTAAACGAATTCCCATTGCCCTCCCGCGGAAAGTCCACCCACTCGGGATGACCGAACTCGTTGCCCATGAAATTCAAATACGCCTCGCCGCCCAGCGCGAAGGTGATCAGCCGAATCATCTTGTGCAGCGCAATCCCCCGATCGATCACCGGGTTCTCACTGGCGCGATCCATGTGCCAATACATCGCCGCATCCATCAACCAGAACGCCAGCGTCTTGTCACCCACCAGCGCCTGATCGTGGCTCTCCGCATAGGCGACGTGCTTTTCCGAGCGGCGGCGATTGGTCAGCGTGTGATAGATCTCACCCATCTGCCAGTCTTCGTCGCGCGAGTGCTTGAGCAGTTTGATCCAGTAGTCGGGAATGCCCATTGCGAGGCGATAATCAAACCCAAGCCCCCCCTCCGACACCGGCCGCGACAACCCGACCATGCCCGACACGTCTTCCGCGATCGTGATCACATCGGGATTGACGTCGTGCGCAAGCTTGTTGGCCAACTGCAGGTACGCGATCGCATCCTCATCCAAATCATGAATCAGATAGTCGTCGTAACTGCCAAACGCCTTATTGCCATGATGCAGATACATCATGCTGGTCACGCCATCAAAACGAAAACCGTCGAAGTGGTATTCCTCAAGCCAGAAGCGCACGTTGCTCAGCAAGAACCGCTGCACTTCCCACTTGTTGTAATCAAAGAGCAGCGAATCCCAATCCGGGTGCTCGCCCTTTCCGCCGGCATGAAAATACTGATGATCCGTTCCATCAAACGCATTCAAACCATCGTGCACATTCTTGACCGAGTGGCTGTGCACCAGATCGAGCAGCACGCGCAGACCCAGACCGTGGGCGGTATCGATCAATCGCTTCAAATCTTCCGGCGTGCCGAATCGCGACGAAACCGCGTAGAAATTACTGACGTGGTAACCGAAGGAACCGTAATAAGGGTGTTCCTGGATGGCCATCAGTTGAATGGCGTTGTACCCGTACTTGGCGATGCGCGGCAGAACATCTCGCGTAAAATCCTCGAACGTCGCCACGCGCTCGTCTTCCGATGACATCCCCACGTGCGCTTCGTAAATGCGCAAACCGCCATCGAGTTTCGGAACCGTGTGCTTCCATTCGAACGGTGTGTCAGGCTGCCAATATTGACCGGTGAAGCTGGCGGTCTGAGGGTCTTGCACGCTGCGACGAATGTATGCCGGGATGCGATCGAGCGGTTCGGCAATGCTTTCGACGTGCACCTTGACCAACCCGCCATGTTTGAAGCGATCGGCGTACTCACGGTCCGGCAAGAAAATATGCCACACCCCATACTCCGACCGCGTCATCGGATGCGACTTGCGATCCCACCCGTTGAAGTCGCCGGTCAGAAACAGCGCCGAAGCCCCCGGCGCCCACTCGCGATAAAACACGCCCGGCTCGCCATCGTGCTCACCGCGATTGAATCCAAAGAATTCATACCCTCGGCCAAACGCTTCGAGCGACCCCTCTGCCGCCTCGATCGCTTTGAGCTTGGTCCGATAGGTTTTGTTGCGATGGCGGAGCGCCTCGGCATACGGCTCCAACCACGGATCCGTATCAATCAGCCCCGTGCCGTCGTCTCGCTTCGGATTGTTGTTTTCAGATTTGGGCATCGGGTCGCCTTGCGGTGTCAGCCAATCGCGTCGGTACGCGTGAGGAGGCGATTCTAGAGCAGTCTGCACCCAAAGGCCACTCGCCCACACCACCCCGAATCCCCAGTTGACAGCCCTTCAGCGCGATTGAAGTCGTTTGATTCGGTCAAAATGCAACCGGCTCGATTCGAAACTGGCAAAGATTGCGCGGGTTTTGTCATTTGGCTGACTTGGCCGGATGTTATCTGACGCACACCCACCCGACGCACCCAAACGCCCAAAATCAAGTCCCTCTCACAACGTCCAACTCCGGATCGAATCGTACGATGAAACCAGTTCGGGCAGAATTCCCCAGACAAAACGGGTGCAGCAGCTTTCAGGAGTTGAACTGGCGATGAAACCAAACACAAATGACACGATCAAGGGCAAGCGATCAGTGCCCAAGCAGAACCGCCGACGCAAGTACATCATCAACCCGGCGTTTCAATGGAAGTACATCAGCCTCGTCGGTGGTGGCGTGTTCCTGGCCTCCAGCATCATGAGCACGGTGCTTTACGGCATGGTCTATTACCAGGCACGCGAGCGACTGCTGCATCTTTCACAAGCACAGCCGCTTGAAAACACGGTTGGCATCTTGATCTTCGCCGGCGCGTTCGCCCTGTTGATGGCCCTCGGTTTCGCCGCATGGACCATGATCCTGACGCATCGCATCGGTGGTCCCATCCACGTGATGATGAATTACTTCGCTGACCTTTCAAACAGCAAGATCCCAAAGGTGCGACCGCTGCGGGCCAAGGACGAATTAAAATCGTTCCACGACTCATTCCGCAGGGCAGCCGACTCGCTGCGTTGCGATCGCGAAGCGGAAATCAAGACGGTGAGTGAAGTTCTTGAACTCGCCAACCAAGCCGGTGAATCATCGGGCGGTCGCAATCAGTCGTTGACCGAACTCGTTGCGAAATTGCAGGACCTTCGTCTGCACCTGGCCAGCTCGATCGGCGCCGATGGCAACCCAACGCCTGCCAACGCCGCGTCACATTCAGAAAATGAAGCCATCATCTCTGCATGAGGTCTCTGCATAAGCAGCCCAATTCGATGATAAAACAAAGACTCTCGTCAGGTTCAAGAACCCGACGAGAGTCTTTTCAATTGAAAGCGTCGCAGTATTTCTTGCCGCACGCACGAACCGCGGCCAATTGTCTCACTTGATCAATGCCACCTGCTGCGACCCACCGATGAGTTCAAACACTGCGTCCAACTGATCGCTGTACTGGTCAATCGTTCCCTCCGCATGAAAGTGCGTACCGCCGGAAGTCGACGCAATGTCGCCCATGAGATTCTCGTCGGCATCGGTACCGACGCTGACCGTGTAAATCTGAATGCCTGCGTCAGCCGCGGCTTGTGCCATCTCGCGGGCGTAGCGGGCGCCACCGGATTCGTCATAGCTGGTGCAGGTTTCGCAACCGATGTTGGCCATCCCGTCCGTCAAGAGAACCATCACCTTGCGCGATGCCGGATTCGCATTGCCTCCGGTCAGCGTTTCGATCCCGCGAAGGATGCCGCCGCCGATGTTGGTCGACTGTGTGTAGTGGGCAGCTTGCATTTCGTTCAGGCGATTGCTGACCTTTTCATAATCATTGGTGAGGTCCACTTCGTGAACAGCCCGCGTGGCGTAAATCTCGAGCGATAACCGATCGTTGCTGTGGAGATTTTCAATCGTATACGTCAGGTGACTGACCGCATCCTTGACGGCTTGCATCGGATAGTGCGGCGTGTTTGCAAGCTCCGGCGTCTGCTCGTGTGACGCACGGTTGTTCAAAAGATAATCGACGAACGTCTTGAGCCCGAACTGATAGCGCATGTTGCTGTTGGCCTTGGCCATGCTGGACCGCGACGATTGAACGTAATTCTTGATGTAGTCCTGCCAGATATTCGCAGATTCATCCAGCGAACGATCGCCGAACTTCTCCGCCCAGACGATCTCGTTTCCGCCGATCGACCCGTTTCCATTGCCGCCCGAACCACCGGTGCTTTCCCAGCGACCACCGCTTATGCCGCTGTTCCAGTTGGCCAACCCCAGCGCCACAGCCACGCGATACGTGTACGCCGTCGTGTTGTTGTCCTGGTCACCGGACATGAGTACGTCGACTTCGTCTTCGCTGTAACCCTGATCGAAGAGGTAGCTCTCAAGCACCGCATTCGACGTGTTCGAGCGATAACCCAGCTTGATCAATCCCGGGTCCGCATTGGGGTTGTAGTCGGAAGGAGTCTGTTGCTGACCGTATCCCAACCGCTTGAAAAATCCCCATGCCGGTCCAGCCCGCTGCGCCAGTTCCTCATCCGAAAGGGCAGCCGCATCGTCCGCCCAAACCGAATCCACATCTTCGATACCGCCCGGTAGATGACTCCAAACGTCATAAAGATTGATGTCCGTGCGTTTGTAATTCTGGAATCGGCTGTCGTAGCTGTGTGACCCGGAAAGGTCCGCAACCACCGCGATGTCGCGCGGCAGCAGCATGGCGATCGCCTCAGCCGTCACATCCTGCGTGTTCTTTCCGAAAATGCGGGCGAAGAACAGGTTCAGCGAACCGTTGGACGACCCTTCCGTTTTCCGCACGACGACCCGTGCTGAATCTGGAAAGATGTTCGTCGGTACGAAATCAAACTGTCCAGTTTGTTTGTTGAGAATGGCTCGACCGAAAGTGATGTCGCTGTCTTCGATCGTGATGAGTTTGTTGAGGACGCGGTTCTCTGCCGTGATGGACATCGCGGCTTCTCGACCTTGCGCCATCACATCACCCGACGCATAGTCGCCAAGTCGACTGGCAGCCGCCAGCGCAGCGGCATCAGCGGCTCGCTGCAGATCCGTCTTGGTGTTGTAAATCAACCCGACGTCGATGGTCAGTGCGGCGAACCCAATGATCACCGGAATGGCAATCGCAACCATCACCGCCGTAGCCCCTCGGCGACGATGCGCATTGCCTGCAAGATTACGTCGTTCTGTCATCTCTCTCTCCACGTTCCCAACGAGTGGACTCCATCAATCCACTCCGCAAGCGCACGCTCCGTGTGCACCTGCAACGTCACTCGATTCGTAGACACCAAAAGGTTCACGGTCAAAACACATCGCGACCAACCGCGAGTCGGTTTGATACTTTCCGCCCTATATCATTGTCGGCAACTAAAAATGGGTCTGATAAAGAGTTGGACCAAACGTCGCAATCGGCGGTTCGCCGGTGCGTTTGGCTGATAACTGAAGTGAATGCAATTTCGGAAAAATTGGCCCGATGCGCCTAGCCCCCGCCATTATCACGCATCATCGCGCCGGGCTGGCGACGAGTTTCTCATACAGGTTCGCAATGTCATCGACCATCTTTTGCACGTCAAAGCGCTCCACGCAGTGCGCCCGCGCCCCTTCCCCCATCGACGCCCGAAGTTCTGCATCATTGCACAAGTGTGCGACGCGTTCACCCAACTTAGTGCAATCGCCAAGCGGCACCAGCCAGCCGCTCACACCGTTGTCGATCGCCTCGGGCGCACCGTCGTTGTCGAAACTCACGCACGGCACTTTCATCAGCGACGCCTGCACCAACACGCGCGGCAATCCCTCCCACATCGATGCGTGCACGAGAATATCCATCCCGTTCATCAAACGGGCGACTTCATCAGGCGAAACCAGCCCCGTAAACACAACGCGATCGCTTAAGCCAAGTCGGGCCAGTTCCGCCTCATATTGACCGCGGTGGGCGCCGTCGCCGATCCACACAAACCGCACGTGGGGGCACATCCGAACGATCGCGGGCATCGCCTTTAGGATGTGCTCGTACCCCTTGTTTTCAAACAGTCGCGCCACGGTTCCGACAACAACCGCCTCATTGGCCATCCCCCAGCGCTTTCGGACTTCGGCTCGGGTCTGTGCATTCGGCTCGAAGAGCGTCGTTTCGATGCCCGATCGAATCGTCGTGAAGCGTTCGCGCGGGGCGATGTTCGCGTTGACGGATTGCTCGGTCATGGCGTCTGCAACGCTGATGATCGCATCGGTCCAACGGGCGGCTCGGCGCTCGAGATACGCGAAGACACGTTGCGTCAGTTTCGATTGCGTGCGGTTGAAACTCATGCCGTGGATCGTGTGAACAACCTTCGCCCCGCCTGCTTTGTGAGCGGCATAGCGCGCGACAATGCCGGCTTTGCTGCTGTGGGTGTGGATGATGTCGAACTTTTCGCGTCTGAAAATTGCAGCCAACTCGCCGGCGCACTTGTAATCGAGCAGCGGCTTGACGCTGCGGCGCATCGAGTCGAGCTTGATCGTGTGCGTACACGAAGCGTCCGCCTGCGGCCAAAGTGAACCTTCCGGGCCGGTCTCCGGTCCTGCGATCAACGTCACGTCATGCCCGCCATCGCGCAGACCGGCGCACGTCAGCACCGTATTCTCCTGCGCGCCGCCGATGATCAATCTGGTGATGACGTGGGCGATTTTCATCCGCTTATCTCAAAGTCCGACATCGCGCCAATCCCCATCACGTCGACGGAAAATCACGCGACCGAAACACCAACAAACCCGCCGTCCACAACACCGCCCCCGCAACAGTCAACACCAACACCGATCCCCACTGAACCGCGTGGGCTTCGACAATTTTCAATGGACCGTAGTAGCGAAAGAAACTGCTGTATGAAACGATTTCAAGCGCCGGCCAAAATGCGGATAGAACATTGACGGTGAACGCATAAAGAACAACACCAAAGCAAATCGCCAGCGCCACCTGCCGCCGGCTACACATCGCCGAAACACCCAGCGCCATCCCGCAAAGAAACACGTACACAAAGAAGAACTGTGCCGCCACCAACGCAAGATCATCCATGCGGATGTCACTCTGCCCGGTCAGCCATCTGCCAATCAACACGCCGCCCCAAAGCGACACGCAGAGCATTGGCCCGCACGCGATCAGCGCCGTCGACACCGAAACGTAAATGCTCGATCGCGAAATCGGCAAACTCGCGAGCAAATCAATCGTCCCGCGATCGATCTCGCCCACGAGCGAGGCACTGCCGATCGAAAACACGAGTGCAATCACGACGGCCAGCACCACCGGATGCGTAAACACAAACGTGGCCATCCCGCTGGTCTCAAACGCCCCGGTCATCTCCGAACCCATCAGCGAACTGATCAGCGACTTGATCCAGGGGACGTTCATCCAGACTTCCGTCTGCTCCATCGGCAGCGAATCGATCGCAAACAGAAACACCACGACGAACAACACCACCAGAAAACACCCACCGATGATGAATACCCGATGATCGCGCAGCGTTTTTAGAAACAGGGCCACATTCATACGCCGCTAGTCCCCCTGCTCTCGGTAGTACGTCGCGAACAGATCTTCCAGGCTCGGCTGACTGATCGACACATCATCGAGTTGCAGCGTTGAAAGCCATGCAATCAACGGATCGACCGGTCCCGACCACGTGCCGGTGACAGTGCCATTCTTCGTCCCGTGAACCGTCAATCCTTCTGGCGTTGAAAACGATTCGGGCAATTGGTTGCAATGCTTCAAGACGACGCGCCGAAGCGCCCGTTTCCGCAGCGACTCGGTCGTACCGGCCTCCACAATCCTGCCGCTGCGAACGATCGCGACCTGATCGCACAGTTGCTCCACTTCGCTCAGCGTATGGCTGGAAAACAGCACCGTGCGTCCCTCAGCCGTCGCGTCGCGCAACTCGTCGTACAGCGCCTGCTGCATCAAAGGATCGAGTCCGCTGGTGGGTTCGTCGAGAATCAAGAGTTCCGGTTTATGCATCAGCGCCTGGATGATCGCGAGCTTCTGCCGCATCCCTTTGGAGTAGCTGCGGATCTTTCGCTCTGCGGCCAACTCAAATCGCTCGCACAGGCGCAAAGCTTCCGCCCATCCGCCGCCCCCGCGCGCTCGGTCCACGAACCTCAACAGCCCGTGCCCCGTCATCCCGCCATACAACCGCGCATCACCCGACAAATAGGCAAGCCGCTTTCGAATCGCCGTCGATTCGCCCCACGCATCCAAACCGAACACGCGGGCGCTTCCACCGCTCGCCCGCAGCAATCCAATTAAGATGCGCAGTGTCGTGGACTTTCCCGCACCGTTGGGTCCAAGAAAACCAAACCGCGAACCTGTCGGTACGGTTAGCGACACGTCCCGCAGCGCCACAACATCTTGATAGCTCTTGGCCAGATTGTGGATTTCGACGACATTCATAAGCCGCATTGTATGCTAAGAATGTGGGTTGGGCGAAGAATCAGGCGGTGGTTGCAGGAGGTTGGGCGGGTACTGTACCCATTGCAGGCTCAAGCCTTCTGCCGGCGCGGTCGGACCGGCATTGCGCCGATCTTTGCTCTCGAGAATCTCGGGAAGTTTATCGACGGGCCAATGTCCGCGCCCGATCTCCACGAGTGTGCCGGCCATGTTGCGCACCTGGTGATAAAGAAACCCTTTCCCCACCACGTCGATGCGAATTTCATCGAAATGCCGATGCACATCGCAGCGGAGGACCGTGCGAACCATCGTTTCGCGTTCACAGCCGGCACCGGCCATCGCGCTGAAATCCATCGTGCCCAGGAAATGAAACGCGGCGTCGTGCATCCGCTCGACATCGAGTTCATGCCAGCAGTGGTACGTGTAGCGCTGACTCTGCCGATCGACGGGCCGGCGCGAGTTGTTGTAAATCCGGTAGCGGTAGCACTTGCTCGTCGCCGACGAGATCGCATCAAACTCCGGATGCACATCGCTCACGTCGAGCAGACTCATGTCTTCGGGCAATCGTCCGCCAATGGCATGACGCAGTTTGTCACTCGGAATCGTACACGTCGTGTGAACGTTGGCCACCTGCCCGCGCGCATGAACGCCCGAATCCGTCCGCCCGCTGCCGCGAATTGAAAACGGATGGCGCAGCACGCGTTGAGCCGCCGCTTCAAGCTCGCCCTGGACCGTGCGCAGACCCGGCTGCCGCTGCCAACCGTGAAAGTCGGTGCCATCATACGCCACCACCATTTTCAAATTCCGCTCCATACGCGCATCATAAACAACACACGACCAACAAGCGACCGAATAGAACCGCAAGCCCTGTGCGCATAAAAAAATGGCCACATGTCGTGGCCATTCCGAAGGAACAAAAAACGATATTGAATGTGCCACTGCTCTGCGAGCAGTGAAGGAATCAGCCGACCTCAATCTCAGGCGGCCAACTCCTCAGCCAGCGACGAACCAAAACGCTGACGCAGACGTTGCAGGATATCCTTGTGGATCTGGCTGACGCGCGACTCGGAGAGATTCAAGACGGTTCCGATCTCGGCCATCGTCAGTTCTTCGTAATAATAAAGCACGAGAATCAAACGCTCTTCGCGGGCGAGTCCCTTGCTGATGTGTTCGGTGAGCAGTTGACGCGAGGTGCTGAGTGCAGGGTCGACGCTGTGCGTGTCGCGAACATCCCATGAGCGCGACGGGCCACGGGTGCGGGCGCCGTCTTCTGATTCCATGGCGCTGAAGTGGACTTCCTTGCCCAACTGCGAAAGACGCGACAGATCTTCATAGCGCTGAACATCGACGCCCATGCGATCGGCGATTTCGTTGGCCGTTGGCGGACGACAGTTTTCCGTGTCGAGCATTTCCTTGGCTTTCATGCGACGCTTTTCAAACGTACGCACGGTTCGACTCTGCGGGTCGAGGCTGCGGAGCCAGTCCATCACGGCTCCGGAAATACGCTGCTGACAGAATGTTTCGAACTTGGCTTTGTGGCGGGGGTCGTATGCTTCAACGGCTTCGATCAATCCGTCAAACGCGGCGCTGCATATTTCATCGTAAGTAATCTGAGCCGGCAGGCGTCTGGACAACCGAGCCGCGTGGGCATGAACCAAGTGGGCATAATTGACGACCAGATGATTGCGGTCGGCGACTTTGCGGGTCTTCAAAAATCGCTTCCAAACCTTATCGACCGGTGAGGCTGTCTGTTGCTTGCGCGCCATCTGCAATGCTCCTTGTCGAAGTACTAAGACTTGCGGTTCTTTTTTGGGTTTTGGCTTCCTTGTTCACCCTGCCGAAGTAACGGGCTTGTGACTTTCTCCAATCCTTCTGGCAGAACCTTCCCTTAGTCGGTTTGGGCTATCTGATTAGACTAGTCAAAATGGGAAGAATTCCATCTTGTCACATCGGTTAATTTGAGAAGGAAATCGATTGCACAGGGCTGATAAACAGCCCATCCCCCCGATTTCAACGCTGCCGCGCGTCGCCATTTTTCGCTAAAGATTTTTTTCAAAACGGCTGAGGTCGACCGAAAATCGCCCCTTTGCGCAAGAATTGCGCGGATATGTCGGGAACCCGTCTGTAGTTAATTGGCAGATTCGGGGCAGGATCTGGCGAATTGGGGGACAATCGGATTGGACGTCTTCAACGGGATTCGACGGCGTTTCGCGGGTTAACCCGGTATCTTGAGCTGACCAATCCCGATGGGAAGGCTTTCGTTTCCAGATGCTCCAAGCCGATGTCGTGCGGAAGGGCTCCAAACAGCGGCAGGCCTTCGCCAATCAAGACCGGAACGCGGGTCAGTAGCATGTCCGCGATCAGCCCCTCCGCAAGGAACGATTGAATGACCTTCCCACCATCCACGTAAGCGCCGCGCCAACCCTCGGCGTTCAATTGCTCCATCAGAATCCTCGGGGGTGCGGCGGACAGGCGAACCTTGCCGCGCAAATGATCCGGGACATCCGAATCCTTCATGGTTCGACTCAGCACAATCACCGGTTTCGTGTAGGGCCATTCGCCGAAAGTGAGCACCTTTTCAAACGTGCCCCTGCCCATGACAAGCCCCTCAACGGAAGCCATCAATGCGTCGAATCCGTGGTCTTCCCCATCCGTGTTGAACTTCATCAGCCAATCCAGATCACCGTCTGTGCGGGCGATGAATCCGTCCAGGCTCGTTGCGATGAATACGTGTCCTGTTGTCATGCACCGACCGTACCTCGGGCGCCGCCTTGTGTCGAGGCTTCAACGTCAAACCATTTGCACAAGGCATTGCCCGTCATTTGCTATTTGGAAAGTGATTACTGCGGTCCGACGAGATTGTCGTGGAATTTCTTGTAGTCGTTTTCATCCAGCGATGAGTCACGGTTGATATCGATGTACGCGCAGAATTCTTCCAGGCCCGGTTCAGCAAAGCCGGTCAGACAAATCTGGAAGCGGGCGTAGTCGGCGAGATCGACATCGCCATCGATGTCCATGTCGCCCGGCCAGGGCATCGCACCAGTAATCTGCTCCACCAGCAAATTCGTATCCGCCCCGTCAATGAAGTTGTCACCGTTTAAGTCGAGCAGTTCGCAGCCATTGGTCGACACCATTTGGCCGTCCGGTACCGCACAGAGCTGAAGTTCGCGGTAATCGCGCAGGTCGATATCGCAATCGCCGTCCGCGTCGGCTGATCGCGCGATGGGCTCATCGACAACTTCAATGGAAGCGACTTCCGGTGCGATTGATCCCGTCACCTGGGGTCCTTGAAGAATCTGACCGGTGATGCCAACAGACCAAAGTCGCTGCGGAATCTGAATCGAAAACTCATAACCCACTGTTCCCAGTTCCAGGCCCGACACCGTGAACGTCCCCAATCGTGTCGGCGCACCGATTCCTTCCGGCGTCTGTGTCTGGAATGTGAAGTACGCACGATCGAAATCACCCGTGTCCGGCAAGTTGTCCATGCCGGAGCTCAACGGGCTCCAGCCGGAAAAGGCCGGCGCCGGAACAAAGTCGCCGTTGTAAGTGATGACCTCGGAAGTGTCCGCTTTCAGAAAGAACGCGAAGCTGTTCATCATCGAGTTTGCGTCTGGGGGATCCGTGATTTCGACCCATACTTCGAGTTCGAGCGATTCACCGATATTAATCACAGCATCTGACTCGGATGCACCAAGTCGCAATTCAAAATGTGCGGCAGGGTCAGCCGACACGGTCGTCGCAAAGCCCGCAAGCGCAATCGCCAAAGCCGCCACCAGCGACGGTCTCATGCGACGGGATTTCGTGTGGCGACTGCCAATTCCGCGGAACTGAGAAAGCGTTGACGGACCATAAGCCCGGTGAGTTTGCTGCATGATGCTTCCTTCCCCATCTTCCGCCCCTTTACCGCACGAGCGCGCAACTGCGCGTGGGCGGCTATCTGACGTCTTGCCCGGCCAAGGACGTGACGCAGCCTGGAAATGGACGGATTCTGCTTATACCTCTGACGCAAACCCCTTATTATGATTATCCGGAACACAGGATTCAAGTCGGTATTGAGGCGATCCGCCTCCAAACGCATGATCGGGCTGACGATTCGGTGGCGATGCTAACTCGCCTCCAGTGCTGTGCTTATGAATTGTTGGCGATTCTTCCGATTTGAGAACTCATTCATTCGCGCCATATTGACAGAGCCCGAGTGCTTATTAGAGTATCGCTTCTCGCAAGCCGATGGTGAGCATGGATGATCGCCTGCCATCGCGAGCCGCCTTTGACCTGTTTAAGCTCTACACGCTGGGTCGAATCGCAGGAAGTCGGGCTCATAGCTCAGTTGGCAGAGCGCGTCGCTGATAACGACGAGGTCCCAGGTTCAAGTCCTGGTGGGCCCATTCTCTTCAAGGATTAGCTGCATGCAGTGGGATTGGATCGCGATCGTCGCGTTTGGTGCCTTGGCCCTCTACGTCGCCACCAAGGGAGGCGGCTGAGGCCCCAAGAAATCAGATTGAGCGTGCCTCAATCAGAAGCGATCGGTAGCATCCCCTCAGGCAGGCTGTTGTTTCCAAAGGGGTCGTAGCTCAATGGGAGAGCACCGCGTTTGCAACGCGGGGGTTGTCGGTTCGAGTCCGATCGACTCCAGTTTTTCCTGCCGTTTTCACCCGGGTCAGAACACGTTGCGTTAAAAGCCAAGGGCAGCGGTCAAAGCCGTCGCAGCCTGCCCGCCCCCCAGAATCAACGAACCGATCAAGAAATAAGACAACACGCTCACGATATCGTTCATCGTTGTGACGACCGGTCCCGATGCGATCGCCGGGTCGACACCAAACTTCTTAAACAAATACGGCAGCGACATGCCCAGCACAGACGCCGTCAGGATCGCAACGGTCATGCCGCAACCGACAGCCGCCGTCATCAGGTAACGCGGCACTTCCGGATAGACCATCCCCCAACTTTGCAGGAATGGCAGGCCAAAGAAAACGATCAGCGCGGCCATCGCGCCACAACACGGCGCCATGATCAATGTGATGGGAATCTCTCGGGCAATCATCAAGCGAATCTTGGTCGACGCCAGATCACCGGTGGCCAGTGCTCGCACCAGAATCGTTGAAATCTGAATACCGCTGTTTCCACCCATCGCCCCCATCATGGGAACGAACATCACCATCGCCAGATATATTTTATGCGGGACCGCGTGATTGAAACTGCCAACGATCATCGCGCTGATCGTCGTTCCAATCATGCACGCAAGCAGCCAACGCAATCGATACGAAGCAGCCCGAAACGATGAGACATCTTCCAATTCCTCCGGCGCTGTACCGGCCATCAGATAGATGTCTTCCGCCGCTTCTTCTTCCGCAATATCAAGCACGTCGTCGTGCGTGATCTGACCGCGCAACCGACCGTCGCCGTCGATGACCGGAACCGTGGTCAGGTCGTACTTGCGCATCTTGTTGGCGACGTCTTCCTGGTCGTCGTCGACATGCACAACCACCGGATCTTCAACGCTGATCGACGCCAGTGACGTGTTGTCCCGACTCGTCACCAACAGGCGAAGCGGCACCAACCCAACCAGCCGATTGTCATCGTCAACCGTATAAACGTAGTGGACGTCCGCTCCTTCTGCCGCCTGGCGCACCGCGTCCACCGCCTCACGAACCGTCGCCTTTTGCGGCAACGCGATGAGGTCCGGGGTCATGATTCCACCGGCTGACTCTTCGTCGAATTCAAGCAATTCTTCGAGTCGATCAGACTGCTCGTCGGGCAGTTGATCCAGAACGAATTCGCGCTGTTCGTCAGTCAGTTCCAAAAGGACGTCAGCCGCATCGTCCGGATCCAACTCGGTCACGACTTCGGACAGTTCTGAGGCGTCGATGTCTTCGACGGCTTCGCTTCTCTCCGCTTCATCCAGTTCCGCAATGAGGGCAGCCGTCGCCCTTGGGGGCAGCGAAAACACCAATTGCGAGCGGTGATCGTCGTTGAGAACGGAATAAATATCCGCGAGGTCAGCCGGGTGAACCGCTTCCAGCTGAGCCGTCAGGCGTGCGGTATCGCCGATTTCCAGCGATTCACGCACATCTTTGAGGATTTCTTCGACATTTTGACGCATATGAGAGTCCGTGGAGTTGGCCCATCGAATCGATCAGGTTGTGCGTATTATGATGGGGGTTGCGACGAACGCAAACGGCGGACGATTCAATCGCTGTGATGGATGGGAATCATTGGTCGTGTTGTTACACGAATCAGGCGTCAACCGCAGATCGCCACCGAGGCCAATTCAAACATCAACCCATCGATACAAAGCGGTGCATGGGCGTTTTGTGACAATCGCGATTCCGCATCGGAAATGGCGTCGATCGATCGAGCCGCGACTTCCGGTTCCATCCCATCCCGCACGCCCGGAAGAGGTTGCAAACGTCCTGAAGCAATGTGCAAATGACTGCCATACCAGGTGGCCATCGCCCCAAGTATGTCGCCCAACGCCTCACGCCGAGCGGCAGAGTCTGACAGGTTCTTGTCGCGGGATTTGTAGTGATTCGCCGATTCCTTGGCCATCTCCACCAGCCGCTTTGAATGCTTGGCGGCTGACATTCGATCCAGCCCGGACAGCATCGACGCGATTTCACCGAATGTTTCGGCAAAACCGTCCTGGGCATATGTCAGCGCCCGCCCCAGACTGCCCTGAGCCAACGTCGCCAACGACCCAGCCCGCTCAGAATCCACGCCTTCTGCCAACTCGGTCAGCCGCTGGGCGACAAACTCGGTCGGAAGCGACGCGAACCCGATCAACTGGCAGCGCGAGCGCGTGGTGGCCAACAGGCGGTCAGCCGCCGACGCCACCAGGATCAGGATGGTCGTCTCCGGCGGTTCTTCCAAGGTCTTAAGCAATGCATTCTGTGCAGCGGGTGTGATCTTGTCCGCTTCTCGAATGATAAACACCTTCACCGGTCCGACCGTCGGGCGCAGTCCGACCGCATCGATCACAAAATGTCGAACGACATCAACGCCAAGATCGAGCGCCTTACGCCCCCGCACTGTCGCGTCCGGATGATGGGCGGCCAACTGGCGATATACGAGATGCAGGTCGGGATGGTTGCCGGCATCCACCAGCGTGCAACTTCGACACGACCCGCACGAATCCTTCGCGCCCGAACCGCTATCGGCGCTATCCGTCGCAACTTGCGGCGACTCGCAAAGGAGCAGCTTGGCCACACCGCGTGCGAAGGTTTCTTTGCCGACGCCGTCGGGGCCATGAAAGATGAACGCGTGCGGAAAGCGATCGGATGCAAGGGATTGTTGGATGAGACGCTGTGCCCGCGACTGATGAAGTACGTCGCTTAACCGCACGTTTTGAATCGGCGAGTCAGCCGGTTTTGACTTACTGGAAGGCACGGGCCACCACCTGCCAGACCTCTTCATGGACGGCATCAGCATCGCCACTGCCGTCAACGATCATCACCTTGCGCGGATAGGTTTCGGGAAGTGTGCGCATGGTTTCGCGCACCTTGCGATGAAAATCCAGCGGACGCGCTTCCATCGCGTCGGTCTGCACATCGTCGAGCAGCATCCCCTGACCGGCATGTCGCGAACGGTTCTTGCCCGCATGTTTGGGCTGACGTCCGGTACGCTCAAAGCCAAGTTCGATGGGAACGTCGAGAATCAACGTCAGGTCGGGCCAAACGTCTTCAACGGCGTACTGACCCAACTCCAGCACGCGCTTCATGTCATAACCGGCAGCCACCTGATAAGCGCAGGTCGACGAAATAAACCGATCGCACAAAACCGTCTTGCCAGCTTCCAGCGCGGGCTTGACCTTTTCGCCAACAAGCTGCGCACGTGAGGCCATGAATAGAAACGTCTCGCAGCGCACGTCCATGTTCGTCAGGTCGTGATCCAGAAGGATGCTGCGGATCATGTTGCCAAAGTCGGTCCCACCCGGGTCTTTGCAATGGACGACTTCGCCGCCGAGCGCTTCCAGCCGCTCACCGAAGCGTTCACGTTGCGTACTCTTGCCCGAGCCATCCGGTCCATCGAATACGATGAACTTGGAACGCAGGTTTTCGACGTAGTCCTTGTCCGTCCAGATGGCATCTGACTGGGGCATAGATGGGTTACTCAACTTTTCTCGGCGCGAGCCGTTCGTGTTTGTTCAAATACTTCGGTCGCGTTGTAGCTTGACCGAACGAAGGGACCCGATGCGACGCTCAAGAAACCCATCGATTCCGCGGCTTGCCTGAGCGTATCAAATTCCACCGGCGAATAGAATTTCTCGACGGGCACGTGCATCGGCGTGTTGGTCGGTTGAAGATATTGCCCGATTGTCAGCACGTCGCAATCAACCTTGCGCAAATCTTCAAACGTCTGGTGCAACTCATCGATCGTCTCGCCCAATCCCACCATGATCCCCGACTTGGTCAGGGTGGCTGGGTCGAGTTCCTTGACGATCCGCAGCACGTCGAGCGATCGATGGTACTTTCCCTGCGGTCGAATTTTCGGCGTGAGGCGTTCGACCATTTCCAGGTTGTGGTTGTAAAGGTCCGGTTTGGCGCTGCAAAGCGTTTCGATGCAATCGCGTCGGGCGTGAAAGTCTGCCGGCAGCACCTCAATCGTCGTGTTCGGCGCGGTTTTTCGAATCGCTTCCACGCAGCGGGCGAAGTGTCCGGAACCTTCATCTTTCAAATCATCGCGGGCCACCGCAGTGATCACCACGTGCGACAGATTCAACTTCGCCACCGCGTCAGCCAACCGGTCCGGCTCGTCCACTTCGACGGGGTCGGGCTTGGCCGTATCAACGGCGCAGTAATGACAGCGCCGTGTGCATCGGTCGCCGAGGATCATGAACGTCGCGTGGCGCTTGGCCCAGCATTCGGTGAGGTTCGGGCAGCGCGCTTCCTGACACACCGTCGCCACACCGCTGTCCTCGACGATCTTCCGCGTGCTCATGAAATCGTCGCGACCCGGCAGCGGCCTCTTCAACCAACTCGGCAGACGCCGGCGGCGCTCTTCGGGACGACCGGTGATGACGGGTAATTCGATCATGAATCCACGCAAGCTTCGGGAAAGGGCAAGCAACAACCGCTTGAATGTTCACAAAGTTCAAACGCCAAACCGTAGGGTGGGCCGTGCCCACCATGTCGTTGGCGCTTGAACGGCGGTGGGCACGGCCCACCCTACGAACACCGCATCAGCGACATCAACGTTCGACGAAAACGTTCCCTTGCGAACACGGTGGATGATAGGTGAGCGGGGTCGATTTGCAAGGCAGCATGATCCCCCCTGAATGTGCGGCAATTCACACATTCAGAACTCGCAAAAAACAATGCCCCACCGTCAATCTCTGGGTCCGGATACACCTGTAAAATGCGCGTCGATTCTTGCGCAACCCGTGTGAATTGCGATTGACGTTACAGGAAACGTGGGCTAGTGTTTAAGTAGAGGCGAGCAAACTCTGTCAGCAACAGAAGGCACCATGGCCATCAAACTCAACAAGATCCTGTTCCCAACCGATTTTTCGGAACTGTCCACCGTGGCGCTCAAATACGCGCGCGAGTTTGCCGAACTCTTTTCGGCACAGCTTTATTGCCTGCACGTCGTCGATGAAGGCCAGCAATACTGGTCGGCTGTCGGTCCCGAAGCAGCCCCGATCTGCCCGCCCATGGGCGACATCCTCGAATCCGCCAACCAGCAGATGCAAGCCTTCTTCGACGAGCACCTCGTCGGTTTGGAATACCCCGCGATCACCCACGTATCGACCGGCAGACCCTTTGTCGAGATCATCCGATACGCCAAGGAGATCACGGCGGACATCATCATTATCCCGACCCATGGCCGCGGCGGTGTGATGCACGCCCTCTTGGGTAGCACGGCGGAAAAAATCGTCCGCAAAGCCCCCTGCCCCGTCCTGACCGTCCGAAGCGGCGAACACGAATTCGTCTTGCCGTAGTCACTACCCCGCCCTTCAATCCTGTCGCGACGTTCGCCCGATGCATCCACTTGACGCATCGCACCTCCGCCCGATGATTTGATGACGATGACCAACGACCCGACACCACCGCAAGACCGATACTCCCGGCAGGTTCTGTTCGAACCGATCGGTGAAGCGGGACAGGCACAACTCGCCAAAGGTCGTGTGTTGCTGGTTGGATGCGGCGCGTTGGGAACTGTGCTCGCGAGCACGTTGGCGCGGGCGGGCGTGGGACACCTGCGCATCTGCGACCGCGACTTCATCGAACTCAACAACCTTCAGCGGCAGGTGCTTTTCGACGAAGACGACATCGAACAAAACGTCCCCAAAGCCGTCGCTGCGGCCAACAAGCTCGCCCGCGTCAATTCATCGATTCGCGTCGAGCCGATTGTGACCGACGTGAACTTTAAGAACATCGCGAACCTGGCTGACGGCTGCGATGTGATTCTTGATGGAACCGACAATTTTGAAACGCGATATTTGATCAATGACTACTGCGTTGAGAGCGGTCGGCCTTGGGTGTATGGCGCGGTGATCGGCGCCACCGGGCTGGTGATGCCGATTATTCCCGGTGAAACGCCGTGTCTGCGCTGCGTGTTTGAAAACGCCCCACCGCCGGAAATGAGCCCGACGTGCGACACGGCCGGCGTGATCGGGCCAGCCGTCAACATCGTTGCGTCGATGCAATCGGTCGAGACGTTCAAGCTGCTGATGGGCAAACGCGACGACGTGGTGCGCAAACTGATGAGCATCGATGTCTGGTCGGGGCGTGTGGTGCAGTTGTCGGTTGCGAAGCCGGAAGGTGCGTGCATCTGCTGCGGTAAGCGACAGTTTGAATATCTGGAGGGAAAAGTCGTATCACTGACGACGACCCTTTGCGGACGCAATGCCGTGCAGATTCAACCACAATCAAACCGTGAAGCGTCGACCGATCTTGCAGCGCTCGCCCGCAAGATGGCGATGGTGTCGCGCGATGAAGTCAAACAAAGTGAATACCTGGTGCGGGCGATGGTGGAAGGTTACGAACTCACCGTATTCAAAGACGGGCGAACCATCATCAAAGGCACAAAGAACGCAGACGAAGCCCGCAGCATTCACGCCAAATATATTGGTTCATAGGAAGATGGGTTCGCAGGATTAGCCGCATCCACCCAGTCGAAACGGAAGCAGGAAGATGTTGTTCAGAAAACCGGTCGCAAAACTGAATTCCAACGGACCGGCAAGAGCCAACGCGCAGTCAGCCACCATGCCGACGGCCAATACGAACACAAACGTCTGCAACAGTCTTTTTCGTCTCATCACGCGTCGGTCGCCTTCCATGAACAGGTCATCAAATCAAGAATCCAGTCTAACCGTTCATATCGGCAAAGGCATCCTTGAGAAAATAGTCGAGCGAGCCAACCACGATTTGCCGTATGAAACGTGCGGATTGCTTCTGGGATGGCGGCGGGCGGAAGAAGCCTGTGTCACCGCATATGCACCGGCAAGAAACGTCTCCCCCAACCCGCAAGATGCCTATGAAATCGATCCAAGCATCATCCTCAAGCAACTGACCGCGGATGCGAATATCCCAAACGACGATCAAACACCGCATCTGATCGGCGTCTATCACTCCCACCCACGCGGAACCGCCCAGCCGTCCGAGCGCGACCTGGCAGAATGCTGGCCCGAATTGCTCAACCTCATCGTTGCGCCCAAAGAAAATCAGAACCAGTGCATATTTTTTTGGCACAATCATGGGGTTCTTCACGCCACGGATGTAGACCGGGAAGCGAGCTCCACCGCCGAATTGACACGATTTTCGCTGCGAACTACGATCCGGCTTCATCGTGGTCATATCCAACCGGGCGGGTGGAATGCCAGAATGAAAACGGAATAACCCCGCGTTGACACCGCGTCAGATCGGCCATCAAACATCGCTATTCGAATAAGATGCGATGAACAGTGGGCCGTCACGTGTGTGCACGCAGACGACTAAAAAGAGGAGTCATCATCATGGTCAACAGGTTTGATTCAGCGGTCGAGAGCATCGGCAACACCCCGATGATCCGGATTCAACGCATCATCGATGCACCGGCAAAAGTCTACGCCAAACTCGAGTACCGCAATCCGTTGGCCAGCGTGAAGGATCGCATCGGTTGGTCGATGATCGAAGCCGGCGAAAAAGCGGGCAAGATCAACCAGGACACCATCGTCGTTGAACCCACCAGCGGGAACACCGGCATCGGCCTCGCGTTTGTCTGCGCGGCGAAGGGCATCAAACTTCGGTTGACCATGCCCGAGAGCATGTCGCTCGAACGTCGCCGCGTGTTGCGGCAGTTGGGTGCGGAGTTGATCCTGACGCCAGCCGCCGACGGCATGCCCGGTGCGATTCGGGCGGCTGAGCAACTGCTTTCCGAGTCGCCGAATTCGTTCTTACCGCAGCAGTTCAGCAACCCAGCCAACCCCGACGTTCACCGTCGCACCACGGCAGAAGAAATCTGGCGCGACAGCGAAGGGGAAGCCGACATTCTCATCGCGGGCGTTGGTACCGGTGGAACGATCACCGGCGTTGGTGAAACGCTTAAGAGTCGCAAGAACTCGTTTCGCTGCGTCGCCGTCGAACCGGAAGCATCGCCCGTCATCACCCAGGCCAAGAACAACGAAAAGCTCCAGCCCGGCAAGCACAAGATCCAGGGCATTGGCGCCGGCTTCATTCCGGAGAATTTGAACCTCGACATCGTCGACAAAGTCGAGCGAATCTCCGACGACGACGCATTCGCCTGGGCAAGACGCGCCGCCCGCGAAGAGGGAATTTTGTGCGGGATTTCATCGGGTGCAGCGCTGTGTGCGGCCAACCGTGTCGCCAACGATCCGGAAAACCAGGGCAAAACGATTGTGGTCATCCTCGCCAGCGCCGGTGAACGCTACGTGTCGTCGCCCTTGTTTGAAGGCACCGAATAGGAATCTTCGTCAATGTCAGTCGAAAGGACGGACGCCGGGATTTCGGGCATATGCTCGGTGTCGCGCGTTCGGCGCTCCTCCAATCGGGCCTGACGATCTGACCGGAACTTGCGCTCAGCCGAAAACCCGTAAAGCATCGCCAATACCGCAACGGCGAATTGCACACCAGTTCCGATATTGATCGGCGCGTCAACTTCCGACCAAATGGTGATCAATCCCCCCACCGGTGAAACCGTAAACAACCAGCTCATCGGTTCGGTCTCCCGAATGGTGTCGCGTACGAGTTGAATCCCCTGCCACGCGCCTGCAATGACAGCCGGCAGAATCCAAAACGCAACCATCTGCGTCCACCCGGTAATCGTCTGTCCTTTTCGAAAAATCGAGGCCTGCAACAATCCATGGAATGTGAGCGTCGTCGCGACCAAGATCAAAGCGGTGGCTATCAGTTGCTCATTCCTAAATGGATTTCCACGAACAACCAGCCAGAGCGCGCCAAGCATGATCGACAAGGCCAACATTGCCACGAGAATGCTGGACGACCGCGGTTCCTTGAGTGGGCTTCTGGATTCAAGGATCGAGATGCGCAACCGCTGAAGCGCCGATGAAATCGGAAACGCGACGAACAGGAGCATCGATCCACTCAGCGCCAACGTCATCGGGGTATCGAGGTCTTCGCGGAGCAATTGGCTGCCTGCAAACAGATCGTCAACGAGATAAAAACCCACCACCGAACACACAAGCCATAGCCCACACAACGCAAACGCCCCGCGCGTGCTCAGTGCCGGCAAATCGGGACGCCGCAATCGTCGGGCAGCCGCCCACCACCAGAAGACCGCCATCACCAAATTGCCGGCCAGCGCAACCGCAAGGCGACCGTCTGAAAGCAGTTTGCCCTGCATCATGGTCATGCTCAGCCACGCGGAGTGAAACCCAAGAAAGATCGGCAGTCCGGGCAGAATCAGGATGGCCATCTCAGCGCGGGTCAAAACAAAACAGATCACGTATGCAATCATGATCCGGTTCGATGGTTTCTTAAATCCGACTCCAAGAAAAACCTGGAGCATCCATGCTGTCATCACGGAAAACAACAACAACAGATTGCCCACAAGCCAATTCTGCATCCCCCCCAGACTGTAGCCGACAATGAGCACCGCACCGATCAGCACACCCGCCAACCACGTTGCAATCGTCCCCACCACGGGCCCGAACACGTACCCCAAAACGATAAGCCCCGCGGGAAGCGGTGCGGTTCGTATGGATTCGATCATCAACGACTGGTGGTCGCGGGTGAGCGCCTTGTTGCGCGCGGTAGCGGCTGATGCGAACAGAATGGCCAATTGTACAAACGCGAGGAAACGAAGAATCCCATTGGCGGCTCGAGGGGGCGGACCGAAATCGTCCACTTGGATGTACATCGCACAAGCCACGCCAGCGATCAACGCATACAACGATGCCGACCAAAGAATACGCCGCCAACCGCCAAGGAGAACGAGTTGGCCAGACCAGATCGGATTTCCCAGGGTCGCATATTTCATCAGTCCACCTGTCGCACGCCGGTCTTAAGATACACTTCTTCGAGGCTCTCTTTGATCATGCCAAAAGAGATGACGCCCAATTGCTTCTGGACAATCTGCCGCAACAACAACGCTGCCGCCTCGTCGCCGACGTCGTACTGAACCACGTATTCGCTCCCACGCATGTGAACATGCGAAACGCCATCGATCGCCATCAACACTTCGGTGTGGTCAACGTCGCCTGCGATTTTCATTTTGTAACTGCAGCGGCCAACACCATCGTGGGACAACTCGTCGACATGCGAATAACGCAGCATGCCGCCGCGTTCGATGATGGCGATGTGCGTGCAGAATTCTTCGAGGTCGGCGAGGATGTGCGAAGAGACGATGACGGCTTTTCCTTGCGCCGCGAGGCTCGCGATCACCTGTCGAAGTTGAATCCGACCAGCCGGATCAAGCCCGCTCGACGGTTCATCCAAAAGGACGACGGCTGGACTTGGCAGGAGCGTCTGCGCGATGGTGATGCGTTGGCGCATCCCGCGTGATAGACTCTTTACTTTCTCCGAGCGCTTGTCTTCCAACCAAACCTGTTCGAGCCAATGGTCGATGCGTTCGTTTGCTTCGTTCCCGCGGATGCCGTGCAGATCCGCGATGAAAAACAAGAACTCTTCGACCGTCATATCTTCATACGCGGGCGGGGAGTCCGGTGAGAAACCAACTTGACCGCGAACCCGATGCGATTCGTCGAGAACATCGTGCCCCATGATCTTGGCCGACCCGGACGTCGGCGCCTGCAGACCAGCCAGCACGCGAAGAAGCGTTGTTTTGCCCGCGCCGTTCGGGCCGATCAAGCCCAACAGGTCGCCCGACGACATCGTGAAACTCACGTCGTCTACCGCGACGAGCTTGTCAAACTCGACACGAATGTCATTGGCTTCTACCAGAAGTGACATACACCATTGCCCTCATGATCGTAATCTGGACCGGCCCAACCGTCGTCTCGCCCGTTATATCCGCGACGCCTTTCGCTTGCATCTATAACAATTCGCAAATTGTGGAATCGCCCGACACGTAAGAACATACAATCGCCCATGAATTCACACAATTCGCATGTGTCCTCCAGCAAGGTCGGGGGCCCCGGTTGGAGTCGAATCGAATTGCGGTTTACAATCCGGGCTTGTACATTCACCCAATCGACTATTTCAACCGCGCGCGGAGATTACGATTGATGCTTTCAAATCCAATGCTGACAAAAACACTGTGCATGACTGCGATCTTTGTGGGGATAACCATGAGTGCAACGCCGACGAGCGCCGAACCGCATCCGTTTTCGATTCACGACATGCTGGCGATGGAGCGACTCGGCGGGATCAACGTATCGCCCGACGGTGCGCAGATCGCCTTCACCCGCCGCGTCACCGACGTTGAAGCCAACAAATCGCACACCGACATCTGGCTCGTCAACGCAGACGGGTCAAACATGCGCCGCCTGACCTCTCACGAATCGAGCAGCAGCAGCCCGCGCTGGTCGTCCGATGGGACTACGATTTTCTTCCTCTCATCCCGCAGCGGAACGTCGCAGGTCTGGCGAATTGCCGTCGACGGCGGAGAAGCCGTTAAAGTAACTGACTTTCCCCTGGATCTATCCGGGTACGTCCTCTCGCCCGATTCCTCGCACCTGGCCGTCAGCATGGACGTCTTCCCCGACAGCGAATCACCGGCTGACACCAAAAAACGCCTCGACGAAAAAGCCGAACGCAAAGCCACCGGCGTCATTTACGATCAGCTCTTCATCCGTCACTGGGATCATTGGAAGGATGGCCGGCGCTCGCACGTGTTCGCCGTACCGGTCGCCGGTGGTGATGCCGTCGACGTCATGAAAGGAATGGACGCCGATTGCCCGTCAAAACCATTCGGCGGCGACGAAGAAATCACGTTCACGCCCGACGGCAAGTCAATCGTGTTCTCCGCCCGCGATGAAGGTCGCAGCGAAGCCTGGTCGACAAACTTCGACCTATTCGTGTCGCCGATCGACGGGTCGGCTAAACCGCGCAAACTCACCGAAGACAACAAGGCATGGGACACCGCACCGGTATTTTCACCCGATGGCAAAACCCTCGCATACCTTGCGATGGAAAAACCCGGGTACGAATCGGACAAGTTCCGCATTGTGCTGATGGATTGGCCATCGGGTAAGAAAAAGTCCCTGACGGAAGATTGGGACCGGTCGGCTGGCGGGGTCGTGTGGTCGGCAGATGGATCAACGATCTACACCACCGCTGCCAACCTCGGACAGAAATCGCTGTTCGGCATCGACACCAAAACCGGACGGGCGACGACGATTCTCCACGAAGGCAACGTCCGCAGCCCCAGCGTCGCCGGCGACAAAATCGTCTTCGGCATGGATCACCTGCGATCGCCCGTCGAACTCTACACAGTGTCACCCAATGGCACTGACGTCAAACAGATCACGCATGTCAACGCCGAGAAGCTCGCAGCCGCCCAGATGGGTGAGCCCGAGCAGTTCACCTTCAAAGGCGCCAACGACGACACGGTCTACGCCTACGTTGTCAAGCCGGCCAACTTCGTCGAGGGCAAGAAATATCCGGTCGCATTTTTGATTCACGGCGGACCGCAAGGCTCGTTCGGCAACGACTTCCATTACCGTTGGAATCCGCAAGCCTATGCCGGCGCCGGGTACGCGGCTGTCATGGTCGACTTCCACGGTTCGACCGGGTATGGCCAGGCATTTTGCGATTCGATCAACCAGGACTGGGGCGGAAAACCGCTCGAAGATTTGCAGAAAGGACTAGCCGCAGCCCTTGAACGTTACCCGTGGATGGACGGCGAGCGCGTCGCGGCACTGGGTGCATCGTACGGCGGATTCATGATCAACTGGATCGCGGGCAATTGGTCGGATCGCTTCACTTGCCTCGTCAATCACGACGGCAACCTCGACGAGCGGATGGCCTACTACGACACCGAAGAACTCTGGTTCCCCGAATGGGATCACGGCGGAAATCCGTGGGACAATCCCGAGAATTTCAGCAAGCACAATCCGATCGACCACGTCAAGAACTGGAAGACGCCGATGCTCGTGATCCACGGCGGGTTGGACTATCGCGTCGTCGATACGCAAGGCATGTCAACGTTCACCGCGTTGCAGCGCAAAGGCATTCCGTCGCGCTTCCTCTACTTCCCCGATGAAAACCATTGGGTTCTCCAGCCGGCGAACAGCATCCTGTGGCATGACACGGTCATCGAATGGCTCGACAAATGGACCAAGTAGCCCGTAGGGTGGGCCGTGCCCACCATGTCGTTACCATTCGAACGGCGGTGGGCACGGCCCACCCTACAACTTTCGCACGTTGTCGTCATTCCCGCGCAGGCGGGAATCCAGAACGAACGAGGGGACGCCATTGCGACATTGATCATATCGGGTCACGACGAACCTTGTGTTACGGTTACGGTTCTGCTGATGGAAGGTGATGCATTCCCCTGGATTCCCGCCTGCGCGGGAATGACAGCCGGGCGAACGACGCCATGAACATCAACACGCACACCATCGAAGTCAAAACCAAAGGCAACAGCCAGGTCATCAACCTCTCGCCGGCCATCGATGCCTGCGTGCAGAAATCTTCCGTCGAAAACGGCACACTCACCGTCTTCGTCATCGGCTCGACGGCAGGCATCACGACGACGGAATTCGAACCAGGGCTGGCGACCCATGATCTCGCGGCGCTGTTCGAGCGCATCGCACCGGAACACGATCGCTACCTTCACGAAGAAACCTGGCACGATGACAACGGTCACTCGCACGTCCGAGCGTCATTGTTGGGTCCAGGTATCGTCGTGCCGCTCGTCGAAGGCCGACTCACGCTCGGTACGTGGCAACAGATTATCCTGATCGATTTCGACACCCGCCCGCGCGATCGCAAAATCGTCCTCCAATTCATGGGGCAATAGTTTCGCGGTCAATCAATCGCGTTATATCTTGCCCTGCACCTGTTTCGTGTCCTAAAATGGGTAGTACCTACTTATCTCGCGGGCACCCATTCTTACGCATCCCTGGGATGTGAACCCCCGCCATCGAAAGGTACGCTGCATGCCGGAACCCGAATCATCCGAAGCCTTGATGGAGGTCGTTTACGACGAACTCCGCGACGTCGCCGAGCGTTATTTTCGACGTCAGCCAGCCGGCTTCACCATGCGCCCGACCGAAATCGTCCACGAGGCGTGCATGCATTTGATTCAACACAACAACATCGAATGGACCAGCGCCAACCACTTCCGCGCCATCGCCATCCGTAAAATCTGGCAGATCATTGTCGACCATCTAAAAAAACGCCAAGCCAAGAAACGCGGTGGCGCGGGCGTCGTCTCAACGTCAGACTATCTCGACGATCCCGACAGCGCCCCTGCAACGAAAGAGCGCGCCTGGAAGCGCGTCCCATTGGAGCATGTCACCATCGAATGGCGCGACCGCGCCGTTGAATTGATCGACCTTGCCGACCTGCTCACCGCCCTTCGCGAAGAGTCAAGCCGCCTTCACGACGTGGTCATGCTCCACTGGTTTGGAGGCATGACCCACGCCGAAGTAGCCGAAGAACTAAACGTCAGCACCAGTACCGCGGAAAAAGATTTTCGATACGCCCTGGCATGGCTCAACCAACGCCTGGAGCAGACCAAAAGCTAATCCGAAAACGCAAGAAGCTAGAACGAAAAAGATCCTTCGGTTCAACCTTGTGGGAAAGTACGAGTTGCTGTGGCCACCGATTTTCACGACAAAGTGAGTTCGATTCTCGACGAAGCCGTCCGTCGCCGTACGAGCGAGCGCGACGCGTTCGTCATGAAAATCGCCGGTGACAATCCCGCGATCCTCCGCAGCGTCCGCACGATGCTGCCCCACTACTTGAAACTCAAGGACTTTGAACCAGCCCAGCCGCAAGGCACGCAGTGGCTGCTTCCCAACACGACGATGTTCAAGCGCATTGTCGGCGCAAATTCTGAAGACGTCGAATGGCAACCGCCGTTTTCGATCGCCCCCTATAGCGTGACCGGCATTCTCGGGCGCGGCGGCATGGGGGTTGTCTATCTTGGTATTCAAGCCATCCATCGACAGCGCGTGGCCATCAAGATTCTGCCCAGTCGAATGCTCTCGCGCCAACATCGTCGGCGCTTTCAGCAGGAAAAAGAATTGCTCCAGCGCCTGCACCATCAAGGCATCGTGCGCGTCATCGACAGCGGCATCGTCAACATCAAAGATTCCAGACCGCACCTCGCATCGCAGGAACGCCCATACTTCGTGATGGAATTCGTCGACGGTTTGACGCTCAACGAACACGCGAGCACGCAGAACCTAACCGCGCTCGATCGCGTGATCGTACTCCGCGCGATTTGCGACGCCGTCGAGTACGCCCATCGCCGCGGCGTGATTCACTGCGACCTCAAACCCGACAACATCCTCGTCGACGCAACGGGCCAACCCAAGATCCTCGATTTCGGCATCGCCCGTTTGCAGGATTCGGTCCAGGACGGAAAGTCCGATTCGAAACAGTTCGTCGGAACCTACGCCTACGCGAGTCCTGAGCAGTTGCGCGGCGCAACCAGCGCGCTGCGGCCGACGACCGATGTGTATTCGCTCGGGTTGGTCGCACATGAACTCCTCACCGGTAGACACCCGCGCCGTCGATCGGGAAGTTTGTCGGTCGATCTGCGTAGCATCCGCCTGGGTCAGCCGGACGCACCGCTTACCCAGGACGATCATGACTTCCAGCGCGCCCTCGTCGTCGTCCTCGCCACCGCCCTCCGAAAGACCCGCGGGCAACCCTACCGATCCGCCGGCGAAATGGGCAGCGACCTCCAACAGATCCACGACATTTTCTCAACGCGTCTTGGTGCAGCGAAACAAAGCTGGTATGAGCAGTTCGTCTCGTCACTAACGACTAGGCTTCGCCCGCCAACCGTCCCAACCGCCGACCACGCCCGCCTGCTGTCCGCAATCTTTCGCAAGCGGATCGGTTTGTCCGGAAACGAATCCGATTTCGACGCCCGCGACGACCACGGCAGCCGATAACCTTGACTCCCCGAAAAAACCTTATATATTCATTTATCCGGATGAAGGAATTATCCGATAGAGGTGGCAGGAGATTCCACGCGAGTCATGGTGACCGACGGCATATTCAAATCCATGACCGATCCGATTCGGCGGCGAATTCTGCAAGTTCTTTTGCAGAATGAACTTGGCGTCTCGGAACTGGTCAGCGTGCTGGGGGCACCCCAGTCGACCGTCTCCAGGCACCTCAAGACCTTGCGCGAAGCTGGTTTGGTGGATGCCCGACAGAGCGGCACGTCAGCCACCTACTTTCCCGTCCGCAATCAGAACGGTCCGGACCGCGACCTGCGCGATCGGGTGCTCGATTGGAGCGCGACGCAGGAACTGCCGGCTCCCCTTAGATCGCGGTTGGATGATGTGCTTCGAAGTCGCCAAACCGATAGCGATGAATTCTTCTCGCAGGTGGCTCATCGGTGGGACGCGATGCGAACCGATTGCTTCGGCGGTGCGTTTCATCTCGACGCGCTCACCGCGCTGCTTCCGTCGGAATGGACGGTGGTCGATGTCGGGTGCGGGACAGGTTATCTGCTGCCATTGCTCGCCCAGCGCTTTGCGGCAGTCATCGCGGTTGATCCGGTCGACGAAATGCTCGAAGTCTCGCGCGACCGGTTGCGCGGTGAATCGGCGAAGCACGTCACGTTTCGCAAAGGCTCGGCGACGAATCTGCACATCGACGACAACCAAGCCGACCTGTGCATCGCTTCGCTTGTGCTGCATCATGAGGCCATGCCGCCCGATGCGCTCACCGAGTTCTGCCGAATTCTCAAACCCGGCGGACGGGTGCTCATCATCGAACAAGAAGCACATTCGCTGTCCGATTTTCACGAAATGATGCAGGATCGCTGGTGGGGTTTTGATCGAAACGAACTACGCAGGCAGTTGGCGCAATCGGGTTTTGAAGATTGCAAGCTGCACGACCTTCAATCGGTCGCGCCGGCAAAAGCCGCAGCGATTGATGCACCGGGCTTGTTCGCATTGACCGGGTATAAACGATAAATCGCGGGGAACACAAAGCCCCGAACTTTATAGAACGAAAAACTGAAACGCTGGACTTTACAAACACCGGAGACAAACCATGACAGTTGCTGTTGAAGACTTCAAAGTTGCAGATATGTCGCTTGCCGACTTTGGTCGCAAGGAAATCGAGCTGGCCGAAAAAGAAATGCCCGGGTTGATGTCGATCCGCCGCGAGTATGCCACCAAGAAACCGCTCAAGGGCGCTCGCATCACCGGTTCACTTCACATGACGATCCAGACAGCCGTCCTCATCGAGACGCTCGTCGAACTCGGCGCCGATGTTCGCTGGTGCAGCTGCAACATCTTCAGCACGCAGGACCATGCAGCCGCTGCCATTGCCCAAGCCGGCATTCCCGTTTACGCGTGGAAGGGTGAAAACCTCGCTGAATACTGGTGGTGCACCAACCAGGCACTCACCTGGCCCGACGGTCAACTGCCCAACATGATCCTCGACGACGGCGGCGACGCCACGATGATGGTCCTCAAGGGCGCTGCGTTTGAAAAAGCCGGTTCCGTTCCCGCGACCACCGATAACGATCCGGAAGATTGGGTCGAACTGCTCAACTCGCTGCGCGAAACCATCGCCGAAACCCCGGGCCGCTGGACCAAGACGGCTGAGAGCATCAAGGGCGTCACCGAAGAAACCACCACGGGCGTGCACCGTCTGTACCAGATGCAGGAAAGAGGCGAACTGCCCTTCCCGGCGATCAACGTCAACGAC
>DDIR01000098.1:0-1119 GCA_002338715.1 Phycisphaerales bacterium UBA1845 | reverse complement strand
GTCACCAAGAGCAAGTTCGACAACGTGTACGGCTGCCGTCACTCACTCGTCGACGCGATCATGCGTGCGACCGACGTCATGCTTTCGGGCAAGGTCGCGGTCGTCTGCGGATACGGCGACGTCGGCAAGGGTTCGACTCAGTCGCTCACCGGCCAGGGCGTTCGCGTGAAGGTGACCGAAATCGATCCGATCTGTGCGCTGCAGGCATGCATGGCCGGACTCGAAGTCGTCACGCTCGACGATGTCGTCTCGAAGGCAGACATCTTCGTCACCACCACCGGTAACCGCGACATCATCACCGCGGACCACATGGCCAAGATGAAAGACTGCGCCATCGTCTGCAACATCGGCCACTTCGACAATGAGATCGACGTTGCCTGGTTGAACAAGAATGCAAAGAAGGATACCATCAAGCCGCAGGTTGATATTTACACGCTGAAAAACGGTAGCCAGGTGATTCTGTTGGCTGAAGGCCGATTGGTGAACTTAGGTTGTGCCATGGGCCACCCTTCGTTTGTAATGTCCAACTCATTCAGCAACCAGACTTTGGCGCAGATCGAGTTGTGGAACAACACGGACCAATACGAGAACAAAGTGTATATGCTGCCGAAACATTTGGATGAGAAGGTAGCTGCCTTCCACCTGAAGAAGATTGGTGTGGAGTTGGATGCACTCAGCCCAGAGCAGGCAAAATATATTGGCGTAGAGGTGAAAGGACCTTTCAAGCCAGACTATTACCGCTATTAACTATAGCATGGTTTTTGAATCCAACCCGTGTGATGGTAAATTACACGGGTTTCTTTTTTAATACGGGTGCATGTATTTTTTGATCTATTTCTGCAGCATTTTCTTTTCAATCTCTTCCGACCAGGGCAAACCTGAACTGGTGTGCACGCGCACCAACAAAGCGAAGAAAATATGTTATTACAACTTCAGGCTGGACGGCAGAAGGTACCACTACACGGATGTGGGCTGCAAGTATGCAAGAGACAAAGTATTAGAGAAGGTGAATGACGGAAGTCTGGCTTTGGCGAAGGAGTGGAAGGTGGGGTGTCAGTAAAAAAATAAGCCATCATTGCTGATGGCTTAACATTTACGCTCTCCCTCTTGGACCTGCCT
>DDIR01000117.1:22690-29203 GCA_002338715.1 Phycisphaerales bacterium UBA1845 | reverse complement strand
CCAACGATGCCAATTGTGACAACGGTCAATACTGCGACGGGGCCGAAACCTGTGATGCAATCCTGGATTGCCAGCCTGGAACACCCATCGATTGTGATGACGGCATCGGTTGTACGGATGACTCGTGCAACGAAACCACCGACTCGTGCGACAATGTTGCCAACGATTCCAATTGTGACAACGGTCAGTTTTGCGACGGTGTTGAAACGTGTGACGAGGACTTCGATTGCCAACCCGGTGACGATCCGTGCCCGGGGCAGATGTGCGACGAAACAGGCGATTTGTGCGTGGAGTGCCTTGGAAACGGCGACTGCGATGACGGCGCGTTCTGCAACGGAGAGGAAACGTGCGTCGTCGGCGCATGTGTTCCCGGTACCCCAGTCGACTGCGATGACAGTGTCGGCTGCACCGTAGACTCGTGCAACGAGACAACCGATTCTTGCGACCACTTGGCCAACGACGCAAATTGCGATAACGGTCAGTTCTGCGATGGAATCGAAACATGCGATGCACTGCTGGACTGTCAAGCCGGCACGGCTGTCAGCTGTGATGATGGTGTCGGATGCACCGATGATTCGTGCAACGAGGCTACCGATTCATGTGACAACACCGCGAACGACGCGAACTGCGACAACGGTCAGTTCTGCGATGGGAGCGAAACGTGCGATGCGGTTCTCGACTGCCAAGCGGGTACGGCCGTCAATTGCGATGACGGCGTCGGGTGCACCGACGACACATGCAACGAAGGAACCGATGCGTGCGACAACATCGCCAACGATGCCAATTGTGACAATGGCCTCCTCTGCGACGGTGCTGAAACGTGCGACGCGACGTTAGACTGCCAAGCAGGCGCTGATCCCTGTCCGGGTCAATCGTGTGACGAGGGCGGCGATGCGTGCGTGGATTGTCTCGGCGACGGTGACTGCGACGACGGCGCGTTTTGCAACGGCGTCGAAACGTGCGTGGCCGGCTCGTGTGTCGCGGGCACACCGATCGACTGTGACGATGGCGTTGGCTGTACCGACGATTCCTGCAATGAAGGCACAGATTCATGCGACAACATCGCCAACGACGCCAATTGCGACAACAATCTGTACTGTGACGGTGGCGAGACATGTGATGCACTGCTCGACTGCCAAGCCGGTACGCCCGTTGATTGCGATGATGGCGTGGGTTGCACGGACGATGCATGCAACGAAGGCAACGACAGTTGCGACCACATTCCCAACGATGCACATTGCGACAACGGATTGTTCTGTGACGGCGTCGAGACGTGTGACGTGAACGCCGACTGCCTTGCCGGTTTGGGATCTCCGTGCGGGGCAGGAACATGGTGCTCGGAATCTGGCGACGCATGTCAGCCGTATGGCGACGGTGATTTTGATGGTGATTTCGATGTGGACCTGATTGACTTCCAGGCGTTTGCGATTTGCTTTGGCGCGGATGTCGACATTGTCTCCGCGTGCAGCGATGGCAATCTCATCGGGGCGGACGGGATCATCGACCTGGCCGACTACGCCAAGCTCGCGGATGACTTGAGTCTCAGCGGACCATAGCAGGACCGAAATTCGATCGGGGCGTCGAATCCAAGTTACCAAAAAAAAGGGAGCCGCCTCAATCAACACGGCTCCCAGAAAATTCGGTCGCGGAGGGCGTCAAGAAATGGAACGTCAGCCGCCTGGAACTGCGCGGGATATCAAAAATGCTTATTCAGAAGGCGTTTCTGATTGCATGGTTTGAATGACTGCGCGGACTCGATTCATCGCTTCGACTTGGTTGGGGGGCAGGATGCCCGCTTGATCCAAGCGATTCAGCACCGACAGGCATGATCGGTAGTGTTCGATCGCGGCATCAAGATGTTCACCTATTGCGATCGATTTATCCTCCGACGCTTGAGCCGACTGCGTGTATGCGTCTCCAAGGCGCATGGCCACCTGGGACTTGGTTATTTCGACATCGACCTCACCGCTCGCGTCTTTGAATTCGTTCTCACACTTTGCCCACGATTCCTTCAGGATTGTGATGGCCCGCTCGAGATCTTGCTGTTGCATGAGCGCAAGACCAATGTCTGATTGGGCCATGATCCGCACAAGTTTCGCTTCCGGCCGATCGGGAGCGACATCGACAGCCGCGTCGGCCAATTCCACCGAATGATTGAGCGATTCCAGTGCGCGGCTGACTTCGCCTGTTTCGAGCAAAACCGAACCCAGTTGAAAGTGTCCCGATGCGAGATCGGTAAGTGCTCGCGCATCGTTGGTTGACTCGTTTGATAGTTCTTCGAGGATACCGACGAACTGGCCAAATGCGTTTGCTGCCTGCTCGTAATTACCGATTTGTTTGTTGAATTCGCCCAACCGGTAGTGCGCGACTGCCAGATCACGTTTGGCCCTTGCATCGCCCGGGTTGCTCTTGACCAATCCTTGCCGCAGATCGCGATAGGCCTCAAATTCGGTGCGGGCTTCTTCGTATCGCCCCAATGAAAGCAGCGCCTGTCCGATTCGCCCGTGTGTCAGCGAGAGCGTGCGGACTCCGTCGGCTTCGTTGCGACTGCCTTCGACGTATCGCTCGCGCATGGCGTGGCTTTCGCGAAACCATTTCAGGGCTTCGTCCAATTCGCCCAGGCGCAAGTGGATGTCACCGAGTTTGCTTTGACTCTTGGCCAGATCCATTTGAAACATCTTGTATTCCGGTTGGTCACTGGCCAAGAGCAGTCGGGCTTCGTAGCTCCTTTTGTATTCGGCTTGTGCTTTGACGAGATCGCCCTGATTTTCGTACAGGCGGCCAAGCTTGTTGTGTGCGAGACCGGGGTCGCGGCGGGCTGCATGTGCTGGCGGAAATGCATTTTTTAGTTGTTCGGCGATTTCGGCATATTTCCGCAGGTGTGCTTCGACGTTTTCAAGACGACCCAATGCAATGTGAAGCGAGGCGACCGCTTCGTGGCCGAGTCCCAGATCGCGCTGTGCGGTGGGGTTGTCGGGCCAACGTTCTGCCGCATCTTGCGCCAGTTCGAGCGCCTTGCGGTAGCTTGCGAGTGCGCCTTCGGTGTCACCGACATTGACGTGATGGGGATGCCCCTGCATCTGTCCGATGCGCAGGTACGCACCCACAAGGTCATGGGCGAGCGCCTGATCTTCGACACCTTGCTCGGCAAGATTGTTGGCGTATTTGAGCGCCGTTTCGATCAGCAGTTGACTTGCTTCTAGCGATCCGTTTAGCGGCCGTATCGCGTCGTAGAAATCGTAGATGACGGTGTTGGCCAGTTCCTGCACGTCGTGGAACCGCTTCTCGGCGATGTGTTGTGCGGACCGCGCTTCGACGGCCTGCCAAACCGCCACGCCCGTTCCGATCATCATCGCAACAATCGCCAGCGCGATTCCAGCCACCAACCCCTTGTTGCGTCGCGAGAATTTCTGCAACTGGTAGAAGAACGTTGCCGGTTTGGCCGCGATGGGTTCGTCGCGCAGGTACCGCCGGATATCGTCCGCAAATTCGGCAGCTGATTGATATCGACGGCTGCGATCCTTTTCGAGCGCTTTCGCCACAATCACTTCGATGTCGCCGCGGCAGGCTGTGTTTACGGTGCCCAACCGCGTCGGTTCATCTTCGCGGATCATGCGAGCCGCTTCAGGGATCGAACGTTGCCGCAAATCCAACGGAAGCTTCGACGCGAGCAATTCAAACGCTACGGCTCCGAGCGCATATACGTCGCTGCGAGTGTCGATGTCGCTGCTGACGCCGGTAACCTGTTCCGGGCTCATGTATGGAATGGTTCCAATTAGTTGCCCAACGTCCGTCTGCATCGTTGCAGCTTGAACATCGCCATCGGTTGCGCGGGCCACGCCGAAGTCGAGGATTTTGGGTTGGCCAATGGCAGTATGCGAGAGCAGTGACGAAGTAACGGAGTGACGAAGCGACGAAGTGGATCGGTCACGCCGATTACCCTCTGTGCCTCCGTGCCTTGGTGCCTCAGTGCCTTCCCTTACCCCTTCACCCACCACAAGAATATTCGCCGGCTTCAGATCGCGATGAATCACACCTTTCTGATGGGCATGGTGAACGGCATCGCAGATTCTCGCGATCAACTCAAGCGACGTGCGCACGTCGAGATTCTTCTGTCTGGCATATTCGGTCAGGGCGACGCCATCAACGTATTCCATCGCGAAATATGAAATGCGATTGCGGTCCGACCCGATCGTACCGGCATCGTAGATATGGGCGATACCCGGATGCTGCAGTTTCCCGAGCACTTGTGCTTCAAACTCAAAACGTCGAAACGATTCGCGGGTAAAAAGCATTGGCCGCAGGACTTTGACCGCCACCTGGCGGCGCGGCTGATCCTGTTCGGCCAAATAAACAACGCCCATGCCGCCCGATCCGAGTTTGCGAATGACGCGGTATGGACCGATCGACTGGGGGATCGCTTCCGACTCCGCGTCGAACATCGCGAGGGAAGCCGCCGCCATCGCGCCGACTTTTCGATCTTCATCGAACTGCTGGGTGTCGCGATCGTGGCGCAGGAGGTTTTCGACTGCGTTGCGAAGTTCGTTGTCGCCGGCGCAGGCATTGTTCAAAAGGGCATCGCGCTCATCGGGTGCAAGGTCGCAACATTGGTTGAACAGTGCTTCGACCTGGCTGTAGCGCTTGGCGTCCATCGAGAATCTCTACTTAACGATTTTGATTCGATTCGAGCTTGTCGGAAAGAAACGCCCGGGCCATTCGATAGTCGGCTTTGACCGTACGCTCCGACACGCCGAGGACTTGCGCGGTTTCTTCAACGGTCAGGTCACCAAAGAACCGCAACTCGACAACTTTCGCCTGACGTTGGTGGACGCGTTCAAGGGCATGCAATGCATCGTCAAGATCCAGAAGGTCCAAGAGTCCTTGTTCTTCAATAGCCGCGGCTGACAACGTGACCCGCGACCAATCGCTCCCGCGTTTTTTTGCAGATCGTCGCCGCGCGTGTTGAATCAAAATCTGCCGCATCGCCGATGCAGCGACGCCGAAGAAATGCGAGCGACTCTGCCATCCCGCCTGCGTTTCGTCGATCAAATGGATGTACGCCTCATGAACCAGCGCGGTCGGCTGAAGCGTTGAATCGCGCCCACCACCTCTGAACCATCTACCCGCAATCGCCCGCAACTCGGCATAGACACGCGGATACAACACCTCCGCTGCCTGCGCATCGCCGTTGACCAGCCGGCTTAGCACTTCGGTGATGGGTTCGTTGGTTTGGTCAGGCACAGTCAGGCTCCGGATTCGGTTTCACCCAACACTATACCATAACTGCAAGTTGTGTATGCATAAAGGGTTAAGTAGTCGGTCGCTGGCAAATCAATCGCCGGATCGCAAAAAAGTCGGCACTTTTTCTGCCCCGCATCCGCGCCGTTTGCATACGTCTCAATGGGTAGTCGCAAACTGCCGGCGTCCGATAGGCCCAACCCTGTCGGTACGCTTGAAGACGAAAGCAATTCGATTTGCAAAGGACGAATCATGGGGACGCAGCGGAAGATCGCAAATTTGGTCGCAGCACTTGGCGTATTGATTTCATACACGGCCGCATTCGGGCAGGGTGCGACGAATTCCTGGGTACGGTTCGCCGTCGACAATCAACGCAACGCGATCGCCCAGGATGAACCGCTCAACTGGGTCATGCGGTTGGGCGCTCACAACGCCTACAGCAGTTTCGCATACGGACACGACACCGATCCGAATCAATCGCTGACCGTCACGTCCATGCTCGAACGCGGTGCGAGAATCATCGCCCTCGACCTCCATGTTCTCGACGACGACCTTTACGTCTGCCACAACGATTTGTGCGCTTGGGACAAGACGAAGTTCGATGACGTCATCGAGGAGATCGGCGATTTCATTGCCATTCGACAGGATTTCGTATGGGTGCAGATCGAGTATTTACCGTATGGAAGTTGCGTGGTGCAGGCAGAGAACCAGTGCCAGGATGCCAGCCTACCGTTTACCCTTCAAGAGATCGCTGATCGAATCGAAGACTCAGTGAAGGAGCATCTCGATCGGGGGGCTGGCTTGGTTTGGAAACCGAACGAAGCTTTGTTCGTCGGGCTCGATGGGTACGGACGCGATGCCTATGCCTATCCAGCGTCCCGCAGCAAAACGTTTTGCGATGGTGGTGAAGTGGACGGGCGCAAATGCAGCAGCGATGGCGATTGCATCTGGGTAGACGGTAGCGGCGCACACATCGAAGATTGCGAGCCCGTCGTTCCCGTGGGCGCGGCGCACCGACATCGCTATCCCACGCTTCGCGAACTTCAGCGCGCCGGCAAACGCGTGATGGTCTCTGCCACCGGGATGACCGGATGCTGCGGGAATGACTGCGGGCTCTATTCCAACGGTGGCGGTCAATGTTCAGAGCATTCGCTGAACGCGGGTGCGAGTTGTTCGGACGACGACGATTGCGAAGGAATGTCGAATGCCGTCTCGTGGATTTGGGATGACGGCGGATTGGGCGGAAATATCGGCGGCATACTTCACGGCGACGAC
>DDIR01000117.1:511-22584 GCA_002338715.1 Phycisphaerales bacterium UBA1845 | reverse complement strand
GCGACGACGGAGGTAACAATTGGGTGTCCACCTGGTCCGACTTCGATACCGACGATTGCGAGATCAAGGGCGAAAACCGAAATTTCTGGAGCCCGTCCGCTAACACCGGCGGTGGATACCCGATCATCTCGACTGTTTCGGAAGACCGCTCCGTCTTCCCGTTGTCACAGAACGCCGGCATCATCGAAAACGAAGACATGGTCGATCTGACCAAGTGCAATGTCGGTCGAATCAACCTCGATTTCTTCGATCGGGCGATGGACATGGATCCGCTGGTGTGCTGCTGGTACGACGACGACTGCATTCCCGGAATTTCAATCGAAGTCGAATGCCCAGCCGACGACCAACGCGTCGCCCGAACGATCTGGAGTTGGGCTCAGGCATACACGCCCGGTACAGATGATAACTATGTGTTCATGCGTGGCATCGATGGGCGATGGGGGGCAGTGGGCGTTCCGCAAAACCAGTTCCACTGTGCGTGTGGCGTTCCGCGTACCGGTGACCCGGTCGACTGGCTGGATAAGAAGGGCAACACTTGGGAAGTGACCGAGGCAACCGGTTCGTGGGACGAATGCCCGGATCTTTGCGAAGCCGAATTTGGTGCAATGTCGATTCCGTTGGCCTTTAGCGTACCAGTTAACGGTTATCAGAATCCGAAGCTGTACAAAAAGCTAAAACAATTGCCTGAATTTGAGGACTGCTCCGAGTCAAACCCAGAGAACTGTCCCAACGTCTGGCTTCGATTCAGACGCGAAACCGGAAACGGCGCAGGTGCTTTGGGCGGCTGGTCGAAAGTGGTTTTGCCGAAGTTCGAATCGGTCGACATGCTGCCGACACCGGGCGATCCGTTGAGCGTGGACTTTACCATTCGCATTCACAACCCGGACGAGTTGGACACGCAACTGTTGATGCTGTTCGACGATGGTGTCAGCCCGATTTTCGATTCGCCGGTTAACTCCAACGGGACGACCATTTACGAATACTCGCGTGCGTTCCTTGCATCCGGTACGCAAGTCTTGGATATGCAGCTTTTCTCCGAGAACGATACCGGTTTGCCCAATGCGGCGGTCTATTTGCAGGATACGTATCACCTTGAATTCGAGTACGCACCGAATTTCCTGCCGGAACTCGACCAGGTGTTCAACACCCTGACACGCGAAGACTTGATTGCACAACCGCAAGGATGCAGCGAAAGCAGTTGTGTCGGCCACCAGTTGCAATTCACCGTTCAGTTCCATGACGGTGACGACGACTTCACCGCGCCGCCGGATTGCAGCACGATTCGATTGTGCAAACGCGGCGTGCGTGTCCTCTATGGCGACGGCGACGACAACCTCTGTGTCGATGGAACGTGCAGCATTGGCGGGACGTCGTGCTCGGTTGATACGGATTGTGGAGTGCGGCCCGTGGTGCGCTCGCTGGATCTGGGCGGTGGTCCGATTCCCAACTACTACGAATTCGACATGACGAACCTGTATCAGGACCCGGGTGTTTACGAGGGCAAGATCATCATCGACGACGGCAAGGTTGAAGTGATTCACCCGTTCACCGTGTTCAATACCGAGGACTCCACCGAACCGGAAATCCTCACATTCGCAAGTGGATGCACCAAGGTCGAAATGTTTACCGGCGAGATGATCGAATGCCAGGTGTCCTTCGTCGATGAGAATCACGAAACCGATACGTACGCGATGGACATCGATTGGGGCGACGGGTCAGCCATCGTGCGATCCACCGACGTGATTCTGGGTGTGAACGGATTTGAAAACCGCCACCTCGCGCGGGCCAGTCACGTGTACAACACACCGAGCGCTCCGAATGAATTTCCAATACGCGTGATGATGACCGATGATGTTGGCTTGCCACCGGGACCAGACGGCGTGTGTGCAGCCGACAACGTATCGCCTTGCACTGACGATCTGGATTGCGGCGGGGCCTGTCGCATTCCGGGTTCTCCGAACGGTTCGGGCGCATTCTGTAATGACGATTCCGAATGCTCGAAGGTCTGCTCCACCGATCCACAACAACCTTGCGTCACCAACGGCGAGTGTCCCTCTGGGGGCACATGCGAAGCGCAGGAATGTCGAGCGGCTGACACCTGCCGAATCTCGAACGTTCAGGAAGTACGCTACTGCGTGGAGGCCAACAACATCCGCTGCGACGAAGACACCGATTGTCCATCGGGCCCGTGCGGCGGATTGTTTGCAGTCGAAGTCTTTCAGGGCAACACACCAACGATCGTTTGTCCCGCATCCGAACCGTCATGTGGAGCGCAGAGCGACACCGGCGATGACGCGACGATCGGTGTGGGTGGTGTGTTCGCGCGAACGTTCCAGCTCTCCGATCCGGATGTCGCTGATGTACATACCCTTTATGTGCGTTATGGTCAGGGCTTGCCCGTTGAGTCACCGCCCATCGCCAACAATCAATTCGTATTACAGCATACGTACAATGAACCCGGTCTCTATGAAATCGTGTTCAGCGTGGTCAGCGATTTTGAAGGACCATTGACACAAAATTCGACGGGACCGCAGAGCATTCTCGTTTGGGTGTTGGGTGCGAATCAACCGCCCGCGCTCGATCCGATTCAGATGACGTCCATCTATATCACCGAGACGTTCAATCAATCGGTGACATTCACCGACGCGCCGCAACCGAATCCTTGGGTGGGTTACGTCGACTATGGTGACGGTTCACTCGCGGAGACGGTGGTCGTTTGCTCGGATGGCCCGCCGCTTTGCGACTTCCCGCCATTCGGTTTCGACATGCAGCACACTTATACTGAACCGGGCGTGTACAACGGTTCGATCTTCTTCACTGACCAGATCGACGTGACCGTCACACCGTTTGTGGTGGAGGTGCTATCGCTCGACGACCCGTACGAGCCCAACGAAAACTGCAACCAAGCCGTCCCGATTCTACCTGGAACGATCAAAGGCGTGCTGGCCATCGAACCGGATGTCGATTGGTTCAGCATTTTCGTCGAATCGGGACAGACGATCGCGGTGACGGCAGAGACGGTGTTTCCGAATGACTTCACCTCGTTCGATATTCTAGATGGATGCACGGAAAATGATTACCTGACCGGCAACCACACGTTGAACGATCCGATTCAAGCGATCTATCACAACACCGGCCCGAGTCGCACGCTGTACGTCCGAGCCCGCGCCGACGGACCCGATGTTCGCCCCGGAGAGTTCGACATTACCGTGTCGCTGTCGACGCCCGGCGGATGCAGCGGTGGGGGAGCAGACACCGACGGTGACGGTTTGCCCAATTCGTGCGACCCCTGCGCCGGTGGCGTACGCAGCGCCGATGCCGACGGAGATGGCGACGTTGATGCCACCGACTACAGCCACTTGTCCGGATGTTTCACCGGACCGGCTGGTGGATTTACCAACGGCTGCGAGTGTCTCGACTTTGACGGGGACGGCGACAACGACTTAACCGATTTCGCAGAATTCCAGTCGCGCATGTAGCACGGGAAAAAAGCGGCTGCTTGAGCCAATTAAGATCATGGCCGGCGACAATTCGGGAATGCCAAAATGCGTCGAGGTTGCGACAAGGGTTAAGCAGTGGGAACAGGACCGTTGTCGAACCAATGCTACCGAACACACGAAGGCATCATCCGTGTCCTGGTTGTTCGTCTGTATTGAACTCTGACGTTGGGCATGTGGGAGCCAAGCGGCATTGGCGGTTATCCAACCTCTGCATGTTGCCGATCGCGTGCTTTTGGAGCGCGTTCCGTGGCAATATCGCTTGGATCGTCCGCATGTTTGATCGACAGATGGGCGAATACCTGTTCGAGTTGCAGAAAAGTGTGAACGATAACCGGATCAAATTGCGTGCCCGAGGACTCTTTGATGATCTCAACCGCTGCGTCGTGGTCGATTGCAACTTTGTAGACGCGCTTGGACGTCAGCGCATCGTAAACGTCCGCAAGCGCAGTGATACGGGCCAGCAACGGAATGTCATTGCCTTTGAGGCCCTCCGGGTAGCCCGATCCGTCGTACCATTCATGGTGTGACTGGATCACATCGATTGCCGGTTTGAAGAATTCTGCCTCTGGTGCCTTTTTCATGACTCGACGAAGGGTCTCGGCTCCGATGTCAGAATGCGTTCGCATGATGGCCATTTCTTCGACGGTGAGGCGTCCCGGTTTCTTTAGGATGGCGTCGGGGATGGCAACCTTGCCAATGTCGTGGAGTGGTACTGCATACTTGAGGCGATGAAGAAATTCCTCGTTGATCTGACCGTCGAATTCCCCGCTGCGAGCGAGTTCCTTGGCCAGCGCCAATGCGTAGTGTGTTACCCGGTCCACATGCTGGCATGTGTCGCTATCGCGGTGTTCTGCCAACTTGGCAAGGGCCACGAGCGTCAGGTCACGTGCATCGTCTCTTGCTTCTTGCGAAACATTGGCGTGAATCACTGATCCGGCAATTCCCGCGATGAGTTCAACGTATTCCAGTTCGCGAGGGCCAAATGGAATTCCGCCGACTCGATCCGTTAAATTCAGAACTCCAACGATTCTGCCAGCGCTACCAAGCGGTGTGGACAGAATCGGAGCACTCACAAAGAAGGGCGAATCATAGGCTGCCGAGCTCGATTGCAGATCATCGTTCGCATTGATGATGATGGATTCCCGCGACTCAAACACCCTTCCTGCGATTCCCTTTCCGACTGGAACGCTAACTGAGTTTACGATCTCTGGATCAATGCCCGTGGATTCGCCAATGTAGAGGTGACGCCGGCATTCGTCAGGAAGCATAATCGAGACGCGCCGACACCCGCAGGCCTGGGCAGCCGTCGAGATCGTAAGATTGAGAATATTCGCACGTTCCGATTCGTTTCCCAACGCGCGGCAGAAATCGAGCAGGAGAACCAGCAGACGAATTTGCTCCCCGCGCAATTGATAGCTGCGAATGAGGCTTCGCCGTTCCAACTGCAACCGAGCCATTGATCCGACCCGTAGACTTAGTTCACGTGTGCGAATTGGTTTGGTCAGGTATTCATCGGCGCCTGCTTCGAGGCCCGACACAATTTCTGAGGCATCTGCACAAGCGCTAACGATGATCACCGGAATATGGCGCAGAGCGGGATCGGCTTTCAAGCGTCGTGTGCATTCCAGCCCGTCCATGTTCGGCATCATCACGTCCATCAGGATGACAGTCGGTGTATCGTTCTTGGCGACCTCAAAGGCTGAGACTCCGTCTACCGCTTCAGTAACGCGAAATCCATCCCGCTCCAGGCAAGCTTTGCATAGCAATCGATTCGTCGGGTTGTCATCGACAACCAGAATGTGCATCGGGGCATCCAATTCGTAAACCATCTTGCTGTCACTGTCCGACAGTGCTGTTCCTTCAATCGTCGTCCCTTCGATTGTGTATTGGCCACCGTGGGCTTCGACCAGATTGCGTCCGCCGGATTTTGCTCGATAGAGCGCGGAGTCAGCCGCCTCGATAACGCACCCAAGATCGTCACCGCGAAAACTCGAAACCCCGATGCTGACTGTGACGCGCCCCGCAGGACTGGTGGGGTGCGCGATCGCGAGGTCCCAAATCGCTTGCCGCAGACGTTCCGCGATGCTGTATGCCTTGTCGACACATGCTTCCGGTGCTTGAACGACGAATTCTTCTCCACCGTATCGTCCGACAATGTCGAATGTACGACACGCCAGTTGGACGCATTGAGCCACCCGTCTGAGGCAGTCGTCACCGGCAGGGTGCCCCAAAGAGTCGTTGAACAATTTGAAATAGTCGATGTCGATCATGAGGATGGCGTAGCCGGACTTGTTACGGACGGCGCGGTCGTGTTCGCATTTCGCAGACTCGTCCCATGCCCCGCGATTGAGGAGTCCGGTCAGGCCATCAACCCGTGCCTGTTTGGCCAGCTTTTCGTTTGCCGCCACAAGTTGTTGAGACGTCTTATTCAACTGCTCGTTCCGCTCGACGAGTTCCATTTCCGCCTGGCGGACGCGGAGTTGGACGGACACGCGTGCCATCACCTCGTCTATTTTGACCGGCTTGGTCACGTAGTCGCTACCACCGGCTGAAAATGCTTTGACGATATCTTTGGACTCCGCTGAGGCCGTCACGAAGATGATCGGAATGGAAGCCGTCGATTCGTTGTCCTTCAGGATCCTGGAGACCTCCAATCCATCACGTTTCGGCATCATGACATCCAGCAGGATCAGATCCGGGAGTTCGCGTAACGCGAGCTCGACCGCCTTGAACCCATCAGCGGCTTCAAGTGTTTCGTATCCCGCCTTCTGAAGCGGCTTGACCAACACTTTCAAGTTTACGGGATTATCGTCGACAACAAGTATTCGAGCTTGCCTGTTCATGCGATCTCTCCCATATCGATGATCGACGTGATATAGCGTTTGAGGTCGCTCAAGTGCTTCTCCAACTCTGAAAGCAGTGAATCGGCACCAGCAAGGTCGCGCTCCCGACCCATCCTTTCGAGTTTGAAAGCAACTGCTTGCGTGGCGTCGGCACAGATGTTGGAAGCCGCGCCCTTTAGGCTATGCGCTGCCATGTGCAATCCATCCGCATCGTTCTGATTGCTGGCTGTTTGTATGGTTTCGAGCAATTGAGGAGCCGTGTCGATGAATATGCGCAAAATCTCATGCATGAGTTCGACATCGCCTCCCATCTGGTCGAGTGCCCGTTCGATGTGAATAGGCGAAGGGCATACCGAATCTTCTTCCTCCGACATAGATGTCGCGCAAGAAAGACTCTCGTCACCACCTTGGGGTTCCTGGGGGATCCACTTCTCAATCATCAATTTCAAATGGTCCTTGTTGATTGGTTTGGTGAGGTAATCGTTCATGCCCGCGCTGATGCAGCGGTCTCGATCGCTGCGGGCGACGTGGGCGGTGAGCGCAACGATGGGAAGTTCTGCGTATTTGGGTTGCAATCGTATCTGTGACGTGGCTTCCAATCCGTCCATGGTTGGCATTTGGACATCCATGAATACGAGATCAAACGTTCCATGATCCAATGCATGGAGTGCTTCCAAACCATTGTTCGCGGTGGTAACTGCGATCCCCAGGCGATTGATCAGGCTGGCGGCCACGCGCTGGTTCACTTGATTGTCTTCGACGACCAGGATGTGGTGGGGTGCCGCAAACTCTTCTTGTGAAGGGGACTCGTGACTCGCTTGACCGCGCTCCGTCTGCGCGTTTGTATCAAAGGCGTCCATCAGCGTGTCAAGCAGGGTCGATTGCCTGACAGGCTTGCTCAAGTAATGTGCAGAGGTCGATTCCAGTAGCCCCGATTTCGGGCTGATGGTTCCAATCGAACTGAGGAAAACAACTTGCGGACTTCCGAATTCCGAGTTACTCCGAATCGTGTACTCCACTTCAAACCCGTCCATTTCAGGCATCTGAACGTCAAGGATCACGAGCTCAAAAGGGGATACCGATGCGGCGTTTGTTTTGAGCAAGTCCAGTGCCTCGGGTCCGCTTGCTACTGAACTTACGGAGCACTCCCATGCGCTGAGCACATCCTCGAGGATCCTCCGATTCGTGGCATTGTCATCAACAACGAGAATGCGGCGACCTGAAAGGCTCGCTTCAACTTCACATGCATCGCGACTCTTGGATAGCCCACATTCAGCAGGAGCACCGACCACCTTGAATTCGACGTCAAAGTAGAAGTCGCTGCCTTGCCCGATCTGACTTTCCACCTGCAGCGAACCGCCCATCAGCTCCACGATTTGCTTCGAGATCGAAAGTCCCAGCCCTGTGCCGCCATATTTTCGCGTCGTTGCCCCGTCAGCCTGTGTGAAGCTTTCGAAGATAACCGACAATCGATCTGCCGCGATACCGATGCCGGTGTCCCGAACAGAAAACCGAAGTTTCGCAGCGTCTCCTTTGCGGCAGATTTCCTTGACTGACAATTCAATCTCACCGCGCTCTGTGAACTTCACGGCATTTCCGACGAGATTCACCAGGACCTGCCTGAGTCGCGCCGAATCGCCCAAAAGCCACTGCGGGACGCCGGAACGAACGTGGCACATGAATTCGATACCCTTCTCAACAATGCCGTGCCCCGCGATGTCGGCAATCCCGTCAACCAGCATTACGAGATCAAAAGCCGCCGACTCGAGTTCCATCTTCCCTGCTTCGATTTTCGAAAAATCCAGAATATCGTTGATCAGCGAAAGCAGTTGGTCTGAGCATTTCTGGACGGTCGAAAGGTACTCTTGCTGTTCATTTGATAATTCGGTCGTGAGTGCCAACTCCGTCATGCCAATGATCCCGTTCATTGGCGTGCGAATCTCATGGCTCATGTTCGCGATGAATTCGCTCTTGGCACGGTTGGCGGTCTCGGCGGCGACTTTTGCCGTTTGCATCTGTTCTGCGGTACGTTGGCGATCTTGGGCGTCCAGAGCACACGTCACCAGGTCTGCGATCGATCCGGCGAAGCTCTCTTCTTCGATGAACCATTTGCGCGGTTCACCGACATTTTCGTAGCTTACCACCCCGACGATTTCCGTTCCCCTGCGAATTGGGGCGTCGATTCGCGATTGCGCATCTTGGCCTGCAGCGCGAAGGGCCACCAGTTCTCGCGTTCGCGGATCGACCTGTGCTTTGCTCGTTGCGATAGGACTTCCGCCGCGTAATGCTTCGATAAACTCAGGAATGTTTGCGCATGGCACGGCGTCATCGATGCCGTGTTGGTCATTGCTTCGTGTATATTGATCGATGCAACAAAGGTTTCGATTGGCCTCGTCGAACAACCATATGCCAACACGCTCGGCTGCAAGTGTCTCTGCGGCTTTGCAATTGATTTCCTGCGCTGCACTTCTTAAATCACCTTGGTAGAGCGACTCAGCCCTGGCCAATTCCAGCAGCGCTGCGTTCTGCGATCGCAGGCGCAGTTCGCTTTCCCTTAAAGCCGCCGCAATGCGCTTTCGACTGACGATCTCATTTTCAAGTTTCTGTCGCTCCTGCTCCAATTCTGACGTACGGTCCAGCACCTTCTGCTCGATTGACGCGTAAGTTTCTTCCAGCTTTGACGCCATGTGGTTGAAGGCACGAGCCAAAACACCAACTTCAGCGATTGCGTCTTCCTTGGCGCGTTCAGAAAGGTTTCCGGCGGCGATGGTGGCCGTCGTTGACACCAATCCGTGAAGCGGGGCCACGAGCTTGCGAACAATAAAGACGGTCACAAACAAAGCTGCAGTGATAACAATTCCTGCAATGAGAGCGCTTGCCTCGGCATTGCTCCTCAATGCCGCCTGGGCATGGTCGAGTGAACTGACCAGTCGGACGAATCCGATCGCTCCGCTTTTCGCCTCTTCAGCCGCTTCGTCGTCGAGGATGCTAAGGTCCATATCGCGCCGCTCTGCCCAGATCGGTACAACAACATCAATCTGATCTGAAGTGGTTTGGACACGAACTGAATTTCGCTGAATCCGGTCGCCTATCGGATTTTGTGAATCAAAAGTAACCGCTGGCTCAAATCCGTCCTCGATCTGTGTGGAGGCGAGAACATGCCCGTCTATGTCCCGAATTTCGACCAGCACAAATGATAGGTCTTCGGAACTGCTCTTGACGATCTCCTCCAAAGCCTTTTTGTCGTTGAGAAGGACGCCCGGTTCGGCCAGGCAGCGAACAACGCGGGCGTGAACCGTGGCATGTTCCTCCGTGAGGCGGACCGAATCCCGATAGTTTTGCCAAATAAGTCCCGCGCTGAGGGCGCAAACAGTCCCGAGCACAAGTACTACGCAAAAGGCTATCGCCCGTCCTTTTAGACCAACGCGATTCATCCATGCAACTCCAAACTGATTGCACAACCTGTCCGGCCTGACAAGACGCAGACCTTAAGCGCCTTGTGGGTTGCGCGATCAGGGACCCCCGACCTGTCTTTTTCCATATCTCTACATGGGTTTGATCGGCAGATTATCACCGCATTAACTCAACTGGCCGCAACTTCTTTCCGAACATCGCCCGCGTCCATTCTTATTGAACTGCGTCAAGTGCCCCAGTCGTTCAAAATGGTTTGCATTCTCGGACTAAATGCAAAATTCGTAAGTGAATAAGGTCGAAAAGACCATTGAAGCAAGCCTTCTTTTACAGCAGAAAACAAGCGAGCTTCCTGTCGCCACTGACAATGTGCACGGTGTATGCGTGTTATTGCGCCGCGCTGGGAAGCTGGCGACTGCTGTTCAATGTGTCGGATCGTTGGATGCCGTGATGCGGGTTCGCAATCACATACGACTTCAACTGCTTTGGGTCACCATTGGCGTATGTGCTCTGGTCACTCCCGAAGCGGCCCTTGCTGGCGGACCGGCCAACGTTACCGTTCTGTGTGGGCATCGCAATATGTACGAGTCGGCGGCGACGGCGCTGATCGAATCATTGAAAAAGAAAGGGCACAACTGTCAACTGGTTGAATGGCCCAAGTCTTCTGATAAGTCGGGACGCCAACGCGTGCTCGATCAGATCACGGCATCCAAGCCGAACATCATCGTGGCTTCAGGTTCAAGCGCCACGTCCGATGTGCTCGACCAAATCAAGGGAATACCGGTTGTTTTTTATATGGTCCCCAATGCGCTCGATGCACCTTTCATGACGTCTGGCGCGCGGGATCAAGAGCGCATCGCAGGGATCGCAGCCGACATCAGTCCGACTGAGCGAATCCGTTGGATCAAACAACTGGACATGAGCACCAAACGCCTCGGCCTTTTGTACAGCCAGCGCACGAAGAAGACCATGGAGTCATTTCGCGAAGCCGCCCGCCGACACGGAGTGGAAATCATCGCGGTCGAAACCAGCCGAGACCTCATTCCGGACGCTATCGAAACGCTGAGCGCTGAACATGTGGACGGTGTGCTCATGATTCCCGACGCAGCGATCTACAACTCGGCATCAGTGCAGCGCCTCTTGCTGTGGGGGGCACGCCAGAAGAAACCCGTGTGGTCTTTCTCACAGAGCATCGTCAAGGCGGGCGCGTTGGGCGGCCAATACGCAAACGACGAAGCGCTGGGCCGACAAACCGCAGACTTGGTTCAGCGCATTCTCGATGGTACCCCGCCCAGTAAGCTGGGCCTGCAATTCCCTGATCAAATCGAATCTGCTGTCAATACACATACGAGTGACGTGATTGAGCTCGAATTGAAAGACTCGATCCTGCGTTCGAATGTGGTTCGATTCGGAGACCAGCAATGATTGGACGAAAGCAAAAACAGTTGGAAGGAATCGCCGCGGGTGAAGTCTTGAAGATCGTGATGGTCTTGACGACTCTTGCCATGGCAGGTCTGATCTTCGCGCCCTCTGCCCATGCCGGCGGTCCGGATCATGCCGCTGACGGTGCGTTGAGTGACGGATTGGACGACTCCGAAAACACTGAAGACTTGGAAATCGACGTCGAAGGCAGCACGTCAACTGACGACAATTCGGACGAAAACGCGTCGATGGTTGAGGACGAGTTCGAAGAACTCGAAGACATTGGACTTTTCGAATTGGATGTTCCTGTCGTGGTTACCGCTGCTCGCCGTGAGCAGAAAATGAACGCGGTGCCCTATGCCATCAGCGTCATTACCCGCGACGACATTCGAAAATCCGGTGCCCGAACAATCGCAGACGCGCTTCGACTGGCCGCGGGTGTCGACGTGGCCGATTTGACGTACTCGAACCATGCCATAACCCCGCGCGGACTTCATGGATTTGTGAGCAGGCAAGTTCTCGTGCTCGTCGACGGCCGACAGATCTTTGACGCGCTATTTGGAGGCACACTGTGGGGGAGTTGGCCCCTTGCGCTCGACGACATTGAACGCATTGAAGTGATTCGAGGACCGGGAGGCGTTGTCTGGGGCGCCAACGCGGTGAATGGCGTCATCAATATCATCAGTCGTGCCCCTGGAGACCAGCCGGGACTAACGCTCACAACCCGTGGAGGCACACAAGGACAACATCGCCAGTACATCGGCTATGCGGCGAACGAGAAAAACTGGAGCCTACGGATTTCGGGCGAATACGAGGGAAGTGACGGATTCAAGGAGGGCGGTTCCTTTCTGCGGGGATTGGATGACGATCTCAAAGCCGCGAGGTTCAACATCCATGCCGTCTACAGTAAGGATCCCAACGACAAGTTCACGTTGGCAGCGGGGCATTCTTCGGTGGACGGGGGATTCCCGACAACACCCCTTGCTGGCTTCGGTCTGCAACGTCATTCAGGCAGTCAAGCCAACTTCATACTTGCCAAATGGGAGCACGTTTCGCCTGAATCCGGTTCGTCCGGCCTGACGTTCTTCGTGAACGACTTCTACGTATCGCCCGGGCTCCCGCAAATCGACTACCGATATCAACAGATCGCTCTGCAATTTGCCAACACGCTCGAATCGGAAAACGGTCATACGTTCACGTGGGGTGTGGATTCGCGAATCGACATGGTGGACGCCACCAATTCAGATCCATACATGCTGACAAAAGACCGCGTCAACACCGGGATTGTGGGTGTGTATGTCCAGGACGAATGGCAGTTCGCCCCGCGCTGGAGTCTCGCGCTGGGAGGGCGAATCGACTATGAGTTTTATGGCGGTTTTCATACCAGTGCCCGCGCGTCGCTTTCTTACGAACTTACCAACGAATCGTTTCTATATGGATCTGTTTCAAGGGCATTCCAAGTCGCGCCGGCACCGCTTAATTTCATGGATATCCCATTGTTCAATGGGTTGGCCAACGCCAGCGGTCGCCGCGGACTCGGAGACCAGACGCTGCTTGCGTACGAGTTGGGCTATCGCACAAAGCTGCTTGAGAAAGTCGATCTTAATCTGAATCTGTTCTTCAATGAATACGATGACATTACGACCTTAAGCCCCACGCTTGGTCCACCGGGTCTCATCAACTCGGCTCTTGCGCATCGCGGAAACGCGTCAACCTATGGCGCGGAAATCGAAGCCAAGTACCGTGTGAATGATAAATTCACGCTATTGGGCAACTACACCTATCAGGACCTCAATTGGCGCGCCGATGTAAAGTACACGGACACGGAGTCTATCTCGCCTCCGCATCACAAATTCATGCTGGGGGCTCGTTACGATCATACCGAAGACTTGCACCTGTCAAGCCATCTCTACTACGTTGACGCAGTTAAGTCGCCGAATCCAGCCAACCCATTCGTACCGCGCCATATTCGCCCATACTTTCGATGGGATGTACGCGGAGAATATGAATTCTGGGACGACAAAGCATCGATTGCGATAGGCGCGACCAACTTGCTCGATCACGGTCATTATGAAGGCGGAACATCGTTTCTCAACGATGCCCAGGTGCCGAGAATGGTCTTCGTCGAATTGCGATTCGCGATTCCTTAATTCAGAACTCCACCAATTATCGTGTCAGGTGTGTCGTCGAGCGCTGGCCAAGAACCGGACAACCACGACGTCGACTCGGCTGCTGTACTGATCCCGATCCCTTTCGTCGCCATGCAACTTCTTATGGCGAATTTTCAACGGGCATGACCAACCCATCCAACAGGGTGAAGTTTGGCCGCCCCTGACGCCCGAGCGACTCAGCCTTGACAGTATCACCGCGTCACCCGAGACCCCAAGCCCATCGCGCACACGCGACAAGGGAAGGCGCGGCCAATCGGTTACCATGCGATCCGAACCTTTCTCTTACCGTGTGAACAGAAAATGCCAGCCGCAAGTGGCTTGCTCTTCAAGGTTTAGAATTTAGAGGGAACGATATCGTCTTCGAACCGCTGGCACTCTGCGCGGAGAGACTTTTTCGATGTTCAGTTCGCTTGACCGAATTGAACCGCCAGTATTGGGCTTGCTGGAGTTAAAACGATTTGGAGGTTGCCAAAGGGTTTCGCCCTTGGCAAACTGCCCGAGACCCGTGAAACGTGGGGCGATGATCGCGCCGCTGGTTCGGCGACAATTCCGCGGACGGCAAATCATTTAGCGCAATACCCATGCAGACTCCCTTCTAATGGCGTTTCTGCCCATCGACATCTGCGTGGGTATCGAAAATGTCGCGTACTGTCGGCGGCTTATGCTAAGAGGTTCAGGCGATGTGACGCCCAAGTCACTCCGACAGCCGACGAGAAGATGGCGATGAGGATTACTCATATGTTGAGTCGGTTGGGCAATGGTATCCTAAGTACCACGAACTGTGCTGCGTGCGCTTGATCTTCTCGGCTCCACGATTAAACCTTTTGACATATCGCAAAATATTCTCGGCACCGATTCAGAAGAAGCGTCAACAATTTAGACCTGCTCTGGATGGAACTGGATGATTGGAACCGACCGTCGCTCAATCGATGTGCAGGGCCAATCTTTCCGCCTTGTCAAAGAATATCCGATAAACGACTGGATGCGGTGCTCGTCTGCAATCGGTTGAACGAGATCGGATACGAGAGTAGAATTGTCAGTGGAATGCAACGAGTCGCTCGACTATTGATGATTTTCCTTATCGCTGGTCCGCCCACGTTGTGCCGAGCGGGTTTGTTGGTTCGGTGCTGCGAGAGCGCTCCGGATTCGCAGTTAGCCGACGAGGCGTCGTCATCATGTTGCGAGTCCGGATGTCGGAATGGCGAACAGTCTTCTAAACGGCAGGTTAAATCGAAAGACTCAAAGCGGCATGAGCGCGAAGTGCCCCGGAAATGTTCCGATTGCGCTGCCGTTTGTGCTGGGGCATTCAAGCCTTCCGATGCGTTGCCTTCCCTTACGCCAACCTCCCCGGCGATGTCTGAATGCGTTGTCGTTTTTGATGCTATCGAAACGCAACTAGTTTGGGGTGCTGATAATCTGCCGCATTGGCGGTTGTCGATTCCATATCCAGCCAGCGACCTTCCCCTCCGAATCTGATTCAGCTCGCACTGTGCTGTTTTTGTGAGCGAGCAACATACGACCACTCTGCGCGCTGTACTTTTCTCACGTTGTGGCCGGTCGATCACACCCGGTCTGAGTGAACAGGATTCGAAGTAAATCGAGGTCACTATGAACAGAATATTCAACGTGTGCCATGCCGTTGCATTCTCAGCATTTGTCTTGCTGGTTGCCTCCGGCGGTTGTCGCAAGGATGAACAGAAGCAATCAAGTGAAGATGTCTCGTCAAAGTCTGAGGCAAAGGCGAACACGATTGCCAAAACCGAAACTGCGTTGGGACCGGAGAGCAGCCCCATCAAGCCTACATTGGATCAGGGCTGGTGCGGCGGCCATGGCGTTCCCGAGTCCGTTTGCACGCGTTGCAACGGATCGCTTGTGGAAACGTTCAAATCCGCTGGCGACTGGTGTGCCGAGCACGGTCTGCCGGAGTCGCAATGTCTCGTCTGCCATCCCGAACTCGAAGCCAAGTGGCAGAAACTCGATTCGTCGGCTTCCTCGGTCGATCACGAGAATGATACCGGAAGTGCCGTCGAGTCGGATGCGGACGGACTGCTTCTTGAACGTGCTCCGCGACTGTTGACTGGAAACGTCGACGCGATGTGCCAGGTGGACACGCTTCGCGTTCGGTTCAGCGATCCATCCATTGTGCAAAAAGCCGGTATCGAAGTTGTCCGCGCCGAGCGCCGGCCCATGTCGGCGACGATTGAAGTTCCGGCTGAGGTTGAGTTCGACGCCACGCGTGTCACCCGCGTCGCACCGATGATATCGGGTATCACCCGCGAAGTTACGGCAAATTTGGGAGCACAGGTAGAATCCAGCGACCTGCTCGCGATCATCGACAGTCCCGTATTAGGTGAGGCGAAAAGCGAATACATCGAGCGATCGCAGAATCTAAAACTCGCCCAGTCCGATCTCACCCGTGTTAACACAATACACCACGGCACGCAGCGGATGCTCGAAGTTTGCACGCCCGAAGCCAACCCCGAAGCCATTCGCAACGTGTTGGCCGAGTTGCCAGTCGGTGATGCCAAGGCCAGGCTGCTTCGGGCCCATGCGGCGCTGCAATTGTCGCGGCTGGACGCAGCCCGGGCTGAGACGCTTCAAGCCAAAAAGATCAACAGTGAGCGCGAATTTCAAGCCGCCCAAAGCGCACTCGCCGCGGCAGAAGCTGACTTCACCGCAACGCGCGAAGAGGTTGGCTTCGACATTGAACAGTCGCGTCTCACCGCAGAGCGCGCGGTCGAAGTGGCGAGCGGCGCGCTCGAGCCGGCTAAGCGTCGCCTGCACATTCTCGGTTTGAGCAAAGAGCAGATTGCGGCGATTGGATCTGAACCCGACGATTCACTTTCGCGATTCGAGCTACACAGTCCCGTGTCCGGACGAGTCGTCGAGAGGGCTGTATCCGTCGGAGAATCGGTCGCGGCGGACGATGTGCTTTTTATCGTTGCAGATACCTCGGTGATGTGGCTTATGGCCGACGTGTACGAACGCGACCTGCGTCAATTGCGCACAGGGTTGCCGATTCAATTCACCGTCGGCGGGATGGCCGGCGCAAGTTTTGGCGGCACCGTCTCGTGGATCAGCAGCCAGGTCGATGACCGAACGCGAACGGTTCGCCTTCGCGCCGATCTGCCCAATCCGGATGGGTTCTTAAAGGCCAGAATGTTCGGATCGGCACGCATCGCCGTTCGCGAAAACGAATCCGTGGTCGGTGTCCCCGACAACGCTGTGCAATCCGACGGATGCTGCCAACTCGTATTCGTGGAACAATCCGAAACCATCTTTCAACCGCGCAAGGTGATTTTGGGCGCGCACGCCAACGGATTCGTGGAAGTCCTCAAAGGTCTCGAAGAGGGCGAACGGATTGCCAGTACCGGAAGCTTCCTGATGAAAACCGAAATCCTCAAAGGCAGCATCGGGGCCGGTTGCTGCGAAGTTGATTCAGGAAGGTAACGTCAGATGCTGAACGCCATTATTGAATGGTCGCTGCGCAACCGGATCATCGTAATCGCGGCCAGTGTGTTGATCGCCATTACCGGGATTGTGTCAGCCGTCAATCTTCCGGTCGATGCCTTTCCCGACACGACGCCGGTGCAGGTGCAGATCAACACCGTTGCGCCGACATTGACGCCGGTCGAGATCGAACAACAGATCACATTTCCGGTCGAGCAATCGATCAGCGGATTGAAGTCACTGAAGGAAGTTCGTTCGCTTTCAAAGTTCGGACTGTCGCAAGTTACCGTCATCTTCGAGGACGGCGTGGACATCTACTTTGCGCGTCAACTCGTGACGGAACGCCTCGGAACGGTCGACCTCCCGGAAGGCTTGCCCCGCCCAACAATGGGGCCGGTCGCCACCGGATTGGGCGAAGTATACCACTACATCTTGACGAGCCAGTCGTACAGCCTCAGCGAATTGCGGACAATTCAGGATTGGATCATCAAACCGCAACTGCGCAGCGTCTCTGGGGTGGCAGAAGTCAACAGTTGGGGCGGCCGCGAACGGCAGTATCAAGTCGTCATTGATCCCATGCGATTACTCAAATACGACCTGACGCTGCTCGAAGTGTTCGAGTCGCTCGAACGCAACAATACGAATGTCGGTGGGGGCACAATCACGCGGGCGGGCGAGTCGCTGCTGGTTCAGGGAATCGGGCTGCTGACGAATCTGGAACAGATCGAAAACGTGGTCGTCAAATCCGAAGACGGCGTGCCCGTTTACATTCGCGACCTTGGCGAGGTTGTTGATGGTCACGAGATTCGCCGCGGTGCAGTGACGTATGAAGGCCATGGGGAGGCTGTGCTCGGGCTGGGTTTTATGCTGATGGGCGAGAATACCCGCGACGTGACCGAGCGCATGAAGTTGCGGATGGAGGAAATCCGACCGACCCTCCCCGACGATGTCGAAGTGACCGAGGTGTACGATCGTACGCAGCTTGTGGACCTCGTTCTGCGGACGGTTGAAACCAACCTGCTGGAAGGGGCGATCCTCGTCGTTGCGGTTCTATTCGTTTTTCTTGGAAACCTTCGTGCCGGGTTTATTGTGGCGGCTGCGATTCCCTTGTCGATGCTGTTTGCTGCAAACTGCATGCTGCAAGCGGGCATCGCAGGCAGCTTGATGAGCCTCGGCGCGATCGACTTCGGGCTGATCGTGGACAGTTCTGTTATTCAGATCGAAAACAGCGTCCGCCACCTCGCCCTCGATGGTGAAAAGCGGTCGCGTATCGACGTGGTGCGCGATGCGGCCATCGAAGTTCGCAAACCGACGATGTTTGGCGAACTCATCATCATGATCGTCTACCTGCCGATCCTGACGCTTGAAGGGATTGAAGGGAAGATGTTTCGGCCGATGGCCCTGACGGTGATCTTCGCGCTGGTCGGGTCGCTGATCTTGTCGCTGACGTTGATGCCGGTGCTCGCGAGTATGTTGCTTCCCAAGAACCCCAGCGAACGCGAACCTGTGCTGGTTAGGATTGCGAAACGCATCTACGCACCCGCGCTGGATTTTGTCTTGCGGCAGCGCGCGCTGGTTCTTGCGTGCGTCGCCTTGTCTATGATAGCGGGCATATTCCTGTCATTGCGCTTGGGCACGGTATTCATTCCGAGATTGTCGGAGCAGGCGATCGTCATCAACACGGTGCGGTTGGCCGGCGTGTCGGTCGATGAATCGGTACGCTACGGCTCGCGCATCGAATCCCTGCTCCGTAAAGAGTTCCCCGACGAAATCGATCACATCTGGACGCGGACAGGAACCGCCGAAGTCGCCACCGATCCGATGGGGCTCGAACTGTCGGACATCTTCATCACGTTGACACCGCGAGACCAATGGCGACGTGCAGCGACCCAAGCCGAAATCGTCGAACAAATGGAAGCGGTCCTTTCCGGCATGCCGGCGATGCGGACGATCTTCACGCAACCCATCGAAATGCGCGTCAACGAAATGGTCGCAGGCATTCGCAGCGACTTGGGGATCAAAGTCTTCGGTGACGATTTTGAAACGCTCAAGTCGATCGGCGATCGAATTGCGACGTTGTTGGAGTCGATTGACGGCGCAAGCGACATTACCGTCGAACAGGTAACCGGTCAGCCGCTCCTCGAAGTCCGCGTACGCCAGGAACAGCTCGCACGACATGGCATCGCGGCGGCAGATGTTCTGGATTTCGTTGCGTCGATCGGTAACGTGAAAGTCGGCGAGATTCGCCAGGGGCAGATTCGCTTCCCGCTGACGGTTCGTCTGCCGGATGAGTACCGCACGGATCCGGAGCGCGTGGAAAAGCTCTTGATTCCGACGGCGAAGGGCGAACGATTGCCCCTGTATCGACTAGCCGATCTGCAAATCGTTGACGGCCCATCAACCATCAATCGCGAATGGAGCAAGCGGCGGCTCATCGTTCAGTGCAGCGCACGCGGTCGCGACATCGGAAGTCTGGTTGCAGAAGTCGAAGAGCGCATCGCCGCAGAAGTCGAACTACCAACCGGCTATTTCGTGCGCTTCGGTGGTCAGTTCGAGCATCTTGAACGCGCTGGCAAGCGCTTGATGGTCGTCGTGCCACTTGCGCTGCTGCTTATCTTTCTGCTACTTTATTTCACCTACGGGTGCATCACCGATGTGTTTCGGATTTTCCTGACACTACCCTTGTCGGCGATCGGCGGAATCGTGGCGCTTCACCTGCGCGACATGCCGTTCAGCGTGTCGGCAGGCATCGGGTTCGTGGCGATGTCCGGCGTATCGGTATTGGGCGACATGGTGTTCGTGTCATTTCTTCGCGGCCTGCTCCAAGACGGGCGGAAACTTCACGAAGCCATCCGCGAATCTGCCCTGGCCCGAGTACGTCCAGTGCTGATGACCGGCTTGGTGGCGAGCCTGGGATTCGTACCGATGGCGATCAATACCGGTGTCGGCGCCGAAGTACAGCGTCCATTGGCAACAGTCGTCATCGGATGCGTCGTGACGTCGACCATGCTGACGCTCCTAGTATTACCGGTGTTTTACGCATTGCGCGGCGAATTAACGCAGATCGAGAATGATTGACTGCAGCGCATAGCGCCAATGCCGCCGCGGTATCTCTAGGGGTTAGTAGAGGGAACAGCACAGTCTTCGAACCGATGTCGCGATGCAAGTAGAGACTTCTTTGATGTTCTGTTTGCTTGACCGAATTGAAGCGACAGCATCTGGCTCGCCGGAACCACGGCGTCGATGGCGACTCTGTCGTCAAGCGCGGAGTGGCCTGCGATCGATGCAATCGACTTATTTGCCGCGAGTAACTTTGCCGCGGTACGAATCTCGAATCACTTTCGAAGCTGAAGCGGTGGGGCGTCTACATTTTGGCCCCGCGCTCATATGGGTCTGTTCGGCTTCCGCTAGCCTTTGGACAGCTCAGGGGCGATTGGGTTCGGCTGGCGATGGACCAGTTTCGGTCGCGTCGAGCGCGGCAAGTGCTTCAACTGTGTTTTGAATCATGGGGTCATCTTCGGGTAAGGTTTGTTGCTGACGGATGAGCAATTCATTGTATGCATCGCGCGCGGCATTGATCTGGCCGCTTTTCGCTCGAACTGTTCCCAGGCTGTGCAGGACTTGGTAGGTGCGTTTATCAAACTCCCCCAGCACGCGTTCGGTTCGGCGGAGAACCTCTTCAAACTCCGCTTCCGCCTCCTCATATCGCTCAAGTCGCGTAAGCGCTCCGGCCACGAACGTCCAGCAACCCAGCGTTCGAAGATGATCCTTCCCATATTCGTGCTTGTAGGACGCCAGCAGATCTTCGTATATCGGTAGAGCCTCATCCAGTCGCCCCGCACGCAGATACTGTACGGCCAGATGCTTGCGATAGAACAGCAGCTTTCCATCACCAACCGGTAGGACGCGCGAAGCATCCGCGACCAGTTGCTCGGCCTGCTTGATCGCCTCTGCGACTTCGCCTTGTTTCGACAAAATCGTTAACTCAAGGTCTCGTGCGTCCAGGACGAGCTTGTGATCTTCCGGCAACGACGTTCGCAGCCGGCGCAAAGCTTCTTCAACAAATGGTTCAGCATCCGCTGTACGCCCCGAGGAGTCGAGGATTGTGGCGACGATACTGAGCATCCTAATGGTGTCGAGATGATCGTCACCAAGATGCGCGCGGCGCAGTGAGAGTGCCAACTGGGCCTCGCGCAAGCACGGTTCGTAGAGTCCCAAAGAGAAATATGAATTTGCCAAGGACTCGCGGATGTCTGCTTCGATCGTCGGGCGATCGGCAAATTGTTCGGCGGCCTCTTGGGAGGCCTTGGAAAGTAGGCTGCCATCCACGACAGCGCGAGCAAGGGTCGCGGTATTGATCTGATCCATCGCGTCACCAGAATCGCCATCGGAACCCACCCGTTCAAGCTGTGCCCGGACCTCGTCGAGAATCAACGCGCCCATCTTTGACAAGTCCGCACTCTGGATCATTCCACCCTGGAAGGCGGCGACTTCTTCCACGTCCGCCAGCGCTTCTTTTGCTCGCTGGGATTCGGACTCCGCACGCGCAGTCGCTACGTTGGCGACATGGGCGCTGCGCAAAGCGAAAAGCAATCCAACGGCTAGCGCGAGGATCGCCGCCACCACGCCGCCAACCACACCCTTGTTGCGTTTTGCAAAACGATTCAGCTGATAAAGCCGACTCGCCGGACGTGCGTCGATGGGTTGGTCACTAAGGTGCCGCCGAATATCGGTCGCGAGTTCCGCCGCCGATGCGTAGCGGCGGTCGCGATCGTTTTCAAGCGCTTTGGCGACGATGGTTTCGACGTCACCGCGAAATCGCCGGTCCATTGCCCCGAGGCGCGGTGGGGTGGTTTCTCGAATTCGCCGGGCCGCCTCGGCCACCGACAATCCGGTCACGTCATGCGGTCGCCGTTCGATCAGCAACTCATGGAGGATGACGCCGAGTGAGTACACATCGCAGCGGGTGTCGAGGTCGGACGAATTGCCCGCAACCTGCTCGGGACTCATGTAAGCGAGCGTGCCGACAATCTGACCGGCGTACGTGTCCATCGTTACCGCTTCGACGTCGGCATCGATCATCCGAGCGATACCAAAGTCAAGCACTTTGGACTGACCAATCGAATCGATGAGCGATTGGCTTGCCGAGTCGCTCGTATGGGAATCGGTTCCGCTCTCCGAGTCAACGACGAGGACGTTGGCCGGTTTGAGATCCCGATGAATGATGCCTTTCTGATGCGCATGCTGAACCGCGTCGCAAACGCGGGCCATCAACT
>DDIR01000117.1:0-415 GCA_002338715.1 Phycisphaerales bacterium UBA1845 | reverse complement strand
CGCAAACGCGGGCCATCAACTCCAAGCGTTGCCGTGTCGAAAACGCTCGCTGCTTGACGAACGCGGTAATGCGTTCGCCGCGAATGAGTTCCATCGCAAAATACGGTTGCCGTCGCTCGTTTGCCTTGACCATCCCCGACTCGTAGATGTGTGCAATACCGGGATGTTGCAGTTGGCCAAGCACAAATGCTTCGCGCTCAAAACGCCGGACAAGTTTGGGGGAGATAAGGCCCGAGCGAATGATCTTAAGCGCCACGCGCCGTCTGGGAGATTCCTGCTCCGCTTCGAAGACTTCACCCATTCCCCCTTCGCCGATCCTGCGGATGACGCGGTAGAGGCCGATGCGGTCCGGCAAATCAGTGTGAGAATCTGCCTCCGCCCCGAGGGGACGCGCGGCGATCGCCTCGGCCAGCAC
>DDIR01000124.1:87655-97372 GCA_002338715.1 Phycisphaerales bacterium UBA1845 | reverse complement strand
CCACGAGGCAACTACAGACGCCCATCACACCCGATATACCGACGCAGAAGCCGCGACCGCCGCCGCCCCCGCGCTTGCGGCGCACGCAGGTACCGCAAACGCGCACCACACCCGTTACTCAGATGCCGAGGCAATTGCCGCCGTTGCGCCGATGATCGATGGGCCTTTGGTGGGAGAAGTGCGGATGTGGGCAGGTTCGATCGCAACGATTCCCGCAAAATGGCTGGCATGCGACGGGTCGGCTATCTCGCGAGCCACTTATTCGGATCTGTTCACGGCGATCGGGACGATCTACGGCGTCGGTGATGGTTCAACCACATTCAATCTGCCCGACTTTCAAGACCGTTCGCCGATGGGGGCGCGGCAGGACGATGCCGGCGTGCCCAAGACAAACGTGTCTGGAGCATTGACACAGACTGGCGGTTCTGCCGAACACACGCTCACGATTGCCGAAATGCCGGTGCACGACCATGACATCACCCACACGCATGACGTCGATACGGTAGCGGGCATCGGCTTGGGTGGACCTACCCTGATCGGAGGCTCGACCGGAACGGTCCAGACAACAGGGCCGACCCCCAATCTTTCCGGTACTGCCGGTAGCGGTAACCCACACAACAACTTGCATCCCTACTTTGCTATTACGATGATCATTTATGCGGGCAATTGAGTTGGTTCATCGCTGAGCCATTGCGCGCTTCGTCGTGCGGTCGCATTTGCGACGGCTCAGCGGGGCCAATAGACGATGTCATCGGCAGTCGATACCTCGTCAGCCTGGTCGGAAACTTCTACCTCGTCAGCTTGGTCGGTCGCTTCTGCGTTTCCTCCGTCGTCGATCAGGTTCTCCCCAATGCTATAGAGAGTGAATTCGCCGTCATCCAACACCGTGTAGCGCAGGTTCAAGCCGCTGTATGCGTCGGTTGCATCGGGCTTTTGTTCAAGCATGCCGAGGCGTGCGGGCAGTTCCCCGTGCTTGGCCTTGAATTCGAGAATATCCAACACAACCACTGCGGCTCGTTGCGTCATTGCGGTTTCGCGAATCATCCGATCGGCCCGCGACAAGTCTGGCAGCACGTTGGCGATCAGCGCGAAGCGACCGCGCTTCTCAGGATTCTTGTTGAACGCATCCAATACTTCAACCGTCGTCGCACGGCGCGAGTCGTAGAGCGGCAGATTGCGAAGTTCGGCCATCCGGTCCCATAGCCAGGCGTATTGATCAAGCGTTTCGCGCCGGTCTGCGTGGACGGCGGCTTTTGCGAGGAATTCGATGTCGCCATCACCCTTGACGCCCATGATGCTGCACACCTTGGCGAATTGGCTGGGGATTGGACGCCCGTTTCCTTTGCCATCGTCGGTGAAAACGTACTGCACGACGTCGCGGAACATCAGTTGTTCGCCTTCGAAGCGTGGCCGAATGACGTCCGGGGCCATCGTCATCAGGTGACTGGCTGCGATAACGTCGAGATCATCTTCGGTCAGTGAATTCTGATAGGCGTCGACCGTGTCGAGCATCTCACCGAGGGACATCTCGATGATTGCACGGCCCACCAGTTGGTCGATGATCGTTTCGCCTGACATGAGCAGTGTGCCCAAACGCAGGGCGATGTCGAGCGAATGAAATGCATGGCCGAAGTCGTCGTTTTGCATGTGCATGCGCGAATCGACGATCAACATGCGGGCCATCTCCCGCATCTCGCTGAGGTTCGGTAGCAGCAGGCTCAGTGTTGGCGGCATCAATGGGTCGGGCACTTCATCCATCGCGGCGTTATCTTCACCGTTAAGGATTGCGCGCTGACGGATGAACTCCAGGCTGACGCGGTTGTCATAGATGAAGCCATACGTCTCTTTGGTTGAGGCTTCTTCAAGAAGTGGCATGATATTCTGATTGGACAGCACCCACGCAACAGCGTCCCTCCAATTTGCATCACCGGGATACGGTATCGAATTGCCTTCGCTTCTGGGACGACTCCTAAATGCCAATAACGCATCATGCAGGATGGGCCAGGCGCGGCTCTCTTCCGGCGTTTGTTCGACTTGCGCATTGATCTGTTCGATGTAATCAACCGTTGGTGTAGGCTCGCCCATGAACAGGTATGCAGCCAACCCGCCAGCGAGTACGGTGCTTGCTGTCAGCGTAAGCAGTATTCCGATGGTTACTTTCCAGATCATCGGTCGTCCCTTTCGTTTGCTGCGTCCGATCAGTTTGGCCGCCGTCGCCGGATCGCCAAACGAGTCGTGCAGAATTTCAATCGATTCATCGAGCGCGACGCCGTCTTCCAGCATGTCGCGCATCCCTTCGAAAAAATGACTCTCCAACTCGGCGCGCACGTCGCGCCGTTCGGACGGCCACAACCTTGCGGATCGAACAACACGTTCGACAATGGCTTGCAGTGGGTCGGGCAGTTCGCTTTGATCGTTGACTTCAAAAGGCTGTTGCGCCTTAACTGTCATTGCCGAATCCAGGCGAGTTGCATGTCAGCCGCTGGGCCAACGAGTTCGTGCATGCCCCGAACGAGTGCTTCCCACTGCGTCAGGTCGCGCTCGAGGCGTTTGATGCCTTTGTCGGTGGGCTTGTAGTACTTGCGTTTGCGTCCGTTTTCAGAGGACTGCCAATCGCTTTCAACGAGGCCCTGGGCTTCGAGGTTGTAAAGCAGGGGATAGAGCGTGCTTTGGCCGAGTTTGAGCACGCCATCCGACCGCTTGCTCATTTCGTTGACCAATTCGTATCCATACATGGGTCGTCGCCGAAGCAGCCGCAGGACCGCCAGCGGCAAGACCCCCTTGAGTAGTTCGCGTTCGAGTTGCATGATCAAGCATCCTTATATTATGTATAACATAGTATGCGCCGCATAACTTGCGATGTCAAGTATTTGGTGCGTTTTTCTGGCTCAGAAGCGAGATTCTGGCGTACAACGCGATTGGACATCCGAGGAGTTGCCTGCTGGGGATAGGGGCGCGAATGGGTGGGCCATTTCGCCCGACTCGCCGTTTCAAGGTGCCCGTAGCCAAGGGAAAGGCGGTTGTCGAGACGTGTGAATCGTGGAGAGCAGTACCGAATCAATTTCGGTTAATGGTTGCTGCGTGATTTTCGTTGAGCCATCGCCATCGCAATGAGCAGGCTCGAGGGCGGTTGGCACGACTATTGCAGAGGCATTTATGCATCACGTTTGCATAACGCCGATTGTTCGTGTCATTGTCCGACGTGCGGGGGCGGCTTCGCGGTGGCTTTGTTGACTATAACTCAATTCAACCAGGTTTAAGGTTTCGATATGAACGCACCACACAGGCTGATTATTCTTGGGGCGGCAGGACGCGACTTTCATGACTTCAACGTCTATTGGAAGAATCGTGATGATGTTGAAGTGATCTGCTTTACGGCTGCCCAGATTCCAGACATTGATGGGCGGACGTATCCATCCGAGCTTTCGGGGCCGCGCTATCCGGACGGCATTCCGATTTATGCGGAGGAAGAACTCAAGGGCCTGATCAAAGAGCACCGCGTCAATTTGTGTTCGATGTCATACTCTGACACTGCCCACATCAATGTGATGCACAAGGTCTCGCTGGTCAATGCAGCCGGCGCGAACTTCATGCTGCTGGGAACCGATGCAACGATGATCGCGAGCATGAAACCCGTGATCGCGGTGTGCGCGGTGCGCACCGGCTGCGGTAAGAGTCAGACGACCCGGGCGATCGCGAAGATCCTCAAGTCCATGGGCAAGAAAACCGTCGCGGTGCGCCACCCGATGCCGTACGGCGATCTACGCGAACAGGTCTGCCAGCGTTTCGAAAAATTGACCGATCTTGATCACCACAAATGCACGATCGAAGAGCGCGAAGAATACGAACTGCACATTGAAGCCGGTAACGTCGTCTACGCCGGTGTGGATTATCAGCGCATCCTGAGTGAAGCCGAAAAGGAAGCCGACGTTATCCTCTGGGATGGCGGTAACAACGACACGCCGTTCTTCAAACCGGACCTGTATATCACCGTCGTCGACCCACATCGTCCGGGACATGAACTGGCTTACTATCCGGGCGAAACCAACCTTCGGGCGTCCGATGCTGTGATCGTCAACAAGATGGACACCGCCGAGCAGGCGGGTATCGATGTTGTCTTGTCCAACGTGAGAGCTGTCAACCCGGATGCCGAAATCATCGAATGCAATTCACCGCTGACCATCGACGGCGCGTCGCACATCAAGGGCAAACGCGTGCTATGCGTCGAAGACGGCCCGACCGTATCGCACGGTGAGATGCCGTACGGTGCGGCCTACGTCGCGGCGAAACAACATGGGGCGGCAGAGATCATCGACCCGCGACCGTTCGCGGCTGGCTCGATCAAACATACGTTTGAAAAGTACACGCACTGTGAAGCTGTGCTGCCGGCGATGGGTTACGGCGCGGCGCAGGTGCGAGAGCTCGAAAAAACCATCAACGATTCGAACTGCGATGTGGTGTTGATCGGTACGCCGATCGATCTCGGGCGCATGCTCAATATCGAAAAACCGCACCTTCGCATCGGTTATGAACTCGAAGAACGCAACCCGGGGCAACTCGAAAAAGCGGTCCGCAAGGTTGTCGGCTAACAGACGAGCGCGTTGCTAACGCTCGGTGGATTGTGGTGGCTCACCGAGCGTGGCGTTGCGATTGCGGTCGACGAAAAGGCGGAGCACATCCGGGCGCGAATAGTGACCTGTGGCGTCGAAGTTCTGCCGCTCTTTGTACACCCAATTGTGATCCAGCTCGCAGACGATCAACTCTTCCTTGCCAGCGACCGGCTCAACGAGCCAGGTTCCATCGGGCGCGGCGATGCAGGAGCCGCCGTCGTAAATCGTTTCGCCCGGGTTGGCCAGCTGATTGCGTTCCGGAAGATCGCTTGGCAAGTCGCTCTCGCGCAGGATCGCGCCGGCAGAGATGACAAACGATCGCGATTCGAGGGCGATGAACCGCGTGATGTCGGCAGTCAGTCGCACACACCCCGGCCAAATGGCGACGTGCAGGTCTTCGCCCTGGGCATAGAGCGCGGTGCGGGCAAGGGGCATCCAGTTTTCCCAACAGTTCAGCGAGCCGACCGTGAATGGTCCGACACGGTGCGTCACCAAACCGGCGCCATCGCCAATGCCCCACGACAGCCGCTCTTCGTAGGTTGGCATCAACTTGCGATGAATCGAGAGCACTTCGCCCTTGTTGCTGATGAATACGCGTGAGCAGTAGAGCGAGTGGCCGCCCCGATCTATGGGACGTTCGGTGATGCCGACCACCACCGCGATGTTGCCGCGCCGGGCAGCATCAGTGATTGCGTCCAAGTGTCCTTCATGTGGCGCGACTGCTTGCGTCATGTAGCGGGCGTGCCATGCCTTCTGCCGTTCGTCGTCGAACTTCGCGCCGCCGGTGCGACTCAGCCAAAACGGATACGCAGGGATCAGCGATTCGCCAAACGCAACAAGCGCGCAACCTTGCTTTGACGCCTCGTTGATGGATTCCACAACGCGGGCAGTCGTCGCAGCGCGGTCCATGAACACCGGCGCGATTTGGGCGATGGCGACTTTCATGACTTGGCTTTGTCCGAAGGTTCTTTCACCTTGCCGCCGTGATCGTCGAACCATTTCAGGATGTGGGCGACCTTGGTGATGAGCCGACTCGGGCGCGACGCGATGCTGTGCGATGCTTCGGGGACGCGGACCATCACCGTTTCGACCTTGCAGAGTTTGAGCGCTTGATAGTACTGCTCCGTTTCGCTGATCGGCGTGCGGTAGTCGGCTTCTCCGGTGAGCAGCATCGTCGGCGTTTTGACGTTTCCAACCAGCGAGAGCGGCGAGCGGCGGAAGTATTCCTGCGGATCATTCCACGGATAGTCGGCGAACCAGTAACGATGAAAGAACGTGTAGTAGTCTGCGGTTAGTGCAAAGCTCATCCAGTTGATGACCGGTTTGACAACGACTGCGGCTGCGAAACGATCGGTCTTGCCGACGATCCAACTCGTCAGCACACCGCCGCCGCTTCCACCGGTGACGTACAGTCGTTTGGTGTCGACGTAACCCTGTTTGATGACCGCATCGACGCCCGACATCAGGTCGTCGTAATCCTGGCTGGGGTAGTTGTGGTGAATCAAGTTGCCGAATTCCTGGCCATAACCGGTGCTGCCGCGCGGGTTGGCGTAGAGCACCACGTATCCGGCGGCTGCGTATAGCTGCAACTCAGCCGCGAAGCGGTGGCCATAGTCGGCGAACGGTCCACCGTGAATTTCGAGAATGAGCGGATATTTTTTGCCGGCGTCGAAGTCGGGCGGTTTGACGATCCAGCCTTGAATTTTGCGTTGGTCGAAGCTCGATGGAAACCAAATTTCCTCGACCGATCCGAGCGTGCGGAATTTCAGCAGGTCATCGTTGAGCGCGGTGATGCGTCGCGATGCCTGACCCCGCACGCATGTGGCGATGTCGGCTGGATGATCCGGCGCGGTGTGCGTGAAGGCGATGTGACCGTTGTCAGAGACGGTGAACGAACCGCTGGCATAAGGACGGCCCAGCGACAACCCGCCGACGCCACCGGTGAGCGTTTCAAGTTGGCCGTCGAGACTGATGTAAGCGATCTTCGTATCGCCCTGATCGGAATATTGAAAGTACAGCCCATCACCTTTCGCATCCCAAACCAGGTCTTCGGCGCTGCGGTCGAGCGCAGCGCTCAGCAGTCTTGACCCGCTGCCGTCGCGATTCATCACATAGATCTTGCGCGTTTCGTAGCCTTGACGCTTGTCGTCGAAACCAATGTATGCGATCTGGTTGCCGTTGGGCGAGAGAGCTGGCGACTCGTCGGGTCCGAAGCGATCGGTCAGCGCTTTGATCGCACCGCTGGCCAACTCGACTTCGTAGATTTCCGAATTGAGTATGTCGAATTCCCAATCGTCGTGACGGTTGGCCGAGAAGATCAGCGATTGACCATCCGGCGTCCACACGGGGGATGCGTTGTGATTGAAGTCGCCAGACGTCACCTGATGCGGAGTGCCGCCCTCAGCCGACACGATGAACAAATGGGTGTAACCGTCTTCCAGATAACCGCTGCCATCGCTTCGATATTTGAGTTTGCTGATGACCTTGGCCGGCTCTGCCCATTCTGCGCCTTTGGGTTTGTCGGGCATTTTGACGAATGGTTCCGGCGAATCGGGAACGAACATTGAGAAGGCGATGTGCTTTCCGTCGGGCGACCAGGTGAGTCCGCCGGGGCTTCGAGGCAATTGCGTCAGCTTGGCTTCCTGTCCGGTGTCGAGCCAGCGCACGTAAAGCTGCGCGGAACCGTCGGCGACGGACACATAGAGCAATCGCTTGCCATCCGGTGAAAAACGCGGCGAACCCTGGCTATCCTGGCTTGAAGTGAGCGGTCGATGATCGCGGCCATCGAACCCGATGCGCCAAAGTGTCGATCGCTTCGAGTCCTTCATGATGTCCATGGAAGTGCGTGCGTAGACGATCCACTCGCCATCGGGGGCGATGCGCGGGTCGGAAGCGTATTCGAGTTCGAACACGTCGAGCGGTTGAAATTGCTTCGTGGTTTCGCCGGCAGCGACCAAAGATCCAATGGGAACCAGGCAAAGGGCGCAGGCGACGATCAATGTGGTCTGTAATCGGTTGATGGCAGCGCTCCTGTGATCAAAAAAGCAGGCGTACACGGGTATTCTTGATTTGCAGACAGGGCGTCCCATCCTGCAAACTTCAACACAAGTGAGAATCCAGAAGATATTCAGCGGTTGCTTGGGTGGCTGCGATGCTTGGATTAATCGTCGCGATCGCCCGAACTCTTTTGCCGCATGGTTTGATTGACTTTTTCGGGTCGCGTATCGCTTGCCCGACTTCGATTCCGGTTGGATTGGCGATGGCGATCGTTGCTACGACGGTTGTCGTCGTTGCGGCGAGAGTTGTCGATGCGTCGGTCGTCATGATTGTTTCGCCGATCACGGTTGTTGTACCGATCGCGGTCGCGAGGTTTCGGTTGGTTGTAATGCCCGTGACGGTCGTCGAGGTGAATCGGTGCGCTGGAGTAAGGCCGCGGGTTCAAGCGGGCGGCACGGTTCTGTCGCCAGCAGCTTCCGTCCCAATAGTGTCCGCAGTTTCTTGAATGGCGGTGGCCTTTGACGTAGATCACATTGCGGTCGACGTAGTAATGATCGTGGCAGCCCACCGAACACGTATGTCCCGGTTCGAAGTACTCATATTGCACGACTTCCCTTCGCTTGCCACATCCCGACAGGAGCGTGCAAACAAAACCCAGCGACATCAGTATTCGAAACAGGTTGGAACGAATCATAGGACATCTCCCGGACTCAACGAGTCAATCTTGTATTCATGCGCGATCAGCAACGCCGACAAAAAACGTCGAAGCCGCCGTAGGCATAAGAGCCTACCCTACGGATTCGTGGCAAACAAGCAGATCGTAAGAAACGGCATCGAAAATGGCCTGACGCCGAATGGACCCCGAATGCGTGCGTGTTTCTTATGGTTGTGGTGCGAGCGTGACCGGCGTGCGAAGGCGATGCCTTTGACGCGAAAGCTGCAGGTGAATGTCGATCTCGCATGACGGGGCATCGTCGATTGCCGTGCGATGAACTTCGCCTTGGCCTCTTATTCCGCCGGCCAACAGTGCGTCCAGGTCGAGCACAAGGGGTTCGTTTGCTGGCGACAATGAATCGGGATTGCGTCGCAGAAGTTCGGTCGCGCTCTGAGCGCAATAGCGGGCAGTGGCTTGCAGTCGTTGATTGCGTAACTGTTCGTGCATGGTGACTGCATGGTACGTTAATGCGACAACCACCGATCCAATCATGGCCATCACCGCCAGCACGATGATCAACGACACGGCTTTTCGGCGCGAAGGATGGTTCATTGCTGTACCTCCCCATCTCCGACATGGATCGCCGTGGCCAACTCGGCGACATTCACAAGCTTCTTCTCCAACTCGACTTCGTATTCGATTCGCAGCCAGATCAGTGGCGTGTGATCGGGGATGTCTTCCAACGAAAACTGAACTTTCGCGTGAACGAAGCGCCAGTTGGATAACGCGGCTGCCTTCGCGCTTGGATCGGTGCGGGTGACCCCGCCATCTTGAATCGTGTACTCGATCGAGCTTTCCTTCGCGGAATCAACGAGCACAAGCGTGGTTCCTTGTTCATCGAGCGTGACTTCGGTGGCGTTGGCAGCGTCGGTGCGAAGCTGGTTGGCCAGACTTGAAGCCCGGTCGGTGTTGGTGACCCGATACGTTGCTTCGCGCTGAACACGGAGCACGCGGCTGACGAGCATTGCCGACACCGTCGTAATCACCAGCAACAAGGGCACGAGCGTGATCAACGTCGCCAGCGCCAACCCGCGTTTTCGATTCGTCTTTCGGATCATGGCGTCGCCCCCTTCGGCAGGTAGCATCGAACCGATTCGGTGACAGCCGCACCGTGTTTGCTTTCGATGCGGGCGGAGACGATGACCAGATTGAATGCATCCCATTGCCCGGCGCCTGGTTCAACTTTTGTGGATAACGTCACGTTGTCGGCGATGGTTCCCTCGGGCGGAGCGGAATCGATCGATGCTCCGGCGATGTACCGTTCCATCTGCGCTTGCGCTGCCCATGAGGCGGCCAACCGCTTGTGATAGTGGTCCTGCGTCTTGGCGAAGTTGAGGCTCGCGGTCATCGCCAGCGCCGCGATGATGCCAAGCACGGTGATGGCGGCTGCCGCTT
>DDIR01000124.1:78249-87563 GCA_002338715.1 Phycisphaerales bacterium UBA1845 | reverse complement strand
ATGATGGCGGCTGCCGCTTCGATCAGGAATACGCCGCGACGTTTTGATTTTCGTATTCGACCCATGGTTACAATCCCGTCGCCGTCAAAGTGGAATCAATCAAAGCCACGAGCGGCTGAAACATCGAATAAACCAGGAAACCGACCAGGCAGGCGAGTAGCAGCGTGCAGAACGGCCAGACAATGTGGCTGACAAACATCCACCAGCGTGAGAGGATGCCGCCGTAGTAGTCGGACGCAAAACGGACCGCGTCGGTTAAGTTGCGCTGCCTCGACCCGGTGGCCAGCACCGTCGCCGCGATTCCGCCGATGTTGGCATGGCGGGCGGCATCACCGGCGTTGATGCCTTTCGATAGTTCCTCTGACAATCGGCGGATTTTTTGTCGCAGTTGCCAGTTGATGTCCAAACCGGATGCGACGTTGGCGGCTTCGTGCAGGTTCATCCCGCTGTTAAGACAAAACTCCATCGTCCCAAACGCGGACGACATGCCATGACCGAGTTCCATTTTGGAAAGCCCGGGCGTATGCCAGCGAATCCAGTCGATCCATCGCGTGATGAGCCCAGGGACGGGCGTCTTGCGCGGTTTCAAGCGGACCCACATCGAGATGGGCAGCATTGCCAGAAGCACGATCAACGCGACGACAAGAATGTTCAGCGCCAAATGAATGTTGGAACAGAATGGCTCGCAGTCAACTTCGAAGTCGCGGAGTATCTCTTGAAACTTCGGAACGATGACGACCATGACCATGGTCGCAACCGTCGTAGCCGCACTCGTGACGACGAGTGCATATGCGAGTGGTGATTCGAAGCGGGTCCCGCCAAGTCGCGACTTGTCGAGCACGTATTGTTTGGCTTGCTGGATTGCGGGTGGCAGCTGGCCCGATCGCTCACCGGCAGTGACGAGACTGATGAGCAGTCCCGGGCATTCCGGAAAAGCATCACGCATCGCTTCGGAAAGTTTCTTGCCGTTGGCGATCAGCTTGCTCATCGCGGTGAGGCGTCGACGCACGCGCGGCGGTTCTGACTGGGCGGCGATTGCGAGACCAGTTGCCAGCGGGATGTGCTGTCGAATCGTCGCGGAGATCTGCGCGATGACCATCTGGATCGTCGCCTGCCGGCGGACCGGCGACGTGATCAGCATGAAGCAGCCATAGGGAATCCCAACGGCTGTCACCGCGATGAGCAGTGCAATGACAAATATTCTGACGATTTCCATGGTATCATTCATGGTCGATTCAACCGATTCATTACCCACCACTCATGGATTGAACCAAACTGATCAGCGGCAGAATCGCGCCGAACGCACCCACGCCCATGATCATGCCGACGACTACGATCATGATCGGAAACAGAACCACGCGGATCATCGACTGGCTGTGTATGGCCCGGTCTTCGTAGGCGGCTGCCAGCGAGTTGAGGCTTTGTGGCAAGGCGTCGCGCGATTTCGCGGATTGAACGCAATAACCGAAGAGCGGCGGGACCATCCGCGTGGATTGACTGGCTTCAAAGATCGAACGTCCTTGTTCGGCGACAGCCGCAAGCGTTCTTGCGTCTCGCATGAGGGGTTTGCATCCAGTCGCATCCGCTCCCAATCGAAGTGAATCGGGCAGGGGAATGTTCGACGCGACCGCCGAGGCCACCGAGCGCATGAACCGTGCGAGCAGCGACGCGGAATACACGCGTCCTATGATGGGAAACGAGAGAACGAAGCTGTCCTTGAGATCACGTCCCGTCGGCGTGAATCGCATGAACTGCCACACGAGGATCATCGACAACACGATCGCGCCGAGAATCACCAGTATCGTCGGGTAGTAGTCACCGATGGTGATCATGAGCAGCGTCAGGTTGGGGAGCCTGGTGTCAAAATCAGCGAAGATTTCCTTCAGCGGGGGAACGACCACCATGAAGAAAAACGAAATCACCGCCAACCCGATCGTCAGAACCATCAGCGGATAGCTGATCGATTCCCAAAGTACCCGCCGCGTGTTTTTGGTCAGCCGCAAATGCTGGTTGAGTTGAAACAGCGTCGAACTGAGGTCGCCGGATTTGACGCCGGCTTTGATGACCTCGCTGTAAAGGATGGGCAGCTGCGACTCGTGCCGTGCCAGCGCTTGTTCGACGGTGGCGCCCGCCCGAAGGTCCGCGACCAAAGCCTGCACCCAGCGCCGCAGCGCCGGTGATTCAAGATCCTGGGCCATCTGCGCGAGCCCTTGGTCGAGGGCAATACCGGCGTCGGCCATCGATGCCAACTGCTCGTTGAAGAAAATCAGGTCATCGTTGGAAATCCGGATCGCGGGCGGAGGCGGTTTGTCGGCTGGCTTGACTTCGCGCACGTCGAGATTCATCTGCGCAAGCGATTCCATCGCGTGGGCGTGGTCGCGCGCTTCCAGTTTTCCCGAGACGGCTGTCCCTGCTCGGGTCATGCATTCGTATTCAAACCATGGCATGGTGTCTTCCGATCATTGTCGCTGCGTCGATTGAGTCGCACATTTCTGCAAGTCACTCGGTGTCTGTTCTTCCGCTGCCATCGTCAGTCCCCAGCACGCGGCGCACTTCGTCGGTCGTCGTTTGTTTCATTTGGACGAGGTGCATCGCGCACTCTTGAAGGCTGGGATGGTTTTCGTTGACAAGCGTCCGCAAATTGCCCGTCGGTGTGTGGTCGATGATCGCCTGCCTCAGGTGATCGTTCATCACGGCGGCCTGTCCGCACGCCGTTCGATACTTGTAGCCGGTGGCAAAACAACACTCGCAACCCTGACCGCAACAATCCGGGCACGTCTTCCTCAGCAGGCGCTGCGAGTTGATCAAGCGGAGCGTGCTCGTCAATTGATACGGGGCGATGCCCATCTCGATCAGCCGCGCGATGGTTTCAGCCGGGTCGCCGCTGTGCAGCGTGCTGAGAACGAGATGACCGGTCAGGGCGGCTTCGATGACGATGTGCGCCGATTCGGCATCGCGAATTTCACCCACGAACAAGACCTCGACATCCTGACGCAGCAGCGACCGCATCGCCCGCGCGTAGTTCAACTCGCCGAACGGCTGCACCTGAATCTGCGTCAAACCTTCCACGCGCTGCTCGACAGGATCTTCAAGGCTGACGATGCTGCGGCCCGGGGTGGCATCGAGCATGTGTCGGGCGAGGGCGTAAAGCGTGGTGCTCTTGCCCGCGCCGGCAGGCCCGGTGACGAGAATCAGCCCGCTGGTTTGCTCCGACGCGTTCTTGAGCGACGCGACGGTTGCCTCACTCAGCCCGAGGTTGTCGATGGAACGCGGCTGGCCGTCGTCGCAGAAGAATCGAAGGACCGCCCGTTCGCCGTGGATCGTGGGAAAGACCGCCAGCCGTACGTCGTGCTTCAAATCGCCGAGGCCTTTGAAGGAGAACGAACCCTCCTGCGGGATGTCGGTGCGGTAGGTCAGAAGCTCGCCCATGACTTTGAGTCGGGCGATGACGTTGTCGGCGATAGAGGCGGGGATGTGGTCGATCGTGTTGAGCACGCCATCGAGTCGGAGTCGAACAGCCAGCCCCCCCGCGCCCGGTTCGAGGTGCAGATCGCTGGCCGACGCCAACAGCGCCTGGCTGACCAGGTCGTCCACCAGCGCGACCGCATCGAGCACCATTGAATCCACCGCGTTTGCATAGGTTGTACGCATTGCACCTGCCCCTGTGAACCGAATTGACCCATATAGAACTACGCCGATTCGGTGGGCTGATCGCATCGTTTGCTCAAAAAATACGCGGGGCTAAGGGCGGTGGTGGGAGCCGCCTGGGTCTTTGAGGCGTTGGCGGTATTTCGGCACAGACCCGCCAAAACGACCCGGTTTATCAGGACCGAGGAGCCCAGCCAAAAAATCCGGATTGGCATGGCGCAATTGGGTCCGGTTCTTACGCGTCATTGAGAGGAAGTCGTGGACGACTCGAAGCGCCGCAGAGATGGCGGCGTCATGTGGACCCTCAGCGCAATATTCGGAGAGAAAAGGAATCTGTGATGAAGTCAGTCAATTCAATCAAAAGCATCTTTTGTTCGTTGTTGGCGGTTTCGGTCATGTTGGCTGCTGGTTGTACGTCCACAGCACCGGGCGGCAATGGCGACAACGGCGGTGACAATGGCGGTGGAAGCGGCGGCGGAGATGGAGGCGGTGACAACGGTGGCGGTGACAACGGCGGCGGGGGCGGTGACAATGGCGGGGGAGACAATGGCGACAGCGACAACGACGATCCCATCGTCGCGCTGATTCTCACCGGTCAAAACACCAACCACTCGTCGTTTGATGACGTCGTCGGCGTCGATGGTGAAAACATCATCAGCAGCACGGCCCTCGAATATGGTAACGCGTCGGGCGTGCTTCGTGGGCAGGACGCAGTCGTCAGTTCCAACGGTGTGCTCTTTATCTGCAGCGAGTCGAACGACACGATCGCGATCTACGACTCGTTCCTGTTGGCATCGGGCACGCGCCAACCCGATCGCACCGTCACCGGAGAGGCCACGCTGATCGATGCACCGGTCAGCGCGGCGATCGACCCGATCAATGACGTCCTTTACGTCATCAACAAGTTCGACGAAAACGTGCTGGTGTTCGAAAACGTTTCATCGAATTCATTCGACGGCGAAATCGAGCCCGCCCGCACCTTTACGCGTAACACCGGCACGTTCTCACCCGATCAGGTGTTCTTCGCGGACGGGTCACTGTACGTGGCCGACGACGAAGTCATCTATATTTTCGAAGACGACGGCACGCTCGATGGGCCAGTCCAACCCGACCGTCAGTTCTCCAGCCCACTGTTTGGAACAAACACCCGCTACAACATCAGCGTGGACGTGCGCGATCGCTTGATTCTGACCGACCGCGGAAGTGAGGTGTACATCTTCAACAACGCCTCGACGATCGACGGCAGCCCGACGCCCGATCTGATCATCACGATCGAGGAAGCCGGCAGCCTTCATGCGGCATCGATCGACTCGTTCGACACGCTCTACGCGATGGACCTGTTCGACGACGCGATTTACGTGTTCGACGACGTCGAGGCGATGATCGAGTTGGGCGACGACACCTACATTCAGGATCGAATCATCAAAGGCCCGAGCTTCGACTCAGCCGACCGCATGTTCCTGTACGAACGGATGCCATAACCACACGCGCCAATCCAGTTAGGCGTCCACGACGCAGGGCATGTTCCGGTCTGATCCGCTCGGTTTTCTCCACGGGCGGTGCGACTTGGGACGTGTCCTGCGGTAGTTCGTGGTAGACGGGTTGAGAGCATCATTGATCCAAACGTAGCAACGCAACAGCGCCGTCATTCCCGCGCAGGCGGGAATCCAGGGGAGAGGCAAACTCAACATCGGAGAGTACCGGCTGCTGTACGGCCAAATAGTGCACGAGCAAGACGCAACGCTTGGATCAAAATCGCAACAGATGATTGGAACAAAGGGCGCACATGAAAATCGTGACCGTGCTGATCGCAATGGTGATATCGTTTAAGCCGCTTGCCGCGGTGGCGGATGACAATGCCTGGAACGCAAAAGATGTCGGAGCGGCTGAGGTTATTCCGGTTTCGTTCAAGATCGAAAGCGGCTGGGAGTATGATGGCCGCATTGAGCTGCCCGATCCTTCCGTTCGCCGTCCTTGGGCGGTGATGATTCTCGGCGGTGGACTTGGCTCCGCGATCGATTGGTACATACCCGATTTCATGACCATCGACGGTGAGGCGACGCGCGACGGCGATACCATCGCCCGGGCGCTGCTTGCACGCGGGTTCGTGGTGATGCGCTGGCACGCGATCCACCGCGACGATCCGCTCTTCGCTGTTGACGGGCTCATGATGGAGGTGCCCAAACCGCCGCAAACCGTCGAGCAGGCCGAACTGGCGATGGCCACCTTCCGCGCAAAGAAGGTGGTTCCCGACGATCACATATTCCTGCTGGGCCATAGCCTCGGTGCGGCGCGGGCGGCGATGCTGGTGGACAAACACAAAGATTGTCCCGGTGTTGTTTTGTTGGCTGGCGCGTCCCTGATACCGACGAAGCTGGACGTTGTCCGCGAAATCGTGGCTGAATCAAACGAAGACGTGGATCGCAAAAATCCCAAACCCCGCGCTATCCAGCGACATGAAAACGCAGTACAACGATTGGCCGACAAGCGCGATGCATGACGCTTGCCCGCCAATGAAAGCAAAACAAGACTCGGTACGCCCTGGCCCGCAGATGTCTTGCTCAAGAATCGCACGCCGACGCTCTTGATGGTGGGAGCCGAGGACGAACGTTGGCTTGTCGAAAGCTATGCCTTCACCGACCACCTCCGCCAAAACAAGCACCCGGACTATACCTGGCGGGTGATCGAAGGGGTCGGGCACAACCTCGGTCCGGAGATCGAAGCCGACGTCACCCACGGCGAGTACGGCGTCATCGCCAAGACCAAAGTCGGTCCGATCAACGAAGACGTGGTGCACGCCGCCACCAAGTGGCTCGATCAGCACGCGAAGGACTGAGCCTCGCCGCCCGCCCATTCAATCAGACATGACGGCCCAACTCCTGCCGAGCGACTGGTCACGCGGTTGGCACGCCGATTGCCACTTTGCGACATGTTCTATTGGCGATTCATTGTGAAGGAGTAACAACTATGCCAGCCGTCGAATCGCTCGCGATCGTTGTGGATCAGGAAGAATGCATTGGGTGTTCAGCCTGTGTCGACGAAGCCCCCGAAACCTTTGAACTGGACGACGAGACCAAGGCGTGCGTGAAAACCCCGCCCGGTGATGAACTGGAGTTCATCCTGTCTGCCGCCGCGGCTTGCCCGACCGAAGCCATCACGGTGACCGACATCGAGGAAAACCAGATACTGTACCCCGAAGCATAACCAAACCCCGCCCGTTCGCTGCTTAACGACAGCAGACGGGCGGCGACATCTCAAAAGCCGATCCCCAAGTCGCGCTGCGCAATTTCACAAGCAACCCCGCGCGAATTGACCCAACCTCTGCGCGCTATTCGGACGTTGGCACCATTGGTGGGGCTAAACCCGCGGCCCGGACAACCATTGAAGCCGGAGTCTCCAGAGTAGATTTGACGTTTGCGGGTCGGGTGGGTGTGATGGCGTTCAGATGAATTCGAACATCAAATCATTGAACAAAGACCAGCGGGCCGTCCGAGCGCTCGTCAGGCTGTCGGCGATCGGGACGGGGGTCTCGTGGCTATTCACTGTGATTAATGTGACTCCCTACAGCGCAACCACAATTCAGCCGAGTTTACGCCAATTGCTTCGATTCGATTGGACGATTGTCGCAACGGACCATGCGGGTGCTTTCCATTCACTCGCCTGTATCGTGATCTTGGGTGTATTCTGGGGTCAGTTACGCGTAGGCTCTTCTCCGGCATGGTACGGCAGGTTCGGTGCGTACGTTCGGTGTATGAAGATGCTCTTCGGGGCCGGGCTTATCATTTCCTTATTGGGAGCCCTTGTTGTAATTCTGCCCGCACTCGAATTACCGCAATGGAAATGGGGCTATCTGTTTGAATCTGCGGATGGCGGCCCCATCGGCATTGCGGTGTTCGCCATCCTTCTCGCCTTTGCCCGAAAACTCCCGGAGGGTGTGTCGGCCAACGCGCTGGACCTACCCCGTCAATCATCTTGCGTGTTCTGCGAGTATCCCTTGCGAGGACTTATCGAATCCCGCTGCCCCGAATGCGGCAACGAGTTTCCTGCCGATTGGCTTGAGGAAACCAGGTAGGCCTTGTCCCGAGCGTAGATGCTTTGCGTATAAAGCGATCGCTGCATAGGATGCATATCAGCCAGATTGTTAGATAAACAGGGAGGTCCTATTCGATGATGAAGCGAGGTTCCGACCCACCTGAAGTCACCGATATTCATCGGACGATTGAAGAAACTCTAGGCGTTCACATCGACGACGAATCTGCCGAGAAACTAGAGTCGCCGCGTGAACTAGCGGAATTTGTTGGGGACAGGGTGTCGTGTGCTCAGGTCGAGCAAGTACCGTGTCTAACGGCCAAGGCCTTTTATGAATTTCGCCGAAGCCTGCAAAAGATAGAACCAAAGTTGGCGGGAAAGCTCCGACCAGACACTGACCTCGAATCGCTCGTGCCCAAAGACGAGCGTCAGAGGTTTTGGGAACGGCTGAATGGATTGGGCTATGAATTGCCTGAATTACATTATTCGGGGTTGGCCACTATGGGATTCCTGATTGGTCCACTGTATGCGGCCTGCGCCATTGTCTTCTTGATTGGACGGCTTTGGCCTGAACCAATCGCGCTAAGCACGGCCCGCAATCTTCTCCTCATTCTTATACTCCCTGCACTAATCACAACTGTCGTTGGTCTGACTCGCATTAAGCGTCGACAAATACCTCGACCGTTGAACACGTTACGTGGAATGGCCACATACCTGGCCTATCGCCATTGTGAACCCAGTTGGCTTGGTCGGCTTTCCAAACGTCAGGTAAAGGAAGTGGTTCTGCTAGCCTGCGCATTGGAAATCGGCATGCCAATAAAAAAGCCGTGACGGATGAGAACAACTTGAGCAATCACGAGAAAATCAATTACGTCGAGTTTCCTTCGAAGGACATCGAGGCGACCAAGGCGTTTTTCACGTCGGTCTTCGGCTGGTTGTTTACGGATTACGGGCCTGACTACGCGGCGTTTGCGGATGCGGGGCTCGACGGTGGGTTCTTCAAATCCGATCGTGCGGCAACGACCGACGCGGGCACCGCTTTGGTCGTGCTCTACAGCCAAGCCCTCGAAGAAACCCAGTCAAAAGTCGTCGATGCCGGCGGCGTCATCGTCAAACCGATCTTCAGCTTCCCGGGAGGCCGGCGCTTTCACTTCACCGAACCGAGCGGCAACGAGTTGGCCGTCTGGTCGGATGTCGGTGCGTGATTGGCATTGGCGCGTGATCGGCTGACGGCGAAAGCGTTACGCCGATTCGCGGTCCAGCCACTTGTCGAATAGTTGCGGTGGGTTGGCGATCAGTTGGTCGAGCGCTTCTGCCGGGGTCTTGCCGGTGAGGACCAGTGCGCGGTGTTCGGGGCGCAGGAAACGTTCCTCCTCGGCGTGATCGAGAAACGACAGGAACCCGTCGAAGAATCCGCGGTGGTTGACCAGGGCTGTCGGGTTGGCGTGCAAGCCGAGTTGCGTCCACGTCAGGATTTCGCAGAGTTCGTCGAGCGTGCCGAATCCGCCGGGCAAGGCGATGAAGGCGTCGGCGCGGTTGGCCATCTCCATCTTGCGCTCGTGCATCGAACCGACCGCGATCAATTCGGTGATGGTCGTGTGGGCGAGTTCCTTTTCAGCCAGCATGTGCGGAATGAT
>DDIR01000124.1:77188-78153 GCA_002338715.1 Phycisphaerales bacterium UBA1845 | reverse complement strand
AGCCAGCATGTGCGGAATGATGCCGACGACTTCGCCCCCGGCGCTCATCACCGCGTCGGCCACCGCACCCATCAATCCGACGTTCCCGCCGCCATAGATTAGCCGCAAACCGCGACGGGCCAACTCACGCCCAAGTTCGCTGGCGACTTCAACATAGTCCGCCGACTTGCCGGGACTCGATCCACAAAACACGCAAACTGATTTCATAACCGATCTCCGCCTGATGTGTTGATGCCCGCATTGTGCGGATTTTTCCGATCGATGCCACGTTAAGAATCTGACGTCGGCCTTAACAATTCAGCCAGTTCGGTATGACCGGCTTTTGTGGCGTAGTCGAACGCGGTGTGCCCGTTTTCATTCTTCAATTTCGCGTCCGCACCGGCATCCAGCAGCAGCTTGGCCAGCTTGAAATCGCCATGAAATGCGGCGAATCGAAGCGCACCGCCTTTACCATTTGGCGCGTTGGCCCGCGTTGGGTCTTCTTTCAAGAGCTTCTCGACGATTGCATATCGCTTCAACTCGACGGCATCGAGAATGTCGACGCGGTCTTGTTTGAAGAGGTGCTCGATGACCGTCGGCTGCCCGCCGCCGTCAGCCCATCCGATCGCCGTGGACTCCCACTTCTGGTCGCGAAGGGTTGGGTCGGCACCGTGGGCGAGAAGGAACTCGACCATTTCGAGCTGGCCTTGGTAGGTGGCTTCGTGGATTGGACGAATGCCGAACCGCGGGCCACCGTTCACGTCGACACCTTCGGTGATGAGCATTTCGGCGACGTCGCGATGTCCGCCCATGCACGCGAACACCAATGCCTGTTGCAATGTCGCGTCCGGATGGGGGGCAGTGCTGGTTGGAAACTTGAGTTGGCCGGGGTTGGGAAAGCTGCACGATTTTGAGACGAGTTGAACGGCTGGGTCGAGGTATTGGCGAACGAGTTCAACCAGACCCACGCCAGCCGCCGTCGGCAG
>DDIR01000124.1:0-77083 GCA_002338715.1 Phycisphaerales bacterium UBA1845 | reverse complement strand
CCGCCGTCGGCAGATTGTCGATCCGCGCACCGCATTCGCATAGCGCCATCGCGGCGGCTGGGTATCGAAACCCGAGCGCCGACATGATCGGTAGGCCATCGTTGTCGATTCCGTTGGGATTCGCCCCGGCATCGCAGAACGCTCGAACGAGATCCGGTTGCACGCCAGCATCGTGTGGATGCGTGCTGGTGACCAACGCGACCAAAGGCGTCGATCCGCCGCCACCGCCATAAGTGTCTGCCGTCGCATCGACAACGGCGTCGGCGCCGGCAGCGAAGAGCGTTTTGGCGATTTCGACGGCATTGGGTGGAACGATCTGGTGTTCGTTTTCAACACCGTTGGCCGCAACGTAGTGGGGCAGCGTCGCGCGGTGATGACGCGGCGAGCGCATGACCGCCAAGTCTTTGTTCGCGTGGAGCAGGCGCTTTAGTTCTTCGACATCACCGCGAATGATCGCCCGCACGGCGTCTTCAAAGATCGCGACGGGACCTGTGGGCTCAGCGTGGAGCGCATTGAGATACTGCGTCATCTTCGGCCAACTCTCGAATCCACTTTCGCGGGCGATGACGTGTTGCGCGTCAGCCAGCGATACGCCTTCGCGGACGACATCGTTCCCGCTCTTGCCGCGAAACTTGGGATGGTTCCAGGTGAAGCGTGCTGCCTGCGCCGCGTCGAGCCGCTTGACGGCTTTGACGAGTTCCTTGGCCAGCTTTTTCTTCTGATCGACGTTGGGCCGATCGGATGGCCCCGAGAAATCTGAACGCGCGGAATGGTCTTGCGAATGTGACATATCGACCTCCTTCGAAAGCAAGAGCCCGGGTTCGCCATCGGGACCGAAGTTGGTCGCAACAAATTGACCGTCAAGAAAAGTGAGGTGGGCGCAGCCCTTCCCGCGAACCAGGAAGCGTCCTCTTACGCTATGGTCTTATTCTACGCGGCGCAGTTTGAATTTTGCAAGGACGATTATCAATGCTCTCGATGATAAGCGAGATAGGCGGTTACTCTACCTGAACCGACCGCCACTTCGCTTGCACGATCATTCGATGACAATCTCTTTGATGAGTCGAGGCGGCTTCACTGCACTCAATTCGACAACGTATTCCAGAACCTCAAGATGCGTCGAATCCTTCCAGCGGAGCATTGCTTTGCCACGTTGCAACTGCTCTGGCGTCAGCACTTTTTCCTTCAATATCTTAAAGCCAGTGCGAGCGTTAATGACGCGAACGGTGTCAGGCTCATCGGGAGAAAAATACGCATAGCGGGATCCATCGGAGAGTGCAGCCGCCGGTCGATGCGCCAGCCTGCTCACCTCGACGACCCGAGTTCCGCTTCGGCAGAGGTATGTCTTGTAGCCGTAAGACGTTCCCCAATGCCGAACCCTTCCATGAGGCATGAAATGCACTGTTTCACTGACGACACGCAGGAATGATCGAACGGTGAACTGCTGCACATAATAAGTGCCGCCAACATTCTGCTTGAAACCCGCAGGCTTGGCGAACGGCCAAAACACAAGGAATGCGCAAAGACCAATCAGCAGAATTAGGACGATTTGCGTTCGACGACTGACCAGCTTCTTTGAGAAGATGCTCGGTAGTCTTAGCAATGCACGAATCTCCTGAATGCCGCGTTAGCCCTTCAGCGCCGGATGTTCGGATTGATGCCGAAGACCTTTTGACCGGTGGGTGGGCGGTATTGCGATGGGTCGTCTATGTTGAGCGTGAGCAGGGCGGCTTCTGACATTCGTTCGGGTGACCAGGGCGGGTCAAACACCAAGTCGATGGTTGCGTTTTCCACACCTTCAACCGACTTGGCCGCATCTTGCACTTGTTGGACGATCAGGTCGGCAACGGGGCATGCTGGCGCGGTCAGCGTCATCTTGATGGCGACGTTGTTGTCGTCGGTGATGTTCAGTTCGTAAATCAAACCGAGGTCGTAGACGTTCACCGGGATTTCCGGATCGTGGACTTTGCGCAGGGCTTTGACGATCGGCTTGTGCAGCGGGTGGTCTTGGCTTTGATTTGGTTGTGGGGTGTTCATTTTGCTTTTTGGGTGTTTGTCTGGAGCGATTGGTTTTCTTTTCTCATCAGTCCCCCAACCTGGAAGGGCGGGGCACCCGGCGCACCCTTCTTGTGGCCCTTCGACTTCTTATTCGGTGGAGACTGGTTCGTCCTTGTCTTCGATGGCGGCTTTGACGGTGTGCCATGCCAGCGTTGCGCACTTGACGCGGGCTGGGTATTGGCAGACGCCTGAAAAGACCTTGAGCTTGCCCATGCCCGGTCCCAATTCGTCCGGGTCACCGACTTCGGTCAAGAGTTTGTGGAACTTCTCGAACAAGACCGCGGCTTCTTCACGCGTTTTTCCTTTGAGCGCTTCGGTCATCAGCGATGCCGATGCCGTCGAGATCGCGCAGCCGGACCCTTCAAACTTCACCGATTCGATGCGGTCGCCATCCATCTTAAGGGACACGGAAATCTGATCACCGCACAGCGGGTTGTACCCTTGCGCACATCCATCGGGGTCTTCAACCTTGCCGCGGTTGCGCGGACTGCGGTTGTGATCGAGAATGAGTTCCTGATATAGATCGCCTAATTCGCTCATGTGGTTATCGATTCTATTGAACGACGCGCGATTCAATCGATGCGGCTATGCAAAGACCTTGATCACCGTCTGGACGGCTTCGACCAACCGGTCGATTTCTTCTTTGGTATTATAGAAGCACATCGACGCTCTGGCAGTAGCCGGCACGCCAAATCGCTGCATGGTCGGCTGGGCACAGTGGTGGCCCGTGCGGATTGCCACCCCCTCCTGGTCGAGAATCGTCCCGATATCGTGCGGGTGAATGCCCTCAACCACGAAAGAAAGGACGCTGACCTTTTCCCTGGCGGTTCCGATAAGTCGCACTTCCGGGATCTTCGACAGTTGGGCCGTCGCGTATTCGAGGAGTTCTTTTTCGTAAGCGGCGATCCTCGACAAGCCGATCCCTTGCAGATATTCGATGGCGGCACCGAGTCCGATCGCACCTTCGATGTTGGGCGTACCGGCTTCGAATTTGTGGGGCAGATCGTTGTAGATCGTCTGCTCGAAGGTGACCGATTTGATCATCTCGCCACCGCCTTGATAGGGCGGCATGTCCAACAGCAGCGACTCCTTGCCATAGAGCACGCCAATGCCCGATGGGGCGTACATCTTGTGGCCGCTGAAGACGAAGAAGTCGCAATCGATCGCCCGCACATCCACCGCGTTGTGCTGCACGGACTGCGAACCATCGATAAGCACCTTGGCGCCGTACTCGTGGGCCAACCGGGTGATCTCTTCGACCGGAACGACGGTGCCCAGGGCGTTGGAACTCTGCAGCATCGCGACGATCCGCGTCTTGTCGGAAAGCAGCTTGCGGTATTCATCGACGAGCACGTTGCCATCGTCATCAACCGGGACAACTTTCAGCTGTGCGCCGGTTTGTTCGCAGAGAATCTGCCACGGGACGATGTTGGCGTGATGCTCGAGGTTTGAAACGATGATCTCATCGCCTTCGCCCACCTGCTTGCGGCCAAAGGTCTGGGCAACGAGATTGATGCCCTCGGTTGCGCCGCGCACGAAGATGATTTCGGTGTGCTTTTCGGCGTTGATGAGACGGGCGGCTTGCAGTCGCGCGTTTTCGTATGCCTTGGTGGTTTCGACGCTGAGACGATGGACGCCGCGATGGATGTTGGCGTTCATCGACTCGTAAACATTCTTGACGGCGTCGATGACCTTGGTCGGTTTTTGCGTGGTGGCTGCGTTGTCGAGGTAGACGAGCGGCTTGCCGTTGACCGTGCGCGAAAGAATCGGAAAGTCGGCACGGATGCGGTTGACGTCAAGCGGTATGGCCTCGCTTTGATTGACCGTTTGGCTCGGGTTCACCGTCATCGTTCTTTCGACATTCTCGTAGGGTGGGCCATGCCCACCAATCTGTTGCGCGACGCATTCGAACGGCGGCGGGCATGGCCCACCCTACACATTCGCGTCCAATAGCGTGCGGCAACCTTTAACCTTTGGGCAAGCGATCCAGCACGATGGCTTCCAACCGTTCACGCAGTGGATCGATTGCGATCTGTTCCAGCGTCTCGTTGGCGAACGCATGCACGAGCATGTTGCGGGCGGCGGTTTCATTCAAACCACGTGCACGCAGATAGAAGACGGCTTCCTCATCGATCTGACCGATGGTCGCGCCGTGCGTGCATTTGACGTCGTCGGCGAAGATTTCAAGCTGCGGTTTGCTGTCGATTTGGGCTTTGTCCGATAGCAGCAGGCTTTGATTGGTCTGCTTGGCGTCGGTTTTCTGGGCGTCGTCGTGGACGTAGATGCGTCCGGCAAACACGCCATGCGATGCGCCGTCGTAAATCCCCTTGAAGTACTGCCAGCTTTCGCAGTGGGGGGCGACGTGCTCGATGCGCAGGTGGTTGTCGACGAGTTGCTCATCACGCAGCATCGACAAACCGTTGAACGTGCAGCAACCGCCTTCGCCCTTGAGATACGACTCGACGTTGTTGCGGGTCAGCTTTCCGTCCACGCAGACGTTGGTGGACGTGCAGCGACTGTCGCGGTCCAGCCAGGCGCCGATCGTTCCGAAGTGATACGCGTTCAGCGCTTCCTCCACGATCTTGTGATGAAAGAGGTTCGCGCCCGGTCCGACGGCAAGCTCGGTCACGGAGATCGTCAGGCTGTTGGCCGACCCGATCCCGACGAACGATTCGACAACCGATGCCTGGGCGTTGTCTTCCGCGACGATCAACGTGCGCGGGTGGCTGACGGTCGGGCGATCGTTGGCCGTCGATGCGTACACGATGTGAATTGGTTTATCCAACACCGCATTTTTCGGCACGAACACGTACACGCCATCTTCGACAAACGCCGTATTCAGCAGGGCGAATGCGTTGTTCTTTTGCTTGAGGATTTGACCGAGATATGGCTTAAGTTGCGCGCTGTCGCTGTCGAGCGCGTCGGCCAACCGCTTCACGACGACGCCGTTTGACACGCCGTCGGTCGACGAAAGAGCATCGGCGTAGCGGCCGTCGACAAACACGAAGGTGGCTGCGACTTCGCCAATGCAGTATTGGGCCAGTGCATCTTTGGCGATGGACTTGGCGTCATCAGCGGCAGCCGCCCACTCGGTGGACGTCGCCCCTCTGATGTTGGTGAAGCGCCAGTCTTCGTCTTTGGTAGTTGGGAAACCGTTCTCGACGAAGTTGGCCAACGCCGCTTTGCGCAGCGGATGGAACCATGATTGCGTGAATGCGTCGTTTTTCTCAAGCCGCTCAAACTGCGCGGCGAATTCCTCGACACACGTTGGTGACTGTGTGGCTGTGCTCATCGAATTCACTCCTTTCAGGAGGCGGCTGCCGCGGTTTTGATCTCTTCATCAACCCAGGCGTAACCTTTCGCCTCCAACTCCAGAGCGAGTTCTTTCCCGCCCGACTTGACGATGCGGCCTTCGCGAAGGACATGGACAAAGTCGGGAACGATGTAGTCGAGCAATCGCTGATAGTGGGTCACGACGATCATCGCACGCTCCGGTCCGCGGAGGGTGTTGACCCCGTGGGCGACCGTCTTGAGTGCGTCGATGTCCAGACCGGAGTCGGTCTCGTCGAGGATCGCCAGCGTCGGATCGAGAACCGACATCTGGAAGATTTCGTTGCGTTTCTTTTCGCCGCCGGAGAAGCCTTCGTTCACGGCGCGGTTGAGCAGCTTGCTGTCGAGTTCGACGAGGGCGGCTTTCTCTTTGACGAGTTCGAGGAAATCGACCGCGTCAAGTTCGTCCTGACCGTGATGCTTCCGCTTGGCGTTGACGGCTGCCCGCAGGAAGTAGTTCGTGCTGACGCCGGGAATCTCAACGGGATACTGGAACGCGAGGAACACGCCTTCGCAGGCACGCTCGTCGGGCTCCATGTCGAGCAGGTCCTTGCCATTGTAGATCACTTCGCCTTCGGTGATTTCGTAGGCGTCTTTGCCTGCGAGTACCTGGGCGAGTGTGCTTTTGCCGGACCCGTTCGGACCCATGATCGAATGAACTTCGCCGGCATTGACCGTCAAATTGATCCCGCGAAGGATTTCATTGCCCTCGACATGGGCATGTAGGTTTCGAATCTCTAACAGCGCCATCTTTTGTACACTCCGAATTCTTCCAAGACCTTTTTGTCAGCCGGTCGGCTGCTTTATTTCCGTTAATTTCGCGGACTCAACTGGTCCGCGCATTTAGCTTGTTAACCCACGGCGTTTCTTAACCCACGGCGTTTCTTAACCCACCGTGTCTCTTAACCCACACTGCCTTCGAGGCTGACCTCGAGCAGTTTTTGTGCTTCAACGGCAAACTCCATCGGGAGTTCGCGGAACACCTCTTTGCAGAAACCGTTGACGATCATCGACACGGCGTCTTCCAGTTTGATCCCGCGCTGGTTGCAATAGAACAGTTGGTCTTCGCCGATCTTCGACGTGGACGCCTCGTGTTCCATGTGGGCGCTGGTGTTCTTGACTTCGATGTAGGGGAACGTGTGCGCGCCGCAGTCTTCACCGATCAGCATCGAGTCGCACTGGGTGTAGTTGCGGGCGTTGCTCGCGCCTTTGTTGATGCGCACGCCGCCGCGATAGGTGTTTTGACCGCGACCGGCGGAGATTCCCTTGGAGATGATCGTGCTCTTGGTGTTCTTTCCGATGTGGATCATCTTCGTGCCGGTGTCGGCTTGCTGACAAAGGTTGGTCAATGCGACGGAATAGAATTCACCGACGGAGTTGTCGCCTTTGAGCACGACGCTCGGGTATTTCCAGGTGATTGACGAACCCGTCTCCACCTGCGTCCAAGAGATGCGCGAGTTTTCTTCGGCGCAAATGCCGCGTTTGGTCACGAAGTTGTAGATACCACCGACGCCGTTCTTATCACCGGGGTACCAGTTTTGAATCGTCGAATACTTGATCGTCGCATCTTTGTGGGCGATCAATTCGACGACGGCTGCATGGAGCTGGTTTTCATCACGCATGGGAGCCGTGCAGCCTTCGAGGTAGCTGACGTGGGCGCCTTCGTCGGCGATGATCAGCGTACGCTCGAACTGTCCGGTCGACTGTGCGTTGATTCTGAAGTACGTCGACAATTCCATCGGGCAGTGCACGCCCTTGGGCACGTAAACGAACGAACCATCGCTGAAGACGGCTGAGTTCAGCGTGGCGAAGAAGTTGTCGGTATATGGCACAACCGTACCGAGATACTTCTTGATCAATTCGGGATGTTCGTGAACGGCTTCGGAAAACGAGCAGAAGATAATTCCGAGTTCGCCGAGTTTCTTTTTGTAGGTCGTCGCGACGGAGACACTGTCGAAGACCGCATCGACGGCGACGCCCGCGAGTGCGGCGCGTTCGGCCAACGGAATGCCGAGCTTCTCATAGGTTTCGAGAAGTTTCGGATCAACGTCGTCGAGACTCTTGGGGCGATCTTCGTCTTTGATCGGTGACGAGTAGTAGACGATGTCCTGATAGTTGATCGGTGGGTACTTGATGTTCGCCCAGGTCGGTTCGGTCATCGTCAGCCAATGGCGGTAGGCTTTGAGTCGCCATTCGAGCATGAACTCCGGCTCGCGCTTCTTGGCCGAGATGAAGCGAATGATGTCTTCGTTCAGTCCGGGGGGCGCGGCGTCGGCTTCAATGTCGGTGACGAAACCGTACTTGTATTCCTGCTTTTCCCACTGCTCTAATGTGTTGGATGCGTCAGGCATCGAAATCTTTTCCTGTAGGTTTCTTCAGTTTTTTATTCGCAGCAAGGACGCCGAAAGGGGTGCGAAAAACACCCGGCAGCGCCAGCTCAATTCGCCTTGCCTTTGATCATGGCGACGGCCGCGCCAACGTTAAGGTTTACCCGATTAAATGCAATGTCATGGACCGTCACTTGTCCGAGAAGTTCGCAGATTCCCTCGTGAATTTTGCGAATCGGGGCTTTGATCTCGCAGACATCCTTGATCCGGCATTGGTCGGATTCTGCCGGTTCGCTCTCGCAGCAGCACAGCGCCAACTGGGCTGGCCCCTCGATCGCCTCCAACAACGCCAACACGGTGATCTCCTGCGGTGATCGGGCGAGGCTGTAACCTCCCTGCGACCCCCGACACGATTTCACCAGTCCGCGATGGGTGAGGCTGTTGAGAATGTTGGTCATCATCCGCGGCGGTACGCTCAACCGGTCGGCCAGCATCCGAACGCTCACAGAGCAATCGTCACCGCGGGCCATCTCCGCCAATGCGAGCAACGCGTAATCAGACTTTCGACTTAAAGACAGCAAATCAAGACACTCAAGACGATCGACGCACCAGTTTTTGGGTTTAGACGCATATGCTTATGCCCGCTTCTTCTAATGAAGCGCGGGGTCCGTTTCTAAGACGCTGCGCAGTTTTCCGAGCGCAATCTCCTGGATCTGCCGGGCACGTTCCTTGCTCAAACCGATAGCCTCACCGATCTGGCCCAGCGTCAGCCCCTTTTGCCCATCCAGCGGGAATCGCCACCAGAGGATCATCGCCTCGCGCGGCGTCAACTCGCCGAGATTCTGATCCAATGCGCGGTGCAAACGGTCGGCGTAAAGCTTCGACCACTTGTCTTCGTTTTCAAAGTTCTCCATCCACGCTTCATGCCCGACGGGGAAGCGGGACTTGTAGCGGTTGGTCTTTTTCCAAAGGTGAATCAGCGCACGGGTGATGGCGTTGCACGCGTATGTGCTGAATCGGAAACCGCTCCAAGGGTTGTAACCGTCCACTGCGCGGAGCAGGGCGTACAGTGATTCGCTGCGCTGCTCGTCCCACTCGACGTTGCTCGCGCGAAACTGACTCATCATCGTGTAGGTGAGTCCGACGTTCTGCTCGACGATATAGCTGCGGATGATGTTCCACCGCTCGATCCAGTCATCGCGCTCGGCATCCGCTTTTTTCGATTGCCGCGTCGCGCGGTATGCGCAGACGTGCATGGCGATAAAGAGGGCGGTTTCACCGGGTGCGTCTTCGTCCGGTCGTTCTCCCAAAATCCATTCGACAACCCCCAAGGCCTTATGTTCAGAACTCGCCAAGGCCAAGCGGCGATCTGGGATGAAACGCATCTGCTGCGGATCAACGGTCTGGACTGTCGGCTTCGTGCCGTTGGTCTTGCCATTTGCCGACTGACGCGTATCGATTCTCTGTGATTTAACTTTAGGTGCTACCATGATTTACACCTCTTTCCTGGTTGGGACATCGTGTCACCCAGGTGGGCGCGGCAAGGGTCTCCGCGACCGCCGATAAACATATATCACCATTTTGGTGATATTTCAAGCAATCTGGGCAAAAGCCATCATTTCTGACAAGCAGATACCGCAGCGTTACACGCGAATTTCTAGTGAACTTAGGAGGATTGGGGCGATCCGATTTCCGCTCAACGGCCTGCGAATCGGGTTTCTGGCCCACGGCCACGATTCGATCATCGCCCAACGGTGCGCCAACGAATTCAATCCCACTTAAATGGGCTCACATCAGTGAATACGAGTGGGCGTGGCTGGTGGTTTCAGAAAGCGCGCGGGTTTCAAGAGTTTTGACAAGTCTGTGCGCAATCTGACGGCGGGTCATCAGGCGGATAGCAAGCGTTTCGCGCGTTAGGGGCGACATTTCAACGAAGCGGCTGACGATGCAACCGCATCGTAACAATCACGACTTGCTTTGGATCTTGGCCCATGAATCGCGAAGGGTGACCGTGCGATTGAAAACGGGCTTGTCGTCTGAGCTGTCCTGATCAACACAGAAATAGCCGGTGCGTTCGAACTGCACCCTGTTAATTCCGTCGGGCCAACTGACGGCATTGGCGGCTTCGATCCAGGATGACTCAAGTTTGCAATTCGCCTTGGTGGTAAGCGACTCCGGATTCATTGCGTCGAGCCAGGACTTTCCTTCGGGCGTCTTGTCGGGATTCTCTTCATTGAAGAGGCGGTCGTAGAGTCTGACTTCGATGTCGGCGGCGTGATGGGCTGACACCCAATGGATGGTCCCTCTGACCTTTCGCCCGTCGGGTGAATCGCCGCCGCGGGTGGCGGGGTCGTACGTGCAGCGCAGCTCGATCACTTCGCCTGCGTCGTTCTTAATGACGTCGGTGCAGGTGACAAAGTATGCATAGCGAAGGCGCACCTCGCGTCCCGGCGCAAGTCGGAAGAACTTCTTCGGTGCGTCTTCCATGAAGTCGCTTCGTTCGATGTAAAGCTCGCGCGAGAAGGGTATCTTGCGGCTACCCGCGCTTTCATCCTCGGGATTGTTGACCGCGTCCATCTCTTCGGTCTGTCCTTCGGGATAGTTTTCGATAACCACTTTCAAAGGATCGAGCACGCACATGACGCGCGGGGCGCGCTTGTTCAAATCTTCGCGGATGCAGTTTTCCAACACCGCAATGTCGATGCGGCTATTCATGCGGGCGACGCCGATCCGCTCGCAAAACGTTCGAATGGACGACGGCGTATACCCGCGCCGTTTGAAACCGCGGATGGTTGGCATGCGCGGGTCATCCCACCCGCGGACGTGTTTGTCGCGCACCAATTCAAGGAGTTTGCGTTTGCTCATCACGGTGTAACCGAGGTTGAGTCGGGCGAACTCAATCTGCTGCGAATGAAACACGCCGAGCTGATCGAGGAACCAGTCATAAAGCGGGCGATGGTTTTCAAATTCAAGCGTACAGATCGAATGGGTGACGTTTTCGATTGAATCTTCAAGCCCGTGCGCCCAGTCATACATGGGATAAATGCACCACTTGTCACCGCTGCGGTGGTGGTGCGCGTGCAGAATGCGGTACATCACCGGGTCGCGCATGTTGAGGTTGGGACTGGCCATGTCGATCTTGGCACGCAGCGTTTTTGACCCATCGGGAAATTCGCCCGCCCGCATGCGTTCAAACAAATCGAGATTTTCTTCGACGGTTCGATTGCGGTAGGGACTGTCCTTACCCGGTGCGGTCAACGTGCCGCGATACTCGCGCGTTTCTTCCGACGAAAGGTCGCAGACATACGCCAGACCTTTTTTAATCAAGGTGATGGCGTGGTCGTAGAACTGCTCGAAGTAGTCGGAGGCGAAGAGCACCTTGCCGTCGAGGTCGTACCCAAGCCAGCGAATGTCGTTTTCAATCGCCTCTACGTACTCATCCTCTTCCTTGATGGGGTTGGTGTCGTCGAAACGCAGATTAAACGAGCCGTTGTACTTCTGGGCGAGACCGAAGTTCAGGCAGATCGACTTGGCGTGCCCGATGTGCAGGTAGCCGTTGGGCTCCGGGGGGAATCGGGTCTGAACGCGGCCACCCCATTTGTCGGAGGCCAGATCTTTTTCGATGATCTGCTCGATGAAGTTCAGTGATGGTTTCTCGGTGGTCTCGGCCATGGTTCGCTCAATTCGCAACGACATGTTTGAATTCGGTCAATTCGAGCGGCGAATGATAACTTCGTTGCATGTCACTCACAACGCAGGGTCGAATGCGCCCGGCCAAACGGTGCACAACGGGTCGATCAGTGCGTTTCGACCATCCCAAAACCGCTGCCGAGATTCATTTCCGCAGGCATCCGAAAACGTTGGCTGAGCGTCGAAGTGGCCCATTCCGCATCTCTAAGGAGGCGGTGATGGATGTGTCCGTCCCATATCCAAGTTCGATAAATGGCAATGGCTGGAATTTGGTTCAAGGCGCTGCCTGGAATCACCTTCGCGCACCGGTGAAGTTGCTTGTTTTTGAGGCATCCACGGGGGTGTTGAGGCATTGGTCGTTAAAGTAGGAAACTACTGCTTGTATCGAGAATGTGTCGGCGTCTATACTGGTCGGCATAGGGTGTGCGGGGACGGCTGGGGTCGCCAATCAAGCATTCGGACATAACAAGAACCAAATGCAGTTTCATCGCAGACAGACGCTGTGTCTGCGCCCGCGTGGATACAAATGGGCAGATTCTTTATGAGGAGGTCGCTCGTGTTTCATTCTCATTCTAGTTGTGGGGCACGCATGGGCCGTGCCTCAATTGTTTGCCTGATGATCGGGGTTGCCTTGGCATCAACCCAGAGCGCACGCGCCACCGAATCGGTCGCCAGGCAATGGAACGAAGTCCTTCTGGAATCGATTCGCAGGGACTTCGCGCGACCGACCGTACACGCCCGCAATTTGTGGCACACGTCGATTGCGATGTATGACGCCTGGGCGGTTTACGGTGATGATGCGTTCCCGTATCTCACCAACGAATACCACACAGCCGTCGATGTGCAGGCTGCCCGTGAAGAGACGATCAGTTACGCGATGTATCGGATCCTGAGGTGGCGGTTTGCAAACTCACCAGGTGCGGCGATTTCGTTGCCGTCTTTCGACGCATTGATGAATGATCTGGGTTACGACATCAACATTACAACAACCGGGCTGGACACACCGGCTTCGGTTGGAAACCGCATCGCACAAAATGTGTTGATGTTCGGTCTGAACGACAATTCGAATGAACAGAACGGATACGCAAATCAGTTTTATCATCCGATCAACGAACCGCTCGTTCCGTCTCTTCCCGGTAATCCGACGCTCACCGATCCGAATCGTTGGCAGCCGCTTTCGCTGCAATTCTTCGTCGATCAAGCCGGAAACATTATTCCCTTCGGTTATCCCGAAGCACTCGGTCCCGAATGGGGCATCGTTTCGGCGTTTGCACTGACCGCTCAGGATCTCACGATTTACAACCGCGATGGATTTGACTATTGGGTCTATCATGACCCGGGTCCTCCCGCGATGATTGGAACACCCACAGAAGCGACGTACAAATCTGCATTCGAGCAGGTCGTCGAATGGTCTGGATTGTTGGATCCGACCGATGGATCGATGATCGACATTTCGCCAAGCGCCAGAGGCAACAATACCCTGGGAACCAACGACGGTCATGGTTATGACAAGAATCCCATCACGGGGGTGATGTACCCACCGCAGGTGGTTCCAGCCGGTGACTACTACCGCATCCTCGCCGAATTCTGGGCGGACGGTCCCGACTCGGAAACCCCGCCTGGAACTTGGTATGTGTTGGCCAATTATGTATCCGACGCCCCCGGACTCCAGAAACGTTTCCAGGGACAGGGTCCGGTGTTGGATGACCTCCAGTGGGACGTCAAGCTCTACTTCGCTTTGGGAGCCACCATGCATGACTCGGCTGTCGCCGCTTGGGGCGTGAAGGGTTGGTACGACTACATCCGCCCGGTTTCGGCGATTCGCTACATGTGCGATTTGGGGCAATGCAGCGATCCCCAGGCAGCCTCCTATCACCCGCAGGGCATCAACCTGAAACCAGGTGCCATCGAATTGGTCACACTGGACACCACCACTGTCGGTGAGCGGCATGAACACCTCGCAGGCAACGAAGGCAAGATCGCAGTGAAAGCCTGGCGCGGACCGGACTACATCGCCAACCCCGACACGGACACCGCTGGCGTCGGTTGGATCCTTGCCGAGAACTGGTGGCCCTACCAGCGACCAAGTTTCGTGACACCCCCGTTTCCCGGATACGTCTCAGGGCATAGCACGTTCAGTCGGGCAGGGGCTGAGCTAATGGCGCGATTCACCGGTTCACCCTACTTCCCGGGCGGACTCGGCGAATTCCTCTGTCCGCAGAACGAATACTTGGTGTTTGAAGATGGTCCCAGCGTCGACGTGACCCTGCAGTGGGCCAGCTACTACGACGCCTCCGACGAGTGCAGCCTCTCGCGGATTTACGGTGGTATCCATCCACCGGCTGACGATGTTCCTGGTCGTCTGATGGGCGCCGTCATTGGTGGCGACTCGTTCAAGCTCGCCGAGGATTACTTCGAAGGGACCGCATTTGAGGCGGTCAAGGATTGCTTCACCGGACCTGGTGAAAAAACCACCGGGGAATGTGTCCGAGTTGACCGAGATGGCGACTTGGACGTGGATCTCGAAGACTACAGCGCGCTCATGCTTGCGAACGAGTAAGCGTGTTTTCTATCGCACTTCTAAATCTGCCCCGCGCTTGCCAATACCGGCGCACAAGTTCGATTAATTTGCGATTGTTCATCACGGTGTATTCCAGGTTTAATCGGGCGAACTCGATTCGCTGGGAACGAAACACGCCGAGTTGATAGAGAAACCAGTCGTTGAGCGGACGGTGATTTTCGAATTCCAGCGGGTAGATCGAGTGGGTCACCCATTCGATCGAATCTTCCAGCCCGTGGGTCCAGTTGTACATAGGATAGATCCGCCAAGCGGAATGCGTCTGCCGTTTAGCGGAAGCTCCGAGCCAAGGCAAAGGCGGGGAAAATGCGCTAGGGCAACCAAGCCAAAGATGATTGCACCGATGGTTGTAAAGGGCTGCACCTTTCTTCTCCTGTACGATTACGCCAGCGTATACCGACTGTCTTGCTCACCCTTCACGTTCTTCCTCTCGATTTTCTTTGTCTTGGTGAGCAGTCCGAGAGTGTTGTACACATCGCCTGGTCATTTCGCAGCCTTCCATGCCTTAGTGAGCAGAGCACCCGTCGAACCTTTGGCTCCCGCTTTCTCGAAGGTCGCGAGCACTAACTCAGTGGCGATCGTCTTAAACTCCCGACGCTTGGTTATCTTTGCTGCTCTCCTTTTTCCAGATTGCCTCTTTGCCGTCTTCGGTGGTCCAGAATGACCCTTGCGTTTCTTGGGCTTTGCAGTTGCCACACCAAGATTATCGAATGCAGCGTCGATCTCGACAATGGCATTCACGTCGTTTTGGCGGCCAGTGTTGAGTCTGCGGACGAGCGACCCAAGTTCAGCAATTACGGTCTTTGACATGATTCTGTTCTCCTCAAGAAAATGCCCACTCGCCGCGAAACAATTACGTCGAGTCAACAATCTGTCACTTCACCAACCATCCCGAAACCGCACGACCAACGAATAGGTCGTGGGCCAGTTCCGCACGCACTTCGGTGATATGCTGTACCCGAACCGCTCCGAGCGGCGGTGTTGGCGATCGTGTGCAGCCGAATGCGATGAATCGATTCGAGGTCGGCGTTCCATGAGTAGGAAAGAGGCCTTGACTCTATTCCTCAATAGAACATATTTTCCTAGTACTCGATATGTGGGTCGAGAAGTCTTCTTGTTGAGACAAACCGAAGGAGAAAATTCACGCCAGACTGCAAGATGATTGATGTCCATGGGTAAAACGCAGTCGGATTCTTCTCAACCCTACAGTGCCGTTCACGCAGAATGGAGTCGTTCAAGAAAGGACTCAATAAGGCTTCAGCCAGACGCCACTGATGGCTTGGCGTTGATGAATTCCAGCAGCGTTGCTTGGCCGAGTTGAGTATGCGTTCAGCTCGACGGTGTTCGACGTCTTATTCGCATCACAAGAGCCCACACAAGTTAACTCCGCCGCAATTGACGACCCGTCTGGAGTTGCGCGCTAAGCTGAAGACCATCTACCGCGATATCATTGAGATCTTGGAGAACTCTGAGGAATTGTGCAGACGCATGGCACTGGAGCGACTGCATCACTACTCGACGTTGAAGCGCTTCGCCTATCGGTCGAACGTGGCCGAGATTACCGACGCCGTGCCGGCAGACAAACGTCGCTGAGATTCTCGGTCGGGACGACGACATTCTGCGTACCGATGTGGCGGGTGTTGTTCGCGGCATAGTCGATCAAGTAACGAGAGGGGCCTGACCTATTCCCATCACGGCAAATTCTCAAGCAGAGCAGATTCGATTCGTGTGGCTATCGCAACCATCTGGAATATGCTGTTGTAGACGATGTAATAGCCGGCACGTTGAAATTAGTTGCATCGATCTTGTTGACGGCGCGTCATCGTGAGAACGGCAACATTGCAGAATAGGGAAAGCCCAAATGTGCGAGGGCCTCGGTGCGGTGAACGGACGTCAAGAGCGACGATCGAAACACGACCACGCATTCGGCCAGGACCAGCCGATGCCAGGAGAACGGCGCACGCTAATCGTCGTTATTACGACGAGCGCCATGATGGTGATCGAAATTGCCACCGGCATCGCGTTAGGCTCAATGGCACTGCTGGCAGATGGATTGCACATGGCGTCGCACGCTGTGGCGTTGACGATCGCGTACTTTGCGTACATTTACGCACGTCGCCACGCCCGGGATGGACGGTTCAGCTTCGGCACCGGGAAAGTCAACTCACTCGCCGGCTTCACGGGCGCCGTGCTGCTCGCCGTGTTCGCCCTCGGCATGGCGTGGGAAAGCGTGGACCGGTTCCTGAATCCTGTAGCGATTGAATTCACGCAGGCAATCGTCGTGGCGATCGTTGGTCTGATCGTCAATGCACTGTGCGCCGTGGTTCTGGGCCATCACGACGGCGGACATCACCACCATGGTGCCGAGTCTCTTGACGAGTCGGGCAGGCACCCTGAGCGAACGCAAGGGCGCCTTGCCGCACATACGCACGACCACAACCATCATCACGACCACAATCTGCGATCCGCCTACCTACACGTCGTCGCGGATGCCTTCACATCGGTGCTGGCGATATTCGCCCTGCTGGCCGGGAAGTACGCAGATGCGGTTTGGCTCGACCCGGCCATGGGGATCGTCGGGGCAGTTCTTGTAGCACGGTGGTCAGTTGGTTTGATCAGGGCAACCGCCCAAGTTCTATTAGACTGGCAAGCCCCCAATGACCTGTGCGGCGTCATACAATGCGCGTTGTCAGCGGATGGTGACACCGAGGTGGTCGATCTGCACGTGTGGGTCATCGGTCCCGGTCGCCATGCGGCTGCGATGTCGATTGTCAGCGCGGCAGCCCGACAGCCTGACGAATACAAGGAGCGACTTAAGCAGGTCTGTCCTGGTCTCGTTCATGTAACAATCGAGGTCAACTTGGCCCCGAAGGCCGACGAATGACTTGTGAACCACGTCAGCCGTGCCAGGTGCCCGATTGCTGGCAGCCATATGAATTGCCCCTTGCGCATCGCCCAGTACAATGCCGATGACCGAAATTCGGCAAGCACTACCCTTAGGAGTGGGTCGTGAAGATAGCCAAGGCGTCATTGTGTCGGACTCTGCTCAATCTGCCGATATGAAACCAGCGAGACTGGATCAATTGCGATGATGACCTATTCGAGAACTTGGGCGTGCTTGAGTGCATTGGCCTTAACCGGTTGCTGGCTGACTGTGGGAGGTGTCCACAAGCATTCGGATGGTCACCATCATCATGTCCACCACACGCACGTACATCATCACGACGGCACAACTCATTCGCACGAACACAGGCACACTACTGGCAACGGTGACTTAAACGATCACGAGAGTGATGATCATCATCACTACAGTGACAACGATCACTCGCCCGTCGTGGTTTTGATACTTCCGCCGCGTGTTACCCGACCGTCGACGCAACTGCAAATCGATTGCAGATCACTTGATGTGACCTGCCTCAATTGTTCCGATGGCTCCGCGGTCGCTTTGACTCCGCCGCGCTCCCCGCCAGCCCATTACGTCAGCCAGGATTCCCTCCCCCAACTCCGGACGATTGTGCTGTTGACCTAAGAAGCGGGCGCACACCCGCTGGGTCGTCGCATGCGCGACGAAAGGTCACCAGTAATTCGTAATCGGAGCTTCAGAACTTGCAACTCATAGATAGGGACCAGGCGCGCACATCGCGGCGAGCCAGGCATTGCGCTGCGCCCCTTCAAGCAGGCTCGTATCGTTTGCTGCGACGCGTTCCAGGTTTACGCCTTATTGCCATGGGTGCGTCACTGCTGTCGCTGGGCGGCTGCGCATCTCTCGACGCTCAACCGGAAATGCTACGCTCGGCGGATGCGATGGAACGCGCCGTCGGCATGCCGGGCCACTTGATTCTGCGCGACGAGGCCACGGCTGAAATTGCTACCCGCGAACTGCTTGACAAGGGTCTGTCTGCAGAACAAGCAGCCCAGGTCGCGCTGCTGAATAACCCACGTGTGCGCGGCGCGATGCTTTCGATCGGTGTCTCGCGGGCGGATTTCGTGCAGTCCACGCTTTACTCGAACCCGGCATTGTTTCTTTCGGTGTTGTTGCCGGATGGAGGCGGTCGGCCTTATGTCGAAGTTAACTTGGCGCAGAATATTGCCGAGCTTTGGCTCGTACCGGCCCGCACCAAGGTTGCCCAGCGCGATCTCGATCAGGTTGTGCTGGAAGCCGCTCGGGTGACGGCGAATGTCGTCTTGGATGTCCGACGGGCGTATGTTCGCGCTGTGCAGTCCGACGCCCAGATCGAACTGGCCAGCGACGGACTCGATATTGCGACCAAGCTCGTCGAGATCGCGGCGTTGCGACAACAAGCCGGTTCGGGATCGGAGGTTGATCTCAACCTCGCGCGGGCGACCAAACTGCAAGCCGAAACGAACCTGCGCAACGCCAAGCTTGCGGCGGCCGAAGCCAAGGCAGAACTGAGCCGGCTGTTGGGATTGAGCGACGATCCGCGGCAAATGGTCCTAACAGGATCAACTCGCGAATGCTCAACCTGGAACGTATCCGCCGAGCAACTGCAGAAGTTTGCACGCGCCGCGCGGCTTGATCTTCAGATCGTGGATCGAAGCGTTGAATCGGCCGAAGCGCGGACCCGGCTCGAGCGGGTCCGGTTCCTGCGCTCACTTGAAATCGGCTTCAGTTTTCAATTGGCGGAAAGCCGTTCGCGCGGCGATCGCGACTGGCTGGCGGAAACGCTCTTCGACTCGCTGCAATCCGGCGCGCCGACCCCGCCCAACCTGATGCCTCGAGCAACCGAAGGCCCCAATGCGATTGCAGGTCCAACGCTGTCGCTGGAGTTGCCGGTCTGGGATCAAAACCAGGCGCAGATCGCCAAAGCCGATCGCCTTCTAGAACAAGCGAGACAGGAGCGCGACGCAATGCTCGTTGATGCGGCTCAGGACATCCACATCGGCCTAGCGCGTGTCCGCACCGCCTCCGAAAACGCTCGATTCTATCGCGACGAATTCGTACCGACGGCGAAGCGCAACGTCTCGCTCGCCCAAGACGGTTACCGCATTGGGCGCGTTTCGTTTTTGTCCTTGCTCGAAGCGCAGCGGGCATACATCACGACACGCACCAATCAATTGGACGCGCTGCGCGACGCGGCGCTGGCCGAAATCGATCTCGAACGCGTGACCGGACGTCCGGTCGCCGCGCTGCTTGATCGCAGCAAACCAAATGAGAATCAAAACCCGGCAGTGCCTTCCGACGCCGTGGAGATTGCACCATGAAACGAAACTTGATGATTCCATATCTGCTAATGATCCCGCTCGGTTTGGGGTGTGACAACGAGAAACATTCCGCGTCGAGTGCGGCGGAGTCCGCGGGCGGCGCGCCGGATGCTCCGACAAACCGCGTGGCCATCCCGCCAACGGTACGCGAGAACCTCGGCATCACGTTCGCGCGTGTCGAGGTGCGCGAGGTGGCTCGCACGATCCGCGTTCCGGGGAGTTTCGAGCTATCGCCGGAAGCGCGGCGGGAGTATCGCACGATGGCCAGCGGTCGCGTCGAACTGAAAGTTGCCCAGTTTGCGACCGTGCAAGCGGGCACACCTCTTTTCTCCCTCGACTCACCGGACTGGCGCGAGTTGCAGCAGGGGCTCAACGAAACGGAGTTGAACCTTGAACAGGCGCAGGCCAGCGCCAACGCGATGGGGCCATTGCGGGCCGCCCACAAGCAGCACCATGCAGAATTAGAACAGGCGGTTGCAATCTGGACGGAGCGCGTCGAGCAATTGGAAGCAAGTCGCTCCACAGGTGTGGTTTCGGACGAGGACTTTGCGCGGGCGCGAGCGACCTTGGCGACGACGCGCTCTGAGTTGGCCGAGGTATTGGAAAGCGAAGCCGAGCTGCGTCTGAGACAGGCACAGGTTGAGGCGGAATTGAACGCTCACCGAGAACGATTCGAGTTACTGTTGGTCAACGCCAGCTCGCTCCTGTCCATTCCAGTCGAAAACTTGATCGAACGCTCGCCCGATTCGCCCCAGCAACATCCGCGATGGCGCGAGATACGACGCATTGAGGTTCGCGCCGAGTCCACCGGCGTGGTCGAACTGCTCGGTGTGACCAACGGCGCCTGGGCGAACGAAAGTCAACTTGTGCTTTCGACAGTTCAGCCTGACCAGCTTCGCTTCCGGGCGATGGGCATGCAAGCCGACCTTCCCAAACTCGCCAATGCGGCAAGCGCCCGCATCGCTCCACCCCGCACGACGGGTTTGAAAATCGGAGATAGCGTGGCAGCCGAGCTTCAACTCGGCCTCGACGCCCATCCGGACAACCGCACGATCACATTGATCGCCAAGCCCGCTGAAAACCGCCCTTGGATGCGCCCGGGCGTCTCCGCGTTTCTCGAAGTCGTGACCGAGGGGACGGGTGGGAAAGTGCTGGCCATCCCGCGATCCGCGATCGTCAAGGACGGGATCACGCACGTGTTCTTCCGGCGCGATCCTGAGAATCCCAATCAGGCGATCCGCATCGAAGCCGACATGGGCGTCGACGATGGGCGCTGGGTTGCCATCCACAGCGGTTTGATGCGTGATAACGAGGTCGTGCTTGACGGTGCGTACGAGTTGAAACTGGCCACGGCCCAAAGCGGCACGTCGCAAAAAGGCGGCCACTTCCATGCCGACGGCGCGTTTCACGACGAACACTAAACGGGGAGACTGAACATGCTTAAGAAAGTGATCAGCTTCTCGATTGAGCACGCACCGCTGGTGCTGGTGCTTGCCGTCGTGCTGCTCGTATTCGCGGCGTATCAATTGCCGCGCACACCCGTCGATGTGTTTCCCGAATTGAACGCACCGACGGTCGTCGTGATGGCCGAAGCCCCCGGGTTGGCAGCCGACGAGGTTGAACAATACGTGACGTTCCGCATCGAAACGGCGTTCAACGGGATACCCGGTGTGCGTCGCGTGCGATCGTCGAGCGCCATCGGATTGTCGATTGCGTACGTGGAGTTTGAATGGGGAACGGACATTTACCGCGCCCGGCAGCTGGTTTCGGAGCGGCTCGACGCCGTGCGCGAAGAACTCCCGCCCGACGCCCATGCCGAGATGACGCCGATCACATCGATCACCGGCGAAATCATGCTGCTGGCCGTGTCATCGCCCGACGGCAGCGTGAGCGATCTGGACCTGCGCGCATACGCCGAATTCGATCTGCGCAACAAGCTGCTCGCCATCGCCGGCATCGCTCAGGTATCCGTCATTGGCGGCGAATTGCCAGAGTATCAGGTGCTGGTCGAACAGGAGAAGTTGCGCCTCTACGACCTGACCATCGCGGACGTTGTGGAGGCGGCGCGTGAAGCGCACAGCACGCTCAGCGCCGGATACCTGCCCGATGTCGATTCACTGGAATTGCCCATTCGCCAAAGCGGGAGAGTGCGCGGCGTCGCGGACATTGCCGGTACGGTGATCAAGTATCACGATGCCGCGCCCATTACCATCGCCCAGGTGGCTGACGTGCGTCTCGGCCCCGCGCTCAAACGAGGCACCGGTGCGGACGGCGGCAAACCAGCCGTTGTGATGACGGTGCAAAAGGCGCCCGGCACCAACACGCTGGTCATCACCGATCGCGTCGATGCCATGCTCGATGCCTTGGAACCAAGCCTGCCAACCGCAGTCAAAATCAACCGCCGCATCTTCCGGCAAGCGGATTTCATTCAGCATTCGGTGGACAACGTCATGCATGCCCTCCGCGATGCGGGCATCATTGTCTCGATCATTCTGATTATGTTCCTGCTGAACGTCCGCACGACGATTATCACGCTCTCGGCGATTCCCCTATCGCTGGCCGTGGGCGTGCTCGCGATCAAGGGGCTGAACATGACCATCAACGTCATGACGCTGGGCGGGTTCGCCATCGCGGTGGGCAGCCTGGTAGACGATGCAATCATCGACGTGGAGAACGTGTTCCGCCGCTTGCGGCTCAACGCGGCCAAACCGGAGTCCGAGCGGCATTCCAAGCTGCGTGTCATCTTTGACGCGAGCAACGAGATTCGGCCCGCGATGGTTTTCGCGACGATCATCATCGCGCTCGTATTTGTTCCGCTTCTGTTTCTTGAGGGCATTGAGGGGCGATTCTTTCGGCCCCTCGGCATCGCATTCGTCATTTCGATTCTCGCATCACTCGCGGTGGCGCTGACCGTCACGCCCGCGCTGTGCCGTTACCTGTTGCACACGAAGCCAACCGAGCGCGAATCGCATGACGGGCCGCTCGTACGCTGGCTCAAGACCGTGTATGAGCCGACGGTGCGGCTGGCCCTGCGATTGCGCTGGTTCGTGCTGGGCGGAGCGGCTCTCGCCACCGTCCTTGCCCTGCTGCTCGCATCCACCTTTGGCACGTCGTTCCTGCCGGAATTCAACGAAGGCACGTTTACCGTCGGATTGTTCGCACCGCCCGGGACATCGCTTAGGGCTAGCGACCGAATGGCTGCCTCGATCGAAAAGCAACTGCTTGCGACCGACGGCGTCAAGAGTGTCACCCGCCGCACGGGCAGGGCTGAGCGCGACGAACACGCTGAACCGGTGAGCAATTCGGAGATCGACGTCACCGTCAAACAAGGATTTCGCAAGGAGGATGTGCGCGGCGAGATCACGCGCATCCTCGAACAGGTACCGGGCATCACGACCAACATCGGTCAGCCGATCGAACACCGTTTGAGCCATATTCTCTCGGGAACCCCGGCTGCCATCGCCATCAGCGTCTACGGCGACGACCTCGACAAGCTGCGCACAATCGCCAAGGAAATCGAGGGCTTGTTGAAACCATTGCCCGGAGCGCGCGACGTTGCCGCCAATCGCGAAGTGATGATTCAATCACTGCCGGTCGAGTATCGACCATATGAGCTTGCGGCGTACGGATTGACGCCCGCGTCCGCCGCTCGGCAAGTTCGAAATGCAATCTTCGGTGTCGAGGTCGTGGAAGTGAACGAAGGCGTTCGTCGGTATGCCATGACCGTGCGACTAGCGGAACACGAACGCGACAGCGTGCGTGACTTGCGCAATCTCGTGTTGCGCGGGCAAGGTGGCGCGCTTGTTCGTCTGGAGGAAGTCGCTGACATCGGTCCGGAGATGGCCTCTAACCTGATCGCCCGCGAAAACGCTCAACGAAAAGCCGTCGTCTCGCTCAACGTCTCGGAGGGTCACAACCTCGGGCACTTGGTGGCCCAGGTGCAACAGCGTGTCGATCCCATCGTTCAGCGTCACGGTTACACGGTCAAGTACGGCGGGCAGTTCGAGGCGCAGCAATCCGCCAGCCGGACGATCTGGCTGTTCAGTGGGATGGTGGTGGTCATCATGCTGATCCTGCTCAACTTGGCGATCGGGTCGATCCGCGTCGCCGTGCTGGTGCTCGTCAACCTGCCGCTCGCACTGATTGGCGGCATTCTCGCGATCTATTTGACCGAGTCGCCGAACATCATCACGAACACGCTGGGCTTGTTTGGTGCGGGTACATTTACAGCACCGGTCATTTCGATCGCCAGCCTCGTCGGGTTCATTACGTTGTTCGGCATCGCGGTGCGCAACGGCATCCTGCTGGTGAACCACTACAAGCACTTGGTGGAGCAGGAAGGCGCAAACATGTATGACGCCATCGTGCGCGGCTCGCAAGAGCGGTTGGTGCCGATCCTGATGACCGCACTCACTGCCGCCTTGGCGCTGATTCCCATCGTGTTGAAAGGTGACACGCCGGGCAACGAAATCCTGGCGCCGCTTTCGGTCGTAATCCTTGGCGGTCTGCTGACCTCAACATTCCTAAACCTGGTCGTCGTGCCTGCGGGCTACGCGGCCATTCACCGTGTGTTCGCGTCGGGCGACACAGATCGAACATCGGATGCCAGTCGCGACAATGCATCCGCAACCAACTGATTCTCAAAAAAGGAGCACTACGATGCAAAAGCTTTTGCCAACCATCGTCATCGTCGCCGGACTGTTGTTCACATGCGGATGCAAGCCGTCCGACAAGACAACAAACAGCAGCAGTTCCGACAGCGCCGCGACGCACACAGACACCTCGAATGATTCGCACGACTCAGCCACATCCGAAACCACCAAAGACGACCACGCCAAAGGAGAAGGGCACGCCCACGACGAAGTTTCCCTCGGCAAGGTGAAGATCGGCGACCATGAAGTCGAACTCGCCCAAGGCCACGGCAAAATAAAAGCCGGCAAGGAAGGCCATCTCGTGGTCAAGCTGCCCTACAACGATAAAGGCGAAACGATCGTCCGCGCTTGGCTGGGCAGCGAAGACCGCACGCTTTCAGTAGTCAGCAAGGGCGAATACGCGCCGTCACACGACGATTACGACGTACATGCGGTCGCCCCGGATCTGCTGCCGGAAAACGTCATGTGGTGGATCGAGATTGAAAAGCCCGATGGCACCAAGCTGGTCTGTTCGATGAAGCCATCGAGGTGATTGGATTGCTTGGTGATTGTTGCCACTGCCCTAAGCCGGATTCGGGGTGGACATTGAGTTTGAAATCTGGAAGATTCCGCTCTACGAAGCCTGGGCTGATGAAGTCGTGCGTTTACACGATGAAGAAACTATGGGCTGGGCCGCAATTGCCCGGGGATTTCCCGTGAAGATATCACCCGAATACGTTGCGGTGGCCTACAAATTCGGAAAGACCGGCGACCCATATGGTCATCGGGCGAAGTCCAATGGCGATTTGCCTCCGCATATTCGGAGGGCCAAGGTAGGCTAGTACGGTGTACTATAATCCGAAGAGTCGAGCAAACAATGGACTTAAGATGTTCGACGGAGGTTTGCTCGGCACAAAATACTTCGTGCAGAACCGGTATTTTGGGGTCCCCAAAGTTGCCGGTTACGCCAAAGTTGTTTGGCCCAATGCGTCTGGCGACTAAGGGAACAACATGCGACTCCTTATTGGTCGATGCGAGAAATCGCCCAGCTATACACGATTTCGCACAGCGTTGCGTGAAATGACACACCGCGTGGCTTGGGAAGGCACTGATATGTTGATCTTTTGGAGGAGTGAGATGGGCCACCCGCACCAGAGGCGATCGAACTCACTGAGACGTGCTCAGCACTCCTCAGCGGGCGATACGGAGTGGCCGTAGATTTATATAGACTTAGGTACATTTTTTGGGGCAGGTCAGTGGCACCAAGTCACCTATTCGCCTGGTGCCGGAAGAGTTTACTACGAGCGTTCCTCGCCGGTCCGCGAGGACTCATTCCTCGATATTATTGCAAATACCCTGTCAACGAATCGCTTGCTCTCGTCGGTGTTGATCCGAGTTAGTTTGATTCCGACTTTGTCTTCGCCTGTACTTAACCGCATAACCTTGCGTCGCGAATACACGATGATGAGCAGGCAGCCACCGAGCTCAAGCAAGAACAAGACAATCGTAAGCGCTGTGGAATCGCGAAACGGCTGAAGCCGATTCAATGATCGATTCAGCCAATACGCAAGATTCTGGAAGAGAACTCCAATCAGCATGATCAGCCCAAGCGTGAATTGCGTACCGCTCAACTCCTGGCCGACCACAATTGCCTTGGTCCGATTCAGCCAAACGACCTCGAGGAGGTTATCTATGACCTTCTTCTGGAAACTGAATAACCGATGGGTGGTGAGGACCAACCGTCGTTTGTACCCGAAAATCCAACCAAACAATCCCAAGTCCCATATGCCGGCTTCAAACACGTCGCACACTTGCTCCCCATGAAGGAGTTGGATGTCTGGAGTGTATTTCCCTTCAAATGTAATCTCACCAGTCCGGGAAGACGTTGGATCTATTCCGACCTGGCTCTCTCTTGCGGCGGATTGGAGTTGCTCCAATGCAAATGAATTCTTGGCCGCATCCTCAGCTTTTCTGCGCTCAGCCGCCCTTAACTCTCGCTGCTTCTGCGCTTTAAGTTTTCTTCGCTGATACTCTTTTTGAAAGGCGGCCAGTTTCTTTTCGGTTCCACAGTGGTCACATACAATTCGAAGATTGCCGTCCGGCTCAAGACCCTGAAGTTCGACACAAAAGAGTGCGTGACATTTGGGGCAAGCAACTTCGTTCTCTCGGTCGATCTCCTGAACCGTTTCTTCCGCAAAGTGATCTTCATGCCATTCCAGTTGCTCCTTTGCTGGGGAAACCTCCTCATAAAGAACAGCAAGCGCTGAATCGAGCGATTCCGGGATTTGCATCTCGGCTCCGCACTTCTTGCATCGCGCATTTCGTCCGGCATATTCATCCGGGACGTGGAGATTGTGAGCACACTCGGGGCATGCAAAATCGATTGGCATGGGTTGACTCCGCAGAGAATTCTAAGCACTTGCCTGGCACCGCTTTCCAAACGTCCTCAATTCATAGCAGTGCAAACACGTCCACGATGCATGTCTTGGACGTTCGATTAAAGAAAGGTGAACTCCAAAGTCCTTTGTGCAACGGCATCCATGTTTGGCGCAGATCCCGGTGCTTTGGCCGTCACATCAAGCCCTTCGCCGAATTCCAATTGAGTTTGAGGACAACCAGGCCAGATCGACGCAAGTTAACGCATCGTACAATATGGTCGGATTCGCGTTCCTATTTCTTGCAGCAATTGAACATCAACAGTATATCACACTATCGGCAAACAACTATTTAAGCTAGGAATCCGACTATGCGAACATTCGGTCAAACGCGAAGTGTTCTGGCGTTTTGCTTTGGTGCAATCTTTCTCATCCACGCAAGTTGCACGCAACACGCATCGCACGAACGAGCTGCACATCTGGACAATCGCCGCAACACCATGACGCATTATGAAGCAGCAAAAGAACGACGCTCAAGCAATAAGAGATCTAACAATCAATTCCAAGACGACCGGGTCAACAACTCTCAACGCTCATCAGCTTGGAATCAGTCAGCAAAGTCGACTGCGGGATCGCGTTTTTCGAATGGTGGCGATTCTCAGTCTCGCGACAAGAACAAGCGGGGGCCGACGAATACGGGCACGTGGGCAAGCGACTCAATGGGCGGCGGGCAATCATCCCAAGCGTCGATAGATGCAAAGGCGTCTGCCAACTCGGGACAAGCACCACCATTCAACAGTTCATTACCTAAGTACGCGGGTGAACATAAGTCCGAGCGAGAAAGTTCAATTGGCGCAACGGACGGAAGTAATATCTCCAATGCCAAATCCTCCAATGCGGAATCAATGAGTAATCGTGGGCAACGCTCAAACGGATCAGCCAATTCACAACAACGCAAACCGGTCCCGGTAAGACCGCCGCGAGAGGTTGGGATTTCCGAGACCGGTGCTCCCCAGATCGCCTACCCCGAGGCTCCCGTTGCACCAGCAGTTTCTTCCGCGCAGATCGATGCGCTGCAACTCCCGGCGAACGATCCAAGACGGCCAGTGGTCGGAATCTGGGAGCAAATCTCGGGAGGCAATAGCGCGGATTTCGCCGAAGGAAATTACAGCAGTACGGTTCTTCTGTTTCGCACCGACGGTATCTTGGAAATCGTGCGGTGGTACGGCGACAAGTATGAGATTCGACTTGACAGCAAGCTGTCCTACACCATGATTTCCGGCGGGAAGATTCGGTTGAATTCAAAAGGGAGAACCGGCTCAAAAAAAGCTTATTCGATTCCGCTCGGCAATGGAAAATCAACGACCGTGCGGCCCGCGACTGCGCAGTTTCCGACTGAGTTGAAATTCAGCGCAAACGCCGACCAACTGGTTCTCGCGGAAAAGGTTTACCAAAAAACCGAGAACTAGCAGTTCATCACTGCGTCACGAAACCGGTGCCAGGACACAGTATCACGCTGGAATCAGCGCTCAACGGAATGACATCGTAATCGTATCCGCTTGCTACCGCGATTTGTCGTAAAGTAAGAAACGCATCGTAAGAATCGGGCAAAACGATCATGTAGAGAAAGTTTGAGTCCCGGGGTGCGAGTTCACGCAACCTGGTCCACCGCGCCGAGTTGCCAAGGCGTTCGTCGACGTTCATTCCAGCGCCCCGGCGCAGTTTGACCTGCGTGCAACCGTTTCCTACTTCAACGTAATCGATGTCCCTTCTTACGGCATCAATCACGGGCCGGAATCCGCCAGATTCTCCGTCGAGAATAAATAGACGACCTGATGACAACACCAGATGGACCGGCCGAAGCTGTGTTGCTTTCGACAGTGGTAGCCGCGCATTGAGTTTACGCACGGACTGTTCCCTTTGAATTTCCTTTTCCAACTGTTCCACTTCTCTCTTGAAATCACCTGTTCCTTTTTCAACCACCTGCATTTTTTGGTCGACCGTATTCTGTTTGTCTTGCATTTTTGTAAGTGCGTCCTTGGCTTCTGCCAATCGGGCTTTCGCCGCCTCAAGATCGGCCGCGATACGAGCCAGGATTGTGGTCCATTTGGTTTCGGGCTCGGTCTCGAGGTTTTCCAAGTAAACAGCCAGATCGAGCTTTCGTGCTATCTCCGCACTGGCCTCATCGAATTTTGTTTGCAGGGACACCATGCGGGCGGCTGACCTAGAGGTTCGTTGCGTTACTTGACCCGCTTGCCCACCGGTCAGAAGGCACAACAGAATTGCGATGAACATAATGCCACCAAACATGTTGGTGATCGTGTCCAGCATCATGTCCATGCTGTCGTCTGCTTGAGAGCCGCGACCCCGCATCATTTATTCTCCGACGCGAGCTCGGTGTATTGAAGGACTGTCCAGTCTTCCGGTAACAAGTCGAGCCCTTGAGCAAATCCAAGATCGTCGATGAGTTTCCACATGGCGCCTCGCAGTTCGACGCCGGACGGCTTCAAGACCAACAGGACATAGTGTTGTTCCGCCGAATAACTGCGTAGCCACTCACGGACCGCTTCCATGCGCAGGGTTCGATCCGTATGTGCCAGCGTAATTACGCCCTGTTCAGATCCAACAACGCCGACGCGGATGGCATTGGCCGATGCGACGACCAGCAATGGGGATTTGGCAGCATTTTGGTTGAGAAAGTACGTGAGGCCGCGGTTCGCGCGTACAGCCCGAAGTTCAGCAACGAGCCGTTCCTTCTCCTGCTCCAACTCCGCTACTTTTTCGAGTTTGGCGCGCGTTTCGTCGTCCGAAACCGTTTCCTTCAGCGACTCAAACCCAGCCCGAAGCTCCTCATCAGCCTGCTTAGTTTGTTTGTACAAATCCGAAAGTTTCTGTCGTTGGGCAGCAACGTGTTCGATATCGACGCGCGAATCTCGCGATTCATCGAGCTTCTTTCTCGCCCGGGCAATACGTTCATCTAACTGCTGCTCTTCAATTGTCACGTTTTGCAGATCTTGCTCCATCGCTTCGGCGGCTGAATCCGTTTCGACTGCCGGTGGTGCACTTGCCATGGCGTTGGTCAAGTGAAGGCACATAAGCATGACAATGAGCAAGAGAATGCCAATCACCGCGGTCATGATGTCCTGGAACGCGAAGAAGCTTACCGGCTGCTCTTGTTGATGTCGTGATCGGCGCACCTCATCAGCCCCCCGGGTCTTCCAGTATACGAAGCCGATTGACAATGTTGCGTTGGCAGTACTCTTTGCAATCGTCAAGAAAGCCTTCCTCAGCCCGGCGCACGAACGTAAGCATCAGCTGCACGCCAAGAGCACCGAGCAGACCTTGCAGGGTGGTTTCAAAAGCTACGGAAAGGCCGCCAGTAACTTGTTGCAGGGCGGGTTTGATCGTCTCGATATCGTTCGCAGCCGAGAGCACTTGTCCGAACTCCCCAATGGCAGCCGAAAGCCCAAGCACCGTGCCGATGAATCCAAGCACCGGGATCGCCCAAACCAATCCTCGGACGACGGTATAGCTCGAATCGAAAATCGCTTCGTCGGTGTTGGCTTGAGATTCGAGTACTTCTCCAACATCACTGATGCGCCTCATGTTGCGGAGATTGGAAAGCGCGAGCTGTACTCTGTTGAACAGGACAAAATCACGAGGCCGATCGACGCGCTCAAACATATTCTCCAACACCGATTCCACGTTCAAAAGCGAGAGCGTAAACGTCGGATCATCGGGAATAATGCGTATCCTTAGCGCTTTTCTTTGAGCTCGAAGCTTGAGCACTTTGCAACCGAGTATGAGCAGCGACCATGTCGTCAAAACCACAATGGCCCGGGGCACCCAACCGCGTTGCGTGAGCGATTGGGTGATGTAATGATCCGGGATCAGGGCAAGCCCGCCATAGACCGCAACTGTGATGAACCCGGCAAGTACGATCACGGTAAGCTGAATCGGTTGCGTGTACCTACCAGCCGGCAGGCCGATTCGACGCTCGGGATCGACCCGATGAAACGCGAGCTGGGGCATGTGGCCCGATTTTTCATAGGCATCTTGTTGATTGCGGTTTTCGCGCGGCATCGGTGGTCTCAATCGAGTAGCTCAACATCCATGGGTTCGTCGTCGTCGCGTGCAAATGACGGCGGCACGGGAGGTGGCTGTGGTTCTGCGGCATTGGGATGAACGGGTCTTGAGGCGTCCACTTGAGCCCCCGTATCCTCCAGGTATTGCCATCGAGGCAATTCGTGAAGATGGAGCCACGTTTGCTGATCGGCAGAAACGCGGTGCAATGGCCCGATCAATCCTTGATTGGCCTGCCGGGTGATTTCGTCGGCTGTAAATGGACCGCTGATTCGTGCGCGGTACTTGACAAAGAGTTGGCCATTCTCATTCATCGACTACTACTCCGAGTTGGCGGCTTGCATCCAGGGCTGGCGCTGAAACAGCGGCGTCCCAACTGCGGGACGGCTACCCGGAACTAACGTTACTTCTCCATTCGATACATGTCCACACGGCTCAAAATCGATCCGACCGGAATCGTTGAGACGAACCACGCCGACTTCGCCGTCAGGAGTACCGTCAAGGATCACATGCGTATCGTCGTTTGTCCAAACGAGTCCAACAGGATTCATAGGCTTCGCCCGCAAATGCAGCTTCTGAAAAGCTTCGTCCGATTGCTTGATCAAGGACTCCAAGTTCGGAAGTTCATTTAACATTTCGCTTGCGGACCGACTGGCATTCTTAACGCTCCCGGAATTGACATGGGGCCACGGAACTTCGTCGAGCGGCCACCTTCCGTACTCGGCTTGTTCGACCTTCACGAGGAACTCGCCAAGCTCCGTAAAATCAAGATTCTGGGGCCAGGTTTCCTGAAAGTGCCACGCAATCAAGATTTGAATCATTCTGAGTCGCAAGACAACATTGATCTTTCGACCGTTCGCAATTTTGCGGGCAAGGCTGAGGTGCGACGTCCGCCATTTGGATGGCCCAATACCCCTGAGGAATCTAAGTGCATTCTTCGCATAGGTTGCGATGGGGGCATTTTCGATTCTTGGCTTCGGCTGAACTGGGACTCTTTCCTGATCGCGCTTCTCCGGATCGTCGAGGCTTTCCAGGGATTTGATGACACCGGTCATTCGGCAAAGCGAATCGTCGCAACTCATTTCACCCAAAAGATAGAATTGCCGTCGATCGCCATCAGTTGCCTCGATCGTCGCTTGTTTGAGTCGAGCCATCCACGAAGGTGGCTCAAAGAGCTGTCGGAGCCGTGACGTTCCCGAGTCCTTTGGATCGAGCGCCTTGACGGCATGCTCAAAATACCCAGTCAACTGTTCGCTGAAATCCTTGCCGATCACCGAGTCAACGGTTCTTGCTGCTTGTGTCGTCGCGTCGAGACACGCTTTGGCTTTCTCGGCATTTTTGACACCGATATCCCCGTTCCACGTGTCTACAAGGGTGTTCCAATCGTGCAGTGTCCGCCACGCCGGCTCGTTCCGAAGCACCTTCTGCAATTCAACCGCTTCGGGGCGTTCCGGAAAGGTGTCGACGAACGTTTGTTCCGCTATCGCCAGCCTGGCGAGATCCGGAAATGAGTCGCGAACGGACCCGAGCGAATCGCCAGCCTCATTCAAACGGGATTTCCGATCTCTTCTGGCGCTTAGGTCTTCACGAAGCTTGAGAAGCTGTTCGCCAACGGCAGAGATGAGTTCATCCGACACGTTTTTTGTTCGACGCAATTCATCATACTGCCTGGCAAGCTGTTCGAGTCTTTTGACAGCCTGTTCATAGGGGAGCTCGCTCTCGATAATCTCGCGATATTCGTCGTTGAGTGTCGTAAACCGGGTTTGAAAATCCTGGTCCAGCCCAGATTGATGATCGCGTCTGGCTTTTGAAATTGCGTTACGCAGATTGGCGACATCGAGCTTCTCATCCTCGAAACGAGCCAGCCTTCGAGCCTCGTCCAACACGCTGTCTATTGAATGGTCGAGCGGATCCGCCACTGCGATTTGATTGATACAGGCTTCGAGATTGCTTCGCCTGGCTGCGTCCTGTTTAACCAGCGCATCGTGCTCTTCGCGCCGAGTAACGATCTCCGCTTCATTCCAGAGTTCGTGTTTGCCCCGCTGCAATTCATCGAGCAACTTCTGCGACTTTCTCGAATCTCCGCTTTCAAGTGCGGTGTCAAGTTGCGTCACCCAAGTGCCCAACGTTCGTGCCCGATCCTGCTCTCCGAGCCACCACCAGACGGATGTGCCTGAAATTGCAATCGCTGCGATAACGGCAAGTGCGATGAGCCTCGTGCGGACCCGGCTCTTGGACGAATGTTCGTCTTGGCGCGAACGATAACGAGACACCAACGCCTTGGGAATCTCCCGTTCGGCACGCTTCAATCGTTCGTAGAGCGGCTCAAGCACATTCGCCGGTTCGCCCGAGTCCAGCAATTCTTCCAACCGCGCGAGATCGTGTTGAAACTGGATCGCGGACTCGCGTTCGTTCTCGCGCTTGTGCCACCAGTTCAGTGGCTCCTTCGCGACATCGGTAATTGCGCTCGAAGGGGAAAACCGCGTGTCGCCGCTGAGTTGTTCCCATTCGACGACAGCCGTTCGCATCGCCGATTCGTTTTTTGCCGCATGCGCTTCGGACATTGCATTCGATATTCTTGCAAACTCAATCATGGCATGCTGATACTTGAGCTTGTGTACGGACTCCCCGAGGACCTGCAGCAACCGGTCAGGAGGTTGAGAAATCCACTCGCGGTGCATCAACTCGGTCTGGAGCGATTCAAGCGCCTTGAAATTCCGATCGGAAATCGCAAGTTTGGCCTCTTTTTCGATCTCGGTCAGCCGATGTGCTTCCAACTCGCCTCGTTGCGTTGGCCAAGCCGTGTTGTCCGGATCTAATTGCTCAAGCGTGAGCAGCATTTCAAGTCGGTCAGCGATTGGCGCGCTGGCCAGAGCCAGCATTCTGTATTTTGCAAGATGCGGAGCAAGCAATTCTTCGCGATCGTAAGCGTCACAAAGATCGGCGGCTGCGTCGAGGTCGGGACGCGGAACATCGACGATGCCATTGGCTTTGCAAAGCCGATCCCAGGAGCCCCATGCGTATCCCATTGAAAGCTGAGCGACCGTCTCGATGGCATCGGGCTGCTGTTCAACCAACCGCAACGCTTCGCTTTGCAAACCCTTTCGCAACCAGGCATGCGCTCGATCGATCCGCTCATTTGCCGCAACAAGCGCAACCCGATACGCCCCAACAAGTTCGTTCAGCTCGGTGGTTGATGCCAAATCTGGCTGCGCAACAATGCGCCTGATCTGTCGGCACAGGCTGTTCAGGGAACTGTTCATTCAGCGTTCCCTTTGTCATCATCTGAATTGCCATCGTCAGTTTCAGAATTGTTTGTCGCGGCTTGCTCTGGACTTGCCGGTATCTCAAATACTAGTTCGATGATCGGAAGCCCATAGGCGTTTCTTATCACCAACAATTCGCTGAGCTCTTCACCTGACCGAATATGCGTATTGATGCGGCGCAATATCTCAAGAATTGGCAATTCTCTTGCCTCTTTCCCGGGCAAGTCCCGCGATATTTCTACGTCTATTTGGTTTGGCTTACCGTTCGTGAATGTGGACTCGGTTATCACAAGGACAGATTCATCACTAGATCGCCCAAACCGAATGATTTTCTCCGACTCCTCTTTTCGTTTCTCTTCACTGAATTCCCATGACCACTCAGTCTCAATGTGCGGAATGCCGATGCTCCAATTCTCAAATTCGCATTCGTTGGCAGACCAGTCGCTTGGGATCGAGCTGTTCTTACGGGCAGGTTCCTCAAAAATTAATTCACACGGAAAAGAGTTCACAGTGGGATTAGGCCACATGATTGCAAGAGCGTACTTGTGTCGAGTTGGATGCTTGAGATAGAATCCGCTGAGAGGCTTTGGTGTAAGACTGGGTGATAACTTCGATAACTTGAGTTTGATTGTACCGGCTTCTGCAGCCTTAATAGTGAGCAGCGGTTTTGGCGGCCCTAAGTTTGACATCGGAGTGGTCTTGTCCGCATACAATTCGGCACCATCAAACCTCAGTTCCCGATCAGTCACAAGGCTACCATTTGCTTGAGCCAACCACATGATTTCGAGTTTTCGATCAGCCGACATCCATTCAACCGGAATATCCGCTATCCCGTCGCTTGAGAAAAGCGCTGGCGCAAAGCTGAACTGTTCCGGTTCTATTTCATTCTGCTTTGCAATTGCAAATGTAATCGGCGCGTTTACGTCCTTGCTCGCCGTGGGGGATTGCGCGTCCTCGAGCCGCTCTTCCAGTTCTGCCTTCTCAATAGATTGCACGTCAGGCTGGTCGTCCTTGGCGATCGATTGAGTTGCCCGATCATCTGCCAATGGTATCTCGCCCTCATTTTCTTCCGTGTGAATCCTGGTGGGCAGGGTGGCTACCGATAGCCCATCTGTGGATGCGTTTTCAACGTAGATGCTGGAGCCGGATGCCGATTCCTGCGCATCGTCGCCAACTTCACCATCATCCTCGCGAACTTCGGCTATTCCTAGTTCAGGTTCTGAATCGGGTGCCGACGATCGAAATGCGATCGCACCGATAATGAGACCGAGCAGGAACGCGCCCACGCTGCATGCGGCAATAACCCGCTTATCATTCTTGACGAGGATGACCGAGCTTGGTGCCGAAGCAGCACGCTCCTTGGAGAGCAACTCCTCCGACAACGCCACCTGATCCATTGAATCCACGTCACCTTGAACTGCTTGAGGCCTCGGGGCGACCAGTTTCTTCGATGCCGCCTGCGTTCCCTTCTTCAACGTAATAACCCGGCCGGCCCGCGCGTTGTTTGCATATTCGCATTCGGGCAAACTTGCTCGTGCCACGAGGTCGATGGTGTTGGCATCCATCATTCCGGGTATGGCGACCGGGCTAGCGGTCGACGAAGGGACACACCGCAACGCACACGTTATCCCCGGATCAACTTCACCCGAAACGGCAGTCGAGAAGGTCAGTTTCCATCTGGCGGGGGGCGGCACGAGGGCTGTCACCTCATTAAGTAGGTCAAGAATGGGCCAGTTTTCGGGGTGCCTTAAGTAAAGAGGACCGCTTGGTCGCTTAATCCACGAATGCAGCAGCCAGCCGGCCCAACCTGCGTCGCCGGTTAGATTCTGCCAAGTGTTGCAGGGGCGCGCGACGACCTCTTGATTCGGCAAACCCTCGACAGCTTCGAGCAACTTCGGCGCTTCGGTCCACTCCTGACGGAAAAGACTACTTTGCCCAAGGAGCGAAACCGGACCTGCCGGACTTAACGATTGACCCGGCAACATAATATGGTGCGCAATGCGATTTGAGCGTCCAGAATAATCCGGCGAGCAGGGCGCAATGCGCGACAAAACACGCACTGCAGAATTGCCTCGTTGAAGAATCGCAAATCGATAAACGATTCGCGGACTTTCTCCGCCGGTTCCTTTTGATTGCGAGCTTTGGCTGTAACCCGAAAGCCGTTCCAGGGATTCGACCAGCCATGCGGGCATTCCCTTTGTGTGGGCAACCGTTGTAAACCCTCTGGTTCCTGGGTTCAGACCGCGAGGTACCGACGTGTGGATCAATTCCATGATCATGATCCGCCTCCACTTGAAGCTCGCGATGCACCGGCCTGAGGACCCAAATGCGGTTCAACGTAACCCAGCGCACAAGCAATCGGCGCGAGCACCCACTTGGGACGGATGTCTTGCGGACGATAGCCTTTTTGCATCGCATCGCCATCGCGAAATTCCTCTGCCGGCCCTCCGGTTGCGCTAACTGGAACGTAAATCACGCGGCTGAACGACGATTCAGCGATCGAAACGACTTCAGGTGAAGTCTTTGATAGCATCGCTCGGCAGTCCTTCGACGTGTATCCAATCGAATTGAAATCGAATTTACCGACGCCATTTGAATCGGCACGTACCGGTTCGTCTCCATTCAGCTCGTGACCCAGCAACGGCGCCCAGACATCGGCCTTTGCAAGGACGATCATCAAAAGCGCTTTGTGTTTCTCGTTGGTAGGCAGACCAAGCGACTTTCGGATCCGCACGATGGTTTCGTTGAGCACAAGCTCCTGACGAAGGGGACTGTCGTCGCAGCCATCGACTGGCTCTCCGGCAAGCGATCGAATTTGTGCACGGATACGTGGGTCCTGCGTCGGATCGAGTAGAAAGAAAACGATGTCCGAATGCGTTAAGTGTTCGGTCACCGGCTCGCGCATCGATTCGTTTCCAGGCAAGAAGTGCTCACCCGCGTTGTCGTATAAAACCAATACGTGTCCACCAGCGCCATTGGCCCCAGGATTCGTAATCGTGAATTGAAAGGGCTTGGGCAAGGTAAGTACCTGCTCATCGATCCGGACAGAATGATATAGGCGCGAACTTGCTACGTCGGTTTTCTCAAGGCGCACCGGCTTGTCGGGCCGAGATGCAAGAAAGAGTTTCTCCTCTTGTTCGTGGAGCAATGTGTTAGCCGCCGGGTCGGCATCGGCAATCGTCCAGCCGAGCTGGGGCAACGCTCGACGCAATCCGTTGGTCATCGCCGCGAGGTAGTATGATTTGCCCGACGAAGGTGCCCCCACGATCGATATCGTGACGAGGGGAAGTTCCAGAATGGACCGGGGGATCTGCAAGTGACAACGCGGACAGGCAACGTCGCGGCTTTCCGACCCATTTGGATCGATCGCATGCCCGTTAGAAGTGAATCGGCTCGGCAGGAAACGAACAAACGCATCGTCACCCAGCACCGGATCGCCGCGGAGCGAGTCGTGCGAAGCGATAAACACGCAATCCCACGGACGAAATCGGTGCCAACAGTGCGGGCACCGAATCCACTTTCTCAATTTCAGTTTCTTCTTGGCCACTTTACCTAGCTCGCTTTGCAGTAGAGTTCTAATCGAGGATCACAGAGTCCGATTGCCAATTGTCTCCACTCGTGGGCCAAAGTGAACAAAGGTAGTCGGATCTTAAGAATACGCCAAATGCATTCTGTGCCTCAACCCAGGCGAGCACCGTAAACTTCGATGTATCTGCGCTAAACGCCACAATGACGTCGCTATCGTTAAACCGCGGAAATTGAGCCGTCGACGGGGCTTTCAGCCTTCTCTTGACGAATTCCTGCGACATGATGTAAGCATCCAACTTGAGCTTTTCCGCTGCCGCCTCGCGCTGACGGCGTTCACGTTCTTCGGCTGCACGTTGTGCCGCAGCCCTTCGCCGAGCCTCAGCCGCCTCGCGCTTACGTCGCTCTCTTTCCTCACGCTCTTTTCGCTCGGCAACGAGCCGCGCCCTTTCCTCTTGCCGAATTAGTTGGCCGTCAAATAGTACCCAACCCTCTTTGAGCTTCTGCTGATATTCCTTTTCGCGTGCCTTGAGTTTTGATCGCGTCATTGCAACCGTGTCGGCAAGCTCCAAGATTTGAATGCTTTCCAGTGACGTTTCTTCCAGTTCTGTCGATGCAGTTTCCAAGTCGTTTCGCGCGCCTGAAAAATCGTATCTTTCGAATTTCGATTGCGCAGATTTGACTCTGTTATCGACAAGCGTCGCAAGCCTAGCACTTTCTTCTGCATCCCTGTGATCTGCGGCTTTGTTGAAATAAACAATCGCGGAAATTGCCAAGACAGCAACACCAATCATCGCCACCGTCAGCCGAACAATCCAATTCGGCGATGAGCGAGTGAGTGTCGGCGCCGAGTCAATGTCAATTTCGGAGTACACAGTATCGTTTAAAAAACCGTCCGCGCTTGCATGAGTGTCCCCAGGCACTGTTGCAAGCGTCCCGCACAATGGGCAACGGAAACTACGCCCCGCAGCACTTAAAGGAGCGCGCAGTTGCTTCCCACAGACGGAACAGTCAAAGGAACATGTTTTACTCATTTTAAAGTGTTCGCATTGGGACAGTTGCTACGCAGGGCTGTTGGCAGCAGAATTCCAGACCAATCGAATTGTACGCGAGAGTGGCGATCACATTTATTACAGTAAAGTAGCAGTGCACTAAGAATCGTGCATTAAGATAGCAGACGACTCTTGCAATTGCACGCCCGCACAAGTCGTAGTCGCGCGACGTGCTGATTGTTAGCTGAATGACCGAATAGGTGCCCTCGATGCCGAATCAAGTATAAGAAGAAATTTAGTTGCTGTCCGGCGAAATGGAGATAACTGCGTGGGGAGTGCAATTGCGACCCGTCCCCTGCGCCTGATACCGTGCCCTCATAATAGTGAAGACTTTTCTTGGTTCGCCAATGACTGCGTGCGAACCAAGTGGTTACTCAGATACTTCGTCAATCGATCAAAACCTTCGTGCCTAAAGGCGTGTAGCTGGCTTCAGCTTCAATCCGCTAATCGTACAGTTCGCGGACCTGGCAGTCAGAAGAGCGGCAAACGGCCAACCGGGCTTGAGTCATGCAATTCAAAGGCCGCAGTTTCTGCGGAATAAGGCAAGATGAAGAGTGCCGCACATTCCAGAGCTACGAGCGATCCACTTTCGACCATGATTGAAGCCCTTGGGCTGGAAATGGCCGCGATCAAGAAATCGGGCGGCTCCATATTAATTGAGCTAATCGCTGGCACCGTCGTTTCGCTGAAGGATGGCATTCTCGTCGTGGCCTTAGAGGAAGACCTCGGCCCGAAGCTTGCTCGCGTTCGCCTGATCGCGGACGACTCTTTCCTTGTGCAGCGACTGAAGGACCGGCTCGGTGAAGTCCAGTCGGGTGAGGCCCAGTTCAATGCAGCCTCGGCGGATCGCGAAATCGGACAGGGCGAAATTCAGGCGTGCAGCGCCGACATCGCGGATGAGTTACTTCCGGCCAACCTCTGTTAAATGAGGTGCAAGTCGAGGCGGTTCGAAAGTCGCTGGCCAGCAATGCCACGTTCGTATGGGGACCGCCGGGTACCGGCAAGACGACAACTCTTGCCCGCATCGTTGAGGGGCACTACTTCGCGGGCAAGTCGGTCTTGTTGGTCTCGAGCTCGAATATCGCAGTAGACACCGCATTGGAGAAGATAGCCGACCGATTGAAATCCGACGAGGGGTTTCAATCCGGCTCTGTGATTCGCTTTGGCCCCGACGTCAAGGAAGAGCTTGCCCAGAAGTACGGTGATCAAGTCGTATTGGAAAAAGTCGTTGCCCGCCTTTCGAAGAGTAGCCAGCAGGAACTCGCGGTGGTCCAGTCCGAAGCAGCCACGGTGGCACGGGATGCCGACCACTTGCGTACTGCGATCGCTCAGCACCAAGAAGTCGCAACGTTCGCCGAAACGTTGAGCCGCGAAAAGCGATCCTGTGAACGCCTTCGCGGCAAGATTCAAGAATACGCAAGCTCGCGGCAGAGTCAGGAGCAGTCGCTGACCCAACTCAAGCACAATATTGAGCGAGCCGGTACCATGGGTGGCGTCCGCCGCTTTTTCTCGGGACTTAACCCAGAACGAATAAGGAGGCAGATCTCGCAGACTGACGCACAACTCAAGGCGTCGGCTGACGCGAAGAAAGCTGTAGAATCTGAGTTCGCCGACCCGTCGGTGCGAACGCGATCGCGCACGCCCCACCGGTTCAATTCCCATTTGAGACTAATCAAGAGGTTCGATCCAGCCGAGGTCGAATAGCACACGGTTTAAGAGGCGAATTGAACGTTGTTCTGATTGCGCGCCCAGACATGTCGACTAAATTGTGACATGCCAAGTGATACTTGAAGACAAATGCCTGCTTTATGGTGCAACAGATAATTATCCGAATTCGTCCGCACTTGCGTGCAATATCAAACAGGACACAAGACCACCAAATACTTGGGAATTACCTGCAATACGGTTCCCTATTGGGCCCTAATGTCAGGTTGCGGGGGCAGGGCAATCGACGTGTCGTCTGCGGCGATGCCGCAGGAGCAATGGGAAAACACGGTCTTGCAGCAACATTTGGTGCGGACGCAACGACGTCCAGCTAGGTGAGCTGGCTGTCGTGGCGGTTAAGCACTCGACTTTCAGCCGGTGCAATCGCGGGATAAGCCGGAGGGCACGCCTGCGGACCTATATCTGCGGTCGATTTTCTCATAATCGTTGTCCCGGGTGATTTCGAGGCTGGCGCAGATTTCGGCGGTTGTAAGCCATCAGTCGCGCCTACCGTTGCTCCAGAGCGGGCATGATACATGCCGTGATGTTGGCGCGATCGTCGCCCGGCAGACCGCGGTCCTCCCAGCGACATCTTGCGGCTAGGATGGCATTTTGATTGCGGTTGTGAACAGATGATTGCCGTCTTATGCTGCGTGGGCCGACATAGCGCGGGCAATTCGCGCTTCCACGAGAACCATGAATGACCGTTACGAGGCCCCAAATAGAGACTGCCCTCGATGACCTGATCTCCAATGAGGAAGGGATGCGGTTTCAGGGGCTCGCGACCGTGCTCGCCAAGCGAAAATGGCCAGGGTTGATTGCCTGCGAGCGAAAGAAAGATTTGGGAGCCGATGCGATTGCACTTGCGGCGCTCGCAACTGATGGTAAGGGCAAGATTCTTGCATGTTCAGTGACCGGTAAGCTCGGCAAGGTGCGCGGGGACGCCGAAAAGGTCAAGAAGAATTTCGACAACATACAAATACTCATCTTCGCGACCGCGACAAAGGTCACGAATCAGACATCTCAGGCTTGGGCAAAAACGATTCATGAGGAGTTTGGCTATCTGCTAGTGGTCGTATCCCGTGAGGATCTGATTAGCGAGCTGATGTGTCCGGACGGTGCGCCCCTTTGCCGGGACTTCTTGCATATCGATGTACCTTTTGACGAGCCCGTGGCAGAGCTTCTCGCCAAGGTGCGCGAGGCAACATTCGAAGTAACGGCGGCGTGGTCTGAGAGAACTGCGAGGGTACCCCTTCTCGACCTGCGCGCTGTCGGGGTTGATTCGTACGGAAAGGAAACGGCCAGAATACTTCGTCTGAAGGACTTACACGCTCTCCTTATCCAGTGTCGCAGAGTCGTTCTTGAAGCTCCTGCGGGACGAGGGAAGACAACCACGCTTACTCAGCTGGCGGACCTACATGCCACCGAAACCAGGCTTGCGTTTCTTATCGATCTGCCGACATGGGCGGGGTCGGGGATTGACATTCTCCAGTTCATCGCGGGGTTGTTGCCTTTCCAAGCCCGTTCAATTGACGCTGCGGCGCTTGCCGGCCTCAACGGCGGCGAACGTTTCTCGTTCCTTCTGAATGGCTGGAACGAAATCTCAGAGTCAGATTCCTCGAGGGCTCTGAATGCCCTCAGAGAACTTGAGCGCAGTTTCCCGTCTGCAGGGATCATCGTCGCGACTCGAGCTCACCACATCCGTCCACCGTTGCCTGGTGCGTCGAGAGCGCGTCTTCTGCCGCTGAGCCGAAACGAGCGGGCCGAGTACCTTACAAATCGGTTTGGGGACCGCGCGGACGCCCTTCGCACTAAGTTGGAGGGAGACATAGTACTAGACGATTTGACTCGAACGCCATTGTTCCTGTCAGCCGTGGGTGACATTTACCACGCCGGAGAGACAGTGCCAACAACGAAGTTGGGGGTTCTTCACACTGTAACTGAGTTGATCGAGACGTCTGAAGAACATCGAGCCCACCTACAGTTGCCTCCGCTAGCAGGGCAAGCCAGGATTTACCTCGAGGACCTGGCTGGAGCCATGACGGCACAGGGTCGGGTGACTATCTCGGATGCGGATGTTCGGGTGATAGCGAGCTCGACTTCAATGAAGTTGCGCGGTGCTGGACAAATCGCTGCGATCCCGGAACCTCAAGCCGTCGTTGCCGCCCTTTGCGCCCGCCACGTTCTCGAACGACAAGACTATCCAGCGGTCAGCTATCGGTTTGAGCATCAGCAATTCCAGGAATTTTTTGCAGCATCAAGTCTAAAGGCTGAGCTCTTTCAGGTCATCCAACGCAACGGCAAAGACGACAAGCAGCGGTTGCTGAGGGACTACCTAAACCAACCAGTTTGGGCCGAACCGATCAGAATGATCGCCGACGAGATAGGTCCGCGTGGCGTTCAGATTCCGGGGGATGAGGACGTCGCAAATGCTGGCGAGTGCCTCGTCAGAATGGTGATTAGTGTAGACCCAGTTTTTGCGAGCGAACTCTTCAGGCTCTGCGGCCCACAAGTTCAAATGCGAGTGAGCGGTGCTCTCGCAGAACGCCTGCGTTCGTGGTATGAACTTTCTGAACCGCACCGGCAATGCGCGCTAAGCGGGATGCTCGCTACGGGATCCGAGAACTTCAGCGATATCATTTTGCCGCTTCTTTCCCATGGCGATAGACAAACTCGTCTTGGCTCTTACCGCAGGGGGCGAGAGGTTTACTTATCTAGCCTTGGTGCAGATTGGCGGACAGTTGTGAGCAGGTGGGAGGAGGAGGCCCGCGCTGATTTCGTCTCAGAGATGATCCACTACAGAACGGCGTCTCAGAGCTTGGTCGAGTTTGCGTTGAGTGATCCTAGTGTCAACGTCAAAAAGGCCGCCATTCTGGCATTCGCATGGGTCGGCTCGGATGAGGAACTGGCTGGAATATTGAGCGACATTGACACGGACACCTTCGATGCAGTCGTACGAGAGTTGCCAGTGGACGCGATTCCCGAGCCGCTTCGGCCAACGGCCCGAACCGTGTATTCCAAGCTGTATCGCAAATCTGCTGATGCGTTCGCTCGAATTCGTTATCTCCTAAGTGTGGCCGTCTTGGGTGAGTCGACTGTTGCCGATCAGCTAAAGGCCGAATTGAGTGGCGTCGATCCACAATTGCTGAAGGAGTCTGGACGGTATGCCGTCGACTCAGCGTTGAAGCTAGTCCAACAGGAAGACGCCGAATGGGTTAGCGATTGGGTCGTGGAGAGAATAGTAGGAGGCTACTTGTGGCCTGATGATTGGCTCAAGTACGTCACAAGGATTAAACAAGAAATCGAACACTCGTCGCTTGAGGCGCTTGAGAACAACAATCTCACGGACGCCCAGGCTTCAAGTGTGGTTTCTTTGCTCGGGGCTTGCGCGCACGAAGATCTGGTTGGGCGTGTTTTTGAGAGGCTGTGCAGGATTCGCCGCACAGTTCTCGAGGCACCAAACAAGAAGCATGAACGTGAATGTGTGTGGCAGCGGCGATTGGGAGACCTTTTTCGGGCGATTCCCATCAATGTCGCTGTGGCGGGCTTGGCGGATCACCTCTCCGGAGAGGTCGACTCAATCAGCCTGCATGTTATATGCGAACAATTAGGGAGAATTGGCCCCGGTGAATCCTCTCTGCGCGCGGAGTTGAACGAGGACTTGCGCCAGCGCCTTCGCGCCTATCTCAAGAATTGCGTCGTCGTTGCCCTCAAAGAGAATGATTTCGGTGGGAACATGAAGGCTGAGTTGGCTACGGCGCTCTCGTTGGCCGGCGAACCACAAGATTTGGACGATTTGCGCCAGCTAATTCGTGCTGACATCTGCAGAGTGAGACGTGGACGCGCGACCCTGCAACAAGGCAAAAGGGGTGAATCGGCATGTGGCGCACACATGAGCTGGTCATCGTGGCACGTGAGTGCTGTTGTCCGGCTCGATTCTTCATGCGCAGATGAGCTTTTGCTTGAGCTCTTGAAGGAGCCCGAGTACGAGGTGCAAGCCGCCAGTGCGTTGGTGGGGTTGGCTCGTACTGTCGTCAAAGAAACACCCCAGGCCTTGTTGCCCGTCGTTTCAGGCAGCCCCAGTCGCCGCGCAGCGTCCGCCAGTGTGAGACCCCCTTGGACAAGGTCGCACATTGACTTCGCATACTGAATCCGCTTGGGTACCTTGAAGAGATCCACAACCACTGGAATCGCCGCGCTCGTGGCGACGCTGGCCAGGGACTCGTCACTCGCCCGATCGTTCATCAACTGTTGCCATCCCTGGGGCAAGAGCCGAAGTGTGTTTAGCGTGAAATGGGCGCGCAGATGCAGCGAATCACCATCGAACCGACTGTACGGAACGGCATGGATCTTCCCGTCGATCAGACGCTTCAATAGTGGCGCCGCTTCCGAGTCAAAATCACCGAGAAGATTGGCCCGAGCATCGTCGAGGATGTTACGGATGTCATCAGCCGTTGGAATGGGGACTTCCGTTCGGCTTCGCGCAACGAGCTCTTCGATTTCCGCCTCGACTCTCTGCCGCTCCAGTTCTCGATCACGAAGCTGAATCACGAGTTGGGGAATGTCGCTGCCGTCCTCAATGGCCTTCGTAAGGTTGTCGCGCTTCCGTTCTAGCTCTGCATCCTTGCCCTGTAGCGCCTGGAGTCGACGACCGACCTCGGGAGCGCCTTGTTCGACGAGTCGCACGACTTCCGCGCATAGGGCCTCGAAGTAACCGGCCTGTGAGACCAATGTCTCCACGATCGAACGGGCGAGATTGCGATGCACTGTATCCAGTTGCGGAGCGCAACGGTTCCAGCAGCGGCTGCCATTTGCACGATGAAGGGTTTTCAAGCGGCGAGAGTCTGCGCATTGATAAATTGTGCTGCGCCGGTACATCTTCGCTTTGCAAACGTCACAAACGAATAGCTCCGAGAGAGCGGTGCGGCTGTCGCGGCTGGAACGATGAAGAGGGTTACTTTTTCCCGTTCTTGGATTGGTGTTCAGGTTGCGCCGATCGATCGCTTGATTGGCCGCCTTCCACAGGGAATCGGACACATGGGCTAAGTGTGGCATTTTGCGGAACAGCACTTCGTCCGCCGGTGATGGAACTTGTATGCTCTTGCCAAGCCGATATTTCTTGACGTTCTGCAACTTGCGGTATGATTCTTTACCTCGATTGATGGGATCACGAATCAGCCTGATTACGTTCGTCTCCGTCCATTCAGGCAAACGAGCGCGATTGCTCTTGGGGAAGCCAGTATTGGTAAGATATTCCGCAATCACCCAAGGCATATCATGTTGAGCACACATTTCGTACGCCCGCGTGATCGTCGGTGTCCAGTTCGCGTCCTTCTCATCGCGAAATGGCCCCTTGGCGGGCTCGCGGTCGGTCGCAGGCGTGGTGGGAACACGGACATAGCCGGGTTTCAGAGCGCCCACGGCAAAACCATCGCGCCACAGCCCTGCCATAGCGCGCACGATTCGTTTGCGCGTTTCGGTATTGTCCATTTCCGCTTTCATGGAAGCAAAATGACTGCCCATGCGCCAGCGGCTTTCGTCTTCTTCGGTGTCAATGTTGCTATTAATAGCAATCACGCGTACGCCGGCATCGACAGCAGCTTCGATCAACTCCATCGCTCGCGTGGAATGGCGATACAGCCGTGACAGATCTTCGGCGATGATCACATCGCATCCACCCGATTCGATCAAATCCCAAACTCGGTCAATTCCGGGGCGGCGGGCGTGTTCACCCGAGATGGCCTCGTCTTTGACAACGATGATCTCAACGTCTCCGAGCCCCAGCGCGTCGAGGCGCTTGCGGCAAATCGCAACTTGGTCGCCGATGGACCGTGGTGACTGTTGGTCCGTGCTGAATCGAGCGTACACGACGATCCTCAACCGACGCCGCGACTTGACCGGGGCGATCGGACACGCAAGAGAGAAAGAGTAACCGGAGTGCTCCTTGGGAATGCCGTGGGTGGGGGCGACGCGGTGACCAATTCTCACACCGCCTCCACCATGGGGTCCTTCACATGTGATCGGGCTTGCACATGCCTTCCACGAAACGACAAGAAAAAGGTACGAGCATGCCAACATCAACTTCATTGCGGTTGCGTTCATTTCGCAAACCTCCACGCATGATGGAGGCGCCCGCAGACGGACTGTCATTTGGCACAGTGTGCCAAACTTCGTGACTATTCGTGAGAATCCGTGACCTTTCCTGACCAACGACGTCGAAACATAACTTTAGTCAACAAAACAAGTTATGCCCGTAATCCGTTGCTGGCCAATGACTTGCAGAAACCGGGAAACCGAATCCCCCCCTCTCCGTTCATTTCCGAAGCGGTCAGCCGACTGATTGGTTGGCGGTATCTTGTCTTCACGCCTCACGCGGCTGATTCCTTCTGCCCCTCATTTGCCCTTTGACCTACAACCTCTTTTGAATAATGCGTCCGCAATTCTGATCGATTATCGAGGCGACTGTGCAGATTCCGGATGATTTGGCCGTTTCGCCGATACCGAACCCACGATCCACTTGGGCCTTCGAATTCCGATGTATCGTCCGGCATGGATCGCTTGGCAATGATCGATTGGGTCTGCGCTGCCGCGACGCTATAATGTTGTCAGATTACCCTGATTCGCTGATTTGATCCCGGATTTCACTGATGAATGGTCGCATTCTAAACATCTCGGCTGTGCTGGTTTCCGTACTCATGGGCGGGATTGAAGCACGCGCCCAATGCCAGTTGGCCAACCCGAGCTTCGAATTCGCCGACAACGGAGCCCCGGTCTTCGCCGAGTGGAACCAGTTTGGTGTCGTCGGCGGAACGGGAAGCCCGGTCGTTCACGGTAAGCGGTCGGCGGCTGTCGCGGGACCGGATTCCGGCGATTGGGCAATTTCCGCATTTTGGCAGGCTCTCGACACCGCACCTGGTGAACGGTGGGATGTATCGGGCCGCGTGCTGCACTCATCGCTGGATGTCCTGACGGGCAGCGCCAAGGGAATCGTCAACATCGAATGGCGAAACGCCGCGAACAATCTCATCAGTTACGAATCCCACGACGTTTTGCTTCCCGCCGATTCCGCCGACACATGGCACGCGTTTTCATTCACAACTGCACCAGCCCCCGGCGGAACTGCGAGCGTGCGGATACTCTTGGCATTTCTGCAAAGCCCCGCACAAGAAAGCGGTACGGTCTTCTACGACCTGATCGAGTTTGATCGGTCGGGACCACCTTCGCGCGAAGACCAGCAATGGTTTGATTTTCCGGGTGGCCGCGTGATCGACTTTGCAGGTCACGATTGGCGGGTCAAAGGTCCGGGGGTGTATGGACCGGGACCGAGTTTCTTTGGCGACAGCGTCAATGATGTCTGGGTCGATGCTCAGGGCCAACTTCACATGGCCATCAAGAAGTTCGGCGGAACCTGGCACAGCACCGAAGTGACGCTCGAAGAACCGCTCGGATACGGTGACTACATCTTCACCACGGTCGGGCGGCTCGACTTGTTTCCCGCAAACGTCGTGTTCGGACTATTCCTTTGGCAATATCCGTATTGCTATGACCCAGCCAACCCATGGAATCTGCACAACGAGATCGATGTCGAGATCAGCCGCTGGGGCAATCCAGCCGACGACGTCGCGCAGTTCGTCATTCAACCGTACTACGTGACGAGCAACATCACGCGATTTGACATCACTTATTCAGAAGGCGAATTGGTCAGCTATGCATTGCGCTGGCTGCCCGATCGCGTTGAAGCACGGGCGTGGCGCGGCGGACCAGCCGACGAATCGCCCGCGACCACCATCGCGTCATGGGTCAATACAGGCGCATATTTGCCTCGCCCGGAGCAACCGCGCGTGCACATCAATTTCTGGCAGTTGGATGGCCCGCCAAGCAATGGGCAAAATCAGGAAGTGGTTCTTAATGCATTTCGCTTTGTACCGGTGTGCGTCGATCTGCTCGCCGACAAACAATCGCAGTGCTTTCTGGCGTGCATGAATGGTCCTTCGACCGACACACCATCAACGTGCGGCGAATACGACTTCGACAATGACGGCGATATCGACCTGATCGATTTCGCCAGCCAGGCCAATCAGCTGCGCTAGTTCAATCGGCCACTTTCGTCATGGCTTTTGCAGCAACCGGAACCACCTCAAACTCAGCGCCCAGCGTTGCTTCAGAATCTGCGCCGATCCACAGTTTGAACGTTCCGGGTTCGACGCGGTACTGACCGTTGTTGTCGAAGAAGCCCAGTTCACTGACCGCAATCTTGAAATCAACGGTCTTCGTTTCACCCGGCTGCAAGTGAACCCGTTTGAAGCGTTTCAATTCGCGCACCGGGCGCGTCAGCGTCGCCACCATGTCGCGCGTGTACACCTGGACAACCTCGTCGCCCGCGACCTTTCCGGTGTTGGTCAGCGCAACGCTTGCTTCGATCGTGGCGTCGGTCGCGAACTCCGTTCCGTTCACGTTTAGATCCGCGAACGAAAACGTCGTGTAGCTTTTGCCATAACCGAACGGATAGAGCGGCGTCCATGGGACGTCGATGTATTTTGAGGTGTAGCGTTCGTCGGTTGGCGGTCGGCCCGTGTTTTCGTGTGCGTAATAGATGGGCACCTGCCCCACGTTGCGCGGCGTCGTGATGGGCATTTTGCCACCGGGGTTGTATGCACCGAACAATACGTCGGTAATCGCGTTGCCCGTTTCAACACCGAGGTGCCAGGCCATCAACATCGCGTCGGCGTTTTCAGCCAACCAGGGCACACTCAACGGGCGCCCCGCCATCAACACAACCGCAGTCGGCTTATCCAACCCGATGATTTCCTTCGCCAGATCCAACTGAATTCCCGGTAATCCAAGCATCGAGCGGCTATGGGCTTCGCCCGAAAGGTCTTCACTCTCACCGAGAACCAGCACCACATAGTCACTTTCCGCGGCCAGCTTTTTCGCTTCGTCGAAACCGGAGCGGTCGTCTTCAAGCACGCCGCATCCGCGGGCAAATTTCACGTCGATCGATTCACCTGCGCGAGCGCGCATCGCCTCTTCAACCGAAACGACATCTTCAGGCTTTCCGAAAACAGACCACGTTCCAAGCGCGTCCTTCTTTGCGCTGACGAGCGGCCCGATGACCGCGATTCGCTTGGCGGTGTTCGCAATTGGCAGCGTTGAATTCTCGTTGCGCAAGAGAACGATGCTTCGACGGGCGACATCGCGGGCGGCGGCTCGGTGCTCTTTGCAAAGAATCACGCGCGCTTCAACCTCCGGATCGACGTAGGGCTGATCGAACAATCCAAGGCGCAACTTTGCACGAAGCACCCGGGCGAGATTTCGATCGATGTCATCCATGCTGATCAGACCGATCTCAAGCGCCTTGCCCAGGTGTGTGCGAAACGAAAACGACGACATATCCATATCGATGCCGGCCAACAGCGCCTGTCGCGCGGCATCCGCGTCATCCTTGGCGAAACCGTGCGTCACCATTTCGGTGGCCGAACTCCAGTCGCTCACGACGAACCCGTCAAACGACCATCGATCCCGTAAAACGTCATGGAGGATCATCTGGTTGGCGGTGCAGGGAATGCCGTTGAGGCTGTTGAATCCCGACATCAACGAACCGACACCGGCATCGACGGCTGCATGAAATGGCGGAAGGTACACGTTGTGCAGCGTCGCCAGCGAGATGTCGACGGCGTTGTAATCGCGTCCCCCTTCCGCGCCGCCGTATGCGACGAAATGCTTGGCACAAGCGAGGATCGTATCTTTCGCCGTCAGATCGGTTCCCTGGAAGCCTTCGACGCGGGCCTTGGCCATCACGCTTCCGAGATATGGATCTTCACCGGAACCTTCTGCGACGCGTCCCCACCTTGGATCGCGGGCGATATCGACCATGGGCGCAAACGTCCAATGCGTTCCGACTGCGCCGGCTTCGATTGCGGAAATCCGGGCTGACAGGCGAACCGCATCGGGATCGAAACTGGCGGCTTCTGCAAGCGGGATGGGAAAGATCGTCCGAAATCCGTGAATCACATCGTTGGCTAAGATCAATGGGATTCCCGCGTGCGACTCTTCAACGGCGATGCGTTGCAGTTCGTTGGCGCGGGCAGCCGACTGAATCCCCAGAAATGAACCGATCATTCCCGAACGCACCTGACCTTCGAGATCGTTGCGTTGGAGCGCGGCTTGTTCGGGATTGATGTCCTGCTTGACGCCGCCCCACATCTGGGTGAACTGTCCGAGCTTTTCATCGAGGGTGAGTTTTTTGATGATCTGATCAACGCGCTGTTCGACGCTCGCTTCCTTCGAGGCCAATGCGGTGACTTCATCAGCACGTGCAGCGCTAGTGCCGTGAACTGTCACTATTGCGAAGAGAAAGAACGAAACCGACAAAGATCTGTATCTGGACATTCGCACCGTTGCTCCTAAATGGCGTGAAGATTAGACTGCATCGCAGGAACCATTTTCGGTATCGGTGCGAAATAATCAAACACGGTTCCGGCATCTGGTGTACGCAGGTGGCGCAACCCGTGTTATCGATGTTATTCGCCACGCATTGACGTGTTCGAAAAACTGTTTCAGGTTGTTACCAGTCGGCAATTGTGTTCGAATATCCGGAGTGCGGTCGCGGGATCTACATGATTGGGCCGTATGCACGTCATGCAACATCGCCGCGAAACCGATCGGGGCAATTCGCGAACATAATCAGTCATTGTGATTTGATCCTCAAGCAACACGGGAGAAATAGATCATGGACGAAAACGAGTTTTCAAAGCAGCAATATCTTGCGCTGCGGTCCGAAATCGAAGGACGACAATCCCATCTGTTCTGGATCGTTTTGGTGGGTGCGGTGGGACTGCCTGTCTGCACTTATTTCGCGGCAGGCTCGCAGGAGTTTCTCTGGGTGATCATGCCCTACTTTGCACTATTGCTCATTCTCGCATTCATCGCCGAACAGCACGCCATGATGCGAGCGGGTCGTTTCATACGCGAGCATATTGAGAAAAAATGCTGCAAAGACATGGCCTGGGAGCAGTGGCTGGAATCCAACGGCGCCTTCCGACGGATGGAAGCTCACTTTTTCGCCGGATTCATCGTCGTATTCTTCTTGTTTTACTTCATGAGCGTTGGAATGGCGATGCAGTGGTTGTGGCATCAAGCCGGTAGCGACCCCAGCGGCCAAGGACAATACTGGCTTTACGGAGCAGTGGTCACTTACATCATTGGTGCCGTTTGGGGATTCTCGACGCTGTTTCACCATTGGCATGCGGCGGTCAGTACCACCGACTGATGGGCACACGCGATCGACGTCGATCGGCATCGTGACAAGACAACTGCAAGCCGTGAATCGACTCGCATGTCCTGCGGACGAATGTCGATGAATGTGCCACGCATCGTACTCCTTGCTGTTGTGCTGATTTCGCTGGTTGTACTCTGCGCGGGCAATCCGGCACGAAACGTCGATGGCCCGGACGGTTTTACACGTGTTGTCTATTGGGAGAAGTGGTCCGGGTACGAAGCCCAAGCCGCCCAAGCCGTCGTCGATGCATTCAACGAATCCGTCGGTGCCGAGCAAAAGATCTTTGTCGAATACGTCCCCGTCGCCAACGTCGACGTCAAAGCGCAAGTCGCCATCATCGGAGGCGATCCGCCCGACCTCGTCGGTTTGTGGCAACGCAACATCGCCGGATTCGTCGCCGCCAACGCCATCGCTTCGCTTGAAGACATCGACGAGACACAATCGATCGAGTCACTCGTGCTGAACCCGCTCCTGCAGGCGTGCAAATATCACGATCAACTCTTCGCTGTTCCTTCAACGCCCGCGACCATTGCGCTTTATTGGAATCGCGGGCTATTTGCAGAGCATGCAGCCGAACTCCGCGATGCCGGGTTGGACCCGACCCGGGCGCCGCGATCCCTTGCGGAACTCAAGAGTGCGTCGCAGGTGCTTTCAAAACGAGGGCCCAATGGCAAACTTCAAAGGATGGGGTATCTTCCGGGGACGGCGGGCTCGTTCGACTGGTATTGGCACACCTGGCCCATCTGGTGGGGAGGAACCTGGACCGATGCTTCCACGGGTCGGCTTGACGTCGCCCAGGAGGACATCATCGAAGCCCACCGGTGGGTGCAACAGTATACGAAGGAATACGGATACGAAGACGTCTTGGCGTTCGAGTCGTCGCTCGGTGAATTCGGCGCTCCCGACAATCCGTTCCTCGCGGAAAAACTGGCGATGGTGCGGCAGGGTCCGTGGATGGCCCATCTGCTCCGCCGGTTTCGCCCGGACCTCGATGTCGGCGTGGCTCCATTCCCCACGCGAAGCGGCGAACCGATCGGGTTCTTTGAGATGGACGTGTTGGCGATCCCTCGCGGCGCAAAAAACCCGCAGGCGGCATGGACGTTTATCCGCTGGCTCTACGATGCCGCCCCGTTAACCATCAAGGAATACCGCGAGATGTCGCCCTGGCTTAGCGATGCGAAGTTCGATGAATCCGAGGTCAACCATGCAGAAGGCGCGCTGCGCTTGACACCCATCGAATGGTTGTGCTGGTTGCAAGGTAAGAACAGTCCGCTCGCGACACTCTCCGATGCGTTCGTCGCAACGCACCCCAATCATGGCATCACCGCCCACGAGTTTTTGCTCAGACAAGCGCCAACCGCCACGCTGCCGCTTCTTCCGAATTGGTCGGAGCTATTGTCCGAATATCGCGCGACCTATGGACAGGTGTGGATCAGCGATTGCGACATCGCGGCTACGTTTCGGGCATGCCAAAAGGAAATCGATTCGCTGACTGCAAAATGCATCGCCCGTTATCATCGCTGGGGGGTCTCGTATCCATGAGAGCAACCGACCCACGCGAAAAGTCTATGAGAATCCAAGGGATGATCTGGTCGTCGCCCTGGCTGATCGGCGGATTTTTGTTCGTGTTGCTACCGCTGTTGGCGACGATCGGACTCAGCTTCTGTCAATTTAATGGAACGCGTGCGCCGGTTTTTTGCGGGCTGGAAAACTGGGCAGCGCTTTTTGACGATTCGGTGCTTGGACTGACGCTGGTCAACACCTCGACGTTCGCATTGCTGTCGTTGGGGCTTGGTACGATCGTGTCGCTGGCGACGGCTGTCATCATCCATCAGGCGAAGTTCGGAGCAACCTGGTGGCGCATCTGCATGCTGGCGCCGACGATGACCCCGCTGGTGGCTGTCGGAATTATCTGGCGCTGGGCGCTGAATGGGGAGTATGGCCTCGTCAATCACTTCCTCGCGTGGTTTGGAATCGATGGGCCGAGCTGGCTTCTGGATGCGAACTGGACGCTTCCGAGCATGGTGCTCATCAGCATCTGGGGAATTGGACAGTCCAGCCTGGTGCTTTTGATCGGACTTTCCGACGTGCCGCAAACCATTCAGGAAGCCGCTCAGATCGATGGGGCTGGGGCTGTGTCGCAGTTTCGTTTGATCACGCTCCCACTGGTTACACCGCTGATTTTGTTCAATCTGCTCGTTGAGATGATGTACGTCTGGCAGACATTTGCGGTGCCCTACATCATGCTGCCCGGCGGTGGTCCGGGACGGCGCTGCTATTTCTTCACCATGTACATTTATGACATTGCGTTTCGATACCAACGTTTCGGATACGCGTGCGCCCTTTGCTGCGTTGAGCTGATTGTCGTGCTGATTCCACTGTTTATCGCCCGAATGCTCATTCGAAGGCTTCCGATCGTACCCCACGCTCTGTGATGATGATGCGAAGATGATGACGCGAATATTCCAATCCGTTCTTCGCACGATTCCCGCGGTCCTCGTAGCCGCCGTCTTCGTCGCGCCGCTGCTTTGGATGATCGCCACGAGCGCCAAACCGATCGACGAAGTTCGATCTGCCGATTTGAAACTTCTGCCGGCTGACGTTTCGCGAACACCTGAATACATCGTGTCAAACTATGTTGAAGGCGCGTGGAAGGAATTGCCCGGCGGGCACCGGGTCAATGTCAGTGAAGGCGCATGGTCAACCGACGTCATCGACTTTCCGCAGCAGTTTCGCAACACGGTCGTGGTTGCATCGCTCAGCACGCTTGGGTTGGCGCTATCGAGCGCCATCGTTGCGTACGGAATGCTCTTTGTTCCCTGGGCCGGTCGAAAACCAATGCACGCCCTGCTCTTCGTTGCGATGGCGATACCGTTTCCCGTCATCATCATCCCAACCTATCTGCTCTTTAAGTATCTCGGATTGATCGGAACGCTCGCGCCGCTTTGGGTTCCGGCATGGTTTGGCGGCGCGTTTGGAATCTACCTGTTGATGCAATTCTTTCGTCGCATTCCTTCCGAGTATTTCGATGCCGGGCGAATCGACGGCTTGTCCAATTGGGGATTGTTCAGACACATCGTCATCCCGTTGAGCAAACCCGCGCTCGTTGTTGTTTCGATTTTTCATCTTGCATTTGTGTGGAACGATTTCCTGGGCCCGCTGATCTTCCTGCATCACGAATCGCAGTTCACTTTGGCGCTGGGACTGCAACGACTCATGCAACAACATGGCGGAACGGCGTGGAATACGTTGATGGCCGCCTGCACGATCTCCCTGCTGCCGCTGCTGTTGATTTTCATTTCTTTGGAGCCGTTGCTGATGAGCGCACTGCGATCCGCTTTCCGTAAGCAGTGAATACTTTAGCCTACCAGTCGCGATCACTAATCTAACTACTTCAATATTTACTTCTCCAGAATCCACGCCAAATATTTTCGGACCCACCTAAGATACTTGTGAAATACGGCTGGCGAGCCCGTAAGCCGGGATTTGTGTTGAGATTGCGTTCTTATTGCGGTATTGTTGCAGACACTGTTGCAGGCAAACACTCAAGCGCAAGGGCAACAAAATGAGTTCTGTTCGTCAAATCGCACGCGAAGCCGGAGTCTCGATCACCACCGTTTCAAGAGCACTCAACAACGATCGAAACGTCAGCGAAAAAACACGCGAAATGGTGCTCGCCATCGCCAATCGATCGGGATACATCTCGCGCGTTGGAAGAAGGTCTACCACCAACATCGCCATGACCTACACCGGTCGCGAGATGATCGCGTCTGCATTCGACTTCGCTGTACTGGAGGGCATTTCCGAGGGAGTCGATGAGCATCATCTCGATTTGATGATCCTCAAACCGCAGCGCGATAAATCGTCCGACGAAACATATTCGCAGTACTTCATGCGCAAAGGCGTTCGCGGCGTCATCCTCCGCACCTCGGTGGAAACCATGCATGTCTGCGAACAAATCGTCGCAGAAGGTTTTCCGGCGATCGTTTTGAGCGAGCGGTTTGAAAACAAATCGGTCAACTACATCGATTGCAGTTCCGGTGAAGAAACGACCCGCGCCGTCGACTATCTGTTCTCGCTCGGTCATCGTCGCATCGCGTTCGGCATGAACACCATTCCCGACTGCGATCACTTCGACCGACTCGAAGGTTACGAAGCGTCGCTCAATGCGCACGACGTACCCATCGAACAAAACCTGATTTTTAGAAACCCGGCCAACCTGATCGGCGGCGCCACCATTCTGAAGATGGCGATGACGATGGCCAACCCACCGACCGCGTTGGTGCTGGCTGACCCGCAGTTGGCGATCGGTGCAATCAACAAAGCACACGAACTGGGCATTCAAGTCCCCAATGATTTGTCGATCATCGGTTTTGACGACGGCGACGCGCGGTTCTCGGTGTATCCGACGATGACGGCTGTCTGTCAGGACGCCAAGGCCCTGGGACGTGAAGCAACCCGTGCATTAAGCGGATTGTTGGGACGCGAAAATGGCAAGCGTGTTCGACAATCCGTGTCGTGTTTTCTTGAAATTCACCATTCCACTGCACCGCCAAGGCGCGGATCCGGGAAGAGTTGGATCAATAACGATCGCAAGCAAGCGGGTGATGTTTCGACAACCAATGAACGGAATCGCGCGGCTGGCTAAAACATTTGCTGCAAAATGCAGGAGACTCGTTGCATGAATCACAAGACACAACCAGAGCGTCACAGCGTACCGGAAGGCGCACGAGCGGGATTCACACTCGTCGAACTGCTCGTCGTGGTTTCCATCATCGCGTTATTGATTTCGATTCTCCTGCCTTCGCTCAGAAGCGCAAGAGATCAAGCCAAGCAGGCCAAGTGCCTGGCGCACATGCGCGGTACAGGACAAGCCGTCAGCGTCTTCGCAGCTGACCACAACAACCGGTTCCAGATCACCACCGACGAGGTTGGCCTGGACCTGGCTGACGCGGGGCGAAACCGTTACGAATACGGACTCGGTTCGGAGTTGCTGGCTTGGCCGGTTGCGGTCGGCTTGGGGTCCGGGATGAAGTTTCGGCAGAACTGGGATTGGGGCGTGCGCGCCCTCGACTACCAAGATGCGCTCACCCTGAAAGAGAAGATCAACGACGAATTGGAACTGGTGATTTGTCCATCCGACCGCGTCCAATTCGCCACCCCCTACTATCCGCAGAACCTCCCGAGCGGTGATGGATTGAAGGGGTCGGGTGACCCTGACAATGCCCGTGCGAGCCAGTCCGGTATGTCCTACTGGGGCCGACTGAGTTACGCCGTCAACGAAGACATCACCGGTGCGGAAGTCGGCGTCAGCCAGGGCAACCCCGCATGCTGGCGTGCGATTCGCGTGGGATCGGGCACGTGGTTTGAGTGCATCGGAGAAAAACTTTACCCCGGAACCCATCCATGTCGCCAAAGCGGTATCGGGACGCGACTTCAAGGCAACCTCGACAAGATCTGGAACCCCGGTGAAGTCGGTTTGATCTTTGAAGCCGGGCGCGACTCGCAGGATCAGGTCTTCGCCAACACAGGATTTTCAAACCTCATCCTCAGCGCACAAGCCAGCGGTCCTTATCTGGGCGATGCCGTCAACGCCAACGAAGCCGACGGTGGATTGGCGGCAGACCGTATTCCACGCAAGCGGCATCCCAAAGGAAAGCTCAATGTCCTGTTTGGCGACTTGCATGGCTCGACGATTCAGCCGGTGAAGTTCAACGCCAATGACGAACCGATTGAGTTTTCTCCGCGCGTGCGGGTTTCACCGTATCAACCACGCGTGACCATTAACTGATTGTGGATGGGTGGGCATCGACGGGATAGCACAAAGGTCGTGATTCGAAATGAACAGTAGCCACCGACAACTTGAGTTTGTACGCAGGCACGCGACGTCACAGCGTCGGATTGCCATTGCGCTGTCGCTCGCGTGCGTCCTAGGTTGCGCATCGACATTGCACGCCCAACTCACCAATGCCGGGTTTGAAGCCGGCGACTTCGGTGGATGGCAGACCTTTGGCGCGAATTTAGCCGTCGCCCCGATCACGCCGCACAACGGAACATTCAGCGCCGCAATTACAGGCGAAAACAACGGCTCCGCCAATTACTCCGGGTTCTTCCAGAACGTAACATCCAAAGCGGGCGTCACCTGGACAGCTTCAGCCTGGGCTCGACACAACACCAACACGGCGCTGACCGGCACGGACAATTACTGCGATCTTAAAATCGAATTCTATCAAGTTGCGAATGGCGTCTATGGAACATCCGACCTGATCTCAGAGTTCAGCACGTCGATGGTTCACGCCAACACGCCGACCAACACATGGGTCGAGCACACGCTACAAGCCGTCGCCCCAACAGGTACGGTGGAAGTGCGAATCGCGGTCGTATTCACCCAACTAAACGACGACCCCGGCGCCGTCATCATCGATGACGCGCATCTGCAAAGCGACAACCCACCCAACACCGGTTGGGACGTTTTCTGGGCTGACGAGTTCGATGGCACGGAAGTTGACACCTCGAAATGGCGCGTCGAAGACATCCACCAGGTCAAGAACAACGAGCTTCAATATTACGCGCCAGACGACGTGTTCCTCACAACCGTTGGAACGAGAGACGTACTCGACCTTCGCAGCCAACAACGGACCATTTCCGGTTTTGACAATCAAGGCAACTTCGGCACATGGAACTACACGTCTGGTCTCGTCGATACACGCGATCGATTCGCCATGGTCTATGGGCGGTTCGAAGTGGGCGCCAAGCTTCCCGCGACAAAAGGAATGTGGCCGGCGCATTGGGGCCTTGCTTCTGACGGAGGTTGGCCTCCCGAAATCGACATCATGGAACAGATCGGTCAAGTGCCCAACGTCACGCACATGAGTTTGCACTGGGGACCATTGGGACCGAACGGTGAACCGCCGTGGGAAATCGGTCGCACGGTCACCGGTACATACACCGGACCGGACTTTACAGCCGACTTCCACGAGTACGCCGTTGAGTGGTTCCCTGATCGATTGGATTGGTATGTCGATGGCGTCATTCGCCAGACAACGTCCAATCCGAATATCCCGAAGGTTCCGTTCTTCTGGATTCTCAACACAGCCGTCGGCGGCGATTGGCCAGGCCCGCCCGACGGAACGACCGTGTTCCCGCAGCATCATTACATTGACTACGTCCGCGCGTATGTTCCGAGCGACCCCGGTCCTGCATCGTTGGAACTGGCAGACGACTCGCGCACGAACCTTTCGGTGGACGGCGTCATTTCACCGGGCGAATACACGCTGTCTGCGGCTGGCCTCAACAACGGTGCGGGCGACATCCTCGGTGCAAACTCGTCGCTTTATTTTGATTCCGACAGCGCGGGCAACCTGGTCTTCGCGTTCGACAATGCATCGGCTTGGCCAGCCGGTTTGGTTCAAGGTGTTGTTGTATATGTCGACTCGGTTTCCGACGGGTCCGTTTCAACCTATGAACTGACCGACGAAAGCGATCCGTCACGGCGATTGATTTCGGGTAAGTCATCCACCGGACAACGCGGTGACCTGTTCTTCCCGCTGGGCTTTCGTGCGGACTACGCGATCTGCCTGTTCTCAAGCCTCGCCGGGGTTTACCACGTCGACAACAACGAGCTGGAATTTGTGCAAGGCGCATTTTTGAATGCCGGCACCGATGTGCTGGGCGGCGATGAAGTCAGCTATCAAGGCAACAGTGATCAACGTGAGTTGCGGATTCGACTTAGTCACCTGGGCGCGCAACCGCGCGATGCGATTCGTTTGTTGGCCAACGTATTCAACACGTCCAATGGCATACGATACAACGAGTTTGTCGGCGCGACTGCGGGCAATCCATGGGACGCAGCCAACACGCCGGCTGGCAAGTCCACGGTGATGAAACCGGGCGATTTCATTCGACTGCAGACCGCGCCGGGATTTCATGACGCAGACGCCGACGGCGACGTCGACGACGCCGACTTTGCAATATTGGCTGAGTGCTTTGCGGGTCCGCTCAACGCCCCACCATCAGGCGGGTCGTTGTCGCCAGCAGAGTGCCTGGCTGTTTTTGATGTTGAGTCCGATGGCCACATGGACCTTCGGGATTTCAAAGAGTTTCAGCTTCGGTTTGGTGAAGGCATCACCGGTTCGAATTGACGTATGGTGGCGTCGCTGGTGGAAGAGCATTCAAATTAAGTGCATTTGACGAATGTGCAATTGAAGTAGCGGACGAAGATTAAATGGAACTGGCAGGTTCATCTGCCCAATATTGTGCGGTTCGCGTGGTTGTTGCACGCAGCGCGACTTGAGGAAAAGGAGCTATTGATGAAGTCACGTGGAGGTTGGTGGAAGCAGCAATCGGTCGCCCTCATCCTTTGTGTAGGATGGATGGCTGCGAACAGCCTGGGTGCCCCACTCATTCTCGAAGAGGATTTCGAGACGGTCTCTGAAACCGGGTCGTTCACGTTCAGCGGGTTCGGGTTTGTCTCTGGAATCCAGTGGGACGACGGTGTGGCAGGTGAGAATGCATTCGCGGGCACCGTGGGCAACGCCCGCTTCGGTTCGGTGACGGCAGAAGGCCTTTCAACCGGTGGCGTCGCGGGCAGCGGCGGCGGTTACCTCGAAGTGGCCAACGTTGGTTTCAGCGCGATCTTTGAAGACTTCGTGAACATCACCGGAAACGGTGGCGGAGTTTTTGTGACATCCAATGGCACAACCGGATTTACAACCGATTGGGACACGGGCATCGCAAACGAAGGCGCCTTCTTCGGCACCACGGTTGACGCAGTGCTTGGCCCGGACGGTAGCGCCTCGGCCAGCGCCATTCCGGTCGGTGGAAATCCATCGGAAGCCGGTCAACTTGATGTCGAAGGCGTGATCCTCAATTCCGGAAATTGGAATGCCGGTTTGACGCTCGACTCCGGACCGTTGGAAGGTGCGAACCCCTTCGTCAACGGCGGATTCGATGACAACGGCGGATCGTTCGACGGTTGGTCAGTCTTTGGTGCGAACAACTACCTTGAGACCGCCCCAGCGCCGGTTAACGGAACGCACCTGTTCAAGACGTTTGGCGGATTCACGGGAGGTTTCAACTCGTCGGGCTTGACGCAGGACTTGATCGCCCAACCCGGTCAGACCTGGGAACTGAAGGTCTACTCGCGAAACGACACGAATATCAACAACGGACTTGACGGCATCACCGGCGCAAATCCGAATCAGTTCATCATGAAGATTGAATTCTTCGACGGCGTCGATCTGGTCACCCCGCTCGCCGAAGATGAATTGGTGATGGTCGACAATACAACACCGACGAACACCTGGATCGAAAACACGTTGCAACTCGTTGCACCGGCTGGTGCGCAAGTCGCCCGTGCGGTTCTCGTGTTCAATCAGCCGGCGAACAATGGCGGTGCGGGTTTCGCCGACGCCGTCAGCTTTGAGGTCATCAGCGGCCCGCCGCAATCATTGGTCGATCTTTCGCAGATCAGTCTGACCGCCGACATTCGCGGAGCGGCTGACGCGGGCGACGGGGAAGTCCTTGGCGACGTGCAACTTCGCCTTGAAGATCCCAATCAGAACCGCTTGATCACGAGCGGTTCGGCGACGACCGTGTTCCAATCGTTTGGCGGTTTGCTCAGCACCTTCACCGAAGCCGATCCGACCGGTATTCCGACGGTCGGCGTGTTTGATCTGAACGCTTCGTCATACAAAGTCGTTATCGCATTCGACAACGAAGGTTCCACCCCGTGGGGAACCGGTGGTACGTTGACGGTTGACAACATCGTGCTGACGAACAGCGACTCGACCGGTAGCGCCTGGTATGCCGGACTGTACTGGGACAACCTCGCACCGGTTCTCGACATCGCTTGCGATTCGTCGCAGTACTACGTTTCTGCCGACGTGATGGGCGATACGGCTGGCGGTGACTATGTCGTCCGTGTAGAAGGCAATCGCGTCACCCAAGCCGGTCTTGACGAAGACTTTACGGACGCTTCGGGTGTTGGCGGTGGCTTCTTCCTCAACACCAACAGCGTCGCATTCAACTACGTGCCCGGTTGGGACACGGGATTGACCGGAGAAGCCGCATTCGGTGGTTACACCAACGGTAGTTTCTGCGAAGACTTCCCACCGTTCTTCTTCTGTGGCACGACCGGCTTCATCGCACGGGCCAACACAAGTGGCGGCGATCCTGACGGCTTTGGTCAGATCAAGGTCGAAAACCTCGTTATTGGCGCCGGTGGAAGCTGGAGCGGCGGTTTGATCTGGGCGAATCAAGGCCTCGCATCGACCGACTTGTCGCAGGTGACCTTGGAAGCAACGGTCCGCGGTATCGCAGCCCCCGGCGAAAACACCGGACCGATCGAACTTCGTATCGAAGACTCCAGCCTCGACAGACTCTACACAACAATCAATCCAACCGGCGGTTGGGACACGATTGGTGGAACACTCGATACATTCATTGAAGCCGGGGCAGCCGGTGGCGGTGGTGATGGCGTGTTCAATCTCGACTCCCCCACCTACACGGTCGTCGTCGCATTCCCGCAAGCGCCCGAGTCCACATGGGGAACCGGTGGTCGAATCGATGTGGACAACCTTTACCTGACGCCCGTCGATGTGGTTACGCCGATTGGTGAAGTTGCATTCTCAAACACGGCTGACGGTGCCACGTTCCAAACAAACGGCGGATATTTGAGCGAAGGCGTGAGTACGTTTGTAAACGGCGATCTCGATGAAGATTTCGAAGGCGCCCTTGCGAACACAACCGGTTACACGTTTGCCTCGGCGGTGAATCCGACGAGTGGTGACATCGACAACTACGACGATGGCATTGAAGGCGAGCAGGCGTTCTTTGGTGAGTACGGCGGCGCATTCCTCAATCCGACGGGAACGGTTTCCGCAGGCGTCTGCACCAATTGCGGATTCGGTGGCACCAAAGCCGCAGTTCTCGACGTCTTCAATGTGAACATCACGAGTGGAACCTGGTATGCCGGTCTTACCTGGCCGAATCAGAACCTTCGCCTTGAAGGCAACCTCGATGACATTCACCTCCGCGCCCGTGTTCGCGCGATCGCAGATGATTCGGGTGAGACGACCGGCATCATGACCGTTCGCCTTGAAGATCCGGATATCGACTTCCTCGCGGTGGACGTTCCGGCTGACGGAACCTGGCAGGAAATCGACGTTGCCTTGTCTGATCCTTCAGTGGTTGCCGGCGGTGTCGGAAACGATGACGGTGCCATCAACCAGAACGCAGCATCGTACAGCTTTGCGGTTCTCGTTCTCGGCGGCGGTGACGGAACACTTGGGACCGGCGTCACGGTTCAGGTCGATGACATTTATCTCACGCGGGTTGGTTCGCGATTCCAGGATGCCGACACCTACACGGTGACGGCCACCTTCGAAAACGAGCTGAGCACTTGGGGAACGGGCGGCGCGTTGAGCGTCGACAACGTCATCTTCTCAACCACGGGTAATGGTGACGGCGACGCCGACACGGACCTGAGCGATTTCGCGGCATTCCAGCGATGTTTCTCAAATGGGGCTGTCACGGAGGGCTGTGAATGTGCCGACTTGACCGGCGACGGAATGGTCACGATCGATGATTTTGAAACGTTTGAACGCTTCCTGGACGGTCCGGCCCAGTAGATTCGCTCGGCAGAGCGGAGAATCTACGTCGACCTGACAAGGTTCCTAATCAGGGAACAAATCCACGCCGACCAAGGTGTGGGTTTGTTCCCTTTCATTTTGGCCCGTATGATGCCCGCCGTCGATATACGGAATCTGGCTCTAAAATTTGATTGAAGACCGAATGACAGTTGAAGAAGGGTTTATCTTTCCTGACGGTTTTGTTTGGGGCGCGGCGACTTCCGCGTTTCAAATTGAAGGCGCGGTTGATGTCGAAGGTCGCAAACCGTCAATTTGGGACACCTTCGGCCCCGCTCGAACTGACGGCAACATCGCGTGCGATCACTACCGCCGCTTTGAATCCGACGTGACGCTCATGGAGCAGTTCGGACTGCAAGCCTATCGGTTCTCGGTCGCCTGGCCGCGGGTCCTGCCCGATGGTGTTGGCAAGGCGAACGACAGCGGACTGGAATTCTATGACCGTCTCGTGGACGCCTGCCTTGAACATCACGTCGAACCGTTCGTCACGCTCTACCATTGGGATCTGCCGCTCGCGCTGCATAAACGTGGAGGATGGTTTTCGCGCGATTCTGTCGGATGGTTTGCAGACTACGCGGAACTGATGGTTCGGCGACTTTCCGATCGGGTGAAAAACTGGATCACGATCAACGAACCGCAAGTGTTTCTTTCGCACGGTTACCTCACGGGTGACCACGCACCAGGGGCCAACCATTCGTTTGGAGAAGTGCTTCAAGCCGGTCACCATGTTCTCCTCGCGCACGGAGAAGCCGTTCGACGCATACGCGAATTCTCAAAACAGCCTGCAAACGTCGGGTTTGCACCTGCCGGCTGCATCAACCTCCCGCGGACATTAAACCGCGCCAATGTCGAAATCGCGCGCGAACGCACAACGGGCGTTTCTGAAAAACACCTGTTCAATAACGTTTGGTGGATGGACCCGGTAATTCGCGGATCGTATCCTGAAGAAGGGCTCCGCAAGTACGGTAAGAACGCACCGCTTCACCTGGACTCTGACTTCGAAATCATCTCCGAACCAATCGATTTTCTGGGCCTGAATATCTACTACGGTCACGAAGTAGCTATTGAAAAAGGTGAGGCGACGGAAACACGCGACCAACCCAACGGTCACCCGCGAACATCATTCGGTTGGCCGGTCACGCCAGAAGTTCTCTACTGGGGACCGAGCTGGTTGTACGATCGCTACAACATGCCGATCTACATCACCGAAAATGGCATGTCGAATACAGATTGGCTCAACATCGAAGGCCGCGTCGACGATCCGCAGCGCATCGATTTCCTCAAACGCTATCTCGCCGAATTGCACAAGGTCATCACCGATGGCGCAGATGTTCGCGGATATTTCCATTGGTCGTTTCTGGATAACTTCGAGTGGGACAAGGGTTGCCGCCAGCGATTCGGATTGGTTCACGTCAATTTTGAAACGCAGGAGCGCACGCCAAAATCATCGGCGTATTGGTACCGTGACTGCATCGAGTCGAACGGATACACCATTCTCTCCGAAGCGCACCGCTAAGGGGCGGCATCAAGCGCTTTCATGGGCGTGGTCAGACCCCAGAACCACCGTCTGATTTCACGCTGCAACAAGGTCGCGAAAAGCGCGGATCAAACCGCATTGCAGAGGCCCACAAAGCCCCCTCCAGACCGATAATCAGCACCACTTTGATGTGTCCGCCGAGGGCCTGAAACAATTGACGCATCCGCGAAACAGTTGCCTCCAATTCTGATCGTAAACACCTTAATTGGCTTGTATTTACGACAATCTGCAAACTATAATACAAGGAGCAAATGTGAGCGATTCGATGCTGTAAATCTCTCAGTCTTTCTCTCGTTTCCTATGGAGGAGAACCTGTCATGAAGCTTCTACGTAGTTTGACTCTTGTGCTTGCGTCTGGACTGCTCGCCAGTCCGGTGCTTGCGGATCTTCAACCGTACTCTCAAGATTTTGAAAGCATGGATCAGTCATCACCGACAGCGCTGTCGGATGACGGCTGGCTGATCTTTGCGAACGTATTCAATCCCGACCTCAGTTATGCCTACGGTTACGGTGTGTTCCCCGCTCCCAATGGAACCGGTGGATTCTCCAACGTCGCGGTCGGCGAAGGTGGTGTTGATCAGGGCGCACAGCAGTTGGTCACCTTCAGTGATTACCTCAACGGTGACCACGCCAACGGTTTGATCATCGAATCGAACGTGTTCCAGGAATTCACCGTTGGTGCAGCCGACGTTGGCTCCACATGGACCTTCGAGTTTGATGCGAAGCTTGGCGACATTCAGTCACCGTCAACCGCCAAGGCGTTCATCAAGACGCTTGATCCAAACAATGGTTATGCGTTGACGAACTTCGTCACGCTGGATACACACACGCTGCCGACGACTTGGGGCACGTACTCGATTCAACTTGCCGTGGATTCGTCGCTGCAGGGCCAGATCTTCCAGATTGGCTTCTTGAACAACGCCACGAACTACGATCCAAGCGGCGTGTTTTACGACAACATCAACTTCTTCACCCCGGAACCCGCAAGCCTCGCGCTGTTGGGATTGGGCGGACTGGTTGTTCTCCGTCGTCGTAAATCGTAACTGCTGATATTTCGTTAAAACGAATCAAGGCTGCCGGATTACTAATCCGGCAGCCTTTTTTTTGTAATGTCGTCATTCCCGCGAAAGCGGGAACCCAGAGGAAAGCAAATCCAATTCTGGTAAACGCAAAACGCAATGTCGCGGAGGTCACGAGAAAGACGATATAGCGATCTTAATCCAAGCGTAGCGTTTTGCTCGTCCACTACTCTCAGCACGATCGCCAGTACCCACGTGGATTGACTTCCTTTTGCTCCTGGATTCCCGCCTTCGCGGCAATGACGACGCTGCCGCGCCGCCACGTTTGGACTCAAGGTGTTCCAGGCAGGGATTGGAATCACCAATAGCCGCGACCCCACTCGGCTTAAAACGCCCAAGACCACTATAATCATAGGAAAACCGTCAAACCAATCGACTACCGCGCCAGATCAAAAGCGGCTGCATCATCGAGATCGACATCGGAGTCATGATCAAGATCTGCCGCCTCAAAGTCTGTCGACGAGCAACCGATCGGAGCGACAACCACACCGGGACCGGCGAGGCACGAGGTAAACTTCTGGTGATCCACAACGTCGACATCTCCGTCGAGGTCGAAGTCGGCTGGACTCAGTAGCTCAAAGTCGAAGTAGCTCAGGTTGTATTCACCCGCACCACTGCCATTGGCGAATCGCATAATCTGCTCACCCGCATCCAGTTGCGCCGTGGCGAACACGCTCGTCCAATTCTGCCAGGCTCCGGTGTTCTGGGCGCCGATTGCGCCGGTTTTATCCACGCCATCAAATTCGAGACGAAACATGCCGCCGGACTGCTCCGAAGCCATGCGGGCTTCAATCCGGTAGTTACCCGCTTGTGCAACATCGACCGTGTATTCAAGCCATTCGCTCGCACACATCCAACCGACATTGAATCCGCCCTCGGTGCTGGGCTCGATGTCGACTGACTCGCCTGGTCGATAAGCGCCGCCGTTGTTCTGAACATCGCAATCGACATACGCAACCTGCGGTCCGCCGATGTCATACGCTTCAGCCTCCACCCGACCGGGAATGGCTTGCGGCGATCCTAGAAATGGCGACTGCTCACCGGGCTCGGGTTCCGCGTATTCATACACGCGCACCCAGTCAACCTGAAGGGTTGTGGTTGACGGCGAAAACACACTCGATCCATCGGGCGGGCCCGGGTAATTTCCGCCAACCGCAACGTTCAGCAGAATATGGAACGGCGTATCAAACGGCGCCCGGTTGTTTTGCAGGGCGGCGGTGCTGTACCAATTGTTGCTGGATTCCGCATGATAAAGCACGTCATCGACGTACCAGCGGATCGAATCGGGTTCCCAGTCGACGCGGAAAACGTGGAAATCGGCTGAAAAATCAGTGCCAGGCGAATAGAAATCCACCAGGTACGTGTTCTCTGGCCAGGGTCCGCCAAAGTGTAGCGCACCACCGATGATCGTGGCATCATTTTTCGTTTCCATGATGTCGATCTCACCGCTGGCCGCCCAACCGCCATAGGGCGAATTCGTTGGCAACATCCAAAACGCCGGCCAAACGCCTTGTGTCTTGGGCATTTTCATTCGGGCTTCGAACCTTCCGTAGCGAAAGTCCTGATTGTTGAGTGTGCGAATGCGTGCCGAGGTGTAATTGAAACCGGAATACGATTCTTCGAGTGCCACAATGTTGAGCATTCCGCCGGAGACGAAAATGTTTTGCGGGCGATCCGTGTAGTATTCCAACTCTTCATTGCCCCATCCCGGGACACCGTATGCATGACCATTACCAATCATGTATTCCCAGTCGGACGTGTTGAGGCTTGTGCCTTCAAACTCATCGGACCACACGGGCGTTGGATCACCTGCGAGCACAGGAACGACTGAACTCAAGGTGATGGCCCAAGCAGATGCGAATAGTGCGCAGTTCTTCACGACAACCTCCCGCCGATGTGTGCGTGCGTGTGGACTGAGTGCAAACAAATGCACGTTGGCCGACCGAAAACAATTGTAGTTCATTCCACCATTGGATTCGAGAAAACTCCGCCAATTGGTTCTTGAACCAGGGCATTTCTCAAGAGGCTGATTGGTAAGCGACAATTCGACTTTGGCCCTACCGCCTGGATTTGCCTTGCGTCGAGAAGTTATCGGCGATACCGACGCGCAAACGCGATCCACTGATGGCAACAGTTTCACGGATATGTCAATTCGTGTCATTTGCAAAATTTGGTGTCGTGAATCATCCGTCCATGACATGACATTGTGGCATTCATCGAGATGCACGGACCGTCTCGCAACTGGGACGCGCGAGCGCAAATTCATGTCGATCACTTCGCGGATGCGGTGTTGATTTCGGTGCGCGATTGCAACGCGCAGCTGAGCGCGCATCTCGATGCGTTCACCGCGACCCACAGTCAGACAAGCCATGAACCGAATCACAAAACCAAGCCCCAGACAAAGTTGGATCGGGTGTGTTTTTCGCATCCGGATCGTCCAGATTCGTCGTTAAAAATGCGCTAAGAAAAGCGTGCCATGCGCGCGGCTGAATGAGAAGTAGACGGTTCGCCAAGAGCCGTTCGCACCGATTTAAAGCCGCTGCGGATTCCGGCAGAATCGTGCAAATTGCCTTCGTATTGAGCGAAAAACTCGGCGTTCACGCATCACCGAGTCTGCGTTTTGCGGTTATGTCGCGTCGCCAAAATCGATGATCACAGACGACATATAGGACTCAGATAAACGCACAAATCGCAAGCCTCCATCCAGGCGACAACATTCGTCTTTTGCGCGAATTCTGACCTGATATACTGACGCCCGACAGGTGGAATTGAATCCCCCGACCGAACGCGCACCCGAGGTGAGGAATGAACGGCATGGCCGCAATCGACAGCACCAAAGCGACAGCAACTCTGGGCAGCCGGGCATCGATTCTTGTCGTTGAAGATGAAGACGATCTCGCCAAGATGCTCCAGTTCAATCTTGAGCGCGATGGTTACGGATGCACGGTGGCCAACTCCGGCGACAAAGCGCTGGAATACATCCGCGAGAATCCACCCAACCTCGTGCTTCTCGATCGCATGCTTCCGGGTCTTACGGGTGACGATGTCATTATGGCCCTTCGACGCGAACCCAAGACCGCGCACATCCCCGTCATCATGCTCACCGCAAAAGCCGAAGAAGACGATCAACTTGTCGGATTTGCATTTGGTGCGGATGACTACGTTACCAAACCCTTCTCGATGAAAGTGCTGCTCGCACGTGTGGCCGCTGTGGTTCGACGACCGAAGCAATCGTCCGAGGACGACACCGTGATCAAAGCTGGCCCGGTCGCGCTGAATGTCACCCGATATGAAGTCTCCATCAACGGCAAGAAAATATCCCCCACCGCCACCGAATTTCGAATTCTCGCCGCACTCCTTCGCGGTAAGGGAAGGGTCTTCAGCCGCAGCCAGTTGTTAAACCAGGCGTTTGGCGAAAACGTGATCGTCACGGATCGGACCATCGACGTGCACGTGACGGCCCTTCGTAAGAAACTGGGCAGTGCTGCCAAATGGCTGCAAACGGTGCGCGGCGTGGGTTACACATTCCGCGAACCAACATCGAACTAATCTCCCCGCGCTGGTACAATTCGAATTCGATCAGGCAGTCGATCCCGGGCTCCTTGAGACTACATCCGTTCGAGCATCGGGTGACATGAACGCTTCTAAACGAACATCATGAGACAACACCGAAGCCGGTTTTTCTGGAAGCTGTTTGTCGGGCACGTGGTTCTGCTTACCGGTGCGCTCGTCGTTTGCGTCTGGTTGATCATTGACGAGGTCGATCAGTTTTACGAATCAGAACTCACCGAACACCTCCGCGGATACGCAACGCTGCTCCGTGAACGCGCCGAAGACCAATTCGACGCGGATCACAAAGTACAGCTCGATGATCTTGCCAAGACCAATGGGGTCCATGAATTACGGACCACGTTTATCCTCGCCGACGGAACCGTATTGGGCGACACGCTGGCCGATCCGCTCTCCATGGAATCACACGCGAACCGCGAAGAAGTGATGGCGGCTATGAAATCCGGGTTCGGCGAGAGCACGCGCTGGTCGAACACCGTGAAGCAGCACATGAAGTACGTTGCGCTTCCGGTTGTCGATCCGAATGGGTTGATCGGCGTGGTTCGCGTGGCCCTTCCAATGCGCAGCATCACGGCGCGCCTGGAATTGGCGCAGGCACTGATCTGGCAGGTGGCGGCAGTTGCGTTGATCGTGGCGGTTGGTCTGGCGTTGGGATTGACGCTGATGTGGAGTCGCCGGATTGAGCGCGTCACATCGGCGGCGCGGCTGATTTCACGCGGAGACCTATCTAGTGACATCGATGTCGAAGGTCGAGACGAAATCGCGATGTTGGCCCGGTCCGTGAATCGCATGCGCGGCAGCCTCTCCACGCAGATGAACATGATCGATCGTCAGCGGCGGACGCTTCAATACATGTTGACGCGATTGGACGAGGGCGTCGTCGTCGCCAATTCCGATGGCGTTGTCATCCTCGCCAATCCTGCGGCTTGGAAGTTGCTGCAAGTATCCGAGCCAGCCACCTCGAGCGATGAACCGCCGACCATTTCGGCGCTGCCAGCGGCGCTGCGGGAATTCCTGACACCCGATGACAGTTTGGAAAACAAAGGACGAATCGAACGCCGAATCACGCTCGGCGAGGGCGAGTCGCTCTCGATCCTGCTTGCGCGGGTGTCGCGAATTTCGCTTCCGGATTACACGCAGACCGCCGACGTCGCCACGACCAAGGATGGTCGAATTCTGGTCTTGACCGATGTCACCGAATTGACCCGAGCAACGCAGATCAAAGCCGATTTCGTGGCCAATGCGTCGCACGAGTTGCGAACACCGTTGACAGCCATTCGCGCAGCGATCGAAACGCTGATCTCAATGAACGCCGAACGCGGTGCCACCGAAGACGCGGCACTGCTCGACATCATCGACCGTCATAGCGATCGCCTGGGAATGATGGTTGCGGACCTCCTCGACCTATCCTGGCTGGAATCGGGAACGACCCGAGTCACTCCGGTCAGCGTGGACCCGCATGAACTTCTTGTTGATCTTGGCGAACGATTTGCGGATCGCCTTTCGGCACAGAAGATCGACTGGAAGACGGTTGTCGATGACGGCGGGATCACCGAGGGCAAGGAATTGCAGACCGACGTCAGGCTCCTGAACATGGTTCTGAACAATCTTGTCGACAACGCGATCAAGTTCACCGCATCCGGCGGATCGATCAAAGTTGTCGCCACGCGCTGCGAAAACGAGTTTTCGTTTTCTGTCACGGACACGGGCGTCGGCATTCCGCCCGAAGATCAATCCCGCATCTTTGAACGGTTCTACCAGGTCACGCGGGCACGCAGCGGTGTGAAGCGCGGTACGGGGTTGGGCCTTTCGATCGTGCGACACGCAGTCGAACAGATGGGCGGACGACTTGAACTCAAGAGCGCAATAAATGAGGGGACGAGCATCCGCGTACTCGTCCCCTTATCTCCACCGAGCACCTTGACTGACGTTGATATTCAGCGTCCTGCGTCAGTCTAGTGCACCCGATTATTTCAACATCATGCGACCGCTAATTAAACGCTGTCTGGAAGAAGTGATAGTCTTCCGTGTCAACGTCTGAATCCTGGTCATAGTCGAACTGATCGCAACCGATAAGGATGCCGCCGCTCGGTCCGGTGATGCAGTCGATGAATTCATCGTCAACCACCGGCAGCACGGTTGCAGAGAAGCCAGCGGTGTAGCTTGACGATGCGGGGTTACCGTTTTCGTTGGTGTGCCCCACTTTCAAACCTTCCGGGGTGCTCAAGGCGAATTTTTCCATGCCGGCTGGTGCAACCTCGACGTTGGCGGAACCATCGCCGATTGCACGAAGCGTCACGCGATACAGCGATGCAGCGCCCGACAGGCCTTCGATGAAACTTGTGCTGTAACCGTTGACGTTTTCCATGCCGAGGTCACCATCAACGCCTGCCGACGATTGCAATGCGGCTCGCGTCGTGGCAAACGAACCAAGCGCATCGACCGAGACAACGCGAAGGACGCTGCCCGAATCAATCACGACATCGTGAACGTACTGCATGACGCCATTTTCTTCGCCAGCAGTTGCGTTCGCGCCACCGGTCACCTCGGCACTCACGGTCAACTCGACATAGTCGCCAAATTCAAGTGCCGAAAGCGCCCGCCCACTGGGAACGACGGTCGAAGCCGAAACGGTTACGTCGACGCCTGCATTTGAGTTAAGCGCCACACCACCGGAGGCCGGGGTTGTGCTGTCGTAAGTGACACCGTTGATCTGTCCGGTCGTGTCGCCCTGGAAGTTCAGTGACCACTGGAAGTCGCTGGCTTCGATGCCATTCGTACCGGTTGCATCCACATCCCAAGGGCGGGTCTGGGTGGCCGGATCACCTTCATCACCTTCCGGCGCCGCATCGAATGAATTGCTGAAAATCCAATTGTCGTTGCCGAACACGGCAGCGATCTTGGCGATATCATCCGCGTCGCAATCGCCGTCGCGATCGGTGTCACCGGGGATGAAGGGAACAGCCAACGGGTTGATGCGTCCTGGAATCACCTGGTACGACATGCTCACCGTGAAATCGTAGTCAACACCAACGCCGTCATCGAGCCAAAGCGGAACGTTCACTTCGTAGGGCTGAACTGCGTCAGGATCTGGGTTGGCAACGTTCGCGTAGAAGTTGTTCGGTCCGGGTACCACGCCCATCGTGACCGAAACGCCTGTATCACCGCGAATCCACTGCTCGGTTGCGGTGTCCTGCCAGTTATTGCCGTTGAGCATTTCACCGGTCGCCCCGGCCACGGGCGCCCAACCATCGCCCTTGGTGCGATAGTCGACACGGGTGAGGGCGTCGGGGTTGAAACCATTGGGATCATCGAGGGAATGCACGCTGCGCTGCGGAAGCCCACCGTCAACGCTGTCCGCATCGACCGTGCGATCATCAAGGTCGTACTCCCAGCCGCGTCCGCCTTCAAAGCTGACTTCGTCGACAACTTCGAGGTCGTCGGAAATGTCACCAGGCGTGCTTGCACCTTTCAAGTCGAGCGTCGTTCCACCGAGGTTGTTGGGATCACCGCGATCGATATTGCCATCGCCATACTGGTCCTTCTGCATGTTGTCGTTGTTGTCGAGGACCGGCGTGACCAACTCGGTATCGTGCTTGATGTCCTTGCCCCAGCGCAACCCGATCGGGTTCGTTGGATCGGCTTCTGTGATTCCAGGCCGATTGCGAATGAGCATGAACGTCTTGGACCCGTCGTTTTCAAGTCCGCCCGGTGTATCGAGCAAGCCATTCCAAATGCCGTCCTGCTGCGTGACGTCGTTGGTGTTTCGCCACCGACGGAAGTTGCTGTCCGGAAGAACTTCCGGGTAGGTTCCGATCAGACCCGAGCCAATCACGAGAATACCGTTGTCGCCCAGGCGAAGCCCATCGAGGCTGAAGAACTCGTCGATTTCAGGTGAGACCAAAGGCACCGGGGGAATGCTTCCGAGCGGGAACAACTTCTCTTCGGTTCCATCCAGGTCGGCGATGGCGTATCCATCGAGTTTCATTCCCGGCGTACCGAGCAACTCGATGTACTCTTCCGCCGAGTCTGTACCGCCTGGCGGATTGAGAAAAATTTCGTTGATGAAAACAACGCCAAATGCGGGCGTCGCGAACACTGCAACCGCGCAACTCAGCGCGATGGACTTCTTTGTCATTGAGTTTCCCCTTCTCGTGTAATCTCAATAAGACCGCTTAACGGTTGGCTGCTTGTTTCCTGCCTACTTCAAGTCCCACTCTTCTTTCGACCGCCGTCCGAGCCCGATCACGCCATCGAATACCTGGTTGTCGAGATCGTCCTGGACGTGCTCAAGTGGGTTGGCCGAAGTGACAGTTAGTTTGAATTTCCCGTCACGAATCTTGTCGGTGAATTTACCGACGTGCGTATCGGCAAAGAGGATCTCCGCACGAATGCGATTGCTCGAACCGCCATCGTCGAATCGATACGTTTTGCCGAACCCATGCGTCGGACCAAAGTCTGTATAGCTCTGCACGCCGAACGGACCGCCGCCATAGGGACCATCCGTCATCGTTCTGACGGTCTTGCGCTCGGAGAAAATTTCACCGCGGTACTGATCATCGATCTTTGGCGCACCATCACCCAAGAGTGGAACATTGGCGGCTGGCACCTTGCGCATTGATGTGATTCGCAACGGGCCCATCGTGGTTGAAACGCGCTTCCAGTTGATGTCGCCATTGGGTGGCGGCCAAATTGGCTGCATCCGGGCCATGTACCACGACTGCGTGTAATTGGAGTTGTATCCGCGACGAATCAGGTCGTCGGCTTCTTCGGTCGTATAAAAACCCGACGGGCCGCCCGCGGTCGGACCGGCGCCAAGCTTCTGATTGACCTTGGAGCGATTGGTCGGACACAGCATCTCGTTGGGATAGGCGTACTCGCCGTTGACCATGTCGGCGATCCACCCGATTTTGTCCACGGGACCGTCGCGACCGTTGGCCACGTCAGGGTCAAACGCCCCGCTGCAGAGATAATCCTCGTTGCTGCCCGCGTAGGTGTAGAACGCTTTGCCAAGACCAGCCAAATGCGAAGCGCACACGACTTCCTTGGCTTGCTCACGTGCATTGCGCAGCGATGGCAAGAGGATGGAGATCAAAAGCGCGATGACGGAAACCACCACCAACAGTTCGACAAGCGTAAACGCCGATCGCCTGTTGCTTCTGACCCGATACGCCAAACGACAATCCATGTTGAAAACTCCCGTTGATTCAGTTCGACCGGCTGCCACGTCCGATGCGGCAGGGATATGTCGAGTTCGCCGACCTTTTGGCGTTATCAATCCTGCCGCGGCTTGAAATGCCTCGCTCAATCCAGCGAGAACACCGTCTCTCGCTACGGTTGGACAGACCTTGCTCTAAACGCCAGCGAGCCCGCAGGCCCGGGATGTAAATTTCCCGGTGCCTGAGGGCCTAGGCTTATTCAATTCATCTTGCACGGAGCTGAGTTTGAAAGGCTGAAAGCTTTGACCGCGCCGTTTCAAACACAACTCGTTCGATTTGTCCGCTCGTATTACGACTGGCGACGACGCATCATGATGCAAACCGCACCTGAGCAGAGCAGCAGAATCGATGCCGGCTCGGGAACGACGCCCGGTGAACCAATCATGGTCACGAGGAAGTCGGGTCCCGGACCGATGTTGTCATTGAAGAACTGCGCTGATTCATACGCGCCATTGACGCCAACAACCGAAAGCTGAACCGGACCGCCGACTTTCTCGAAGGTCGGAAAGTCGCCGCTCGAAGCGTATGGCAGCGTGTCGACGACCGTTTCATCACCCAACAACAAGTTGGCGCTGTCACCGCCCTGACCGAGGTTGCCACCGCCGTTGGTCTGGCCGAGATTCGCAACCGATCCCCAGATTGCCACGAATTCGTCGGCAGCCGTCGCATAGTTGACGTTGTCTGCAGGAGCGGTGTCGAGCAGGAAGATCGCCGACTCGCCTTGACCGAGCAGGAATGAATCGAGATTTCCTCCGCTCGCGGTGCTCGGGCCGCTGTCGTCAAACCAGTAGTTACCAGTATCAGCGACTGTGTCGCCGAAGTTCGTGACTTCGATCCAGTCCGCGGTTCCGTCTTCGCCTGAAAGACCGGTCCAGATTTCGGTGATCTGCAAGTCGATCGCCGCCATTGCCGACGGCGCGATTGCGAAACCAGCCGCCAATGCCATGATTCCAAGTTGTGCCTTCCGCATGTCTTTTCCACCTCCAATGAGAGACCCAAATCGACGGGCGAGCCAACAAAAGTAAGCCGCCGCAAGAGGCTTGGAATGGTGGCCATCATCTGTTCCATGCGTATGAACAACCCGTTAAGTTTTGATTAAGTTCAAGACTTTCGGATGCCGGAAACACCGGTGCATGCCTGTGAAATTGGACTGTCGAACAAGGGCAAGAAGGCAAGGGGATTGAGGCAATTTCGGTTGGCCCTGGTGCCATCAATTGAGGATGCAATTGATACGAAATGAAGACCTACGAATGCCCTCGCTGAGCCCCAGTCTTTCAGCCAGTGCCTGCCGTGAGATCCCTTCGGCTTTAATGAATGCGTCGACCTGCCCGCCAAACCTCCACCGGAAATAGGGATCGCACCATTGCTTCGATTTGGTTATGTCTTTGAGTTGTTTAAGGGTGACCATGCCATGGGATTCTGCCGCTGGACTTTCTTTGCCGTAACAGAAAATCCGTCACGCAGAACTTAGGCCGACCTGCGCCACTGGCGTCTGGTCAGATCCTCACGCTCTGCATCCGTGGAATCCCAACATCAATTCATCGCGTGGCATCAACTATTTTAGGTTCTCCTCCAAATTAGTTGTTTGAAACTTTTCCTGGAAACGCTTGTTTCACCTTGAGTGCGAAGTAGTCGAGGTCGTGGAATCCGTAGGCGGTGCGTTTGATTACTTTGATCTTGTTGTTTACGCCTTCCAATTTCCCGGTGCCCATCTTATGTTTGCAATGGCTCACGATTCCAAAGCTGTATTTCTTTAAGCGACGGGCGAATCGCAGTAACGCCGGATGACCCACCTCCTCCGCCACCGTGTACCAACCCTCCAGCGCCGACCGCGCCCAACTCGGGCGATGATAGTCCCAGATGTGCTTCAACAGATCCTTCAGCCAGTACACGCAATTCAGCGTGCTATTCAGTTCCAGAATCTTCCGCAATTGAAGCCGCTCGTCCCGCCGCAAGTTCGCCCGGTTACGCAGTAGAATGTACTTGCTGCCTTTCAGCACCGTCCGATCCGCATCCCGCGCCTTGCGGAACTCCTCGTTGCGAATGTCGTCGATCACCTTGTTGAAAGCCTTCACCACATGGAACAGGTCGAACACAATGTCGGCTTGCGGACACCACGTCTGCACCGCGTGGACGTACGCATCCCACATGTCGATGGCTACGGCTTCAATCCGTTCGCGGGCCGCGACGGGCATCGCTTCAAAGAACGCGCCCAGCGTCGCGATCTGACGTCCTTCGCCCATCCACACCACCCGGCCAGTGTCGTAGTCGAGCACCACCGTCATGTAGCTGTGCCCTTTATGGACAGCGATTTCGTCGATGGCCAGGCGACGCAGACCGTCATAATCGGTCGCGTCGAACTCCGCTTTCAGAGCAGCCTTATCCACCGCTTTGACCGTCTTCGGATCGAGGTCGAGATGCTTCGCTACCGCCGTCACCGGCAGCCCCGAGCGACACAGCTGCGCCGCGTACGCCGCCAGCCGGCAGGTCACCCGTTGGGAAGCATCCACGAACTCCAACTGCTCGACGCGAACGCCGCCGCAGCCGTCGCACCAGATCTTGCGATGTGCCACCTGTAACATCATCGTGAAACCGCCGAAAGCCATATCGCGTACGAACTTCCGCGTGTGGGAGTGAACCGTTCGAGCCAAACCGCCGCAACCATGGCACCGCGGGCGAAACCGCCGATCCGGCTCCAGTCGGACCAAAGCCGACCGAGATTCCACATGCACCTGCTGATTCGTCACCTTGACTCGACGCCAAGGGAAGTAAGCCGCTATACTCCGTCCAGACACCGGTCTCTCCTTTCAGCCAAACAACCGTCGTTAACAAACGCTTGTTTAGCCCCGGGAGAACCGGTGTCTACTGTCTTTCATGCACTTAAATCACCCACTTTTTTGGAGGAGAACC
>DDIR01000027.1 GCA_002338715.1 Phycisphaerales bacterium UBA1845 | reverse complement strand
CCAGCCTCGAAGACTTCTTCGTCAAGATCATCGCCGAACAGAAAAACTAGGTCGCATTTCGCCCGCCGCCGACAAGATTCGGCTCGGTCCATCTGCGGTTACGATACGTTTTAGGAGTGAACAGCCAACCATGCGAAACGTTTCGCCAGTGATGCAGCGAGAATTGGGCGCGTTTTTCTACAGCCCGATCGCGTACGCGGTGTTGACGATATACCTGATTCTATTGGGAATCTTCTTCACCGCGACGACATTTCAACCGGGCAACCAGGCCTCGCTCGAAGGGCTCGCCAACCTGATGCCGGTTGTGTTCGTGCTCTTCTTGCCGGTTTTGACCATGCGGCTTTTGAGCGACGAATACCGAACGGGAACCATCGAAACGCTGATGACCGCACCGATCGGCGAGACCGACGTCGTCATCGGAAAGTTTCTCGGCGTGCTGGTCTTTTTCATCGTGATGCTTGCGACCACGCTGCTTTATGCATTCATCGTCAGCGCCTATGGCCGACTCGATTGGGGCATGACCGCTTCGACCTACCTGGGCATGCTTCTGCTCGGAGCGCTTTATCTTTCGGTCGGACTTTTCTTTAGCGCATGCACCGGCAACCAGATCATCGCGGCTGTCAGCAGCATGGTGCTTCTCTTGGTCTTTACGTTCCTTTCGGACTATCTGGCGATGCTGGCCAGTGGCGCGTTGAAGCTCACCTTGCGTCAACTTTCGATCCGCGAGCATTTCAACGGATTCACCCGCGGACTGCTTGACGGCAATGACATCGTGTTCTTCGTCACGTCGACGGGGCTGTTCCTTTTCCTGACGGTCAAAGTGCTGGAGTCAAGACGATGGCGGTAACGGCTGATCAGAATACGCAGAAATCAAACGTCCTCGTCGGGCTCAACGTGGTGCTGATGGTCGTGTTGGCGGTCGCATTGGCAGCCGGCCTGCAATGGCTGGCGATGACGCGGCTTGGACGCGTGGACGTCACGTCGTCGGGCATCAACAGCCTGACCGAACCGACCGAGACGTTGCTTAAGGGCCTCGATCAGAAAATCACGTTAACGAGCCTGTATTTCAAGACAGACATCGAAGACAAAGATCAAGATCGCTATCGGTCGGCTGTCAACGATCTGCTCGAACTCTACAGCGTGAGCAATCGCAGCAAGGTCGAATTCATTGCGATCAATCCGCTTCAAGATCACGAAGAACGAACCGCACTATTCAAACGCCTCGCCAGTCGATCGCGCTACAAGGAGCAAGCGGCGGGTCACATTGAGATCATTGAGCGATTCCAAAGTGAATTCGCTGAACGAATCACAACACTCCTCAGCGAGGAGCAGCAGCAACTCCAGACGTTTCGCGATCTAGACGGAATGGCCGCCCAGCTCACCGGGCAAGTGAAGGGTCTCTTCGACGACTTCGAACGCGACGTTAAAGCAGCCAGTCAGCAGATCAAAGACTCGCTGGCGTCCGATGTTCCCGCGCACGGCGCGGCGACTTCCCGCCTGCGTCAGACCTATTCAAATATCAGCAAGATTCTGGAGAACATCATCGCGGTCGGGTCGCAGGTCTCACAGCGATCGGATGGGTTCCCGCCCAATGTTCTGCAATTTTTCGTTGACGCCGGTTCGCGATACGGGTCGCTGGTCGAGGACTTGAAGGCCCAGGAAGCCGCGATCGGCGAACTTCCTGCGCTGGACATCGATCAGATCGTTCGGGACCTTGCGGGCGCGACCTCGAATCCGATTCTCGTCGAGACCGAAGAGAAAGCCGAGGTCATCCCCTTCTACAAAGTTTGGCCGCCCGTCAATCCGGAATCCGGCGGCGCTGGTTTCGAGGAACGAACGTTTCATGGTGAGCAGACGGTGACGTCTGCGATCCTGCACCTGACGCAAAACGTCAAGCCAGCCGTCGTGTTCGTGCGACATGGTGGGGGTCCGATGATCGCCTCGGGGAACCCAATGATGCGCCAAGAGGCAGGCAGTTATGTACAGATGCGGGCGCAACTTGAAGACGCGAGTTTCGATGTCTACGAATGGGACCTGGCTACGAGCAGTGAACCGCCCGCAATGGACCCGGCGCCGTCGCGCACGATCTATGTCGTCGATCGCCCAACTCAACCGCGCCCCAATCCCTTTCAGCAAGGACCGCAAGACCCGGTGTTCACGCCCGACAAGCTGACTGCCCTCAAGAAAGCCATGGGCGATTCTCCCAGGGCACTTTTCCTGGGCGGGTTCATGCCAGCGGCCATGGGAGCGCCCGCCCCAAACGAATACGCCGAATATTTAAAGGACACGTGGGGCATTGAAGCCGACGACGACCGGGTGCTTTTGTTCATCGAACCGGTTGAACCCGGCAAGTACCGTTTCATCCGCGACCCGCTCAAGATGCTCGACGCGGCGTTCAGCGACCACCCAATTACCAATAGCCTTTCGGCGATGCGAACGATGTTTCCACTCGTCTCCCCGATCAGCTTCACTGACGGGCCCGAAGGTGTGACGCACAACAAACTCGTCTGGATGGAACGTTCAGATTCGATTTGGAGCATTAGCGACATTCAGACCTATTTCAATCAGCAGGCCAACGAGTACATCGTTCCCGCCGACGGTGACTTCCAGGGTGAGTTCCTTTTCGGAGCCACCGCAGAAAAGGGCGATGGAAAAATCGTCGTAATCAATTCGACGCAGTTCGCCACCGACCGGGTCGCCCAAGCCCGACAGTTGGCCGCGACACCGCAAGGCCTCTCGGTGATTCCGGTCAATCCGGGAAACCCGACGCTATTCATCAACGCACTGCATTGGCTGAATGACAACGCCGAGTGGATGAACCTCGGTTCACCGATTGACTATTCAACGCTCAATATCAAAAAAGGCGCGTCGTCGACGCTGGCTGTCCAGGTCTTTGCCACGGCGGTTTGGCCGCTGCTCGCTGCGATCTGCGGCTTGGGCGTTTACTTCGCGAGGCGGAGATAGGCATCAATGAATTTCAAAACCACGGGAATCCTGTTTGTCCTCGTCGCGATCGTTGCGGTTCTCATCTTCGCATTGCCCGAAGAGAAGATCACCGCACCGGAGAAACCGTCGGCGAACACGGCAAAAGTCGAACTCGAAAAGCTGATCGACGACGATTTCGGCGACACAGTTCGTATCGAAGTATCGAAAGCAGATGAACCAAGCTGGACGTTTGTAAAGGCTGAAGGTGAAAGCGAAGATGACGCCACCTGGGCGATGACGTCACCTTACGAATTCGCCGTTCAAAAGTGGCAGGTCGAAACGATTGCCTCGCAGCTAAAGAAGCTCGAATACACCAGCAAACACGACGGATCAACGGGTTCCGTCACAGCCGAAAGCTGCGGACTTCAACCACCCCACGCGACAATCACCTTGACCAACGCCGACGATAAAATCGTTCGCGTGCATGTTGGCCGAGACGAGGGAAGTCGCGAAGCATATGTGTCGCTCGACGACGATCCGACCATCTACCGGGTGAACGCGGCGCTCAAGAGTTTGCTCAAGGACGAGGCACTGGCTTATCGGGATCAGAAGATGTTCGATGTCGAAACCGGGCAGATCGTTCGCCTGGAAGTTCGCGAGCCCAATCCCGACGGCGGTATCGATACATACGTGATGGCCAAGACCGGCGCCGAGTGGCGATTCGAAAAACCCACGCCGGCCAAGGGACTCGCCGATCAGATTAACAAGGTATGCAGCACGTTCGCCGCGCTTCGGGCGCAGAAATGGGTCGCGGGCAACGTCAGCGATATGGCGCGTTACGGCCTGGACGATAACGCCCGCACCATCATCGCGACTTCCGCAAAACTCGAAGTTCCAAAGACCGATAGCGACGCAGACTCAAACGGAACACTTCCGGAACCCAAGGAAGTCATCTCCGAATTCGTACTTCGCTTATCCAGCGTCAGCCCCATCGGCGAAGACACGAAAGTCTACGCAAGTCGCGGCGATGAAAAGATCGTTGGCACGGTGGCCAAGAACCTCGCCGACACGTTCGCACCGAATCTCAAGGAATGGCGTGACAACGGCTTCATCGAACGCGACACCACGACCGCCCGGTCGATCACGTTGACCCACGGCGGCGTCACCACGCTATTCGAGCGCAGCGGGACCGATTGGCGTTTCGCCGAGTCGCAAGCGCTGGCCGACCGGGTCGAAATCCATAGCCTCCTCACCGCGATCAAGGATTTGAAAGCGGTCAACTTCATCGCCGGCGCATCCGTCGACGATGCGGAATTCGGATTCAATAATCCCAAAGGCGTCGTCGCGCTGAAGTTCGACGACGACGAAGACAACCTCACCCTGACCATCGGCTCGCTCCTCGACAGCGCATCCAAGCGACTGACCTACATCCGCGCCAACGACACCATCGCCAAGGTCAACACCACCGACATCGTCAAACTGCTTCGCAGCGAAACGGTCTATCGCGATTCCACCGTTGTCGCCCAACCGAAGGAACGCATCCAATCGATCACCATCGAGCGGACTGCCGGCGCACTGGGCGGATCGGAACCGGCGATGTCCGTCACCTTGACGCAAACCGATGACCAGTGGTTGATGACCGCCCCCGTCCAAAGCCAGGTCGACGAGTTACAGTTGCAGCGACTGCTCAGCATGCTCTCAAATCTGCGGGCGATGAGCATCGTGGATCTCGCGGATGGCGACGATCGATCCAAGTATGGTCTCGACAAGCCAGCCGTTCGTTTCGCCTACACCATCACCCCACCGGTGGCGTATCGCGTCCTGCCCGATGACGTCAACAGCAATGGCACCAATCGCGTCGAAAAAATCCAGCCGCCGGCAGAAACCTACGAACTGCTGATCGGCCAGGCGAATGGTCATGTATACGTTCAGCGCGTCGATACACCTGAATACGTTTACATCATCGCCGACACGTTGCTGCCGGACTTCCTCGCCGAGTATCGCAAGAAGCAGATCTTCTCCTTTGAAGCCGACGACGTGTCAGCCGTCACGATGACCGATGGCGATTCGACGCTTGGACTCAGCAAGGAGGATGGCCAGTGGTTCTACGTCCAGGAACCCGATGTCCCGCTCGACCAAGCCAAGGTGGCGAACTATGTGCTGCGGGTGAAGAACGCGGCGATTAACCGTGTCGTGCAGTACGGCGCCCCGGATGTTGCGGTTTATGGATTGGACGAACCGCGTTACCGATTGAACGTCACCTTGGCAGCCGGCGAGCTTCCCGCCCTGTTTATCTCGGAGAAAACCGACAGCCAGGGCAATCACTTCGCGGCTTCGGAAGGCAGCAGCGACGTGTTCACGGTACCGGCTGAGACGATCACGCAGGTGGCCATCAACGTTGATGAATTCGCGCAGGGCGGTTAGTCTGCCGGGCGAACGAATCAACGAGGCCCCCTATGAGCAATCGACAATTTCTGGTCACGTCCGGACTGCCCTACTCGAACAACCGCCTGCACGTCGGGCACATCGCCGGTGCGTATCTGCCCGCCGACATCTACGTGCGGTACCTCCGCGCCCGTGGCGACAATGTACGCTTCATCTGCGGCAGCGATGACAACGGTGTCGCCGCCCTCAAAAGCGCCCGCGAAGAAGGGATCAGCGTCGAGGAATTGACGGCCAAGTACAACGCTTCGCAGCAGGAGTCGTTTAAGGGTCTCGGCATCGAGTTCGACATTTTCGGCGGCACGCATCAGCCGGCATTCGTCAAAACCCACGAACGCCTCAGCCAGGCGTTCTTCATGAAGATTCACGACAAGGGCTACTTCACCAAGCGAACCACAAGTCAGTTGTTCGACGTCGAGGCAAAGCAGTTTCTGCCGGATCGCTACGTGAAAGGCACCTGCCCCACTTGCAAATCCGACAGTGCATTTGGCGATCAGTGTGAAAACTGCGGACGATCGTTGGATCAGACCGACTTGATCGATCCGATCAGCACGATGACCGGCACCAAGCCCGAGCTTCGCGAAACCACACATTGGTTCCTGCGACTCGACCAACTTCAACAACCGTTGGCCGATTGGCTTCGGAGTAAGAAAAACGGAGATGGCGGCGCCCGGTGGCGCGACATCGTTATCAATCAGTCGCTCGGGCGCATCGAAGCCGAAGGCCTGCCCGAACGCGCCATGACGCGCGACATGAGTTGGGGCGTTCCGGTCCCGCTCGATGATCCCGATGCTGAGGGCAAGGTGTTGTACGTCTGGTTCGACGCACCGATTGGCTACATCTCATTTACCGAGGAGCTATGCCAGCGACTTGGCGAAGGCGAAGACGCGTATAAGAACTGGTGGCGAAACCCCGATTGCAAAATCGTCAACTTCATTGGCGAAGACAACATCGTATTCCACGCGATCACATTCCCGGCCATGCTGCTTGCGACGCATGACAGCAACAACGTGCAGGGTGATGCGGGTGAGTTTCAGCTGCCGCATAACGTGGTGGCCAACGCTTTCGTCAACTTCAAGATGCCCGGCAAAGAAGAAGAGAAGATGAGCAAGTCGCGCGGGACGGCTGTCTGGATCGAAGACTATCTTAAAGACTACGATCCCGATCCGCTTCGCTACTATTTGACGGCCATCGCTCCGGAACAACAGCGATCTGCGTTTGAGTTCGAAGACTTCATCACGCGCAACAACGGCGAGCTGTTAGCCGCCCTGGGTAACTTCGTAAATCGTACGATGACCTTCGCTCATAAGTACTTCGATGGGAAGGTACCGCCAGCCGGTAATCGCGAGCAGATCGATCTCGACCAGTTGCAGGCGTGCAAAGACATCGCCAAACGAACGGCTGACTCGCTCGAAGAGTGCCGCTTTAAGTTCGCCCAGGAAGAAATGATGAGTCTCGCCCGCGCCGGCAACGGGTACTTCGACAACACCAAACCCTTTCAAACCCGAAAGACCGACATGGAAGCCTGCGGCAGAGCCGTCAACGTCTGCCTGCAAACGGTAAGAACGCTAACAACCATCATGGCCCCCTTCCTCCCAAACATCGCCAGCAAGTGCAGAGATATGCTAGGCCTGGACGAGTCGGCCAACGCGTGGGACACGGCCTGCAACGCCCTGCCCGATGGACACGTGTTGGGCAGCGCACAATACCTGGTTCAGAAGCTGGAACCGCTTGAGTCCGCAGACAATTAAAGTTTTGTCCGCGCGCCAGCAACCAGTCTATTGCAACAACAATCCTCATTTCCCTACCGAAAACCCACGTTCCCGGGTTGAACGGCGACTTCTTGGTCGATAAGCTTTAGAGAGTAAGGTGGACTCTCAACACCTTGGCCTGTACCCAATCAATCCAATCCGTCGAGTTACCTTTTCGAAAGGCTCCTCTCATGACTCGAACGAATCGACGCAATATCCTCGCATCGCTCGTGATTTTTGCGGCAGTATCTACGTCGGCCAACGCGGCTGAGCTCTCTTTGCGATTCATCGGGCCGGCTGCGAGTGATGACACGAACGCTTTTTTGGTCGCGGGAGACAGTGTCACCGTGGAAGTCTTGTGGACGACGACGGACGCTGACGACGCAGCCAATGGACTCGGTGGCGTTTGGCTTGGACTGACCACCGAGCCCGAAGATCCGGCGGCAGGTTTGCAAGGCGACTTGGGCTTTGAACCCGACCTTTATATGGACAATTACTCGACCGCCATACCTGGATGGACTACGGGCGGATCGTCGGGAGACGTTGGCGGCGGCGTCTTCGCTGCTGGCGGTGGTTTTTCAGATTCTGTTTTTGGCGTCGGCACGACAGTTCTAGGATCTTTCAACATATTCCTCAACTTCTCTGCATCCGTCTCTATCTACCAGTTCTACATTCGTCGTCAGCCAAGCGCGCTGACCCCAGACTTGGGGACAGCAGTTGGTTCAGCTTATTCGTTTCACCCAGACGGCGACGGCTACAACGGCCAATACAACATCGGTGCCGGATTCGCCGGATACGACGATGGAACGGGTGCGCAGCCAATGACAATCGTTTACCCGGAGCCAACCACGCTTGCGATCGTTGCGTTCGCTGCGGCATTGGTTGGTTGTCGGCGGACCCGGTAATCCTGACATCGTCGAAATCGAACAAGCGGTAACGGCTGATGGGATCGTGGCGTTTGCCCAACGTCGCGGACACAAACGACCCGAAGCCTTTCGGATACTCTCACCCCCTTTTCGCACGAAAATGACCGCACGGGCTTGTGGCTGACTTGGTTCGGTTCTTGTAGAATTGCGACGTTTGCAAGGACCGGGACCGAATGGCGAGAATTGAACCGAAGTTGATCTTGTGCCTCCGTGAAGGTTACGGTTTGGGGCACCTTCGTCGCGATATCATCTCAGGGATCACTGTCGGCATCATTGCTCTGCCATTGGCGATGGCTTTCGGCATCGCTTCCATTCCCGATACGGTCGCAGCAGAACTGCAGGCGATTAACCCCGCGCTCACCGCCCCCGCTTTGGGAATATTCACCGCGATCGTGGCTGGTTTCCTGATTTCAGCCTTGGGTGGAAGCCGCTTCCAGATCGGCGGACCAACCGGCGCGTTCATTGTCATCGTCTATCAGATCGCCTCGAAACACGGCTATTCCGGGCTCGCCACCGCCACGACGATGGCCGGCGTTATCCTTGTACTCATGGGGCTCGCGGGGTTTGGCCGCCTGATCAAATACGTCCCCTATCCGGTGACCACCGGGTTCACGAGCGGGATCGCCGTCGTCATCGCAGCCACCCAGCTCAAAGACCTTTTCGGATTACGCCCAACCGACGCCGGCGGTAATTCGATCTCACTTCCCCCGGAGTTCATTCACAAACTTCAAGTGCTCGCCAGCGCGTGGAAAACCTGGGAGCCATCGACGGTCGCGGTCGGTGTCGGGTCGCTGGTGATTCTGATCATCCTCCGCCGATTCATGCCGCGACTGCCCGGACAGATTGTCGTGGTCGTCATTGCGGGAATCGTCGTCGCGCTGTTCGGCATCAACACCGACACCATCGGCGATCGATTCGGCGGCATTCCGCGATCCCTGCCAGCCCCGCACCTGCCGGCATTTAGCCCCGCGCTGATGCGAGAGTTAATCCCGGAAGCAACAACCATCGCCATCCTCTGTGCCCTCGAATCGCTCTTAAGCGCTGTGGTCGCCGACGGTATGACCGGGCGGAGGCATCGATCCGACACCGAGCTTGTCGGTCAGGGTATCGCCAACCTGGCCACATCATGCTTCTGGGGCATCCCGGCGACCGGAGCGTTGGCTCGAACCGTAGCCAACATTCGCGCCGGTGCAGTTTCGCCGATTTCGGGCATGGTTCACGCGGTGACGCTGCTGTTGATCCTGCTCGTCGCAGCCCCCCTAGCCAAAGCCATCCCGCTGGCGACGTTGGCTGCGGTCCTGCTCATGGTGGCTTGGAACATGAGCGAGATCGACCACTTTCGTTGGATCCTCCGCTCACCACGCAGCGATATCATCGTGCTGCTGACGACGTTTGGACTGACCGTTCTCACCGACCTCACCATCGCCGTCATGGTGGGCATGGTGCTGGCTTCGTTTCTATTCATGAAGCGGATGGCCGACCTGTCGGGCGTTGGATCGCTTGGCGTTGCGGACAATGGCGAAGATCCACCGCCTGATATTCCGGCGCTGCCGCCAAACGTCGAAGCGTATGAGGTGTTTGGCCCGCTGTTTTTCGGCAGTGCGGACCGGGTGCGCGACACGCTCGCGGGATTTGAACGACCGCCAGCCGTCTTCATTCTGCGCATGCGCCGCGTGCTGTGCATCGACGCCACCGGCTTGCATGCGTTGATGGAACTGTACAAAAAGTGCCAGCGCGACGGCATAAACCTCGTGCTCTCCGGCGTTCACGCACAACCACTGGTCGCCATGACCAACGCCGGCCTCGACAAAATGATCGGCGAAGAAAACCTGTGCGGGTCCATCGAAGATGCCATCGCCCGTGCAGAAAAGCTCGCGACCGCCTGAAGAAATTGAGTACTGTGGGGAAATGCTGAGCAACTATGATCATTCATTGATTGGCGTGAGATTCGATCCATAATTGAACTGGGGTTCCCAAGTTGCTAGAGCGGCTTAAGTCCAAG
>DDIR01000132.1:6710-7092 GCA_002338715.1 Phycisphaerales bacterium UBA1845 | reverse complement strand
CGCGGGAATGACGGCGCTGCGATTGGATTAGGAATGCATTAGCAGCAGTCAGCCGCGGCCAGTTTGCAACGTCGAATCGCCTGGCGAATACCTTCCATGCGGGGATGAATGGTCAACGCTTTGCGAAACGCGGCGCGGGCCTCGGTGAAATTTCCGAGATGAAAATGGTTGTGCCCCAAGCCGGCGGCTGCACCGTAATGATGGGGATTGAGCGCGAGCGTGCGGTGACAGGCCATCATTGACGATTCGTATCGCCCGGTGAGGTGATGCAATATCGCCCGCTGGTTGCACGCTTCGGCAAAATCCGGGTCTTCGATGAGAATACGATCGAGAAGCGATTCGGCTTCTTCATATTGGCTCGCCTGAATGCAATCGATCACCT
>DDIR01000132.1:1844-6613 GCA_002338715.1 Phycisphaerales bacterium UBA1845 | reverse complement strand
CCTGAATGCAATCGATCACCTGTTGAAGCAGTCCGACGCACGTCGACGTCGAAGCCCGCATCCAGATGGACCAGATCGATTTTTCGACAGCACTGACGACGAAATAGTCATCGTGATGCAGCAGTTCGACGAGCTTTGCCGCGTCCTCAAACCGCCCCGTCAAACCAAGACACATCGCAGCCGTCTGTACCACCTGCGCAGATTGGTGATGCAAGAAATCTCGCGGATTGAAACGAAATTCGGGCGCGCGGAGAAATCGACGAATCGCGTCCTCATCGTCGAGTCGAAACACAGGCGATAGTTGATTCAGGAAACGAAGCCCGGGATCGGTGGATTCAGACGCTTGACCACGCGCGGTTGTGGATGGCTCCGCGTTGTTCATCGCAGACTGTTGTTTTGCCACGTGCGGTTCCTGAGGCGACATGCTTTTGACGACCGGTTTCGACGACAGCGGATGGCTTTGCCACGCATCCGCCCCGATCGCAGGGTCGAGGCATCTTACGAAATGCTTTCGACACACTTTCGACCGATCCTAGGCCCACAACATAGGCAAGTCAATTTTGAAACGTGCAAGTTTGTCGAAATCGCTATCACGTTGCTGAATATAAGCTTATGAAAGGCTAACCTGCGCCTCCCGCGATTTCAGCACGACTTTCGGCACGTTCAAATTCAACAACCAATCAGCGTGCAATTCAGCGTCAATGGACACGCGCAATTACCCCCTCAATTTGGCAAAGATTCTGTCCGATAACCGAATCAGTACACCCCCAAGCCGGCGAGCAACGTCAGCTTTGGGGGTATTATTGGATCGACAGTCATATCGGTCGTACGAATTTAGCGAGAACCGAATGTCCATCACGCTCGAATCGAACCAGGAACCGTCTGTTCAAACTGAATCTGCGGAACTCGAGGGACTTCGCTCGAAGTTGATTCATCTGTACGATCACAATGCCCCGCGGTATGACAATGACCGATCGATCACGGATTCGTTGCATTTCTATTTCGACCATGCCCATCGCGCAGTCAATGCGCTCATCGGTCCGACCAACAAAGACACGCTTCACGTTGATATGCCGGTGGGAACTGGACGCTTCCTGTTCCTTCTGCGCGAGCAAGGCCGCGATCATCGGATGATCGGCATCGACATTTCCAAAGGCATGCTCGAAGTCGCCGCCCAGAATTCCAGGCAATGCGGCCATGACATCGAGTTCTCACAAGGCGACGCGTTCTCCCTTCCGTTTGCAGACAATTCCGTTGATGTGCTTACTAGCCTGCGGATGTTTCATCTCTTTCCGCATTGCTATTGGCCCGGGTTGCTCGACGAAATGTATCGCGTCCTAAAACCGGGCGGGACTCTGATCACCGAACTTCGAAACGCAGCCCGCGGCACGGCCTGCCAATTGCTCGTCCCAGGATTCCGCAAACGCCGCAAGCAGCATCCACACGTTTTCGTCAATCCGCTGAGCATCAAGCCGCTGTTTCGGCGTTGGGAAAACATGCACATGCAAGGCGTCGGGCTCGATGCGCTTTCCAAGATTCACCGCATCGCCCCGATCCTCGCCAAGGGTGTCGACACGCTGCAACGCACAACATTCGTGCGATATTTCAGCAAGACCTTGATCATCCACGCGACCAAACCGTTTTAGGCGAAGTCGCATCCAGCACCAGACAATTCACAGGCTGCGCCCCGGCATCCCACATCCACGTCTCATTGGGCTGACATCGCCAAAACTTGGGAATTTCACGCCCGAATACTGGTCAGATCGTCGCCTCTCTTGTACCTTCCGGGCCCGCATCGACATGACAATGCCTTGATCAAACTGACTTGTTGTGCGTGCGATTCTGGCGCGGGGCAATGGCATCGGTGCCGGCTTGGCGAAGTGGACACGAAAGACGATTGGCAATGCGCAGATTCAACCGATCCTTCCTGACCGCACTGGCGTTGATGGTACTGTGTGCGAGCCCTGTTTCGGTACGGGCTGATGAGTCGGCAGACGAGTTTGAACGAACCCGCCAGGAGATCCAGGAGCACGTTGAGCAGAGCAAGCTGTCGCACGACGAAGTGACCCAATGGATTGATTTCGCCGAAAACCTGAAGCACACCGTCAAACAGAAGCTGACGCCTTGGGACCGCCTGGTGCGTGCGGTGCGCGATCCGTGGGTGTTTTTCGGATTGGCTGCTCAGGCGACCTTCATGATGCGGTTTGTGTTGCAGATTGTCGCCAGCGAGCGGAAGAAGAAAAGTTACGTGCCGATTGGATTCTGGTACCTCTCGATCATCGGCGGCGCGATGCTCTTCGTCTACGCACTTCAGCTGCGCGATCCCGTGTTTGTGTTGGGGCAGGGACTTGGTTTGATTATCTATAGCCGCAACCTGATGCTCATCTATCGTCGGCGCGGCGCGTTTCAAGACAGCATGGCCATTCGGCAACAACGAAACAGCGAGTCGGGCGAAACATCTCCGCAAGACGGACCCAATGAAACATGAGTGCATATCACCACGAAAACCCGACGCTGGATCTGTCCGTCGTTGTGCCGATCTACAACGAACGCGACAACGCCGCCCCACTCGCGGAAGACATCATTCGCGCCGTCGAGCCGACAGGAAAATCCTTTGAAGTCGTCCTCGTCAACGATGGCAGCAACGACGGAACCGATTCAGTTCTTGATGAAATCGCGGCCAAGCACAAACAGGTGCGCATCATTCACTTCGCAGGCAATCGCGGACAAACCATCGCCATGGCGGCTGGAATGTACTACTCGGTTGGCAAGGTTATCGTCACGATGGACGGCGATCGGCAAAACGATCCGACCGACATCCCCGCACTGCTCGAACGCTTGGAGCAGGGATTTGACTGTGTCAGCGGTTGGCGACGCGATCGGCAGGACACGGGTCCGCGGCGCTTCGTCTCGCGGGTGGCCAACAGGATCGTGCGAAAGGTCACGGGCGTTCCGGTGCATGACCTGGGTTGCACGTTGAAGGCCTATTCGCGGCGCGCACTCGATCCGACCGAACTCTTCGGCGAGATGCATCGATTCCTTGCGGTGTACGTGCTCGCACGCGGCGGAAAGATCAGCGAAATGGTGGTCAAGCACCATCCAAGAACAGCCGGCACGAGCAAGTATGGCATGAGTCGTACCGCGCGGGTGATGGCCGACATTCTACTGATTCGCATCCTGCACAAGTACCGCACGCGCCCGTCGCATATGTTCGCGAAGGTGGCGCAGTACATGTTCCTCGGGGCAATTGGGTTTGGGTTCCTCTGGCTGATCACGCTGCTTCGCGGGCACTCGTTGGCGGCTGGTTCCACGTGGTTCATTTCCGCGGTGGTCCTGTCAGCGTCAGCCGTCAACATTCTCGTCGCCGGTCTCGTCGCCGAATTGGTCATGCGAACGAAGCATGCCCTTTCCGGTCAGCGTCCATGGAACATCGATCGCATTGTCGGCGGTCCGGACACTTTGGAAGTCACGAGTACTTCTGGGGTCTCAGGCACTTCAGGATTCTCGGGGACATCTGGCGTCTAACCGCGACTTTGAAATGTCTGACTTTGCAATTGGCTTGCGGTCCCGGTTGCCCTCTCGTTTAGCGGAACCTAGTATTGGCTGAGGCTTGTTGATCCGGAAACGATTTCTGTGCGTGCATTTTCTGAACTGACGGCTGACGATTGGGGCAAGATCGCGCTTTGGGGCGGGTTAACCGTCGTGGCGTTCATTGCCCTCGCGGTGGTGGTGTTTGTGTTGCGGCGAAATCTTCGCAGCGACGACAGCCGCCAAACTGGCGGATTTGACCTCATTGAATTGCAGAAAATGCGGGATCGTGGCGACATCGATGAGGCCGAATACAAGGTCCTGCGGACCCAGGCCATCGCCTCAATGATGGTCGAAACCGACAAGAAACACTAGCCAAACGCGGTTTGCAGCATTGCTGGGACGTCATTTTGCGGTCGGCGTTTGGTCTTGGAATAATCGTAGGCCCGCTGGCCCGACATTGTGGAGTTGGACGATACAATATTGTCAGAATTGCCGGATCGTAAATTGGGTCAGACATCGGCTTAAACGGACTTTTTATCAATAGCATTCAGACGCACGCCCTCTCCAGTCACGACGGATTCATGCGGGCACCGCGGTAAGGAAAGATTCGAGAATGTCTGGAACGAAACGAGGCGGAGGGAACTCGGGTGACGGCGGTGGAAACTCCGGCGGCAACGGGAACTCTGGTGGCAGCAAGCAGCAGCGCCGACGACGAAGCTCATGCAGTTTCTGCGGTAAGTCACAGCGCGATGCGGGCCCCATGGTTGAAGGTCCCAAGGACGTCTACATCTGCGAATCGTGCGTCGACCTCTGCCACAACATCATCCGCCAGGAAAAACGCAAAACATCTGCCGCTCGAACCGTCGTCGGCAAAGTTCCGACTCCGCGCGAACTCAACGATTTTCTAAACCATTACGTCATCGGGCAGGACAGTGCCAAGCGTGCGATGGCCGTCGCGGTGCACAACCACTATCGCCGTCTCGAGTACGCCGACCTAGCCGGTCCCGATGACGTCGAACTCGAAAAGTCGAACCTGCTCATCGTCGGACCGACCGGTTCGGGTAAGACGCTCCTCGCCCGCACACTCGCGCGCGTCTTGAATGTGCCCTTTGCCATTGGCGATGCGACCACGCTCACCGAAGCCGGGTACGTCGGTGAAGACGTCGAAAACATCTTGCTGCGTTTGTTGCAGACGGCGGACTATGACATCGAACTTGCCCAGCGCGGCATCATCTACA
>DDIR01000132.1:971-1723 GCA_002338715.1 Phycisphaerales bacterium UBA1845 | reverse complement strand
CGACGAGATCGACAAGATCGGCCGCACCACCCAGAACGTCAGCATCACGCGCGACGTCTCGGGCGAAGGCGTGCAGCAGGCGCTTCTGAAAATGCTCGAAGGAACCATTGCCAACATTCCGCCGCAAGGTGGTCGCAAGCACCCTGAGCAGCAGTACATTCAACTCGACACGTCCAACATCCTGTTCATCTGCGGTGGGACGTTTGTCGGTTTGGAAGACATCATCAAGAGGCGGCTTGGGCACAGCGCGATCGGTTTTGCCAATGAGGACCGCCCGGTCGACGACGCCAAGGAAAAAGGCGAATTGCTTCATCAGGTCACGCAGTTCGATTTGATCGAATACGGAATGATTCCCGAGTTGGTGGGACGTTTGCCGGTAATTGCGTCGCTTGAACCGATGACGGCTGACATGCTGGTTCGCATTTTGACGGAACCGAATAACGCCCTCGTCAAGCAATACGAGAAGTTCTTCGAGATGGAGGACTGCAAGCTCGAAATCACCACCGATGCGCTTTATGCCATCGCCGAGCGTGCCCTCGAGCGCGACACCGGTGCGCGGGCGCTGCGGGCGGTCGCCGAAGAAGTCATGCTCGACGCCATGTTCGATCTGCCTGAACAGGAGCCCAATACGACATGGGTCCTCGACAGCGACGTGGTCAATGGCAAGGCAAGGCTATTCGACAAACCGGCAGAGCGTCGTCGCGAGTCGGCATAGTCCCAGGCCCGTCGGTAGCGATCAATCGATAGCGATC
>DDIR01000132.1:0-859 GCA_002338715.1 Phycisphaerales bacterium UBA1845 | reverse complement strand
CGATCAATCGATAGCGATCAATTCGCCAATCAGTGTAGAACGTTCGTCCGCTTGCGAGCGCCCGAGATTATCGGGCCACTGCCGATTGCCGGCGAGCATACTTTGCGAATCCCCCCCCACGCATGGCATGTGAGCGGCACTCTCTCCGTTTGCGCCCAACCTGATCGATCAATTCCATGGTGACGCGACGTGGCACTTGCGGTTGAAATGTATACTTGGCCAGTGGATTTCAGCGTTAAGTGACGCCGGTTTTCGACCGATGTATCCAAGGATTTCGGACGGGGGCCCCCGCCTGAATCATGACTTTAGACACAAGAGAATCGGACCATGCCAATCACACTGATGTGCCCCAATTTATCGTGCCGAGCCGTGCTAAGGGTTCCGGACCGAGTGCGCGGTAAGAAGGTGCGCTGCGGGCAGTGCGGCATGGTGTTCTCGGTTCCGTCGCAAGGCACGCCAGCCGTCGCAACCGTCGGGTCGAAAGAACCCAAGTCCAAATAGAACCGACAAATTAAAACCCGCAAAATAGAACTGACAAAATAAAAGCAATTGAGCAGCCCCTCGCTCCGGTGCATTTCGAACCAACGCAAATCAAATTCAGCCGCCAATAGCGACATTCCCAAGCCAGAGGCCAACGCACAGAAACCCGCAACCGCAGCAGAATACCGGCCAACCGAAGCAGTCGAAGCGCATCGCCAAGCAACAACAGACCCCAAAGCGCCAAGCCGTCCAAACGACCGCCCTTCCCCGAATCAGGCAAATCACGAAAGCGATTGCCCAACCGCCATTGACATTCCGCCGAATCCGCGTAAATTCGCAAAACACAATTGCGGGGTAGAGCAGTTGGTAGCTCGTCGGG
>DDIR01000113.1 GCA_002338715.1 Phycisphaerales bacterium UBA1845 | reverse complement strand
TCGGCGGCGGTGGATTTGGTGGTGGCTCCCCATTCTCCGACAGCGGCGACTCTGAAGGCGATGACGAAGAAGAAGGCACCCGCGAGGAGCGCGTCGATGCCCTTCTCGAACTGATCCGCAACACCATCGAACCCGACAGCTGGAGAGAAAACGGCGGTACTGACGCAGCGATCGCCGAACTTGGCGGCCAACTGGTGGTCACGCAAACGGCCAGCGCCCATGCCGATATTCAAGACCTTCTGGGCAAGCTTCGCGATCAACGTGCAATCCAGATCGCGATCGAAGCCCGTTTCATCACGATTACGTCAAACTACCTCGAAGAACTCGGCCTCGACCTCGACGTCGTGCTCAACCAGGGTAATGCGGGTTTTGACCGCACCGGACAGAGTGCAACCGGCTCGCAGGTGTTGATGCCGCGTTCATTCTCGCGACTTGGTTTCCTGCCGGGTATTCCCGGTACGGGTCTGACCCTCAATCAGTCGCAGAACGGCGTGTCTCAGCCGTACGGCAACCCGGGTCTGATTCCGGCGCCGGGCGGCGGCTTGGTCAATGCGTCCAACGCGACGCCGATTCCGATCATCTCGAACGTGCTCGACCTCGTTCAACCGAGCAACACGGTGATTCCGAACTCTTTCGGTGGATCAACCACTCCGGCAATGAGCATCTTCGGGAGTTTCCTCGACGGTATCCAGGTGGACTTCCTCCTTCGGGCAACGCAAGCCGATCGTCGCAGCAGCATCATGAATGCACCGCGAATCGTCCTGTTCAACGGTCAACGGGCGTGGGTCGGTGTGCTGACGACTGCCAGTTACGTGGCGTCAGTGTTCCCGGTTGTAGACGAAAATGCTGTGGCGTTGCAGCCGAACGTGCAGCCACTTCAAACCGGTACGGTTCTCGACGTGCAAGCCGTGGTGTCGTCTGATAAGCGCTACGTGACGATGAATCTGCGTCCCGGTGTCGCCCAGCCGGTTGGTCCGCTTCAGGTCTTTCCGTTCAGCGGTGGAGCGTCCGGTGCGGCAGCGGCTGCAGATGCGTTCATCCAACTTCCCAACGTTCAGCGACAGGTCATCCGCACGACCGTGTCGGTGCCGGACGGCGGAACCCTGCTGATCGGTGGTCTTAAGACCGCCCAGGAAATTGAAGCAGAAGCCGGTGTACCGATTCTGTCGAAGATTCCTGTGCTCAAGCGGTTGTACTCGGCCCGCAACCTCGTCAAGGACGAGCAGGTGCTGTTGATCCTGGTGAAGCCGAAAATCCTCATCCAGCGTGAGCAGGAAGAAGACGCGTTCCCGACGTTTGGATCAAGATCCTAGCCAGCACCAGTTCCTAGCCAGCAAAGGTCACTAAATATCAATGGACGTCCAACCAAGAAGCTGCGGTCGATTGAATCGTGTGTTGCGCATCGCTTGCGTACTCTGTCTTTCATCGGTGGTTATCGCTGACCCGACCCAGCCGGTCGCCAGTCCAGCCCCCACCACCGCTCCCGTTGCTCCCACGCCGACGCCCAAACCGATGTTCCCGGTGGAGCCCAAAGCCAAGCGGGCGCAGTACGCCAAGGACGTCCTCATCGATTGGGAAGCAAAGCAGGTCGAAGTCGCTGCCCGAGTGGCTCAGACCGACCTCCCCATCGAGTTGCTCATGTGCGCCGAAGGCACCAAGGAACACGAAAGCATCCTCGTGACCGGCGCTCAACCGCAGAAAATCTACGAAGCCCTCGGGCTCATCGGAGCCACCACCGGCTCGCCCGTTTCCTTCGACCCAGCGACCAACAAGCAGACAGCCGCTTCAGGGTCACCGCTTTCCATCGAGGTCGCCTACGACGCCAACGGACAAGCCGTCCGCCACAGCGCCCACAAGTGGATGATCGATTCAAAAACCAAAAAGCCCATCGCCCCGCTCAACTGGATCTTCTGCGGATCGCGGATGGAAAACGGGCAATTCGCAGCCGACACCGACGGAACCATCGCGTGCGTCGTCGATTTTTCGACCGCGTTGATCGGGCTGGCTGAGTCGCACACGTCCAGCGATGCCGACCTCTGGGTGCTCGCCAACAAAGACCGCGTCCCCGCAAAGGGCACGAACTGCACGGTGATCATCCGACCCGCGACGAATGCGACCACCCCGCCTGTGACCATGACCCCGCCATCCAACACCGTGGTGACATCGACCCCGCCCGTCGGCAAGACCACCGAACCCATCGACTTGATGTTGACGCCCGAAGGCTTCTTCCAGCACGGCGACGACATCCTCGACGCCCTCTCGCTCGACGGTTTGATCAAAGAGCGAATCAAGACCAATCCCGCGCAAAAGGTCAGCCTGACCGCGATGCAGGTCGAACCTGCAGGCGTCGAAAAAATGAACCTCTTCACGCGGTTGGCCGGTCGGGCCATCATCGGCTCGGGCATCAAGCAAGCCAACCTGACCATGAAGCTCCTCGACGAGCCGGAAAAAAAGAAAGAGGACACAAAGGCACCGGTGAAGGAGAATGACCAACCTTCACCCTCCCCCGCGAATGCATCACCAGCGCCGGCACCGACGCCCACTCCAAAGGATCTGGGAGAAATCCGCCGAGAAGCCGGGAAGAAAAAAGACGGCTCGCAATCGACCCCGTCCTCTGAAGCGACACCGTCCCCCGAAACAACTCCCTCCCCCGCCCCCAAGAACCCGTAGGCTCGTGAGGACGTCCGGGATTTGAGTTTGACGCCACATTCCAGATAATAGCCGGTGTGATGAATAGCGCCGCCAACACCCAATTCATCGACGCACCCGCATCAGCCGACCGCATCGCCAAGATCGTTGAGATCGGTGCGGCGATCCTGACCCGCGAGTGCGACGCCATCAACGAAGCCAAAGCCAATCTCGGTGATGCATTCGTGCAAGCCGTCGACCTCATCCTCAACTGTCGCGGGCGGTTGGCAGTTACCGGCATGGGAAAAGCCGGCATCGTCGGTCACAAGATTCAAGCGACCTTCGCCAGCACAGCCACCCGCGCCTACATGGTCCACCCGGCAGAGGCGATCCACGGCGACCTCGGGATGATCTGCGGCGACGACGTCATCCTCGCACTGACCAACAGCGGCGAAACGCAGGAACTCGCCCGACTCTTACCGACGTTTCACAAGATGGGCTGCAAGATCATCCTCATCACTGGTCGGCCCAACTCGTCATGTGCGAAACATTCCGACATCGTCCTCGACATCGGCGCCACCCCGGAAGCCTGCCCGCTCCAATTGGCGCCGAGTTCGTCCACGACGGCGATGCTGGCGGTCGGTGATGCGTTGGCCCTGACCGTGATGCAGCTTAAAAATGTCGCGCCGGAAGAATATGCCGCGTACCATCCCGGTGGAGCGCTTGGCCGCAGCCTGATGAAGGTTCACGAAATCATGCGTACGGGCGACGACTGCCCCGTGCTCAAATCAACCGATTCGGTCGGTCAGTATGACGAAGCCATCCAACGCGCCCCCCGCCGCGCAGGAGCCGCCGCCGTTGTCGAAGGCGACGGCCGACTCGTCGGATTCTTCACCCATGGCGACTTCGTGCGGTGCGCCCGCGACCACAGCGACTGGTTCAACCTGCCGATCGCCGACGTCATGACCAAAAACCCGAAAGCGGCGGGCGTGAATGATCTGGTCGCCGATTCGATCAAGCTGATTCAAAAGCACAAAATCGACGAACTGCCCGTGGTGGATGGCGATCACAAGCTGGTCGGGTTGATCGATGTGCAGGACCTGTTGGCGGCTGGCTTCAGTAGCTTTGACGATCAATCCTGAGCGCACCGTCCCCTAAAGGCTCCGTCCAACGTCGAGCGAATTGCAAACTCCGTATGAAATGGCCAACCCGTTGAAAAAACTATCCATCGTGATTCCGGTCTACAACGAAAAGGCCACGCTCGAAGAGATCATCTCCCGCGTGCTGGCGATCGACGTGCCCCTTGAGCGCGAGATCATCCTCATCGACGACGGCAGCAGCGACGGCACCCGCGAGATTTATCCAAAGATCGAAGCGCGTTGGCCCGACCAGACCTTCAAGATCGAATTGCAACCACGCAACATGGGCAAGGGAGCGGCTGTCCGCAAAGGCTTCGCCCTCTCCACCGGCGACATCGTGCTGATCCAGGACGCCGACCTTGAATACGATCCAGCCGACTATCCGCAGCTTCTCAAACCGATCCTCGACGGGAAAGCCGACGTGGTCTACGGCTCGCGATTCGTCGGCGACGCAGCCCACCGCGTGCATTTGTTCTGGCACATGCTGGGCAACCGCTTCTTGACGATGCTGTCGAACATGATGACCAACCTGAACCTCACCGACATGGAGACGTGCTACAAAGTCTTCACCCGCCCGGTCGTCGATTCGATGAAACTCGTCAGCGACCGCTTCACCATCGAACCGGAGATGACCGCCAAGGTCGCCAAAGGAAGGTGGCGCGTCTACGAGGTAGGCATAAGCTACGCCGGCCGCGACTACGAAGAAGGCAAAAAAATAACCTGGAAAGACGGCGTCGCCGCGCTCTGGGCGATTCTAAGGTTTCGGTTTTTTAGGTGAGCGTTCGAAGCTTTGACGACTGGAACGACCCGGGACCTGATCACCCCAGCAATACGGAAGCGGATAGCGCCGAGTTGACGGGCCACACTGGAAGAACAGAAACTGCCCTGATCCATTCGATTTCTGATTGACCTATTTTGATGAATTCATCAGGAAATCGAAAACCAAGTCGATATTGCCTCTTGTAGGGTGTATTGACTTCCCCCTGGATTCGTAATTCGGCCAGTTTCGTCGATCACCCCTATGTTGAAGCCGTATTCAACATCGTCAAAATAAAGGACGCCATCTTTGAGTTGCGAAACGACAATTACTGATTCATCGCCAGCACTCATTGAGCGACGAATCGTTGCTCTCCAGAATGGGACCCGGTAATTCTCAAAGATCTCGCGGGACGTTTTATCTAATTCTTCGTACTGCTTCTCGAATAATTCCCAAAACTCTTGCGTTGTAATTGGCCGCCACTTGTTCATTGGAACCTTGCGATAACAATTTGACGGGTGGCCCAAGTTTTCAGCCTTGGGGTCTCGATTCATACAACCAATTCCCAGCCTCAACTGCCATGCGACTGGTAAGTTCTCGGTCATTTGATGGTAATCACTCACCCAACCTTGAAAGGTTGCCCCTCCTTTAGTATTTCACTCATCGCCATGTGTGCGCCGTCCACGATAATCTTCGTTTAGGAATGCAGCCAAATGACGATTACAATAGTCTTCTAACGCGGACACACATTCGCGCACGTAAATGTACTCGGTCTTACTATCGACCAATTCATGTATAAAGGGGCCATGGCTTAGATGCATTAGAATCCGATGAAAAGACTCAACTGTTGGTCGCGCCCCGTCAAAGTCTCCCCTTTGAATCGTCCTATGTACTTCCACAGCAATGTCGTAGATCCACGGCAATTCCTTCCGAAGTCGGCTCGCGAGCAACAGTAGTCCAAGTGGCCCAACATGTGGTTCGAGCATGCTCTCAAAATCTTCCAACATTCTTGGATGGCTTCTGTGCCTCATGCGGCGTATCCGAAGTGGATGCCCTTCGAGTTGCAAACTGAGGCGCGACGGGAGGTCTTGAAACATTACTTTGACTTCTTCAAAGAGTTTCGCAACCGTCGAGTCGTCCATCGGTTGTTGATATTCTGGACCAGCCGCAGGAGCATCTAGTGCCTCTGCAATGCGAGTCTTGAACGATGTAACTTGTGTTAGAATGGCTTCCCGGTCTGGTTCTGCATCTGGGATGCGGGCAAGCAACTGCATGACCAATTTGGTCAATGAGTCATCATTGTCGTCACAGTTTTGGAATTGTGCGAACGGTCCCGTGTTGGCCTTCCGAAGCGGAATGCCGAGCGCGACCCCATATACTGGTGTATCCAACTTTCCCTTCGCGACACCCGCTTCATACAGAATCCACGGGCGGTCCAGACTATGTTTTGTGAGAAGACAAACGACGTCAGAAGCGGATTCGAGTTGTGACATCAATTCGGGATACCATTCCACACCGTATTCGATGCCCTGGCTTCCCTTACGATCTGACGACCGAAAGGATTTCAGGACACCAGCGCTAACACTGCTGAGTAATTTACTGAAGCACTCCGCCAATGCTGCGTCGCGCGTATCATGGCTTATGAATATGAGAGTCTGTTTTGACTTTGATGTTCGGCGGTCATCAGCGCTATCCTTCTTTGGCATCTCGTCAGCCATCTCTTTACCCTTCGCTCATACTGTTGAATTAGAAATTCTCTGTCGCGACCACGCCACCGCAGCCATCAATGGGATTCGACTAACCATATGGTGGCATATACCATCCTTGTATAAGTCAAGCAACTTTGCTCGCGTTAGATTTCACTCGGCCGGGTAGCCCAAGTTTTCAGACTTGGGGTCGCGATGTATACAGCCCGAGTGCCTTGCGATCCCTGATCTCACTCTCAAGTTCGCAATGCTCGCTTTCCGGGTCGAAGCTTTCAGCCGAAACCAGAGTCTTGACCAGGTCTTCAGCTTCCAAGTCGGCGATGAAACCATCGGTCCCGATAAAGTAATCTTCCCCAGTGGTCGAAATGCAGCGCAATTCATGATTTCTGTGAAGCAACAGGAACTTGCATAGGGCGCGTGCCACGAACTCATCGTACTTGTGTATAGCCTTCGTGGAATTCTCCTTCATTCCGGTAGACTCCAATTCCTCCACGTGTACGCCGTTCTCATCAGTACTGAAAAGTCCACCAAGCTCCAACGCAACATTGCATTTTAAACATGTTAAGCTGTACGTGTCAGCCATTATTCGCCCCTCAATCAACAGACTTACAGCCGTGTGGCCCATGTTCTTCGAACATGGGGGAATCGATGATCAACGTTGATGCGGCAGACGGATGCTCATGATGTAGAACTCCCCCGCGTCACTTCATCGTGATTATATCGTGATGGCGATTGGGGCAAGTGAAATCGTCGGGGTCTGCACGACGCCGATCATCGCCTCCCCCACCTCCGGAAGGAGGTGGGCCACCCTGTCGGGGTTCACGAACGTATCGTATTGGTATGTCTACAAGCCGTGTTCTCCGTGCGGTAATTCAGCCGTTCGCCAGCAGTCGCTTCCGTAAGTTTTCCATGCCACGACTCCGCTTTCGAAACTCGATCCGGCGCAACGCCTCCGGCTTATCAGTCAACGATTCTCCCAGGGATTTGATCCCGCCGTCCAACGTCTTAATCGCACCGGCTTTGTCGCCTTCGACCATCTGGATCGCCGCTAGCGTCGTCACCCGCGTGTCCACGTTCAGGCCGGCATCGATCCAGTCCTGTTTGTTGGGAGATTCGAGCGCCTTGCGAAGCTCGGCCAGCTTGGAGTAGCGCTCGACGAACGGCAACGCGTAATTGCTCAACTCGTCCAGAACCGCCTCCCGCGAACTCTCAAGATCCTCGGCGTTCGAGAACTTCCACTCAACGAGGTTCTTGACCTCGTGCAGGAAATGGACGGGCTTGAGGGTGGTCGGATCAGCAACGGACCCGCTACCATCGTCGAGCCATCGCGCCACCGATTCGAAACGCAAAGCGACCCAAATCGTGAAGACACCGACCCCATGGCCGGAGAAGCGAAACGGGAAGGACAGAATTGCGGTCGCATCGTGCTCCGGACGCCCGTACCTTCCGTCCGTTATGCGACTAAAGCCGAGCGATGAGACTATGCGGGACAGGAATCTGTCCAGGAATTGTTCAGCCTGATTTGGTGTCATTGGTTTTCCGGCCCCTAAAGGATCTTGCTGGTGCCAGCGATCCGAAGCCCTTGGACGCGTGGCCCATGTTCTTCGAACATGGGGGAGTCGATGATCAACGTTCATGCGGCAGACGAATACTCATGATATAGAACTCCCCCGCGTCACTTCATCGTGATTATATAGTGATAGCGAACGGAGCAAGTGAAATCGGCGGGGGCGGCACGACGGGGATCATCGCCTCCCCCACCTCCGGAAGGAGGTGGGCCACCCTTTTTGCATCGTCGCAGATAGCGGATGGTCGCTTTGGATCGCTTATGGCTTCTTGGCCAATCGGGTTACTCTTGGGCTTATGGAGGTCACTATTTCGTAGGGGATGGTGTCTAGCTGGCGGGCCATGGCTTCTACGCTGTTGGGGGCTTTGGGGTTGTTGTCGATGATGACGGCTTGGCTGCCGGCTTGGACGTTGTGTCTTGCTGTGATGTCGGTCAGGTCGACGATGGTCTGATCCATGCTGATCTTGCCCACGATCGGGGCCAGCTCACCGCAGACCGTGACGAACCCTTTGTTCGACAGGCGGCGATCCAGTCCATCCGCATAGCCGATCGGAATCACACCGAGCACCGACTCGCGCTTGGTTCGAAAGCTGCGGCCATACCCCACATCGCTGCCTTCTGACACGCGTTTGACCAGCATGATCGAACTGACGACGCGCATCGATGCCCGCAGGTCGATGCGCTGTTGATCCATCGGCGTGGTTTGATATCCATAGACGCCGATCCCCGGCCGCACCATGTCCAGATGCGAACCGCTCATGTTCACGATCGCCGCGGAGTTGGCCGCATGGACCGTGGGCATCATCGGCAACCGACTTCGAAGCGAATCGGCAAACTGCGTGAACCGTCGCAACTGCTGCATCGCAAACGCGCAACCCCGATCGTCGGCTGACGCGAAGTGCGTGTAGATGCCATCGATGACGACGCAACCGTCTTGCTCCAAGCTGTCGATCAGATTCAGCAGCGACGTTTCGTCCACGCCCATGCGCGACAAGCCGCTGTCGAGTTTCAGATGAATCATCGCCGGCATCTCAACCGCGCGGGCCGCATCGCTGACCACCTGCAAATCATCCGGCGATAGCAGCGTGATGCGAATCCCGTTTCGCACCAGCCACTCGGCTACCTCGCGTTTGAGCGAACCGTGGTAGATGCTCAGCTCCGTCCCCATCAGCAGGATCGGACGTAGCCAGCCGAGTTCGCGGGCTTGCCTGGCTTCGGTGACGGTAGCCACCGCGATCATGTCCACCTTTGCGTCAGCCAGCGTTGGCAGCACCACCTCGAGCCCGTGCCCGTAGGCGTTGGCTTTGACCGCGACGCAGAATCGACATTCGGGTGGGATGAATGAACGCAGAACGTCGATATTCCAACGGATGGCCGACAGGTCGATCTCGGCGATCAGGTGACCGAAGGTCTGGGGCGAAGCGACACGATCCCGGGCGGTCTGGGCCAACTGAGACACACCGGCGGTGATCGGCAAACCGCGCCTGAGGCCCATCGAATGCGGATGGACGGGGCTCGCAGGTTTGATCGTGCGATCTTGGATTGTGCGATCGGTGTCGGGCATCGTGCGGCGAATCCATCAGACGGGTTGGCGTGAATCCAGGGTTCGAACCGGGGCGGACCGCATCCCGTTTCCCTGGATCATCATCGAACCGGCAGGCTTGGCGTCAACATGATTTCTTGCGGCGATTTCTGTATGCTGTCGAAAGAATAATTCACGGGATGAATCATTCGGCGAAGGGTATTCGAATGGTTGGCATCCGAGGAGTTGAGGCAGGATCAATGGCAGACATTGCATGTATCAACGGGTCGTTCATGGACCTGGCTGACGCGGTCGTTCCGATCGAAGACCGCGGGTATCAATTCGCAGATGGGGTGTATGAAGTCATCGTCGCGCATGGCGGCGTACCGTTTCTGCTTGATGAGCATCTCGCCCGTCTGCAACGAAGCGCCGACGGCATCGGGCTGGGACTGGACTGCGCGACGTTGGGGCTTGACGATCTGATTCGCGACGGCATCGCCCGGTGCGGTTATCAAGATGTGATGATCTACATGCAGATCACGCGGGGCATCGCGTCGCGCGAACACGCCTATGCCGCCAACATGACGCCCAACCTCGTGATGACGTTCAAACGCAAACCGATCATCGCCCCGGCTCTTCGCGAGACGGGCATCGATCTCGAAACGGTGGCGGACACCCGCTGGGTTCACTGCAGCATCAAGTCGATCGCCCTGCTGGCCAACATCATGATCAAGAACGCGGCAAAGCAGCGCGGATTTTTCGACGCGATCATCCTGACGGCGGACTATGAAGTTTTGGAAACGAGCTGCGCGAATGTCTTTATCGTGTCGGGCGGTACGCTGATCACCCCGCCGGCAGATACGCGTATTTTGCATGGCATCACCCGCGGTCATCTGCTCGAATCTGCCCGCAATGCCAACATCCCCTGCGAAGAGCGCTCCATTAGCAAGACCGAACTGCTGTCGGCTGACGAAGTGTTCATCACCAGTTCATCGATCGACGTGCTGCCGGCCCGTCGGGTGGACGATCAACCCATCGGTGGCGGCAAACCCGGTCCGCTCGGCAAGCGACTGCTCGAATGCTTTCCGAAATCAGCGATGCCTGCGAATACCCATGGATCGGTGACCGCATGAAGCCAGCCACCGCAAGACTGCTCATCTGGTGTCCCGACTCGACAGGTATCATCGCAGCCGCAACGGGGTTTCTGGCAGAGCATCACGCCAACATCCTAGAAGCCGACCAGCACAGCGATCCGGCAGACGGTGCGTTCTGCATGCGGTTGGAGTTTGAGTCGGAAGGGATGGACCTGTCGCGCGACGAGTTCGAAGACGCCTGGAAGCCGGTGGCTCAGCGATTCGCGATGGACTGGCGCATCGCCTATTCGACCGATCGCAAGCGGATGGCGATCATGGTCAGCAAGCAGGATCACTGCCTGCAGGATCTGCTCTATCGCAAGCGCTGCGGTGAACTGGACGTCGACGTGCCGCTGGTGGTCAGCAATCACCCTGACTGGTCCGACTATCTCGAATCGCAGGGCATCACCAGCTTCACGCTGCCGATCACGAAGTCCAACAAGGACAAGCAGGAAGAGCGCCTGCTGCAACTGCTCGAGGAGTACCGCATCGATTTCGTTGTGCTCGCGCGCTACATGCAGATCCTCACTGCAAATGTGGTCAATCAACTGCCGTCGCGCATCATCAACATCCACCACAGCTTCCTTCCCGCCTTTGCGGGTGGACGCCCCTATCATCAGGCGCACATGCGCGGGGTGAAAGTTGTAGGCGCGACCGCCCACTATGTCACCACGGACCTGGATGCCGGTCCGATCATTGCGCAGGACACGGTCCGTATCAATCATCGCGACGCCGTGGACGACCTGGTCCGAAAAGGTCGCGACCTCGAGCGCACCGTGCTCGCTTCCGCTGTCAGGTTACACGTCGAAGACAAAATCCTCGTCCACCAAAACCGCACGATTGTCTTCGATTAGCCGCGATGTTGCAGGCCTGCGGCTGATAAGCACGAACTTCCTCGAAACCTTCGTCGATTCAAATCGTACAAAGATCACGCGAACAAAACCGGGTTGTCAGTGGGATTGCATATCGTAGCCTGCGACTAGAGGCTATCCCAAAACCG
>DDIR01000115.1:20122-41284 GCA_002338715.1 Phycisphaerales bacterium UBA1845 | reverse complement strand
TCCGCCAATACCCGCGCGGTCACGCCATCTACGACCGATAACTCGATTCGAACCGGTCTTCCGCTCGCTCCACGCCACATTGGCGCCCTTGAAGCCAGAATGCCTGGTTCGCTATGTTATGGTTTCAGGGGGTGTGTCGTCGTTTCACTTTGCGTCATGGCGCTACCAATGCATCGCCGATAAAACCATGAGGCCAGTCACTGGGAAAGAGCGTACGGTTCACCTCGACGCACAGGAGACTGGAAGTGTCAGATGTGCCTCCAAACATCCTGGGAGCCGCAGCACAAGCCGGATTCGTCGCCGGCATCGCATCACGTGCGCGCGACGCCGACAGGACGGGCCAGGCCCGAACCGCGGCCAAGCAGATTGAGCAGGCGAGCGACTCGGCCAATAGCGTCGAGACGACCGATGGCGATACAGCCGTCTTCGCGGATGCTGAAGGGGCTGGCGGTCAGGGGCGTGCATTCGGTGAAGGCGACCAACCTGCGGAAGAAATTGAAGACGTAAAGCCAGACACGGATCCAGACGATACGCAGTCACACCTCGACATCAAAATCTAGCGCCATACGCGCTTGATCCAAATCATTGGGAGAGAATGAGCTGGCTCAGCCTGAAATATGGCTGGGCCACCATTTTTTGTACACCCTGGTGGTCCGGATTCCGCGGTCATTGATGGGCGAAATCGGTCAAACGCTGGGCTGGGAAATGGTCAATTGGTAGACTGATTCCATGCAATACACGCACATGCACGGCTGCGGCAATTCGTTCTATGTCATCGACGCGCGCGATGGCGGTCCTGATGATCGCGCCGCCATCGATACGGTGCGCAGGCACTGCGGCGACCCGTTTGATCTTGACGGCATTGTGATGATCCATCCATCGGCCATCGCTGATGTTAAAACCGTGATCTACAACTCAGACGGCTCCCGTGCGCCAATGTGTGGCAATGGCGTCCGCTGTCTCAGCAAGTTCGTGGTCGACCATACGCCCGATGCATCAACGCTGCTGGTGGAGCCGACGACGATCGGCGAGTTGACGCGAGCACTGGCGACATCAGCCGAGGGACTTCCACCTCAGGTTCGGCGGGTTCTGCTCGCTTCAATCATGCAAACGGAATGGACGGTGGACGATCGCGTTACGCTGCGCCGAATGACGGCTGAGACTGATTCGGGAATCAAAACGCACTATTGCGTGTTACGGGCGGATGGGGTGATCTGGGCGACGGTATCGCTTGGAAGTCCTGAAACGCGTCTTGCGAGATTGAATTGTACACTCGACGGAGACGAAGCGTTCGACCGCATGGTCCGCGTTGGCGATGGCTGTTTCCAAGTGTCCGTTATCGGACTTGGCAACCTCCACTGCGTCGTGTTCGTGGATGATGTCGAAACCGTCAACGTGGAAGCGCAGGGGCGATTGATCGAAACGTGCGCTGAGATATTCCCCGACAGTGTCAACGTGCATTTCGTTCAAACGTTTAGCCCCACGCATCTTCGAATCCGCACTTGGGAGCGGGGAGCGGGTGCTACGCTGGCGTGCGGGACGGGCTCATGTGCGTCTGTGATCGCCGGAATGAAGACGGGACGATGTCAATCCAACTGCCGCGTGGATCAGCCGGGAGGGACGATTTACGTGGATGTGGCCGACGATGTTCTGATGTCCGGACCGGCGGTCGAAGTTAGTCAGGGGGAATGGCCCGACTAGGGCACCTCGAGTCCAATCGTAGCCGCGCGACAGCGTCGTCATTCCCGCGCAGGCGGGAATCCAGGGGCAAAACGAAGGCACTCCAGGTGGGGTCCGGCATCCGTGCTGTGAGGAATGGGCGAGCAAAACGCGACGCCTGGATTGGGATCGCTATAGCAACGAGGTCGATGTCGCCGGTGTTTTGTCTGGATTGACGCCGGGGGGCAGCTTGGGTCGATTTGTTTTTCATCACTGGGTTGATTCACCCGATAAACCAAGGACAGGCCCAATCCCTGAACCCGCGTAGAAGGTTCACAATCGGAGAGAGAGATGAATCCGAACGTCGTCGAAGCGATTCGCAAGTCCGCAGCCGTCCCATCCATGCCGCAGGTTGTCACGCGATTTCTGGAGGTCATTCAGGATCCCAACTTTGATTACAACAGTGTGGTCAAAGTGTTGAGCGTCGATGCCGGTACGGTCAGCGAGATCCTGCGCCTCTCCAACTCGGCGCTCTTTGGCGTGTCGCGGAAAGTGACTTCGTTGAAGCAGGCCCTCACGTTGCTTGGACCTCGGCGCACGCGCTCATTGGTGCTGGGACGATACCTTGTCGAAGCGATCGGCGACAATTGTGGTGGTGCGCTTGATACGAGTTACTACTGGCGACGGTCGCTGTCGGCTGGCGTCATTGCTGCGCGCATCTCAGACAAGGCATGTCCACGACTTCGCGACGAAGCGTTTCTGACCGGTCTGCTGGCCGACATTGGCGTGGCGATCTTGTCGCAGGCGATGGGGGACAAGTACGAACCAATCGTCAGCCAATACACGCCGCACGGTTCGCCTTACACGGAGCAGGACGAACAGAAACTTGTCGACACGAGTCACAGCGAAGTGTCCGCGATGGTGTTGTCCGAGTGGGGTTTGCCCGAAGCGATGTGCGATGCGGTCAAAGAAAGCCACAACAACGAAATCGACGTGACGGACAATGCCTCGCAGATGGCCCGCGTGGTGAATGCGTCGGACCGGATCGCGAAAATCCTCTGCGAGATTCCCGACGTGAACACCTGCGTCGAGACCTGCGCCAAAGCCGCGGCGTTTTCGGGCGTTGAGCTGACCGACCTGGTCGAGATTCTCGACAGCGTCGAATCAGACGTCGAAGAGCTCGCTTCGGTGCTCAAGATCGATGTGATCCCAAGTGCCGTCTACGAAAAAATCGCCCACGCGATTCGCGAACAATTGTCGGTTGCAACCGGTTCGTAGCCGCAAACACGGTTCCAGCACAACCCCAATCATGCAAGATGTTGCGCAAGGATCACGCGGGTGGATCAAGAAATTCCCGCACGTCCATATTCTTGTGATGCGCACGCATTTTCTCAATGAATTGTTCGAATACCTTCAGTCTCGAACAGGCGATTTTGCGCGTTGAGTCAAACCTGAACGAATCATTGATCTTAGCTGCCCAGAAACCGTACTTATTCTGGTTGTCCCACGTATCGATGACGGCATCGACCGATCGACCAGTGATAATCTGCTTAAACACTTTGGTGCACAGGGTGACGACGTTGAATTCATCGAGGTGGTCGGCTTCTGCGACGATCTGGGCACAAGGCTGGAGGATGTCGTGATCGCTCAGTACCCGAATGCATTCCGCTGAGTATTCCAGAACGTCGGGCTTGGCAAAATTCTTCAATCGCTCGAGCATGAATGTCGCTGCGAGTGTGCGTTGGATGGCCGTGGTCACGGTGGCGTGAATGTCGTTGATATCGATTTCACCCGATTCATGTTGGACGGCCCAACCGGCATCGTGGTAAAGCGCGACGATGATGAGTTTGCCGGGATCGACATCTTTTCCGGAAAACTCGGGGAGGCCCGCGATCAGTTGGGCGCTATCGTACACGCGATCGGCGTGGTCCCACAACATTGTGCGGGTCTTGCCTTCGGTGCATTTCAGCACAAGGTCTTGCTGTGCCTGTTTTCGGATGGCATCCAGGTTAACCATGCCTGACTCCGAATCCCCAAAACAATCATCGGCGCAATGCGCGCCGGCTGATCGGGCGTACCTCCGCCGATCAGATGCACATGTTTCCGACCATTTACCTGACTTCGTTTGCGGCAGCCATTGCCCCGGCCTGCTACGTTGCCAACAGAACCCAGATTGGATTGTGAATTCGCCTTGAATGCATCAAGGCACCGTTAGAAGTGTGTGCCTTTCCCAATTGAGCGACGTTACGGCTGATGCACGAACGTTGCGATTCAATCTGAATTCGCGACACCTAACTTCCGACCCATGATTCAGTATAGCAGGACCTGCGCGGATAATTCAACACTTCGCCATGCGTCCAAAGGCAGTGAAACGAGGTGATTTGGCGTAAATCCGAAACAGTGTCGGCGTGTGGTACCGGCATGGAGGATAAGTATCGCTTGGACGAAATTCAGTGTGTGCGGAGGGGGGCGTTCATCGAGAAGCGCTTTGAAAACCGATTTGCGGCTGATCCTCAGTCAATTAATTCATAGTAGCAATTTCGCTTCTGCGGTTGCCAACCCGTATCGGTGATCAGATCGCGAATCTCCTGCTCAGCGAGGCAATAGGTCGTTCCGGCAGCCGACACGACGTTTTCTTCCATCATGACCGAGCCCATGTCGTTGGCGCCGTAGAACAAGGCGAGTTGGCCGATGGTCGGACCTTGCGTGACCCAACTGGATTGCACGTTGTCGATGTTGTTCAGGAAAATGCGCGACAGCGCCAGCATGCGCAGGTATTCATTCGAGTCGGCCAACATCAAATGCTTGCCGTCGGGAAGACCCTGATAGCTGGGCGGGAACTGCTTCATGCGGCCCAGGGGTGTGTTGTCCGGTTGGAATGTCCAAGTAATAAAAGCCGTGAATCCGCCGGTCTCGTCCTGCAGATCGCGAATGACCTGTAGCGATTCGATGCGCTCCTGAACGGTTTCGATGTGTCCGAACATCATGGTGATGCTCGTGCGCATGCCGATCCTGTGCGCCTGACGCATGACTTCCATGTACTCGGCTGTGTTGGTCTTGCCCTGGCCAATCTTGTCGCGGACGCGATCGACGAGAATTTCGCCGCCGCCACCGGGGATCGTGTCCAGGCCCGCTTCTTGAAGACGCAGCAGCACGTCGCGAATCGGCATGTCGAAAATCTGATGCAACCCATGGATTTCGGGCGGACTGAATGCGTGGATATGGATGCTCGGATAGTTCTTCTTGATAAACCGCATCAAGTCGAGATACCACTCAAACCTCAAAAGTTCCTTGGGCACCAATCCGCCTTGCATCAAGACTTGCGTGCCGCCGATTGCGAGCAATTCCTCTATTTTTTCAGCGATTTCTGCGAATGAAAGGACGTATCCATCGGGCAGATCGCGCCGTCCCGAATCCATCCCGGGTGGGTCGGCTTTGAAATTGCAGAAGATGCAACGGGCCGTGCAATAGTTGGAATAGTTGATGTTGCGATCGACGACGTAGGTGCGGTAGGGCTCAGGGTGTTTTTGTAGCGTGACGTCGTGGGCGAGCCGGCCGATCTCGTGAATCGAAAGGTCGTTGTACATCTGCCATGCGTCGTCAGCGCTGATGCGTGAAGTCGCGGGTGTCTGCGCCGGAATGGTTGAGGTTGACGAAATCATGCAAACACCAACTCCTGCTTGTTGGGGACCAGATCAAATTCCTGAGCCAACGCGATGAAACGCGTGAGGCCTTCCTTGTGTCGCGGTGTAATCGTGAAACGCAATCGATGCGTGAGGTAGCGTTGGGCAAGCTCCACCGGCCAACCGAGTCCCGGACCGATGTTGCTCGCGATCTCATTGGCGTTTTTCACGCCGCGATCGCGGGCGGATGCCAGCACTTGGTCGAGATTGCCCGCGTCGTAATCCTGGTCGGCAGCCCATGCCGCAAAGACGAACGGCAAACCAGTCAGCGATTTCCACGCGCCGCCCAGATCGATTTGCATGTCGAGATGCGGCAGGTGACTGGTGATGACCTTGTCGCCGATCAAAAGAATTGCGTCGCACTGGTTGCGGTCGATGCTGTCATCCAATTGCACAATGTTGAGTCGCCTATTGAACTGTTGAAGCCAGATGACCTGCGCCAGCGCCACCGACGTATGCGAATCGCCATCGACGTAGAGCGTTTCGACTTCAGATGCCGGAATGTTCGAGAACACACGGACGGTCAGCGTCTCGCCATCGCAGCCGATGCACGCGTCGGAGATGATCTTCCACTTGCGGTCAGGTCCGACGAGGTCAATCACGGGCACGAGGGCGACATCGACATCGCCCGCGTCGAGCATGGGGGCCAGCGCTGCGGGGACGGCATGCGTCAATTCCAGGTTTGCGTCGGAATCAAGGCCATCGGTCAGGGGCTTGGCATTGAGATACGAAACGACTCCGAGGCGATGTTTGCGTGATGAACCATCGAGGCTGTTGGGCATGGCTGATTTCCAGCGGTGTTTTGAACCGGACAGAATCCTAGAATTCTCAAGCGTCGATGTCTCATGCCAGCATGCACGAGCCGCCCGTCTGCCTGAGATTATTTTGCTGGGATTATAAGGATGATTCCGACACCTCACCAGCATTTGCACAACTTGCGACAGGCTTTCAAGTTTTTTGAAATCTCGGGTTGGTCGGCTCCGGATTTGTTTGACGCGGTTTTGGGGCGTTGATACTGTTGCCCAACGCATTGATTGGAACGAACCGCCCCGGGATCGCAGGCCGCCATGTCGCAAGTCACCAAATCTGTGTGCAGTAAACACCTCAGCCGAGCCAGGCGTATGCCGATCTTCGCCGTCATGACCTACGGATTGCTCTTGGGGATGGCTTGGGTGTGCGGTTGCCACAAGCCGGCAGGTTACTTCGAGATCACCAACCATGTCGATGTCGGCGAGTCGGAGCAGCTGCACGAGGTTTTCGACGAGGCCTATTACATGACGTCGCCGGATGGCAATATGGACGTGGTGGTGCGGCGGAGCAGTCAAAACGACATCAACGACCCCAACCGCGTTGCACAAATCGTTCATATCCGCAGCGTGTTTTCGCCGGTGGAAGATCGCAACAAGATCGAAAGCACGATGATCAACGGCGTGGTCGCGTATTCGATCATCGGTGATCTGGGAGCCGTGTGCTTTCAGGGGGCTGGCTTCTCATCGTTTTCGGAGAACCGCAAGGGCGACACGTTGAAAGGCGAGTTGGAGCAGTCCAACCTGCGGCTCGTCCGGCGCGTGGGGGAGATTGGCGACATCTTCAACCGCACGCGATTGTCGGGCGAATTCAAAGCCACTCGCGATGAAAAAGCCGTGGTCAGAATCCTGAACGAAATGGACCGGTTCCTCGGGCCGCAACCGCGATACATCCCACCACCGCCCGGCACAAATCCGTTGTAATGGCGATCAAGTTAAGAACGCGCGAGCCGTTGTAGGGTGGGCCGTGCCCACCATTGTCGTTGGCAACCAAACAGCGGTGGGCACGGCCCACCCTACGCGATTCCTCTATGGCAATTTGATTTCGTCCGTCGCTATATCAAGCGGGACATGATGGTGGTCGCTCGGTTTGCTTTCCGAGAAAATCCGCACAATGCAAAAGATGCAAAGCGCTGTAACCAGCCCTATGCTGCCGAGCATCATCGCCCAACCGCCCGGAGTCAGCCCCGTGATTTCGGAAGCATCAGTCGGTGGTGTGTTGGCCAGCATTTGTGCCGACACGAATTGAATGAATGTCCATCCTGATAGCATCGTTTACGCCTCCATCAAGCTTTCAAGATGTTCTCTATGGGCAATGGTCTGTCCGATCCGATTGCGACATGCGATATCAATTGCGGCTGTGATGATGATAAACAGCAACCCCACGCCCACGATGCTGAAGCGCGCGATGTTGGCATTGAGTCGGGCGTCGGCGATCTTCGCTTTGACCGCTTCGGTTGGTTGCGTGTACCAGGTTGGTTTGGTCGCACGCGGTTTTGACTGGATTTCACGCACGCGTTCGATTTTTTTCTTCGCCCCGTCCTCACCGGTGAATTCATCCGGGAATTCCGCGACGAGGGCGGCTTCGATGCCCTTGTATTCCGGGCTCATGCTTCGGAGGCGGTCCGGGGCGTTGTAGTAACACCACAGCGACAACACGATGATGAGGAATGCCGGCGTGAGGTACCTGATCATAAAGGGCATGAAACTCGGGAGCTTAAAGTCGGACCCGCGGTTGGTTTCGTTGACCCCGCGTTCGGCTCCGATGACCCAGCCGAAAATCAAGACCTGGGCGAGTCCGGCGACGATCATCATGAATTCGCAGGCAAAGTCCGTGAAATCCAACGCCTGGGCGTTGAGGCTGAAGTACATCACCAGGGATGCACCAGCCGCAGTGATAATCGCCAACAACGTCACGCTCACCGGACGTCGCAATCCAAACCCATCTTCAAGAAACGCGATCGCCGGCTGCAACATGCTGAGCGAACTCGTGACGGCAGCGAGGAACAACAATCCAAACCACATCCCGCCAAAGAAGTTCCCGCCAAACGGCATCAGGTGCATGATCGCCGGGACGGTGAAGAACCCAACCTGGAAGGTGCTTTCCGGTGTGTGTGACGATCCCAGAAAAAGAAAAGCAGCCGGGACGACGATCAATCCGCCGAGGATGACTTCGCAGAACTCGTTGGCGCTTGAAGCGCTCAGCGACGTCAGCACAACGTCATCGCTGGGTTTCAAGTAACTTGAATAGCAGAGGATCAATCCGAAACCGACGCTGAGGCTGAAGAATATCTGACCAGCCGCCCGCATCCAGACTTCCGGGTTCTTAAGTAGTTCCCACTTGGGGTTCCACATGAATCCCAGCCCGGTCCCGATGTTGTCGAGCGTGAGTACGCGGACAAGAACGATGATTGCACATCCGATCAACAGCGGCATGGCGAACTTGCAGAACGTTTCGATGCCGCGCGTGACGCCGCGATAGATGATCACAAAGTTGACGAGGAAACACACGCACACATACCAGAGCATGCTGGACTCAAACATCGCGCCGTTGGACTTCAGCGCGAATTGATCCATCGCATATTCGACGGATGCACCGGCAACGGCATCGTTGTATGCCGCCGTGTTCTTGGCGATGCCTTCGACGGCCGCACCGATGTGCGCGTCAAACCCGCCCGTGAAATACGCCACCGAATAACGCAGGCAAAGCGCTTCGAGCAACACGTAATACATGTAGACAACGATCGGAACGAGCAGCGTCAGTGCGCCGATTCCCTTGGCCGGCGCCTTTCGCCAGATGGCGTAGAGGATGCCCGCGCCATTGTTCTGCCCGTAGCGACCACCGAGGCGGCCCATGGTCCATTCGCACCATACGATGGGAATGCCCAGAAGCAGAAAGCTGATGATGTATGGCACCATGAAGGCGCCGCCGCCGTTGTTGACGGCTGTCCCTGGAAAGCGAAGGAAGTTTCCAAGCCCGACAGCCGACCCTGCGACGGCGAGGATCACGCCGGCTTTTGAACCCCAGCTTTCCTTTTGTTGATGTTGAAGATCCGGACTGGTCATTTAAGTTTCTGCCAACTTATGAATTTGCCAACTTAAGTTTTTGCCAACTGTTTGATGAAGGAGCCGAATCAGCCGGACCCAATTGACATTGCGGGCCCGTTCGCCATTTTGAACCGATAGCGTAAACGTCGAGGGGATAGCCCACAAGGGGGTGGATTGCAAGTAAAAATGAATAAGATCGGTAAAGACGAATCATCGACAGATCGTTTTGGTCTGTGTTAGACTGCGTTGTTTTTAACATGCAGCCCCAGCTATTTTCAGATAAGCAGATGGGGCGTTCAGATCAACGGATGGATTGAGCGTGAAACGGAATTCATTTTTCACATCCAAGGCATTTCTCATCATCTTTGCAGCCGTCATGTGCGGGTGGGGCATTCATGCTGGCCCGCGACTTGGCGATCACGAAAGCATCAACGCCCAATGTGCCCGGCAGGCGATCGAAGAAGGGCATTGGCTAATCCCCAGATTTCAGGATCAATCCCGTGTCCGCAAATCACCGCTCGGCATCTGGCTGATCGCCGCGTCGTCGGTGGTTGTCGATGGCGTTCGTGGCGTCGAACCGGTGTCGGAGTTGGCCGCACGATTGCCACAGGCGCTGGCCGCTGTGCTGAATGTGCTGGTCATCGCGTGGATGGGGCGGCGCATGTATGGCGACCGGGCCGGGCGGTTGGCGGGATGGATGGCGGCTGTAAGCGTCGCGACCATTTACTTCAGCCACAGCGCGCTCATCGAGATGACACTGACCTTGTTCATCACGCTGTCGTTCGCGTGCTTCTGGCGGGCGTGTGAAGAACCGAAAGTCAGCGGGAAATGGCTCATCGGATTCTACGCGTCGTTCGCGATGGCGATGATGGCCAAGATGCCACTGCCGCTGATGATCATCGCGCCACCACTATTTATCTATTGGGTGTTCCTAAGGCCGGCAACGATGAACCCCGACGAAACGTTCGAGACCAATGCCGAGGAAGGCGCCACCGCGCGGAACCTCAATTGGGTCGACCAACTGAAGGCCATTCCGTCGCTGCTTTCGGTTCCGGGCATCCTGCTGTTCCTGTTGATCTGCGGGGCCTGGCCGCTTTACGTCTATCTGAATGTCGACGGTGTGTTGTCGCTGTGGCAAGCCGAGTACATGGGGCGGTTCTCCGGTGAGATGGACGATCGGGCGATGCCGTTTTGGTATTACATTCCGATCGTGTTCGGATTCGTCGCACCGTTTGCACTTTTTCTGGGCGAGGGCACGATCGCGGTTTTTCTCAAACCATACGCCCATCGAAAGCACGCGCTTGGATTCCTGTTTGCATGGGCGATCTGGGGATTGTTCTTCTTAAGCCTGTCATCGTTCAAGCGGCCCCACTATGTCGCGTCGATCATTCCGCCGTTTATCTTGATGATGGTGCCCGTCGTCGAGCGGATGTATTTCGAGGCATTGGCTTATCCCAAGCGCATCATAAAGGCCTTTTGCGACATTTGCGTGATCGTCATCATCGTGTTGGTCTTCGTTGGCATTGCGAATTTGAAGGGCAAGAGTTTCGTTTCACCTTCGACGCTTTACGTCGTTGTCGGCTTGATTGCGGCTTGCTGGTGCGGTGCTGCGATTGCATATCGAATCGACAGGCGGATGGCGAGTCTGGTGCTGTTGATTGCGAGTGGACCAGTGATGTTGGCGGCTGGCTGGGGCGGAGCCGCCCACATGGATGCCAACGATCAACGCATTGAGGCTGTGACCACCGCGTTACACGATCTTGGTGTAACCTCTGAAGATAAAGTGGTGTTGGTGGATGGGCGGGTGGACGCGCGGTTCCCGTTTTATGCCGACCTGCGGATCGAGCGGTTGTTCACACCGGTCGAAGTCGCGTCGATGCGAACCAGTCGCAGCGAAATGCCGGTTGAACTCTTGCAGGCCGCGGCAGACAAGATGCGTGATTTGATCACGACCAACCCACGAACGTTTTTCATTATGGATGCGCAGCGGTTTGATTACCTTAGCGGTGATTATGACATGCCGGTTGCGGAACTTGCCCGTGTGAAGTTGACGAAAGAGAAAAAGGGCAAGAGTTGCGTCATCCTTGGGAGCGAAACAAAATCGTAATCACCTCGACCTCTGCGAGGCGGTCACTAAAATCCTGCGAGGCGCGGTGATTGAAGTTATTTAATGGCAACATTCAGTCGCGGGTTTTCAATAACACCGCGCCACACTTGGAAAAACTTTACAAGGAGAAATTCTGATGAAGCGACAGATGATGGCGCTGGCCACTGTGGGCTGCGTGGTGCTCGGTACAACAATGGTGACGATGAACGTTCGGACGCAAGTCGCCGACGCTCACTGCCAGGTTCCCTGTGGGATTTACGACGATGCGGCCCGTGTCACCCGGATGAAGGAAGACGCCACGACAATTGAGAAGGCGATCAAGAACATCAACGAGTTATCCGGCCAGCACGATGCTCAGGCACTGAATCAAGCTGTTCGCTGGGTGAATACGAAAGAAGAGCACGCTTCGCACATCATCGAAGTGATCTCGCAATACTTCATGGCCCAGCGGGTCAAGCCGGTTGCGAAGGGTGCGGATGGTTATGACGCCTATGTTGAATCGCTCACCAAGTATCACGCGGTCATGGTTGCGGCAATGAAGACGAAGCAGCAGGCCAATCAGGAAGCGGTTGATGCACTGAAGAGTGCGATCGAAGCGTTGCCATAAACCATTCGACAAGTAAACAAGGTAACGCGGCACGACCGAATTGTTTCGATCGTGCCGCGTTTGTTTTTGATTCTCGTCTGCTTAGGGCAGTCGTCTATTGTTTAGCGATTTGAACGACGACGCAGTGCCGCAATTCCGCCAAGGGCGAGCAACCCGAGTGTTGCGGGTTCGGGTGTGGCCGTGATGTTGTCGATGCCGAGTTGGCCGACAACCGATGGCGAACCAGCCACGCCCTGGGGCGCGCCCGGCTGATGTCGAATCAAGAGAGTTTGTACGCTCGACAGCGCCGTGGCGACATCCGGTGTTACACCGCCGACAAGCGTCATGTTTGGCGTGGTCAGATCAAAAACAACGTGAATCCAATTTCCACCGGCGGGGACCACAATCGTCGACGTTGACGTGTATTGCGACGCGAATCCGCTTTCGATTGCGAGCACGCGCAGTTCGAGGTCCGTCGCGCCGAAGTTGGCGACGTCGGCTTCGATGGAGGTGATACCTGCGCCGGTCAGATCACCGATCCACTGATTTTCATTCTTCGTACCGATCGGCTTGGTGCCCGTGGAGGACAATTGCAAGTACTGATCGCCCGCGCCGGCTGGTCCGCCCGTGGGGATGTTGGTCGGGCCTGATCCACCCGCCCACGATTGCGTTGTCCCGTCCTGAAAATCATCCACGTGGCCCAGGGTCACTGTGGCGTTTGCCTGAGCGGTAAGCAACATTGCCGTCGCGAACGCGCCGACAACCATGCTTGACTTTGCTGAGAACAGCTTCATGAATTTCCCCTCTTGATGTCGAAGTAGGTTCTTGTAACCCAGTCCCTGGATCACAGGGACGCCATGCCCGGCTACAAAAAAAGAGACACATTGGCACCGCGATTTTGCCCGGTGAATGTCTCTCTCAACAGTTGCGCTTCTTGGCAACCTCAATACGTTGGCGATTCAGGAGTTCTCCACTCCAGCCTGATCGCCGCTTCAACTGAATTCCCTTATGATAGTGATCTCGGGAGGTCCGGGTCAACCACGAACCCGGCGATTCAGGACGCTAATGCGGACGCAAAGTGGACACGATTGCGGGTGAATGAATCGATGATTCAACCATGCGACACGACAAAATCAAGCATTTCAGGGGCGCTGCGTATCGGACCACTCGCAGTCGCCCATCCGTTTGTGCAAGCCGCGTTGAGCGGTTACACGGACTTGGCCATGCGCCGTATTGCCCGCATGCACGGTGCGGATTACTGCATCAACGAGGTTGTGTTGGATCGCTCGGTGCTTCACGACGGACCTTGGCAGCGCAAACTTCTGACCGTTGAGCCCGACGATCATCCGGTCGGGGCGCAGCTTATGGGCGGTGATCCGACGACATTTGGACCAGCCGCCGACCGCATGGTGTCGGCTGGTTATGACGTCATCGATATCAATTTCGGATGCCCGGCGCCGAAAGCGCAAAATCGTTGTCGCGGTGGATTCCTTCTGTCCGAACCGGAGACAGCCGCGGCCATCGTTCGCAACGTCGTCGATGCAGTGGGGGATCGTTGTCCGGTCACCTTAAAGATGCGGCGCGGGTTGGATGATTCCGCCGCCAGCGAGCGCAGCTTCTTTGAGATTTTCGACCTGGCGTTTTCGTTGGGAGTGTCGGCGATCACGGTTCATGGGCGCTCGGTGGAACAGCGTTATCGCGGGCCCAGTGATTGGCAATTCCTTGCGCGGGTCAAAGCGCATGCCGGTTCGCGCACCGTGCTTGGAAGTGGTGATCTGTTCACAGCCGACGATTGCATTCGCATGATGGAAGAGACCGGCGTCGATGGCGTGACCATCGCGCGGGGATCGATGGGCAACCCGTGGATCTTCAACCAGTGCCTCGCGCTCGCGCGTGGAGAATGCGAAGCGGCAGAACTCAAAGGTCCAGGGATCGCCGACCAGCGCGACACGATCATCCAGCATTTCGAAGAGACGGCCAAATTGCATGGACACGAGAAAGCCGGCAAACTTATGGGCAAGTTCGGCGTTCGCTACGCATCGCACCACCCCAAGTGCAAACGCATCCGAGAAGCCTTTAGCCGCGGCAGTTCAACCGAGCAATTCCTCGAAACAATCAAAGTCTGGTACGAAGACTACGCGTAGGGTGGGCCGTGCCCACCGCAGTTTGAGCGCCAACGACATGGTGGGCACGGCCCACCCTACAGTTACTGCACCGACAAGTTGTTCAGATAGTCCGCCAGCGCCTGGCGCTGCTGGTTGACCTCTTCCTGCAACTTGGCGACGGTGGCTTGTTCTTTTTCGATCGTCGTTTCCTGATCGTTCAGTTTGGTCAGCAGGCGGGTGTAATACTCGCTGTTTTGCTTGACCGACTTCATGTTTTCGCGGATGCGTTCCTGCTCGCGCGAGATGCTTTCGATGGACTCGCGGTGTTGATCGAGGTTCATCTGCGTCGTGCTGAGAATCTGCTTGAGCTGCATGGTCTTTTCAAGCGCGTCGCGCACCTTGGCGGGCAGTTCCTTTGCCCGGACGAAAAACTCGATCCGATCCGTGTCGGTCGTCAATAGGGCCATCTGTACGTCGCGGATATACTCCTGCGTCACCTTGAACTCACTCGACGCGCCGGCATCGACGTTGGTCTTGAAGCGATAGATTGCTTCGGTGGTCTCAAACGGTTTCGCCGAATCGACCAATTCCCAGTTCGCCATTCGCGGATGCTCGATCACCAGCGTTTTCTGGTGGCCGCCCTTGTTCTCCAACGTATAGACCTGCGTGTGGGCGAGCTTTCGTTTGAGCATCAGCACGCCGTTGACCAAGCTGCCGGTTTGAAGCGTGTCGGTCGAGTTCAACTTTGTCGCATCCACCCGCATGTCCAGGTCCACCGCATAACTCAAGAGTCGCGACTGCCCGGGCGGGAAGTGGTCGATCTGGGCATCGCCTGCATAACCGCCATCATCAAGCACGGTGATCGGGCCCTGTGGTAAATCCTTGCCCGTCGAATTCGTCAGACGTGCGCCATTGAGGGGATGCTTCGCGAGCACGCCCTGGTTGTAAATGCTCAACCGCTCGACATCGATGTCATCGGTCACGATCGGAATCATCGCCGACCGCTGGCGGGGCAGGGTGACGCCGCCCACCTTGTATTGAAACAACTCGCCCATGTCGGCTGCATCGGCGATTGAAGAGACACTACTGACGTAATCGGCCTCCTCGTCGCTGTCGAACGTCGGTGCGGCCAGTTCTTCGCTGATTTGTATACCCACACTCGTCTCGGCTGGGCGCATTTTCGCTCTGCCCCTCCGAGCCGGCGCCGCAGCAGGCGCCTTTCCGAAGTAGCCATTGCTATTTCCACCGGCGAGACCGCCTCCTCCACCAAACCCGCCGCCGCCAGTTCCACCCTCATAAGTCTGCGGTGACAAGCTTGCATAAAGCTCAGGCCGTACGACAGGGCGGTGAATGTAGAGCGGCTGATACAAATCCTGCACGAACGAGATGGGCCGACCGCTGACCAGCGACAGTTCGACGTTGTTCCAATCGCTTTCAGTTTGATTTTCAACGACCGCCCAGCCTTGCAGCGAACCCTTGGCATCCTTCGTACCCGCATCCGGCATCATCAGACGATAGGTCGTCTTCCAAATGGGCGTCTCAACGACGTACCCAAGGCGAACGCGTCGGTTTCCGTCGCCAGTGAATTCGATGGTGACCGGTTTCTTGTCCTGATCGCGCGATTGGGCGAGGACGAGCAGCGCCTTGGCCAACTCTTCCTGAAGTTCCTTGTCCTTCAATTCGATGCGTGACGTGTCGGCAAGGTCCACCGAGCGGATCGTCCCGCCTTCGATGATGTTGAGCACCCACGTTTCGAGGGTCTCGTCGTCGCCGATTCTGACTTTCTTTTTTTCCAGACCCAGGATCGTGCCTTCGATCGTGGTGCCTTGCGCTTCGACGAGCAGGTCAGCGCCGCGAAGCTGATTGAGCAATTCGCCCAACGACGGATTGGTCCGGATGTCCACCTGAAAACTACGCAGCGTCTTGGAAAGTGGGTCCTGCGATGGATACACGACGCTGCCGATCTTCCCGCCGTCAAGATCCTGAAGCACGAGCGATTTAAGAATGTCGTTGATCTGCTCGGTCTTGAATCGAAGTTCGGTCTTGGTATTCCCGTCGACCTTACCGCGATGTTCGAAGAATCCGACCCCGCTGCTGAACAGGATCACGCGCTCGACCGGTACGTCGGTTTGAGGTTCAGTGCCAGCCCGCACGAGGGAAGCAGCGATCAAGAGCAGGGCGGTGGCGATGATGGGGCGGCGATTGGATGACATCGGGTTTCCTTTCCGGAAGAGGTCCGCAAGTTGCACAACTTTGGCTGACGCTATGGTATTGGACACGCCAACCCGCCGAAAGTTTCATCAGCGTTTCACGACCAGCCGATCATGATAGCGGCAACAAAAAACGCGGCTGGGAACGTATCTCCAACCGCGTTGATTTTTCGAACTGAAAGAAGTGCGAATTCAAAAAGCACTTCGAGGCGACTAGTTTTCGACGGCTTCCATCTCGACGACTTCAATGTCCTCTTCAATCTTGGCAGAGTCACTGTCGTCTGAATCGTCGTCACCCGCATCTTCGATCGGCTTCATTTCCAAAACCGCTGGTTCGATTGCCTTCTGCGGTGCCGGCGCCTTGGTCACGTTGCTTGCCGGCATGGCCTGGGTTTGCGGCTGAGGTGCAGGAGCAACGGGAGCCATTCCGACCTTGCCCATGGGCCGCACTTCGACCTGATCCGCATTTGACTTGTGCGTCGCGGTGCGGGCCTTTTTCGGGGCTTCAGTCGTACCGGGTTCAACCGGCTCGACCGATTCGATTTCCGACAGGTCAGCCGTCATTGACGCGTTGTCCTGCGGCTGAGCCGGTGTCATGCTCGACGCGCTTTGCTGCTGCGTTTGAACACGTTCGTAGGGTTGACCCGACTTGCGGCTCGGTGCATAGGTTTCTTCAACCGGGGTGGCTTCAAGGACCAACGCATCTGACTTCTGAGTCTGGTTTGAAGTCGCTGGCTGGGTCTGGTCGACCACCGGGTGAGTCTCGAAAACTGGTTGCGTTGTGGCAACGTTCTGCGTCTGAACCGGACGCGGAGTCGGTTTCAACTGAGTCGGCGTTTGTGACGGCTGGTTCGATTGGTTCTGTCCGGCGACAAACACCGGTTGGACTTCTTCGATTTCGTCGACAGGCTGATTCTGCTGGCCGGTCGACGGCTGGCTACCGACGAAGTGTGACTGATCCCACTGCACTGGTTCGGTCTGCGAATCTTCCGTCTGCGTCTGCTCCTGCTCGACTGAGTCGACAGGTTCGGTTGACGCCACTTCGACGTTGTCTGCTTCGTGCGAATCCTCTTCGGCCTGTTCGGTGGCACTGGCGACCGGATAGGTTTCGTAGGCTTCCACCGCCGAGTTGTTCGACCAATCCTGCTGGTTCTGCTGGTCGGTCGCGTTCGATGCGGTCTGATCTTCGGTGTTCGACGCAGTATCCTGGGCGAATACCGGGGCCGTGTCGTCGTGCTGCGTGACCGACTGCGACGCTTGATCTTCGACGGGCTGCATCGGCAGAATCGCGGGCGAGCTGGCTACCGGCTCGTTTGCGTACTGCGTACTCGAATACTGAGTGTTTGAATTCTGCCATTCCTGTGCAGGAGCTGCTTCGACCGGCTGCGTGTTCGTTGAAGAAGCGGTTGAAGCGTTCGACCACGATGCGGTCTGAGCGTTCTGCTCGGAAGTCGCGACCGACTGCGATTCGACGGGCTGCATGGCGTACGACTGATTCGTCCGAACATTCGACGAATTGTTCTGCTGCCACTGCTGCTTCGAGTTATTCGATGCGGCAAATTCGGTCGATTGCGGAGCCGGCGCATCCGCGGGATATTCGCGGGTACGCTCAAGCTGCAACTTCATGCGATCGAGCTGCTGCTTGGCCAGGGTCATTTCAGGTTTGCGTTTCAGCGCGGTTGCGAACGCGCCGGCGGCCTCCTCGTAACGCTGAGCGCTACGGTACAGCAGCCCGAGGTTGTAATACGCCTCGGGTTCGGGGACCGCCAGTTTGAACTCCCCCAGGGCTTCATCAAACCTGTTCAGCTTGGAGAGCGCCATGGCCAGGTTCACGCGTGCCCGAATAAACGACGGGTCAAGCTTCAGGGTGTTGCGAAACTCTGCTTCGGCGTCATACCAACGTTCCTGCATGACGTAGCAGAATCCGAGGTTGTTGCGCGCCTGCGGTGAGTTCGGCCAAAGCTCGACGGCTTTTTGCAGATACTCTTCCGCCTGCGGATAGTGTCCCTGCTTGGCGTAGATCATGCCCAATCGACTGATCGACGGAACATGATTGGGATCGCGGAGCAATGCCTTCTTGTATTGCTTCGCTGCCCGCACGACCGCGCCTTGTTTTTCGAACAAGCGACCGGCTGCGTAGTGCGTTTGCGGCATGATGTCCGGCGTTTCTTCGGGTTCAGCTCCCGCGAGTGCTGCCGGGTCTGCGGACTTCCAATTGCTTTGCGATTGGCTGGATACGAATTCTGTTTTCTCTGAACAGCTCGTAAGCCAAATCACGCTGACGGCCATGATTAGATAAGTGCTGGCTTTTTGTTTCACGGTACGTACCCCAGTTTCACAAAGTAGCAGTTCTGTCGCGTTTCCGTTTTTCATTCGCCCTCACTTGGGCGAAGGAGGATGACACAACACGCGGTTTAAGAAAAATTGCACTCGGGCAATTGTTATGTTCCCGCCGACTTACGGCGCAGGTGGCGGACCTGCAGGTGCGCTGGCCGTTGATGCGCCGGATTGTGCAGCCGTGTTCGCCGGCGCCGACTGTTTGATGAAGATGGCGTCGTCAGCGCGGATGCCGATGCTTCGTGCCATGCCCGCTTCGACGCGAATGTTTGCGGTGTCGAAACCGGCAGCGTTGAGGAATTCACGAACCGAGTTGAGGCGTCCGGTGATCAGGAACTCATCGGTCGAATCGGTTTCGTAACGAATGATTCCACCGGAGATGCTGAGCAGTTCGCCCATGCGCATGAGTGTGCGAATGCCGAGCCCGGAAAGCTCCGCCGTGTGCGGCTCAAAGTGAATGTCCGCCACCGCCGAGTCATGCAACATGGCGTTGTCATTCATGTAGATGAAATTCTTACCCATGGCGTGTGGACGATCCGAGTCGCCTTGTGGTGGCGCGTTCAGACGTTCATGGCGCTTGTCGCAACCGGCAATCGCAAACGCAACGCCCAAAGCGGACATACAAATCACACCGCGATAAGCACGATTCAACATGGTCAAACTCCTTTTCAAACGCGACCGCACAACCTGCCCCGAGTTGGTTTACGGCGGTTGAGTGTCAAATGATTGAGGGCCTGTGGGCTGGGTACATCGACATTTAACTTCGTATATGCGCCAGCCGGATGCACGGGCGTCCTTCATTCAAATTTCCTTCCTGTTTATCGGTCACGACTTGAGCCGTCTTCCGAAGTTTGCAAATCAACTTCCCATTCGAAAATTTCATGCCCCCTTATTGGGGCTTCCGCACGTGGGTATCCACCGCATTTGTGGGGTGGTTGCTGAGATGATTGCTGAGGAATCTCGCTCGACAGTGCTGAAAACGGCATTGGCGATTGCGGGCGAAAACTTGACGGAATGGGGTCGATTCGCGATGATCCGCGCCCCAAAAGAAGGCACGTCGCCTTCAATGCAAGTACCAAGAATTAAAGAGAAATTGGAGGTCTCCAACAATGGCAGAGCGAGCAGGTGCAGTAACTTTCAAAGGCGGTCCAATGACGTTGGTTGGAGACGAAGTTAAAGTTGGCGACAAAGCCCCCGCATTCAAGGTGACCGGTCAGGACATGAGCGACATCACCAATGCCGACTATGCCGGCAAGGTGCTCGTCCTTTCCGTCGTGCCCAGTCTCGACACACCCGTTTGCGCCACGCAGACCAGAAAGTTCAACGAAAAGGCGGCTGATCTTTCCGGTGACGTTGGCATTCTCACCGTCAGCCTCGACCTGCCGATGGCCGCCAAGCGTTTCTGCGGCGCCGAAGGCATCGAAGCCGTCAAGACCGGCAGCGATTTCAAGTACCTCGGATTCGGCGAAGGTTATGGCGTGAAGATCAAGGAACTCGGTCTGCTTTGTCGTGCGGTATTCGTCGTTGGAAAAGATGGCAAGGTTGTTCACGCCCAGTACGTCGGTGAAGTCGCGGAAGAACCGAACTACGACGCAGTGATGCAAGCCGTCAAGTCAGCGCTGTAGGGTGGGCCGTGCCCACCCTACGAGTTAGCAGTCACTCGCCGTGATTTGACAGCCACGTCAGCGCCGGGCCGTTATCCGGATCAATCTCAAGCAGCCGTCTGAAATAGGCGGCTGCTTCTTTGCGCCGACCCTGCGCCTCTCTGATTGTCCCCAGGCGATCCAGCGCATTGATAACGCCCATGCCATTGGGATCCAAGTTGGTCTCAAGCTTGAGGGCGGTTTCGTATTCAATTGATGCGTTGTCCCATTGCCTCAGCTTCATATACAGCGTGCCCAAGGCGCGGTGATATTTGGGGTGCGCAATCTGGCCCGCCGACTTTCGCTCTTGCACGCACTGGCGAAACGCTGCGAGCGCCTCGTCGTATTTGCCGGCTTCGACCAACGTGTTGCCCATCGCGAAATACAGATCGGGCAGATGCGGTTGAATGGCGATGGCCTGCTTGTGCAAGTCGATCAACTTGTCGTAATCGGAGGGCTTGGGGGTGTCGGGCAGCTTTTCTCGCAGCGCCAAAGAAAGGTTGGCGAGCAGTGCTGCATTGTTTGGATCGATTCGGCGCGCCGCTTCGTAGTGGGTGATCGCAACGTCCACACTACCGCGCTGTTTTTCGAGCAGGCCCAGGTTCATCTGGGCAATGGCGCACTCCGGTTCGACTTCGACGGAATGTGCCCACAAGGTGTACGAATCCTTCCAATGGGTGCTCTGCTTCCAGGTCAACACAGACAGTCCGCCGACAATGATGATCGCGATCGCACTTGGCAGCGCAAAATGCTTCACGCCATCAGCGTTTTCAGACTGCTTGCGGACCAGCCACATCCAACCAAACCCGAACGCGATCGCCCACGGAATGCAGCCCAGGTAGGCGTACTTGTCCGCGACGAGTTGCGGTCCGCTTTGGGCAATACCGAGAATCGGGCTGAGGACGCCCACATAGCATATCGCCATCACCACCAGGCCTGGGACGCGCTTGCGATAGCGCACCAATGCAATGGCGGCTG
>DDIR01000115.1:7717-20006 GCA_002338715.1 Phycisphaerales bacterium UBA1845 | reverse complement strand
CTGCGATTACGACAACAGCCGCGATGACGTATCGCGCGGCGAACGGGTTGTTGGGGGTGGGCAGGGGGACAAGCGCGGCAAGATTAAATGGCGCGAGCGTCTTGTACGAATACCAGAAGAGTCCATAGAAAAACTGGGCGATTCGATCGTCGATGCCCCATTCGGCGAGCGATTTCATCGTCCCGCGTTGATTGGCCTGCGCTGCTTTCGCGAATGTCGCGAAGATCATCGCCAATACAAAAAACGGAATCTTCTCGATCACGACGCCAAGCATGCGATTAATCGACCAGCCGCTTTTTCCACCAACGCGCTTTAGCGGATAAACGTCCAAGACCAGCATGACAGCCGGCAGGGTGATGCCCCATGCTTTCGACAGAAGCGACAACCCGAGCAACAAAATCGACGCAACATAAAACGCGATCTTCCGCCCGTCCCAGCGGTGCACCAGCACATAGCGCAGGTAGCAGTAGAGGCAGGGTATCAAGAACATCGCCGACAACACATCGCGCCGCTCCGTCACCCAGACCGCATTTTCAACACGCAGCGGATGGCAGCCAAAAAACAATGCTGCGAAAGCAGCCGCCAAAGGCGTCAAGTAGTCCGCAGCAGCCGGCGGGTCATGAATCGTGATGCGCAGAATCAATCGCACCAGAAAATAGAATGCAACGACGGTCAGAACGTGGTAAATCAGATTGGTCAAGTGGACGATCTTGGGATCAAGGCCGGCAACATAACGATCTTTGGCCTTTTGATTCAAATTTTCAAAACGCGAATGGCTGATCGCGTGGTCAATGGCGTACGACATCCAGGTCAGCGGATGGTAGTGACCCATCTTGTCCTTGGTGAACATCCAGTTGACGTGCTCCGATGTCAACCCACGGATTTGTGGGTTGTTGGTGATGACTTTGTCATCGTCCCAATTGGTGAATCCCGCGTCGAGAGCGGGCAGGAATGTCACGAACGTACAAACGGCAAGCAAGATCGGAATCGCAACGTGAACCCAAACAGGAGCGCTGGTCGACTTGTCCCAGTGCGACAGGCTTGGGGCGACTCCTTGCGAATCACCTGATCGGCGCGGTTCTTGCCGGTTGCGGTTTTTGCTTTTGGACGCTTTCTTGGCCATAGTCCTGCAACGGTTGTCTTGCCTGTGAACACTTGAAGCGGACAAGTTAGCGAGGCGCGTCGGGCTCGTCCAATTCAATTGTCGGTTTCAGGTCAATTGTCGGTTTCAGGTCAATCGTCGAAATCGGTCGGCTTGATTGGCTGCAAACTTGTGTGACTGCGGTCGATCCCTACACTGTCCGGCAAATCGGCAGTGATTGCGTGACTCAAGTTATCGCAACGGAACAAGACGCATGCATCGGATGGTTTCAAACATACTCGGGCTTTCTCCAGAGGATTCGAAGCGAACGCCGACGGAGTGGATTCGTGCGCTGCTGCCCTTGATGGCGCCGCTCGCAATCTGTGCGTCCGGTGTACGCGTTGAATTGATCTGGGTTGCGTTGGCTTGGATCGTGCTGCTGGTTCCGGGCTTGCTCGCGGTCAATCTGTTCTTTCCCGCGCCACATCCCTTTTCCGGAATCGCCGCCCGTTTCGGCGTAGCCACGCTCCTCGCGATGGTGCCGGCTGCCTGCGTTGGTTGGATGGGCTGCATGCTGCACTGGACGCTTTCCACGTACATGTGGACGTTTGGTTTGGTTTACGTCGGGCTCATCGCCGCGATCGCGCATTTCCTGGCGCACAAGAAAGAATCCGAGTCGCCTGACGCACCGCGCTGGCCAAGTTTTGATCTCGGGTTGAACGCGTCGAAGATCATCGCGGCGATCGTGTTGATTTGTCTCGGTGTCGTGATCGTCGGTGTGGTGATGGCCTCACCGCCTTCCGAAGAGTTTCAATTCAAGATCCGCTATGACCAATACAGCCGACCCGGCTGGTGGCATGGCGTTGTTGTGGGCGCGGTCGGTTCGATTCTGGGCGGATTGACCCTGCTTGTCGCCGGGTTGCGAAATAGGGCCGCCAAAATCGACGAGTCGGCTGACGAACACGGCGCAACGGCTGAAGACAGCGGGCAAACCCGCAATCGCGGTAAGGGGGCCAAGTCGCGCAAGTCTTCGGAAAGCGCCCAAGCGCCGATTGCACTGTTGGGCAATTGGCTTTCGCTACTCATCTGGATAGCGGCAGCTTGTTTGACGGTGCATCTGATGCGCGTCGTATATTCGGAGTCCGTGCCCGTCCCTTCAAAAAAGGCGTCGACGCTGCTTTGGAACGTGGACGACGTCGCCTATGTCTGCGAGGCGACGGACTATCTGTATGGCGCAGAGATGGGCAGGTTCGAACCATCGATCGGCAGCAACGTGCCGATGAGCAGGGCGTCGATGTCGCCCATGATGGCGCCGCTGGTTGCGATGATCGCGAAATTCACCGGCATCACGCCACCCGCGCTGCATCACAGCGTCATGCCCCCGCTGATGATTCTGATCGGGGCGAGTTGTCTGGTCGCCGTCCTCTCCGTGATTTTTCGAAACGATCGATGGCTCGTGCCGCTCGGTTTGTTTGTCGCGTTGCTGCTTATCTACAAAACCTGGGATCATGCCCGTTGCGAAGTCGAGATGATCGCGTTTCGGGCGATGCAGTCCAAGGGGGTTCACCTGATCTGGGTGCAGCCCATGCAACTCGCGGCGCTGTTGCTGTTGGCCACCCGTCCGGGCAAGTTGCACCTTGCGTTTGCGTTCTGCACGGGCATCGTCGCCCATACGGTGCACCCATTTGGAACGATCAACGCGATGGTCTGGTCCACGGCCATGGTTGTCGGTGCGATTCTGTTTGATCGAAAAGCCGTCCTGTATCTTCTGGCGATGCTGGTTTTCTCGTGCGGGCTGGCGGGCTTGTATTATACGGTGTCCAAGCAACCCAAGGACGGTCCAAAACTTTCGAGCGGTCGCGAAAAGGGCTCGCGGATTCAATCGCGTGATGTCATCCGCATCGATGAAGAACTCTTTACGATTTATGGCGACCTGGAGCAGCAGCTTCAGCAAAGCACCCTAACCGATGAAGTTCGCGGCGCACTTTGGGCCAACAATGTGGGGCTTCCGCAGGATGTCATTCTCGAACCGGAAGCCGACGGCGTGTGGGCAATCATGTATGGCAAGCGCCCCCTGTACCGCATCAAGAAGATTGAGACGAAGCTCGTGGTCTACGAATGCGAGGGCACACCGATCCCGCAGTTGGATCCGTTCTGGTCCTTCGGTTTGACGACGCTTTACACGATCGGGGCGCTGGCAGTCCCGCTGCTTCTGGGTTTTGGGTTCCGTCGCCGCGAAGTGTTTTACGTTGGTTGGCTGGGGGCGGCGGCGCTGCTTGCGTGCAACGTTGAACCGTTGGGGCATGTCCTCAACAAGGCGCTGCCGATGTCCATTTTCTGGCGCGGGCGTTGGATGCTGCCGCAACTCGTCAGTGGGGCGGTGCTGGCGACGATGATCTATTGGAGTGTCTGCGTGCTCATTCGTGGACGCCTTGAAAAGATGACACCGCTGATTTCGCTGGTGGCTTCGATCGTCACGCTCGCAGGTGTTGGCGGCATGCTGCTCAAAACATCGAGCATGCCCCTTCAGGTGGGCGACGCCCCAAAGAACCTGACCAAATTCTCGGATGACCTACACGGTCTCGTCGACTTACTCGGCTGTGTCGAAGCGAATCCATTTGTGTTCGGACCGTTTCTTGTGCATCACGAACTGCCGCAACTGATGCCGAATATTCAGCTCGTCTTCTCACGCGACAAGTTCATGCGGGCGGCTGACGCGGAGGATTTCCGAGATGTCGCTCTCGGCGTGTTCAATGCGATGCGCCAAGGCCGACTGGATGTGACTCTGTTTGATCAGCTGTGCGAGATGTACCCGATTGATCACGTGATTATTGATCGACCTGTGTCATCCGAGTCCGGGCGACGCGTACGCGGACAGATCGCACAAGTGTTGGCAAGCAAGGGCTGGGTCGATGTCGGTTATTCGGGGCGCTATCAGGTTTGGAGGGCGCCGACTGCAAAGGCAGCGGCAGCGGAAAATCCTGCAGACGAGTGATCGGCGCCGATCTTCGATGCGTAGACCAACCACCATTCGCGAGACGACATGGCCAGGAAATCGCGATCCAAAAAAGCAAATACCGAGCAACCCAGTTCAAAGTCGGCGGGCGCTTCTGCAAAGGGAGCGATCCTCGCGGTCGTGGGGCTATGCATCGTTCATTACGTGCTGGCCGTCACCAGCGTCCTGAACAAGTCCAACACCTACGACGAAATCGCGCACCTGACGCGGGGATATAGTTATTTACTTACCGGCGACTTTCGATTGGAACCGCCGCATCCGCCACTTGCACACGTGTGGGCGGCGATCCCCGGGCTTGGCAATGACGTGAAGTTCCCCCAAAGCTGGATGCAGCACGCATCGTGGTACACCTCCGACGTGTGGCAGGTCGGCCGTGCATTCTTCTATTACGCCAAGAGCGGGAACGATGCGATCATTGACAGTTTATTGTGGCGTGGGCGCGCGATGATCGCGCTGTTGAGTGTTGCGCTGGGACTGCTCGTTTACTCCGCATCATCAAAGCTGTTCGGACAGGTGGGCGGACTAATCTCGCTGACGCTCTATGCGTTCAGCCCGACGATGCTCGCCCATGGTCGATTGGTCACGACCGATTGCATCGCGGCGCTGTTTTTTGCGGCATGCCTGCTGTCGATTTGGTGGATGCTGCACCGTGTCACGATCGCAAGTGTGCTGGTAAGTGCGCTGTGCCTGGCCGGTTTGTTTCTGTCAAAAATGTCCGCGGTCCTGATCATCCCGGTGGGGCTGGTGATGTTGACCGTGCGATTGATTTCGCGACAACCGCTTGAAATCAAACTCGGGAACGTCAGGCGACAATTCTCTGGAGTCGCAGGGCAACTCGGTTGCTTTGGGGCGGTGCTTGTCGTGTGGGTTCTCGTGGTGTGGGCGTGCATCTGGGCGGCATACGGATTTCGCTATGACTCGATGCGTGGCGCAGAAGCAGGGCGCGATCGATATTTTTGTCCGAATGCGATCCCCGAGGGGCAGGATGTCTGGCAGTGGCAACTGCGAAGCCTCGATCACCTCGAACCAACTGTGACATTCCTACGCGAGCATCGGCTGTTCCCGGAGGCATACATCTACAGCGCCGTCATGTCGGCACAGACGGCTCGCGGGCGCATGGCGTTCATGAATGGAAGCATCGACCTGTTCGGACACCGCTGGTTTTTCCCGTGGGCATTTCTGATCAAGACGCCGCTGCCGCTATTCGCATTGCTGCTCGTGCTGCTGTTGTATGCGATCTTCAGCAAGGGCGGAGCCGATGAACGCCCGGGCTGGAAGAGCTGGCTGTATCGAACGACGCCGCTGTGGGCATTTTTTGCGATCTACTGGATTGCCTCAATGCGGACGCACCTGAACATCGGTCATCGTCACATTCTGCCGATCTACCCGATTCTGTTCGTTGTCTGCGGCGCGGCAGCGTTTGTGATTCGCAGTCACATGCGCAGCGTGCGCGTGGGCGTGTATGCGTTGGTCGGATTATTCATCGCCTGCTCGCTGTGGACGTTTCCCAACTACCTGACCTATTTCAATTCGATCGTCGGCGGTCCGCAAAACGGTTACAAGTACCTCGTGGACAGCTCGCTGGATTGGGGGCAGGATCTGCCCGGAGTCAAGCACTTCATCGATCACCGGAAGAATTCGCAGAATACCGCGCCCGTCTATCTGTCGTATTTCGGCAGCGGTGGGAGCAAGGCGATCGACCACTTCAAGATCGATGCGATCCAACTTCCCGAGGCGATGACAGATAAGTCGCAGCGCATCGAGAGCTACGGTCCGGGGACGTACCTGATCAGTGCCACCACGTTGCAGCAGGTCTACCAAACGTATCGCGGCGAAAGTCTCCACGATTGGACAGCGGAATTGGAGCAGCGCTACCAATCGCAAACGTCGGACAGCTCCGATCCCGGTAGCGCCAACGGGACCTACCGCTCACTGGCATTTGCGCGATTCTGCAGCTATCTCCGCACGCGTGAGCCCGACGCCTGGATCAACAATTCGGTCCTGGTCTATGAGATTCCCGAGGCGGTCACGTGGGCCCCATTCGGTGATGAGCGTGATTGACTCCCGAAACTTGCAGATGATCACAAGCTGGACTATGCTTCGGTTGTCGCTCTGGTTTCAAAACATGTCTGATGTGTATCCAAGAGCGAGCATTCCCGTACACCCGATCCGACAAAAGCGCCAAGGTGGTCGTTGTCGACGGCTGACTCCGCCACAATCGGATTGTAACTTCATTATTGGGCTGGCAAGGAAAACTACGCATGGTCGGAATCGATCAGTTTGTTGTGGTGGGGTGTGACCCACGATGACCGACGCGGAACCAAAAAAAGACAACACCATCACCGGGACGTTTGAACCGTCTGGTGAGCGGGGGGGCGGTTTCATTCGTCTCGCCAAATCAAATTACCGCATGATGAGCACCGATCCGTTTGTGCCTGAGAAGATGCGGGCGGAGCTGCAACTGCGCGGCGGCGAAACGATCATCGGTGAAGCCGCCGTCTCCAAGAACAACAACCGCCCGCGCCAGAACAAAGGTCGCAATCAACGCAACGGACGCGGTCGAAACCCTCGCGATCGGGGCGGCAGTCAGGACGCCCAGCCGGCATCCAAACTCCAACTCAAGAGCGTTGCGACGATCAACGGCAAAGTCTTTGAAGACTACGCCAGCGTTTCACCGTTCGAAGACCTCACCGCGATCAACCCCCAGGAGCAGTTGAAGTTCTCGACACCTGGCGGACCGTCGTCGATGCGTGTCGTTGACTTGATGGCTCCAATCGGTCTCGGTCAGCGCGGTTTGATTGTCGCGCCGCCGCGAACCGGCAAGACGGTCTTGCTTCAGCAGATGGCCCACGGTATCGCGACCAATCACCCCGACATTTACATGATGGTGCTGCTGATCGACGAACGTCCGGAAGAAGTCACCGAAATGCGTCGTACGGTCAATGGCGAAGTCATCGCGAGCAGCAACGACGAAAACGTCGCGAACCACATTCGCCTCGCCCGGTTGATGACGGCCAAGGCCAAGCGCCACGTCGAGATGGGAGAAAATGTTGTGATCCTCCTCGACTCGCTGACGCGCCTGGGGCGAGCGTTTAACGTGGGCAATCGCGGCCGCGGGCGGACAATGTCTGGCGGGCTCGATGTCAGCGCCTTGCTCGAACCGAAGGCGATTTTCGGATCGGCGCGAAAAGTTGAAGATGGCGGTTCGCTGACTATCATCGCTTCTGCGTTGATCGAAACCGGAAGCCGCATGGACGACGTGATCTTCAACGAGTTTAAGGGCACCGGAAACATGGAGATCATGCTCAGCCGAAAGATGGCTGATCGGCGCGTTTGGCCGGCGATCGACCTGCTCCAATCGGGCACTCGGCGGGAAGAATTGCTTCTCGACGAAGCATCGTTGAAAGCATCCACCGCGATTCGCAGAACGCTGACCGATCGCAATCCGATCGAGGCGATGGAGAAACTGACCGGTGCGTTGATGAAGTGTGCGAACAACGATGAATTCGTCCAGCAGGTCATGGGTGGGAGCTACTGATCGGCGGCGAGACGCTGGGACTGGCGCGTGATCTTGACGACACGGCAATTTTCCGGCATATCCTTGGCCAGTCGAAGCGAATTCCGGTCGGGGGCGGACATAAAAACGGGGGCAATTGCAGGAATCAGAGCAGCAATTGGAAAGGCATGACAGAAATGAGCGGTACATCACAGTCTGACGGGCAGAAGTTTCACATTCTCATCGTTGACGACAATGCCCAGAACATGGAACTCCTTGAGGTTTACCTCGAAGAGATGCCCGACGTGCGCACATCGTCGGCGTGTGATGGATTGCAGGCGCTGGACGTGATCAGTGCCGACAAGCCCGATTTGATCCTGCTCGATATCATGATGCCCAAGATGTCCGGATTTGAATTGTGCAAGCAGATCAAAACCAACCCAAACACCCGCGACATCATCATCATTATGGTGACGGCGCTGAACGAAACGGCTGACATCGAACGTGCCACCGAATGCGGCACCGATGATTACCTGACCAAACCGATCGATCGCAAAGCACTGATCGAATTGGTCCGATCACAAATCGGCGCCCGCCGAAGCCTGCACTAAGAAAATTGCCAAACACCGTGGTGTCGATAAGGCGTGCCACTGCTCTGTGAGCAGTGTTGCGCGCCGGTGGTCGTCACATGCCCGCACTGCTCACAGAGCAGTGGCACGGTTGGCCGCGTTTCCGACATCATTCCGCGATGATCAACACTTCCGCCGATCGCTTGTTCGTGCTCAACGCATATCGATACCGATTGTCCGTATGCAATCGAATGCGTCGATTCTGTCGGCGCAGCATCGCTTGAAGTTCATCGATCGACGGAATCCCATCGCTGCGATATGAGATCGCGAGTTGACTTCCCTTGAAGCGATCAAAGAGGTCTTCAAACGCCCGCCCGATGCGCTTTCGATCGTTCCAACAGGATCGCTCGCCGACGAGTCGCAAGTGCTTGGACGAATGGTCGATGCGGCCGGGCCAACGTTCGTAGTCGAGCATCCCTTCGAGGAAGTGATAGAAGCCAAAGTAATCCACGCCCGTGCCGCGGTGATTGATATATGGCGGGTCGATGTACACGAGATCGAATTCGCCCGCGACATCCATCACGTCGCTGCAGCGGACGTCACACGACCCGTTGCTGGGCTTGATCGCGCTATTGGTTTGCGTCACGAAGTGGCGAACGTGCGCCGCAAAGCTGCGGTCCCAGGTCGTCTTATTACCAAACGAACGCTCGACCTTGGCCGTCCGGATATTCAGATTCGCGCGATGAAAGAGATTATAAGGCCGCTTCGAGACGGCGGCTTGGAATATGGCATACCACGCCAGCGCCCGCTCAAACCGGTCGGGTATAAGGGGGATGACCTGACAAGTCCCATCAAGCCAGCGGTTCTCTTCGTCGGTAAAATAGATGCCGGAAAAAGTCTTCGCGATGAATCCGTGATGACGTACACGATCGATGTCGGCGAGGATCCCGTCGACCGCCTCCGGAGCCAGTGTTGTCGAATCGTTCTCCAGCAGGGCGACGGCCATCTCGCAGTTGGCGGTGAGGATGTCGGTATACGTGACCCGTTTGCCCAAGTGCTTGAGCATGTAAGCCACGCTGCCCGTCCCGCCAAACGCATCAAGTACGGATTCGAAGTCCAGCGGCGCAAGAACGCCTCCAATCCACGGGCAAATCCGCCGCTTGCTTCCTTGGTATCGGGTCGGTGGTAATATTTCAAATGACGGGCCCGTGCCGATGGTCGTCGGCATGTTCTTTTGAGCCAAAGTATTTGCGTTTCGGGCCTGCGATGTCATCGGTGCCCACACGATCCACACTTTGAGGGGATTCTCAAGTGAAAAAGAAAAATGCGAAGATCATCGTGGCAGCAGTAGTTGCGGTGGCCGTCATGACACCATTCGTGGCACCGTTGTTCTTTCCGTGGACGAAGTTGAATAGCGAGGATCAGGAGATCAACATCAAAACCGGACAGGCCCGTTACACGCGATACGTCTGGTTCATTCAAGTTTCGCAGCGAATCGAAGACACGCCGCTGTCAGAGGCGATGGAGGGCGACGTCATTGATGTAGCCGACATCGAACCATGGCACTTCGCGAATACGTTTTCTCCCGGCGTTCCCAATTCGCCCCATTATTTGTTCCATTCGGCGCTCTACCAAGCCCGGCAATTGAAGGATTACGGAGAGTTCTTCGAAGCGTCAGGCGTGCCGAAACGGGAAATTGCGACAACCGTGCTGACATTGTGGCAGCAGTCCGGGAAAAGTCGGTCAGCCGACGAATACCTCTGGGAACTTCTTGATCAGGGTTTCGACAAGTTGGAGCAGAGTCCGTGATCCGAGCGATGCATTTGGGCCCAAGTCAGTCCTGAATCCGCAATTGGCACGTCCCGCCGCCTCAGAGGGGCTGAGAACCCGGGGGCTGAACGTTGGATAGTACAACTCAAACAGATTCCTCAAATGCATGCCGAGTGCTCTGGACACTGAGAACGGGACCGCATAGAATCCCGATCCACATTCGGGGCGATTAGCTCAGTTGGCTAGAGCGCCTGCTCGACACGCAGGAGGTCACAGGTTCAAGTCCTGTATCGCCCATTTTTGACACGTCTCGTTGATCCCGCAAATAGGGGACGCAGGATTCCACGGAATCCCAATGTCGCCTATTGAGTCCCAAACGTAGATTCTGCCCCTCTGCTTATTCGTTGTTCGATGCATTGGCCGGGTGGATGAACGCCTTGCTCCACAGCGTGATAGGATGCGAATCGCCCCAGAGATCGCTTAGCAACTTCTCGGCGCGGGAGAAGTTCGCTTGTGACTCTTCAGGCTTGTCGATGTTAACCAACCAGCGGGCCTTGGCGGTGCACAAGAAGGCTTCCGCTTTCTTCACTTCGCGGTCTAGAGATGCTGCTTCAGGTGCGACCGCTCCGGAATCGAGCACTATACCGGCTCCGTGTGTATCGGATTGATCGAGCAGCGCACCTGCCAGCGCGGCGCGGGCCAAATTTTTTCGACCTTCTGGTGCGTCGTGGGTCGCAAACCACGTATGAGCTTCCTTAGCCAGCGGTAATCCTTCATTCGATCGACCGAGGACCTGAAGGCAGATTGATCGGTCGGCCATCGCGTACATGCGCTCATTGTCGTAACTGTCGCCAAGCGCCGCGTACAATTCGATGGCTTCGCCATAGGTCTTGGCGGCGTCTTCGAGTTTGCCGGCTGACATGTACGCACGACCCAGCAGCAGCAATGTAATCGGAATGTCGGGATGATCCGGCGCAAGGATTCGTCGCCTGTCAGCCAATAGTTTCTCAGACAGAAACACACCCTTGTCCGTATCGCCGCACAGAACTTCGATCAATGCAAGCGCATGGCGGCTGGGCATCGCCCGATCGCTGTCCGTACCAAAAAACCTTTCAAGAAGTTCGGCTGCGCGTTGCTCAATCTCCTTGGCCGCGTCGCAGTCGCCAGACTTGAGAAGGGTGCTGGCGTGTTCGTGCAGCGCCCATGCAAACGGGACTGATTCCGTTTCGCCGAGGCTCTCGAAGACCCGCAGCGCGCGTGCTTCCATGTCGAGTGCCTCCGTGACTCGCCCTTGATTCGCGACTGCGCTTGCCAATCTCGACAGCACTTGGGCGATTTCGATATTTTCAGGCCCCAGCGTTTTTTCTCGTATCGCCAGTGCCTCCCTTAGGCGATCCTCGGCTTCCGCATATTGAGAGGAAATCGTCAGGCGTGCACCCAATTGATAAAGCGCATTGGCGAGAGCAGCGTGCTCATTTCCGAAGTGCTTTCGGTAGGCTTCGATGATCTCGCGTGAGATTCTGTTGGATGCCTCATGATCGCCGCCCGTAAACGCGATGTTTGCGAGCGCTTCGCGCAGGGCCAATGTTATCGAGTCTGCTTCCCCGTTGTTCTTTGTATACCAGTCCAACGCACCTTGCATCAGTGTCATGGCTTGTTCATATTCACCCAACTGCTGCAGCACCATCGCGAGATTCGCACGATTCATCTGCACTTCTGCGTCGTCCTCGCCATCGCGTGCGACGCGTATTTCAATCACACGGCGCAAGGTGTCGGCGACTTCCTCAAAACGCCCGCGGGCATACAGCACTTCGCCGCGTTCTGTGTGTACGCCTAGTGCAATATCGCCGTTGGGGCCTTGCTCGTCTTCCGCGATTGCAAGGGAGGCGTCAAACGCCGCAAGCGCCGCATCGAATTCACTCAAATCGACGAGCGTTCCACCGAGCGACTTGAGGATCTGTGCGGTTTCCAACGTTCGGATCCCCAGCGATGTGTGCAATTGCGATGCCTTGGTCAGCATTGCCTTTGCCTGCGGGTCGAGTCCTTGTGCACGATAGGTTTGACCGATCACGAACCGAATCGTCGCTTCAACTTCCGGAGCATCGGATAGCTCATTGTCGATGTCGGCAGCAACGGCGTCCAGAACTTCCTGAACGGTGACACTCTCGCCCATGGCTTCATCCGGCGTCACCTTCGCTAGCATGTCATTGAGGAACTTGACGACCCGGTTGGCTCGGGCCGCCTCCGTTTCTGCCTTTTCACGTTCCGCGACAGCTTGTTCCCTGGCCGTGATCGCCTGATTCGCACGCACACGCTCGGCGACAATTCCACCAACAAGCACAACCAGTACAATGACG
>DDIR01000115.1:6889-7598 GCA_002338715.1 Phycisphaerales bacterium UBA1845 | reverse complement strand
ACGCCACCGCCGTCTTGTTGCGTTTCGCGAACATCTTCAATTGATACGCCATCGTTGGCGGTCGGGCGGCAATGGGTTCGTTGCGCAGGTAACGACCCAAGTCGGCCCCCAGGTCGGCCGCGGATGAATAGCGCCGTTCGCGGTCCTGCGCAAGCGCCTTGGCCAGGATGGTGTCGAGATCAAGGGGAATCGCCGGGTTGATGGTCGCAGCTTTTGCTGGCGGTGTTTCGCGAATCGTTTGAATGGCCTCGAGAAGCGTCTTGCCACTCAGGTCATGGGGGAGTTGGCCGGTAAGCAATTCAAACAACACCACGCCAAGCGAATAGACGTCGGTTCGCGTGTCGAGATCATCCGACTTGCCGCCAACTTGCTCGGGACTCATGTACGGCGCCGTCCCAACAAGTTCGCCTGCTTGTGTTTGCATCGTTAGGGCTTGAACGTCCTGATCGACGGCACGGGCAACGCCGAAATCGATCACTTTGGGGCGGCCACCCGCGTCGACCAGGATGTTTTCGGGCTTGAGGTCGCGATGGATGACGCCGCGTTGGTGCCCGTGATGAATGGCATCGCACACTTCGATGAACAACTCGACGATGCGCCGGGTGTTCAATCGTTGGCTGCTTGCATACGCGGTGATCGACTTCGCATCGGGTACAAACTCCATCGCAAAGTACGGGAACGACAGCCCACCGTCTTGATGAATGCCCGA
>DDIR01000115.1:1042-6790 GCA_002338715.1 Phycisphaerales bacterium UBA1845 | reverse complement strand
CGTCTTGATGAATGCCCGATTCGTAGACTTGCGCAATCGCGGGGTGCCTCAAGCGTGCAAGCACTTCGCTTTCATATTCGAACCGCCGAGCCGCAGCCGGTGAACCAAGCCCGGCTGGCAGCACCTTGAGCGCGACGACACGATTGGGTTTGTCCTGCATCGCTTCGTAGACCGCGCCCATCCCACCCGCGCCAATTCGACTTCGAATCATGTACTGTCCGACCCGCGTGCCCACGATGTCGGGAAGCGCAAGCTGAAGCAACGATGTCGGTGATGAGCCTTCCAAAACCGGCGAAGACTTCTGCTCGGCGTCAATCATCCGTTGCACCCATGAGGCCATCTCTGCATCGGTGCTCTTGAGATCTTCCAGAAACTTGGAGCGCGACGCATCGTCCAATTCGCGCGCCTTAAGAAATGCGGATCCCAACTGATCGTGCCATGTCACGTCGGACGACGACATGTAAGTACCTCAATAAGTGTGATGATTACATTTGTGCCTTGAGCCATGCGCAGGCGATGGTCCAGTCGGCTTTGACGGTGGACGGTGAGACGCCGACGGCTTCGGCGGTTTCTTCGATCGTCATGCCGCCGAAGATTCGCAACTCCACGATTCTTGCCTGTCGTTCGCTTCGGGTCATCAATGTTTCGAGCAGGTCGTTTAGGGCGATGACTTCAAACGCCAACGCATCGTCGCCGAGCAGACTCCCCGATACGGTCAGGCGGCGCGCATCACCTCCGCGTTTGAGAGCATGTCGATCGCGCAAGTGGTTGACGAGCACGAAACGCATGGCCCGGGCGGCGACCGCGGTGAAATGCGTGCGACCCTTCCAATACGCAGTCTGCTTGTCGGCCAACCGAATGTACGCCTCGTTGACCAATGCCGTCGGTTGGAGCGTCGAACGCGGACCCATGTTGCGAATGTACTGCCCCGCGATCGCCCGCAGCGACGTATACACCTCGGGCAACCAATGATCCGCACCGCCACGTTCCGCGACGTCCAGCGTGTCAAGCAGATCGTTGTATTGCTCGGGTGAAAGTGCTTCCATCGGTTCCGTTTCTTGATCGACTCGTGCCATCCGGAATGGCTATCCAGATGAATCAAAGCCTAGGTATCGGTCTGCAGAATCCGGCTTCTCTTTAGGATAAACCGCCTTTTCAGAGAAAAAAAGAAAATCCCTCGGCCAATTCGTCTCCCGTTCGTGATTCCCTCATAGAAGCGTTTCGCTGATGCACGCCATTTGGCGTCCAGCGAGGCGCACCTTCAGTCAAAAGTACCGCAGGCATCGCCATGAAAGCGGGCCCGGTGAACCAAGAACGATTCGAACAGGAGCGATCAAGATGAACAAATCTACAAAACTGGCTGCAATTCTTGGCTGTTTGGCGATCGGCCACGTTGCCCTCGCTGGCAGCACCGACCGAGCGGCATTTACCTATCAGGGTTCACTCTACAAAAGTGGTCAGCCGGTCAACGAGCGAGCCGAGATGATCTTCAAACTTTTTGACGCAGAAACTGGAGGATCTCAGGTCGGATTGAATGCGTTCTTGGGGTCGAGCGCGGCCCAGATCGAGGATGGACTCTTCACTGTCACACTCGACTTTGGTCCATCAGCGTTTGCGGACGATCGCTGGCTGGAAATCATCGTCCGGACGCCCGTGGGTGTTGGCGACTACACGACGCTTCCGCGTCAACGCATCACGACTGCACCGTACGCATCTCAAGTGCGCGGTTTGCATGTTACGTCGTCGGATTTTTTGGGCGTCGGAACCAACTTGCCGATCGCCAAGTTGCACGTGTTTGGTGGTGACATCGTCGCGGACCGTGGCGATGTATCAAGCGGTCTGACCCGCAAGCTCGATCTTGTCGGGGCACGCAACGCTGCGGGAAATGACTTCGCCACGATCAACTTCAACAATTACGACTCCGGCGACCAACAGGAATACTCAGCTGCCCAAATCGCCTCGCGCAGCAATGGAACCGATGGTGCGGAACTGCACTTCAGCACATCAGAGTCAGGCTCGCTCACTCAACGCATGACCATCGCCAGCAACGGAAATGTCGGCGTTGGTGTCGCCGACCCGACCACACCAATCGCTATCCAGGGCAATGGTGCAACTGCGTCGGTAGGCATTACGCAGAACCAGGTCGGGGGCGCCAGCACCATGGAATTCACCACTGAAGATGGAAGTGGTCAACAAGCCACCCGGTTGCTGCTTCGAGGCGGTTTAGACCAGCCCGACATCGAGTTTTATACCGGAGCGCGCGATTCCGAGTCCATGCAGATGACAATCGATGGATCAAGTGGATTCGTGGGCATCGGGCGCACGAGCCCAACTTATGCTCTCGATGTCCTCACGACAGACAAGCAAGCCTTACGCGTCTCGAGTGATTCAAACAATGGAACCTGGCTCAATCTTCAAAACACCAGTTCCGGCGGGCTCGATTGGCGAATCATCTCTTCCGGCGCCAGCAGTGGAGCGAATTCTGGCAGGTTGACCTTTAGAACCGGCTCCGGCGATCCAGCGCTGACCTTGGACAACGCCGGACTGGCCAGTGTCAAAGCCTTGCAGATCACCGGCGGTAGCGACATCGCTGAACCGTTTCATGTGCATGGTGAAACCGACATCCGCCCTGGAATGGTTGTCGGATTGGATAGGAACAACCTGGGCGAGTTGCGTGTTTCCGACTCGGCGTACGATCGCGCGGTTGCCGGAATCATCAGCGGTGCGAATGGCATCAACCCCGGCTTGACACTCACGCAAACGGGCACGGTCGCGGATGGCGAATACCCCGTTGCATTGACCGGCCGCGTTTGGTGCCTTGTCGATGCGGATGCGAACGGAGCGGTTCAGGTCGGCGATTTGCTGACGACGTCCAACACGCCCGGACACGCCATGCGGGTGGATCAGCACGAACGGGCAGCCGGCGCGATTGTTGGCAAGGCGATGTCATCGCTGAAAGATGGTCGTGGCATGGTTTTGGTTCTTGTTTCGTTGCAATAACCAGTCGTAACCGAAAGGAGAATTGATCCATGAGATCTTCAAATAGAAACCTACAGTTGAGTCTAGCGAGTCTCATTGTTCTCGCGACTGCAGTGCTCCCGCCATCCGCACTCGCGGGGACGCCCAGCCCGAAGACGCGAGACGTTCAGTACTTCGCCATCTCCGACCCGCAGTTCTTCGACCACAAGTGTTGCAACGCCAACGGAGACACAAATCCGACTGGCGCCTGCGCGGGGGATTATCACATGCAGTGTCCGGAGCCAGAGGCGAACGCATTAAGATCAGAACGAGTGGCTCGGAATTTAAACGAAATGCTGACAAACGACGCCAATATTCGCGGCATCGTGGTGGCCGGTGACCTGACGCAGCGAGCCGACTACGCCGATGAGTACTCGCGATACGTTCAAAGCTGGTTCGATCCCGAATTTGGTTTCGCTCTTCCTTACGTCTTTGAGGGTCTGGGAAACCACGATTACGGATTGGGCGGATATCTGATTCGCAATGAAATCCGGACACGGGCACGCGCTGCGGTGTGCAACCATGGGCCGGCAGGTGCACCACCGCTCGATCCGCAGGTACCACATTATTCCTGGGATTGGCACGACGTTCACTTCGTGCAACTCAATCTGATGCCTGCCAATGATACCTACTCCGGTCACCCGGACGTTCCCTTGCTCGACCCCGGAAACGCGCTGACATTTTTGAATAACGACTTGGCCACCCATGTGGGCAATTCGGGACGTCCGGTTGTGTTGATCCATCACTATGGTCTTGATTGCTTTTCGCGGTGGAGTTGGTGGTCGGATGCGCAACGTCAAGCGTACTGGGATGCGCTGAACAACTACAACGTGGCATTGATCATCACGGGACACCGCCACTTGGGGGCCAGCTCAAATAGTTGGGTTTGGTGGAATCAGAACGAAGAGGGCGAGCTTGAAGACTATTGCTCCAGTTCGAATGATCTGTCCGGGGGCGACTCTTCAGTGAAGTACAACTTCGAGACCATCGACACCGTGGATGTCGCGGCGACGCTCTTCCTCAAACACACCAAGGTCAACATGGGCCCGCACAACATGACCACCGTGGAAGTTTTCGACCAGAACGACGGTCGCAAGTTTGTTCACCACTTCATCAAAGGAAAAGCAATCTACGTGGAAAACTTCGCGCCGGTCGACGGTGACGGCTCGCCGAATTATCCGTGGTCGACGGTTCAAGACGCGGTGGCCGGCGTCAACGCCGTTCAATCCGAGCTCGATAATGATTCCAGTTGCGTTCAGACACCGGGGAGTACGTATTGCAGCGTAACCAGGAACTGGCAGGGCGACTTGAAGATGCGCATCCATGCGGGCACGTACCCGGAAGCAGTGACATTCGATACAAAAATGAGGGTCGAAACCATTGGTGGTAGCGTGACGATCGGCATGCCTTAGTCAAAGCTGGAAAATCGGCAACCGACTGAAGTAAAGCATCGAGTTTCAGTGACGTTGGATCGACGAGAACGATCGCATCAAATGCATAAACATGAAAGAAGGAATACCATGAAAACCAATACCCGTCTTGTTATGGTGATGTTAACGACACTCAGCATGGTGACGGCTGCACCAGCCGCCGACTTTGAAATGACCTGGCACACCATCGACGGTGGTGGTGGGACAAGTGTCGCCGGTCCGTTTACGCTTCAGGGGACCGTCGGCCAACCGGATGCCGGCGTTGTCGCCAACGGTGCGTTCGAATTGCGGGGCGGCTTCTGGTCGTCTGCATTGGACGTCTTGGTTCCGGGCGATTGCGACCATGATGGCGACATCGATCTGGACGATCAGGAATGTTTCGTTGCGTGCCTGCTTGGCCCCAATGAACCGGCGACTCCGGCATGCAACCCATGGGACTTCGATGGCGACAACGATATCGATTTAGCCGATTGGGCCGACTTCGTTCGAATCTTTCAATCGCAGTAGTTGGGCATGCGGTGCAGAAGACCTTCGACGACCCTCGCCGATTATGCATTTGGTCGGGGCATTCGGCAGCGATCGGTCAGGTTGTGCAGATGTCGTCTGGCCACTTTCCCGACCAAGAACCTCGATGCAATACTCCCTTTTTCTTACCTCGGCCCGTCCGCGGAGTCGTTGAATTAATGCGGCTCACCGGCATGCGTCCTGGTGAAGCGAGAACTAGTCGAGGGTACGAATTGGATATGTCAAACGAAGTGTGGATATACACGCCCGCGATCCACAAGACAGTACACCGTTGGCGGATAAAGGAAATCCCCGTCGGTCCAAAGGCGCAGACTTTGTTGATTGATTATCTTGTGGACGATCCGGACCAGTATCTGTTTCGCCCGATCAACATGCGCAAGAGCGGTGGGCGGATACGTGGAATCATGTACGGCAAAGACGCACTTCGCCGAGCCATTGAGCGAGTATGCAAACGCACAGGTATTGAGTTATTCAGTCCCAACCAGATCCGACATGCTTTTGCCGCCGACATACGCAAGCAAATTGGTTTGGATGCCTGCCGCTCAATGTTGGGTCACACAAACACAAGAACAACAGAAATCTATGCAGAGCGTGACCGCGCGATGTCGTGTGATATTGCCTTGTAAGTGGGGTATGCATTGAAGCGCGGGGGTTCGAATACTGGAACAAAAACCTCCCCGAGTGTACCAGTATTCGAACCGCCCCGGCGAGCCCCCAGGGCCGTTTTTCCCATCCCATGCGGGGCGAACCCGAGATCGTCTTCCGGATCGTCCAC
>DDIR01000115.1:774-953 GCA_002338715.1 Phycisphaerales bacterium UBA1845 | reverse complement strand
GATCGTCTTCCGGATCGTCCACGTCGCCTTCGAAGGCGACCTAACGGCGGACACCACGCCTTCCCTCCAATACTGTGAGCAGGTCATCGATGTGGGCCTGGGGCCGGACCCGACCTTCGCTACCAACGGTGTGGGCATGTTGAGGCGAACGGTCTCTTATGACGAGATCATAACGGCGG
>DDIR01000115.1:0-648 GCA_002338715.1 Phycisphaerales bacterium UBA1845 | reverse complement strand
CCGCCGCAAGAGGCACAAGCGACCGAAGCCCAAGTCGCCGGGTTTGCCCCCGGTCGTCCAGACGCTCCAGAAAGCTGCCGAATGGCGTCGCCAATTGGACGCTGGCGAGATTCCAAACCAAGCGGCAATCGCCATGCGAGAAGGTATCACGCGTGCCCGAGTAACCCAGATTCTTGGCCTACTGCGACTCGCCCCTTCGATTCGGGAGTCTATCGTTGCGCTGCCAGCGACGTGCCACGGAGCGAGCGTGAGCGAGAGAATGCTGCGCCGCATTGTGAAGATGAATGACCCTGAAGAACAGGTACATGCATTCGTCACACGGTCCGGCAACTCTGATGTTCTCTGAGGCGCTTTGGAATGACTCACCGCAAGACCGGCCGGAATTGGAACCGATCCGCTGCCAGTGATTCCTCGGCGGATCGCGGCGCCACTATTACCGCGCTGCTGCGTGACAATCGGTCGGCTGGGACCGTCACGTTGCCACATCTTTCGATCTCACCACTTGACTGCGACTTAGTTATCATGCGCATGTTGGCTGCAATCCGCGCTATCGACTCATCCGTCGCACGTAACCACGCCCTTGCATGAATCTCGAATTTATTCCCAACGCTGAATTGGTGGGGCGTCTACATTTTGGACCCGCTCTGA
>DDIR01000076.1:94728-95136 GCA_002338715.1 Phycisphaerales bacterium UBA1845 | reverse complement strand
TGGCGCGGCGGTGCGGGTCGACTTGGCGTCGGCGTGGCGGTGCGGCGCGGTTTCAACACGTAATCGTCATCTTCATCGAGGGTGACGTCGTAGACAATGTCCCCGTCAGACGTGTTGTCCTGCGACATCGCGTCCTTATCGCCCATCCACTCTTTGTACTTGCCGACGACCCAATTGAGGATGCCCCCAACAATGGCCAACCCGATGACGATAAGACGTACGTATCCATCCCAATCGTCGCTTTGCGCCAATAGGAGCATGCCGGGTATGTCGAATGTTTCAAGGCTGGCCAGGAGCATTGCCGGTTACTTTCCGAATTCGATATCCAAGTGTCACGCTGTGACACATTGTAGCGCGGGCATTGCCCACGGTTGTTCGATTGCTTGCGACATGGTGGGCACGGCCCAC
>DDIR01000076.1:80947-94636 GCA_002338715.1 Phycisphaerales bacterium UBA1845 | reverse complement strand
CGACATGGTGGGCACGGCCCACCCTACCTTTATACGCCTGGCTTGTTGCCCGCGTCGTTTCCGCCGATTGAGTTTCTCATGCTGGTGTCGGACTCGATGTTGCGCATGCGGTAGTAGTCCATGATGCCGAGGTTGCCGCTGCGGAACGATTCGGCGATGGCCCGGGGCACATCCGCTTCGGCGAGGACGACGAGGGCACGGTTTTCCTGAATCTTGGCTTTGTTTTCCTGTTCGAGGGCGACGGCCATCGCGCGGCGCTTCTCCGCTTCTGCTTTGAAGCGTTTGGCGTCGGCCTCAGCTTGGTCGGTCTGCAGGAGCGCACCGATGTTGGTTCCGACGTCCACATCGGCGATGTCGATGGATAGAATCTCATATGCGGTACCGGCATCGAGTGCGCGGGCGAGCACGGCTTTACTGATTCGATCGGGGTTGGCGAGCACTTCGGCGTGCGTCTTGGAAGAACCGATGGCGCTGACGATGCCTTCACCGACGCGGGCGATGATCGTGTCTTCGGTCGCACCGCCGACGAGCTGGGCGATGTTGGTCCGCACGGTCACGCGGGCACGGGCTCGAAGTTGAATGCCATCCATCGCAACGGCATCGATCGTGGTTTTGCCGGACTGCGGATTGGGGCAGTCGATGACTTTGGGATTCACGCTGGTGTGGACCGCGTCGAGAATGTCGCGACCCGCGAGGTCGATCGCGGTGCAGGTCCGCCAGTCAAGATCGATCTTGGCCCGGTCGGCTGCGATCATGGCTTTGCACACGTTCGGCACGCGCCCGCCGGCGAGGTAGTGACTTTCCAACTGCTCGGTGGTCGTGCTGGCCAGGCCGGCTTTGACCAACATGATCTTGTTGTTGACGATCGTCGCGGGGTTCACCTTTCGAAAGCGCATCGTCACCAGGTCAAGCAAGCCGACCTTCGCGCGGGTCAGCTGGGCCTGAATCCAGATGCTGAGCACGTTGAGAATGAAGAAAAAGAAAATGAGCAAGACGACGATCACGAAACCGCCAATGATCCAATAGCCAGTATTGGCCAGCAGTGGTGAACTTAGAGCATGCGATGTATTCATGCCTAGAATCATGTTTGATCCTTTCGAGATGCTTCGATTTTAGCCTGGTTATGCCGACTGGGATTCGTCCAGCCGAACCTCAAGCGTATTCATTTGAAGACCGACACCGTTGACGGGTTGCCCGGCGTCGATCATTCCTGATTCGGAAACGCATTGTACGCGTCGTCCGTTGAACTCACAAATACCGACGGGGCGCAGCGGCGTCACCGCGCGACCTTGGGCACCGACAAACTGTTCGCACTCGCTTCGATCAAACGCGGGGCCAGCTTCTTCGCGCGTTGGGTTTGGCGGCGCGAATTGGTTGCCCATCGGAAGGTACGTCACAAACTTGATACCCAAAAAGAGCATCGTCGGTACAAACACCACGCATCCGATGGCCGCGATGGCGCCGAGTGTGCGGTTGTGCCCGAACGTCGCATATACGGCCATCCCAAAGCAGACCAGCGAAGCGATCGTAAGCAGGCCATGCGATGGCAAGACCAACTCTGCCGCGATCAACACGACGCCGGCAAGATACAACAACAGAATGACGCCCACCGAGTCCATCGTCCGTTCGCTCTTATGTATTGATGGGCCGAACCACAACGCGATTGCCCTGTCGTTCGCACACTTCGACTTCGGTGCCCGGTTCGACGAACATGCCCTGCGTAACCACATCGACCAGCATGTTTCCAAATCGAACTTTGCCAGCCGGTCGCAATGGCGACTCCACCAAACCAACGTCGCCTTCGCGAGCATAACCGTTGTAAGGATCGACGAGGCCAACCTCTTCCGCTGTTGGGTTGAGTGGCATTGCACCATGTAGCCAACTGATATGCGGGAGCATCCGACTGATCAGGATCATGCCCACAATCGAAGCTCCCAGCGCCGAACCGAGTGTCGTCACGCCGATCTTCAAACCTTGCAGGCCCGGTTCAAATTGCGGCCAATAGATGGGCAGCGTGCGCCCAGGTTCTTCAGGAATAAATGTCGCCAGCAGACCAACCACCACGCACAGCATACCGCTGATGCCCGCGACGCCGAATCCGGGGATGACGAACACTTCCAACGCGATCAAACCGAATCCGATGAAGACGATCACGATTTCCCAAACGTTTGCCAGTCCGGTCATGTATGGTGCGCCGACGAAGATCGCCAGGCAGATCAGCGAAACCAAGCCAGCCAGCCCCACCCCGGGCGTATGGAATTCGACGTACGCACCGAGCAGCAGCAACGCCAGCAGGAAGATGCGCACCGGCATCGAGGTGAGCCAACTGGTCACGCGCTCCGACCAGTTGGAGGTTAGCATCGTCAGCGCTTCGTCGACGTTGTAACGAATTTTCAGGTCGGTCGGGCTCGAGCAGATCGCTTTGCAGAAACCGAAGGCTGCGGCTTTGCTCTGACGCATCGTCAACAATTCTGTGGCGGGCACCACCGGCTGGGTGATTTTGATTTCCTTGCCGGTAACGATGTCGGTATAGGACGTGACGAGTTTCCACTCGTATTCCGTTTCTTGATTGTCGGAGGCGGCAAACGGAGTTTTGTCAGTGCTTCCGCCGACGAGCCGAATCTTTTCCTGTTCGTCGACGAATTTGCGCTGGCCCGTGTTGATGTTTTCGACCCAGTAGACCACGCGCTCTTTGACGACCATCGATTCGCACAGCAAGAGGTCATAGTCGCGGCGGTTGGCTGAGTCGCGAAACTCTTCGATCACCGGGCTTTCCGCTTTGGCGCGAAGTTCTTCGGGGACTTCCGATGGACCCGTGGGACCGCCGAGGATCACGCCGCAGTCGCCGATGGTGGAGGCCGTGCTCATCACGATTTCATCGCACGCCAGCGAGATCATCGAGCCGGCAGAGTACGCTTCGGTATGGACCCACGCGACGGTCTTGATTTCCGTCAACGACTTGATCAGGTCGCAGATGTCCAGGGCGCTGGAAACCGCGCCACCGGGCGTGTCCAATTCGAACACGATGAGCTTGGCGTCGGCTTGCTTGGCCGTCTCGATGCGCCGCTCAAGACTTTCAAACATCACGTCGTTGATTTCGCCGCGGATCGGGATGATGAATCCGTTCTTGAATCGCTCGGTCGGTGCGGTTTCGTCGAACGCGGTGTCTTTGATCGCCGACTCCTTGGCCAGCAGGGCGGCAGATGTTTTTTCGGTGGTGGCGTTGTCGGACGACTTGTCGATCGCCAATCCCGAAGCCGGTCCGATCAGCAGAACGCAGCACCATGCAACGATCGCCGTCAACCCGCCCGTCCGCATGATCTTTAAGAGTTTGTAACGGTTCATGATCGTCCTCTGGGAGGGCCCGGGTCATCAGGACAGTGTCCGCAGTTCCGGGTTGGCCTTCGTCGAAATCGTCGATGTGTCGTTGTAACTATCCGGGCAACTGGTAACCCAATGTAATTCTAAGTCGCGCCGGATAGTGCGGCAAGTTGAAAGAACGCTTCGGATTATAGTCAAGGGACTCCAAACACGAATAAATAGCCGCAGTTGGGTCAATTCACCCGCGGCCCGCAATTCGCTACAATGGTATCCGTCGCCAGATGATGGGAGCGCCACACGATATGTGCTGGATTCGATCGTTTGGACGAACGATGGTGCGATTCAACCGAAGGAGAACCTCGCGATGTCTTTGTCCAAACTGACCGCCGGACTCATCATGGCGATCGTCCTGATCAACTCTGCCGATCTGCGCGGCGACGACGCTGAGATTGCCCGTTTTGAGAAGCGACTGAAACTTTCCAAGCTCTCAGATCACATGATTTGCGGTGGAGCGCCGAGTCGTGCTGACCTTGCGTTCTTGGCACGGACGCGCGGTATCACGCGGGTCATCAGCCTGCTTGATCCGTCTGCCGAAGTCGATCAGGAAGCGGCTGACGCAAAGGATTTGGGCGTCGCGTTTGAGAGCAAACCGTTGGCCATCGGACTTGACGGCCCGCTCGACCAAGCCCGCATCAATCGAGACGTTGCGCGGAGCATTATTGACGAGATTCGGGCGACGACGGATGGCACGGTGTACGTGCATTGCCAATCGGGTCGCGATCGCGCGGGGTTCATGCGCTTTGCGCATCGGGTGACGGTTGATGGATGGAGTTTCGCCGACGCGCTTCAGGAAGCGCTCGATGGTGGGTTTTCTCCGACCAAGCTTCCGGGTTTCTACAGGGACATGAAGCTCTTCATGTCGGAATTGGATGAACTGCCCAAGGTTGCGGCGATGCCCATCACGGACAAGGAGCTGAATTCCAAGGAGATGACGGCTGGCATCGGGGCGCAGTCGTTGAACGTGAAGTTGATGGGTGAAGGATCACCGCTTTACGTGATTCATGGCGGTCCCGGTGAATCGCACAAGATGTTTCGCCCGTATCTTGATGAACTTTCAAAGTCCCACAAACTGGTTTACTACGATCAGGTCGGGTGCGGTGGTTCGAGCAAACCGCAGTTCGCCGAAGCGTATACGCTCGAACGACAGGTCGAGGAGTTGGAAGCGCTTCGCAAGGTGGCTGAGCATGAAAAGATTTCGATGATTGCCCAGTCGAGCGGCTGCCTGATCGCGATGAAGTATGCGCTCGCGCACCCTGATCGCGTTGACAAGATGGTGTTGGTGTCGGGTTGGGCGAGTGCGGAAGAATTCCAAAAGTACATTCCCGTCTTGGTGTCGGTGATGGGTGAAACCGATCGTGAGAAGTACGACTGGTTGATCGGTGAGTTGCGCAAGGCGATGCGCGGACCCAACGATCGCGAGCTGGTCGCGCTGGTCGGATTGCAACTGCCGGGGATCTTTTTCGGCGAGGTGGATACCGCGTTTCGATTGGACTGGTTGCGGCACGTTGAAGTCAGTTCATACGTCAATATCGTGATGGAGAAAGAGGTTTTCCGCACGATCGACCTGCGTCCGGAACTGGCGAAGATCACCGGCATCCCCACGCTGGTCGTCTGCGGGAAGTTTGACCTGATCACACCGCCACCTCTCGCCAAAACCATCGCCGACGGTATCCCCGGCGCGAAGCTTGAGGTCTTCGAACGAAGCGGTCACTACCCCTATGTCGAAGAGAACCGCAAGTTCATCGACACGGTGACGGGTTTCCTGGGTGGGGCAAAGGCGGCTGCGGAGTAGCTTCTAAATACGGGCGGAATGTTGTAGCGATCATAATCCGAGCGTAGCGTCTTGCTCGTCCACTCTTCGCAGCACGGGCGCCAGTACCTACGTGGATTGACTTCGTTTTGCCCCTGGATTCCCGCCTTCGCGGGAATGACGACGCTGTCGCGCGGCTATGTTTGGACGCGACGTGTTCTATAGCTTGCCTGTGTGGTTGTTGTCGTTCTTGTTCGCGGTGGCCAGTGTTTCGACGCGCTCGCGGATCGATTTGAAATCGGATGACATTCGACTGGTTGGAAATAGCGCGGTGATGCGCTCGCCGGTTTGCAGGGCTGTGGCGTAATCGTGATCACGCAACTGCACGGCGAACTCCTGGCGCAGCGACTCGGCCGTCTCGTGCTCCATGTCTGCGAGCGCCTGTTCATACCGATCAGCCCGTTCGGTATCGATTGATTCCTTGACGATGGGCCAAAGATATCGACACGTTTCGATGTCGCGAAATGACAGGGCGTGTTCAAAGCGGAAACGTTCCCGCTCGATTTCGGAGTCAGCCGACTCGCCCGTGGGAAGCGGTGGTGAATGCTGCGGCGCGACGATACCGGTAGCGCCCTGATCGATTTCCAATTCCAATTCATCGATGCGCTGTCGCAGTCGTTCGAGGCGGTGGGCGTTCGACTTCACCGTTCGGATCATGCGAAACGACATCCAGCACAGCGCGACCAACCCCGCCCCGGTGAGCGTGGCCACAAATCCGACGAAGGCCGCGCCGAACTCCGCCACCAGGCACTTGGCAATCACAAAACCACCGCCGGCAAGGATGAGCAAACACCCGTAGATCCATAGGATCGTTTCGCCGATGCGCAGTTTGTCCTCCAGCGCATCGTCCACATAGTCATGCCGTTTGCTCATTCGTCCTGCTGCCCTGGGTGGTTCGCGGGTGGCTCGGGTCGACGTCGATGTGCCCGCAAGTTATGCCATACCAACGATTCTCATCCTAACGATTTTGGGGGGCTGGTCTCAATGGGGCTGGGGATATTCGTGCATATGACGAGTGGCTGCGGGTTATTCGGCCTGCAGGTTATTGGGCCCAGCCGGTTGTTCGAATTGTGCGAACCCGGGGACGGTGACCTCGAGCCAGACGCAGTCGGTCTCGGTCTGTAGGCGACAGTCATTCGCGCCGGCAGGGATGAGCACGGTGTCGCCTTTGCCGACGTCGAGGCGCGATTGGCCCTTGTCCCAGGTGATCGTCGCCCGACCTTCCAAGACCATCCACACGACGAGCTGCTTGTAGGGGATGTCCTGGTCGAGTCCTTCAACCATGCGGACGCGCTCGATGATAAACGACTCGCACGTCACCAATCGCGTGATCGTCGTCCACACGCTCGCGACATGAGAGCGCTCTTCGCCTTCGATCGTCTGGTCGCCGAAATTAATGCACTGCATCGCCCGGTCGATATGCAGTTCGCGTGGCTTGCCCGTTGCGGCATCGACGCGATCCCAGTCGTACACGCGATAGGTCGTGTCGGATGGCGTTTGCACCTCAGCCACCAGCACGCCGCCGCCCAGCGCGTGAACCGTTCCGCTCGGCAGGTAATACGCGTCGCCCGGGCGCACGGGGATGCGTTTCAGAAGTTTCTCGACGCCGCCGTCCGATAACGCTTTCGAGAATTGGTCTGGGGTAACGCCATCAACCAGCCCGCGATAAATGCAGCCGTCCGGTTCCGCATCGATCACCACCCACGCTTCATTCTTGACCCGCACAGCCCCGCCGAGTTGGGCGGCTAACTTGGCATCGGGATGGACCTGCACGCTGAGATGCTCGCGGGCGTCGAGGTATTTGATCAGCAGCGGGAATCGTCCTTCAAATAGCGCGATGCCGCCGAGGAGTTGATCGCCCCATTCGACAACCAATTCGCGCAACGTGCGTCCCTGCTGCGGGCCCGACGCAACCACCGATTGATCGTCCTCAAGGTCGGCAAGTTCCCACGACTCACCGAAGTTTTCGCCGGGCGGAAGGGGCTTGTCGAACTGCGTATGGATCTTGCGCCCGCCCCAGATTCTGGGCTTGAAGATGGGTTTGAAGATAAGTGGACAAGGCTTCATGGTGACGGCCATTGTAACGCGTGATCGCCAATGAACTACCCGCGCAGAGCGCAGGGCAGGATTGCGTCGCGAACAGCAACGTACCTTTGACGTCTCATTTTAGAAATCCAATTCAATTGCCCCACGTCCAAACATTGGTAGGCGTTTCGGGCTCAGGCTTTATGTACGCGCTGTTCTTGGTGTTGCAGTTCTTGAATGGCTGGCGTTTTCTTGATCCGGATTGGCGAACGGCGCACGCGCTTGTCTTATCAAAGGGGTACGCGATGCCTAAGTCATGAGAGGCGGTCTAGGATGGCTGAATTACTAACCCGGGTCTCGGTGAACGGTGGTACAGATGTTGCTCCTCTCGCGAGGCGTTGGCTATTGCCCCAAATCGCGATTCCATCATCGCAGGCACATTGTTGCAGTTTCACTTTATCCGGGCGACTTAGGACAATTAGTTGACGGCGAATTGCGACGAAGGCATGATATATGCAAATTAAATTCTATCGTTGTCATTTAATTCGGATTGTTGTCATTTATGTCCCGGTTTCGCACAATTGGTTGCGACGAATTTGTGAGGTGGGTGTGATGGAAAAAAGGTGGGTTAGGCTTCGTGCTCTGGCCGGTAGAGCGTTCAGTCCTGGCGCTCCTGTGGATGAATTCAAGTTGTTCTGCGGGAGAACAGAGCAGATAAAATCTCTGATCAAGGCAGTCACGTCACGTGGTTGTCATATGGTCATGTACGGTCAGCGAGGAGTGGGCAAGACATCACTCGCCAGCATGTTCAAGCACATCTTTGAAGACTTTGAGAGCATGCGATTTATCAAAATCAATTGCACAAAAGATGACGACTTTGGAGACGTGTGGCGGAGGTCATTCGAGTCCATTCCAGTACTCGTAGAAGGGGGAACACCTGAAACGAGAGTGCCAGGCAGATCAACCATTGAATACAATCTGTCACAATTCTTGCCAGATGAAGTAGGTGCTGGTGACATCCGGAGGATAATTGAGCAAGAATGCGACGAGGGCTTTGAAATTGTTTTGGTGTTCGACGAATTTAATGTCCTCGACGAAGACGAGAGAGCAGTTTTTGCTGACACTATTAAGGATTTGTCCGACAACTCCGTGGCGATAACGCTCGTTCTCGTTGGTGTGGCCAACAACATACTTGAACTTCTCAAGGAACATGAGTCCATCGAGCGATGTCTAGTTCAAATCGCGATGCCCCCGATGACACAGGACGAATTGACAGAAATTGTCGACAGGGCAATGACAGTCATGCAAATGGAGATAGATGAAGATGCGAGGGATTTGATTGTGTTTCTGTCACGAGGATTCCCGCATTACACGCACCTTCTCGGACAAGAATCGGCATTTTGTGCAATTGACCGTGAGTCCCGTCAGATCAGTCTTCAAGATGTTAAAGGGGGAATCGATGGGGCGCTGAAAAACACGCTCGTGACGACACGAGAAGCTTATCACCGCGCCACGCAAGCGCAACGCAAGGGGACACTGTACGGGAGCGTCTTACTTGCGTGCGCCATGGCACATACTGATGATCGCGGATTCTTCTCGTCAACTGATGTTCGTGAGCCGTTGCGGAGAATCACACAAACCAAGTACGAGATTCCAGCCTTCTCTCGGCATCTCAAAGACTTCTCTGAAGATGAGGAACGTGGACCGGTATTTGAATGTACTGGAAAAAAGCGGCGGGCAAGATACGCATTCAACAATCCATTGCTGCGCCCCTATGTAATCTTGAGAGGGATCAGAGAAGGCGTAGTTGTCGGTGATCTATTGGAAGAAATGGGTATGTCCCGTGAGGCTGCAAGAGAATTTCAAGGATTATTGCCATTTCCCGATTAGTCTTTCTTGGGCGGTACCCTTGGCATTCTCAGGCTTTTGCTCAGATCCAAACTTGTGTCACTGAGCGCAAGAAACCCTTGGTTCCGCCCGAACGACCATCCAGTTGGTGTCCTGACTCCTGCAAATTGATCAATTTGCTAAGTTCAGATTCCCCTGGTGACTTCTCGCACGTCATTGACTACATCTTACTCCACGGTTGACATTGCATCCTCGGGCCGCCGTAAAGAGAGTTCCTTGCTACTGTGCGACGTGCCGAATCGAGAATCAGATGGTGGCGTCAGATTCGGCGGATAGTCAAATTTCGCTGGTCGCCCTAACGTGATGATTGGCGTTTTTTCGGGGGCTCGATACACTTTCGCGCCTAGGAGAAACGCATCATGACTGAAGAAAAACCACAGGCATCTGGCCCGAACGCAGAACCCCAAGCCGCCCCGTCGCAACCGGCTTCGTCGCAACCGGCTCCGACAACAGCCGCCTCGTCGGCTGACGATTCGGGCTTGATCAGCATCGACGACTTCTTCAAGGTGAGTCTGAAGGTTGCGCGGGTGCTTGAAGCCAACGACCATCCCAATGCCGACAAGCTCATCGTGCTCAAGGTTGATCTGGGAACCGAACAGCGGCAGATCTGCGCCGGGCTGCGCGGGCATTACGAAGCCGCTTCCCTGGTGGGTAAGAACATTGTCGTCGTCGCCAACCTTGCACCCCGCAAAATGCGCGGTGAGGTCAGCCAGGGCATGCTGCTCGCTGCTTCTTCGGAAGATCGCTCGAAGGTGATCCTCGTCACCACCGACGACAGCATCGAACCGGGCAGTTCGGTCGGCTGACCGGGGGCAGCAAACGGGTTGAGCGGCTTGCCGACCCATTGCATCGCAAGAAACTGAATCGTTGACCATCACCAGCTCCACCTGTAAGCTGGGCAAAAGCGCGAATTTCGGCGGTTTGACTCGAATGCGGTCAGACGGGCCCGTGTCGCTGATGAAATAGTTCAGATCTTATTCACCGGTCGGTGTTCGAGATGAATTTGGCAGAGACGAATCCCGAATCCAAAGAAGTGATTCTGTGCGTCGACATTGATACCGACGAACTGCCGCCGTCAATCCAGGGGCTGATGGGGGATCATGCGTTTGCGTTGGTGCATTGCCCTTCGGTGTATGAGGCGCTGGCGCGGATTAAGACGCTCAAGCCGGTGATCGCCCTGGTTCGGGTGGATTGGCTGACCTCGCCCGAATTCGAATTTTTTTCAATCTGCACACGATCGTATCCCGAGCTTTGCATTTTTGTGGTGGGTGAAGACCGCTGCGCCGCGAAGATCGACCGGGCAATCCAAGCCGGCGCTTCCGCGCGCCTTTCGACGGAGGCGGTCGAAGGCATCCTGGCTGAGCATGGTGATGTGGGGGCAATCGCCGACCCCGATTCGGCTGACGTCGACGTCTGGGGCGATTTTCCAACAGATGCGGGCGGCTTCGACGAAACGCAAAATAATCCGGATACATTTGCTTCTCCCGATAATGAATTCGATGCTGTTGGTGTGGAACCCGTTTCGGGTGGGCCGGAGAGCATCGATTGGGAATCGGACCTTGCAGACGCTGATTTCACAAAAACTGATGACACGTTTGACCCCGGCGAATTGGGGGGCATAGAAACCAGTGGGGTTGGGACATCTCCGGGGGGCATTTCGATACCGGAGGGCATTTCGGGCCATCCGCCAACAGACCCATCGCTGGAATTGGTGGAAGACGGCGGAGAACCCTCGGCTGACCTGGACGTAGATAATGCATCGGAAGGGTACGAATCCGGCGGCGACTTCGACCGGGACCCAGCTGAGCCGAGCGAGGAATCCGGATTTGATGATGACAGTCCCGACGACTGTCGGCCCGTGATTGTTCCTTGGTCCGAGGCGAGTCGCGGAACGACGCGTACGCCGCCAACGCGAACCGGGCCCACACCGCCAGCCGCTTCGGTCGACGACGCGGCAGGCAGTCAGGATGCACCCAGGTCGGACGAAACCGAAGCGATGTCGGACGATCCGCCGCTTCTATCGCCGGAAGAATTGAGTTTGCTGCTAGGTGAGTAACGAGCGCAAGCGACTGAATCGTTTCGATCACGGAATCGACAGCAACGAAAGCAGGCTTCATTGATATCTTCATCGCCCAACATTCTTGAACGCGACCGGTTGTTGCTCATCGAGTCATCCGACGTACTGTCGGGTTTTCTGCGTGACCGCTATCAGAATTGCGTCGTGGTGAAGACGACGAGTTTTCTGGAAGGCATCGATGAGTTGGCGCACAGCAATGTTCGGGCGGTGCTTGTTCATGTAACCGATGACGATCCACAACTTCTGCCGGCGCTGCGCGGTTTGCGTGAAGCGGCTGGCGAACACACCAAGGTTATTCTCTGTTGTCCTGTCGACTTGGAACCGCACGTTAAGGCAATTGCGGCATCGGGTGCGGATGACTATCTGCTGCTTCCTGTTGACCATGCCGAGTTTGATGCGGCGCTGGGATTTGTGACGCGGACAGAGCTTTCGCGCGGCGCCGAAAAATGTGCAACCGCGTCGATGGAAGAGCTCGCGGCGCTGAGTGACTTGCTTGCACAACTTGGTCGCGACGATTTTTCAACGTTGACCAGGTTGGCTGACCTCGTTCGACTGGCGATGCAAAGTGAATCGGTGACGATCGTCGCCGACGGATCAACGGCATCGAGCGGGGGAACGGTGGCTGAACCGGTGCTGGTCGAGTTGATCAAACGCGGAACGAAGTCGATCGGGCAGATCAGTGTCGGTCCGCGACGCATACCGTATCGACCGGCGGACATTGACAAACTCGCCCATTACGGACGATTGGCCTCCCACATTTTGGACGCGGCAGCCAACCATCGCTCGTGGCGCAAAGAAGCGCTGACGGATGAGTTGAGCGGATTGCACAATCGGCGCTACGCCCTTCGTCTGCTGACGGATTTGCTGGAGAAGGCGCGGCGCGATCGATTCCGCGTGACGGTGTTGCTGTTCGATATTGACGATTTCAAGAGTTACAACGACGCATACGGTCATGCGGCTGGTGACGAGATCATTCGCTGCATTGGCAAGATGTTCCAATCGCACTGCCGCGATCATGACATTGTGACGCGCTACGGTGGTGATGAATTTTGCGTGATCTTCTGGGATGCAGATCAGCCGCGGGTGGCTGGCAGCAACCATCCGCTCGACGCGCTGAGTGTGTTGGAGCGTTTCAAGAAGGATCTGCTCGGTTGGCAATGTGAATCGCTCGTCGACCACGCGCCCGGTTCGATCACCATCAGCGGCGGACTCGCGAGTTTCCCTTGGGATGCTTCGACAGCGGAAGAGTTGATCGCCCAAGCCGACGAGGCGCTTTTGCGGGCCAAAGGCACCGGCAAGAACCGCGTGCTCGTGTTTGGCGAACACACCGACGCCAAGTCGCATTCCTGATCGACATTCCTGATCACAACTTTCCGCAACCTGCAAGCACTTCCAAGAACGCCCGAACCAATTGCGATTGATAACGATCCTTGTGCCAGATCATGCGAATCGTGCGCTGTGGTTTCGGCGCGGCCAGTGATCGGTACGCGCAGCGTTTGTCGGATTGGGCGGCCATCGCCGGTATGAGCGACACCCCGCGTCCCAGCGCGACGAGTTGTTGAATGGTCAACAGTTGCACACCCACGCAGCGCACGACGGGCAGGCAACCTTGTTTGTGGCAGAAGCCGACGACCTGTTCGCCCAGACAGTGTAACTCGTTCATGAGCACGAACGGTTCGCCGGCGACATCCTCCAATCCGATGCGTTTCTTGTTTGCAAGGCGGTGATTCGCCGGCAGCGCGAGCAGCATTTCTTCGGTGAACAATTCCTGACTGCGTAGGGCGCTGTTGGCTGGCGGGGTCGCAATGATGCCGATGTCGATTTCGCCAACGGCGCAGCGGCGCTCGGTTTCGGCAGTGAGGTCTTCGTGGATGGAGATGACGGATTCGGGGTAGGTTTTGGCAAAGCGTTTGATTAATGCGGGCATGAGGTACGGCGCGATGGTCGGGATCGCCCCAACGGTGATCGCGCCTTTCTCAGGGTCGGTGGCTGCGATCACGCTGTCTTCGATTTCGTCGACGGAGCGGAGGATGGAAATGGCGTGGGCGTATGCGGCGTGACCGGCTTCGGTGAGCTTGACGGTGCGACCGAGGCGGTCGAAAAGGCGGTGACCCAGTTCGCGTTCAAGCTTGATGATCTGCTGACTGAGTGACGGCTGGGACACGAAACAGGCCTCTGCCGCCCGCGTGAATCCCCCTTTGTCAGCCACGGTGACGAAATATCGCAGTTGGTGCAGTTCCATAGGTATTCCCTATCAAGTCAATAGATACTATGTCTTTGAATTATACCAGGTTGCGCTTTATGTTCTCTAAGGAAATCAAAAAGAATCACCCGTTGGGATAGAATCACGAATTGCGCCGACGGGTTCGTGCCAATCATTCGAAACGCTCGCAAAAGGAGTGACGCAGATGTCCAAGAATCCAAAACTGACGACGACGGCAGGGGCGCCGGTCTCCGACAACCAGAATTCGATGACGGCTGGCCCGTG
>DDIR01000076.1:80530-80852 GCA_002338715.1 Phycisphaerales bacterium UBA1845 | reverse complement strand
AATTCGATGACGGCTGGCCCGCGCGGGCCTGTGCTTATTCAGGATTATCAATTGCTGGAAAAGCTCGCCCACCAGAATCGCGAGCGCATCCCCGAGCGGGTGGTGCACGCCAAGGGTTGGGGCGCGTTTGGAACGCTCAAGATCACGCACGACATCACCAAGTATTCCAAGGCCAAAGTGTTCGCCGAAGTTGGCAAAGAAACGGAGATGCTCGCGCGGTTTTCGACGGTGGCGGGCGAGTTGGGTGCGGCAGACGCTGAGCGTGACGTGCGCGGGTTTGCGCTAAAGTTCTATACCGAAGAAGGCAACTGGGACATGGTGG
>DDIR01000076.1:80210-80434 GCA_002338715.1 Phycisphaerales bacterium UBA1845 | reverse complement strand
AAGGCAACTGGGACATGGTGGGCAACAACACGCCCGTGTTCTTTATTCGCGATGCGTACAAGTTCCCGGATTTCATTCACACGCAGAAGCGCCATCCGAAGACGAACCTGCGCTCGACGACGGCGATGTGGGATTTCTGGTCGCAGTCGCCCGAGTCGTTGCACCAGGTCACGATTCTCTTTTCGGATCGCGGACTGCCGGTGGGCGTGCGGAACATCAACGGT
>DDIR01000076.1:54363-80114 GCA_002338715.1 Phycisphaerales bacterium UBA1845 | reverse complement strand
GGGCGTGCGGAACATCAACGGGTATGGCTGCCACACCTACAGCTTCATCAACGCCAAGAACGAACGCTTCTGGGTGAAGTTTCATTTCAAGACGATGCAGGGCCACAAGCACTGGACCAACGCGGAAGCGGCAGAAGTTGTCGGTAAGACGCGCGAGTCCACGCAGGAAGATCTGTTTTCGGCGATCGAACGCGGTGACTATCCGAAGTGGCGTTTCTGCGTGCAGATCATGCCCGAAACCGACGCGGAGAAGACATCGTACAACCCGTTTGATCTCACGAAGGTTTGGCCCCACGGTGAGTATCCGCTCATCGATGTCGGGGTCATGGAATTGAATCGCAACCCGGACAACTACTTCACGGACATTGAGCAAGCTGCTTTTGCCCCTTCGAATATCGTGCCCGGAATCGGTTTCTCACCGGACAAGATGCTCCAAGCCAGAATTTTCTCCTATGCCGACGCCCACCGTTATCGTCTCGGTACGCACTATGAGGCGCTACCGGTCAACGCGCCGAAGTGTCCGGTGCATCACTACCACAAAGACGGCGCGATGCGGTTCTTCCCCAATGCGGAAAACGCCGATGCGTATTACGAGCCCAATTCATTCGGCGGACCCGTGGAGCAGCCGGAAGCGGCAGAACCGCCATTGAAGATCTCTGGCGACGCGGATCGTTACAACCACCGCGAAGGTAATGACGACTACAGCCAGCCGCGGGCGCTGTTCAATCTGTTCAATGCTGATCAGAAGGAGCGGTTGTTCTCGAATCTTGCGGAAGCGATGGCGGACGTGCCCGATGAAATCGTCGAGCGACAGTTGGGGCACTTTGAAAAAATCGATCCCGCGTACGCCGACGGTGTCCGCGAAGCGCTCAAGCGTTGTTGTAACGACTGCTAGCGCTTGGTGATGTGATCGGGATATTTGCGGGCGTATTCGGCGATGTTGTCGGCGTACTGCTGCATGACCTTGGCCAGAAGTTCGGGTGATTCGTCGCCCGAGTCCGGGTCGGTCAGCGGTCCGAGAAACTCGATGCGATACTTGAATCCGGGCGAACTCAGGGTGAATGACTGAAGGACAGCCGCCTTGCAGCGAATCGCGATGAGCAGCGGCCCAAGCAGGAACTCAAGCTCATGCCCGAACAGCTTGACCGGGATGGTGCGCATCTTTTCGTCGGGAATCTTCGAGACGTCCGATGAACTGCCGAGAATGAAATTGTCTTTGAACAAGCGATAAATCGGTCTGGGGAAGTGGCCGGTGTACAGCAGGGTGATGGGCGGATGGTCGGGATATTTTTCCGCCCATTTGCTCTGCATGTACCGGCGGATGTTGCCTTCCTTGGGGCTGCGCACGCCTGACACGCGATAACCCATAAACGACATGAGCATTCCGATGACGTGGGCCGAGCCGATGTGCGACGTCATGGCGTACACGCCGTTACCGCGTGCCAGCGCGGCATCGAGGATGTCGCGGTTGACGATTTCAAAGCAGCCAGCCAGCTTCTCTTTGGGCAGCTTGTCGAAGATCAGATAGAAGACTTTGTCGCAGCGGAGGCGCATGAAATTTTCGCACACCCATTTGCGGCGGACGCGCTTGGGCGTGCTCTCATCGAAGACGATGGACTGCATCTTGCTGACACGCCGGCGACGCTTGTAATCGATGAGGTATTCCAGCCCGCCGAACCCGCGCGACAGGTGATAGAGTCCGCCAAGTCCGACGATGCGAAGGAGACATCCGAGGAACAGTCGCATCGACGCGAAGGATAACGCCTCCCACTTGGTGACTTCTGATTGCGGATGGGCTGCTGCTGATTCCGCTGGCGTTGCGGAGGCGGGGGCTTGCATGGTTTGCTCGGTCATGGCGCAGAATATAGTCGTCCGATGCGAGGCGTTCCAGTCCATGCGATTTTCTGGCTGGTATTCGGTTATGACGTGCGCCGTTGATGTTCGCCCCGGGTGTTTATGTGAAGAACGTTCTGCGATGGCGCGGGCGTCTGGGTTGTGCGGCCAACTCCACCGCGATGGCTGTCGCTGCGGTCAGGATGAATGAAACACTCGCAAGCAGAATCGTCATCCACGCCAGCCAAGACCCACCCGTCACAAAGTATGCGACAAATGTGACGCACGATCCGAAAAGAATCGCCATCGCCAAGGCGAAAGAGGCCATCACAATCGGGGGAGCCGGCAAACCGCGGCGTCCGTCGATCGAAAGCAAACAGTCGCGACAGTAAAGATTGCGATCCAGTCCGGCGTGAAGTTTGGACACGCGATTGCACTTCCTGCAAACACATTCAAATTCATCGTCGACACAATGCGAGACGTTGCAGGCATTGTAGGTTCTCAGGAACTGATACGCTTCCGACGCGCGCTTGAAGATGTCGGCGGCTGACTGGGTTCGATTGCGATCGGGGTGATAGCGAAATGCCATGCGACGAAAGCGCCGATGGATGCGCTGTTGGCTTGCATCGGGTTTCAATCCCAAGGCTTCAAAGGCCTGGGCGCGGGATCGGATGGCTGGAGGCGGTCGATCGCGCTCGTTGTTTGCGTTGTGCGTCGTCATGGCCGAGATCCTGAGCAAATTTTATCGGGGCCAACTGCATACACCAAGCGTTTTGCCGGATAGCGATTTTCGTGCCCAATAATGCCGGGGGTTCACCGATTTCGAGATCACTTGCGCGCCGGACGTCATGGTTTTCTCCACTTGCTCAGCGGCTTTGGACGTCAAAGGGTTCGGAAAAAAGGCGGATCAATCGCGCGAAATGGCGCGTTGTTCTTTCCGCGTTTTATCGCGATTGTTTCCAGGTTGTAGCCGTCCGATGAATCGCGAGTGGCGTCGCAAGTCGCGCTTGTATCGCCGATTTCATCCCGCTAATGTGAAGAAATCCGAGGAGGGGATAGTTGCCGGGTAAGCGTGTGTGGTCTTGCCAGGGGATATTGCGATCGGGCAGGATCCATCGTCGCGATCATTCCAGATAGTCAGCAACGTTCCATTTCTTTTTCAAAATCTGACGGTAGAGCATTCGGTCAGTCAGTCGATGTTGCGTGACACAACGTGACACCCATGCCTGACCATTGCGCTTACCAAACGTGAGGCGGTTTAGAAGGAGACGCGATGAAATCAGCGGGCATGATTCGGGCAGTTGTTGTCGTGTTGGCGGGGTTGGGCATGGCGCAATCCGCCAACGCCGATGTGGAGTGGATGGTCACGCATGGAACCACCAAGCTTTCGTTTGATGAGACGGTGCTGGATGAGCTTGGTCTGGGCGTGGCTGCGATTGATCGTAACGGCGCTGCGACGCAGGGACAAAACAGCGATGTGTGGCTCAACGTGGATGCACGTTCGACGTTAACGCTCACTGAATCCCGCGCCGGCTTGTCGAATAATGATGCTGGTCAAATTCGCCACGGCGGCGGATTGCGAATCTTTTCGAAGCAGCATGAGGCCACGCTGGATGATCTGGCAATTGAACTGCCCGATGGATTGTTCGGTTCGTCGTTGGTCACCACCGATGCAACGGGTCGGCGCAGTGGTCTGGTACTTTCCGCGACCAAGGTTGGTTTTGACCAAGCCGGCGAGCAGGTTCTGTTTGAAGGTGCGGAGATCAGCATCAGCCGCGAGCTGGCAGATGCCCTTGATGATGCGTCGCTGGCTGGCAAGGTGATCGGATCGTTTACGATTGAAGCCGCGCTGTCGTGGGCAGGCGGTGATGTGCCGGATGAATTCCGTCGCGGCAATGAAGACGCGGCTGTCCGTGGCGGTAATGGCGGAACAGTTTGCGGACTGCCCGGCGTCGACGTCATCGTCGGCGACCTGATGGACGTGTCCAACTACAGCAGCCTCAACGGCATCGAGGCGTTCGCAGTCGGAACAACCTCTTGCAACATTGGCGATCAGAATCTTCTCTGGGTCGCCGGTACCAACCAGCATCCCGTCATTGGCCAGAACATGTACCGCCTCAAAGACGGACGCCTCGAGCAGATCGGTCAAAGCTGGCTCAAGCACGGGTTCACCGCGCTCACCGAAAACATCTGCGGATGCGGATGCAATGGGCAGGGTGGTAGCGTGTTGGGCGTGGGATGTTCAGATCCGTATTGCTGCGGGCTCAATGGCCAGCAGTCGGGACTCGGACCGCGCTCGGAAGTCAACGCCCACACCGGTATTTTCAATTATCCGTTCACGCACGGTGACCAGGGTTCAACCGGCGATTCAACGTACAAGCGTTTGCAGGTGGCGATCTCCGATCTCGATCCGGCTCAGGATGGTGGCGGTACTTACTTCGTCGAGGGTCACTATGTGACACAAGACGATGCTGCGGCTGGCAACCAGGACAACAACGCGTCATATCGCCAGATCACGGTCTCGGGCAGCGGCAGCAGTTGGTCGATTTCTTTGGCGGCAAGCACGCAGCGCGAGCAGTCGGGTATTCGCGCCTGGCAGGACAACGATCCTTCGGTCGTGGAGACGGATGTTCGCATTCCCGGTGAAGGTCTGGTGATTCTCGCTGCGAAAGCCTCGTCGCTGGGCGGCGGTATCTGGCATTACGAATACGCCGTGCAAAACCTTAACTCAGATCGTTCGATTGGTTCGTTTACCGTGCCGATCGATTCGGGTGCGGTCGTCACCAACATTGGTTTCAGGGATGTCGATTACCACAGTGGTGAGCCCTACAGTGACGTGGATTGGCCGGGATCGAAAATCGGCGGCAACGTCACTTGGTCGACCGAAACCTTCGCGACCAATGCCGACGCCAACGCGATCCGCTGGGGCACGATGTACAACTTCCGCTTCGACGCCAACGTCGGACCTCAGCCGACCAACGTGACGCTCGGTATCTTCAAGCCGGGAACCCCCAACAGCGTGACGGCGTCCACCACCGGACCAGCCACCGGTCCGCAGGACTGTAACTCCAACGGAACTGAAGACTCCATCGACATCGCCAACGGTGACAGCAACGACTGCAATGGCAACACCATTCCGGATGAGTGCGAATCGATTGCCGAAGTTCCGATGACGACGATCGAAATCGCTTCAGGACTGGATACACCGGTTGGTGTGTTTGGCGATCCGACGGATGCGTCGCGGATGTTTGTGATCGAGCAGAACTCAGGACAAATCAAAATCATCGAAAACGGTTTGGTGCTTGGCACACCGTTCCTCAATATCAGCGGACTGATCAGCTTTGGCGGTGAGCGTGGTTTGCTGGGGATGGCGTTCCACCCGGATTATGCCAGCAACGGTTACTTTTTCTTGAACTACACGAACACCTCGGGCAACACCGTTATCGCCCGTTACACCGTTTCGGGAAATCCGAATGTCGCCGACGCGGGCAGCGCTGTGATCATCAAAACGATCAACCAGGACTTCTCGAACCACAACGGTGGAAACATCGCGTTCGGTCCTGACGGCATGCTCTATGTTGGTATGGGTGACGGCGGTTCTGGTGATGATCCGAACAACCGGGCGCAGAATCTCTCGTCGCTGTTGGGCAAGATGTTGCGTCTGGATGTTGACGGCGGCGCGCCGTATATCCCGGGCGACAACCCGTTCGGCAATGAGATTTGGGACTTCGGTCTTCGCAATCCGTGGCGATTCAGTTTCGATCGTTTGACCGGTGACCTTTACATCGCCGACGTCGGACAGGACGCGCGCGAAGAGGTTGACTTCGAGCCGGCTGGCTCGCTCGGCGGGATCAACTACGGTTGGGACTGTCGCGAAGGTTTAATCGCAACGCCGACGAGCAGTGGTGGGTACGGCTGCGTTGCCAGCGACCCGACGCTGACCGATCCGATCTTCGACGTAGCGCACAGCGGCGATCCGATTCACCCCGGTTTCATCTGCAGCATCATCGGCGGATACGTGTATCGCGGGTGCGCGATGCCCGGTTTGCAGGGCACGTACTTCTATGGCGACTACTGCGGCAACTGGATTTTCAGCTTGCGTTACGACGGTTCGACGATCACCGATCGCGTGAATCGAACGGCGGAGTTGGGCTCGATCAGTTCACCGGTGGCATTTGGTGAAGACGCCGACGGCGAGTTGTACATCGTCAGCACTGCCGGCAGCGTTTACAAGATCGTGCCGGACACCGGTATCGTATGCGGCAACAACATCGTCGAAACCGGCGAAGAATGTGACGACGGCAACACCACGCCGGGTGACGGCTGCGATCAAAACTGCCAGTTCGAAGGCGTTTGCGGTGACGGTAATCTCGACGGTGGCGAAGGTTGCGACGACGGCAACACGACGCCGGGCGATGGTTGCGACGAAAACTGCCAGGTCGAGACAGCTGACGATTGCCAAAATGCCCCGCCGATTACCGATGGTGTGCATGAATACAGCACGGTTGGTGCGACGACGGATGGACCAGCCAACGCATCGTGCACGGTTTCGGGCGATGGCGGCCAGACGTATCACGACATCTGGTATGAGTACACAGCCGAGTGCAGTGGTACGCTGACGATCAGCACGTGCGACACGGTCAACTATGACAGCGACTTGGTCATCTATGACAACACCGATTGCGGAAACCTCAGCTTCCTGGCGTGCAACGATGACGGCGCGGGATGCGGCGGATTCTCGTCATTGCTGACAGCCCCGGTCGTTGCGGGCAACTCATATCTGATCCGCGTCGGTGGCTGGAATAATGGTGACCAGGGTAACGGCACGATCAGCATCTCCAATGACGGCGGACCTTGCTCGGTGTGTGGCAACGGCGTTGTCGAAAGCGGTGAAGAATGCGATCCGCCCGACGGCGTCACCTGTGATGCAAACTGCCAGGATATCGTTTGCGAGGACATTGTCTTTGAAGACGACTTCGAGAATGGTAACGCAGCCGGCTGGAATCTTTATGGACCCGGTTCGACGGCATCGACTGGCGACGGTGTGATCGGTGATCCGGTTGGCACGTCCAACGGCGGCGACCAAGCCCAGCCGGAAGACGCTTTCGCTGGCACGGGTTGCATGTTCACCGGCCAGAATCCGGGCGGTTCGATCGGTACCGACGACATCGATGGTGGTGTGGTTTATCTCGAATCGCCGACGATCGACCTGAGCGGCGAGACCGAAGCCGATCTTTCATTCGTTCGCTGGTACTACCTGCGTGACCTCGGTGCCGACAGCGGCGACTTCTATGTGGCTGAGGTTTCCGACAACAACGGTTCGTCGTGGGTTGAGTTGGAATCGATTGACAATCAGTCGGACGCCAACAGTTGGACGGCCCGTTCGTTTGATCTTGAAAGCTTCATCAGCCTGACGTCGACGGTGAAGTTCCGCTTTGGTGCGGCAGACGGTTCGAGCGCGGGCAGCATTGTTGAGTTGGCGATCGACAATGTGTCGGTGACGGCGCCCTGCGGACTCGACTTCGATTGCAACTCGAACGGTATCGAAGACGCCGACGAAATCGCCGGTGGGTCAGCGGCCGACTGCAACAGCAACGACGTGCCCGACGAGTGCGACATCCAGGGCCCGACCAGCAGCGACTGCGATGGCGGACCGGTGGGCGTTCCGGCAGAGGGGCAGATCATCCTGGCCAACACCTGCAGCGGCTGTCACGGACCGACGGGCATGGGCGGCGGATCGCTGCCGGGTCCAAACATTCGCAACCGTTCGCGCGTGTTCATCTGGAACAAGTTGACGCCGCCGACCAATCATCCGGGTGGAGCGCATCCGGAATACACGCAGCAGGACTTTGCGAACATCGAAGCGTTCCTGTCGGATACCGGAGGCCGCGGACGTCCCGACCTCATTCCCGACGAGTGTCAGGCGCTCAGCGATTGCGACGGTCAGAACGGTAGCGATGGTTGCGATCTGGAAGCCGGCTTGCAGGATGATCTCGACTTCGACGGCATTCCGGATGACTGTGCGGTTTGCGCGACGACGTTTGGCGATGGCGATGAAGATTGCGACATCGACCTTGCGGACTACCTGTTGATGCAGCAATGCTTCACGGGTGACATCGGTTCGGGCACGCCGGTTTACGCGACAGGTTGCGTCTGCTTCGATACCGATGGCGATGGCGACGTCGACGTGAATGACTACGGCGCCTACGAAGCCATGGTGGGCCCCGACGGTCAGATCGCCGGCTGCCAGACGCCGTAAAGGGCGGTCGTCGCCAAAACAGAAACCCAAAACCCAATCGCCGCCGTCCACGTAACAGTGCGACGGCGGCTTTTTTTGTTGCAAGCAGTCCAACCCGCGTATCATCAGGTAGGGTGGGCCGTGCCCACCAAGTATGTAGGGTGCGCTGTGCGCACCGAGTCGTTAGTCGGTCAAACGGCGGTGCGCACAGCGCACCCTACGGGCTGACCCAATGCAATCGGACTGTGGAAATCAAGAAGGGCTTGCAAGCGCGGCGTCGTCGGGCGAATTGCCAGGGGTCGAGTTGTACAAGGTAGAGCGATCGTCAGTCGTGGTGAGCGTGATTCTGGCGATCGTTGTTTTATTCTTTACTGGCCCTCTGATTTTTTGGCTGTCGATGGCGGTTCTATCAGGCTTCATCTATCTGGGGTCTACTTGGATCCTGGGCATGAAAATGTCCCCGTCCGACATGTTCGAAATCACCTTCATTGTGAACATTCCGATTGCAGCTTTTGTTGCGTATTTGGTAGGCAAGCGCATCTACCTCGTGTGCCGCTGGAAAAAAGTAGTTCCCGACGGGCACAATTGCCATCAATGTCGTTACGATCTGACGGGAAACGAAAGCGGCGTTTGCCCCGAATGCGGAACGCCGATTGCGACAAGTGATTCGTAGGGTGGGCCGTGCCCACCGAGTTGTTGTGCAAATAAACTGCGGTGGGCACGGCCCACCCTACGGAGCGCTTGCGCGGTAATGATCTGCAGGTTGGATTGATCCATGCCCAGAACCAATGTCACCGTGCGCAAGTCGCGTGTCTTGTCGATCATGGCGGTGCTGGTTGTTTTGCTGCCGTTTTGGGTGATCGTCAGGACGGGCGTGCTCTCGACGTTGACGCTGGTTGTCGCGCTTTGGGAAGCAATTTCGCCGCATCGAATCGATATGAGCGGCCCCTTCGTTGAAGCGATAGGAATTGTCGTGCCGTCAGTCATTGCCGCCACGTGCTCGGTCATTTTCTATCGTGACTTTCGCCGCAAACCGATCACGCCCGACGGTCGCTACTGCGCCGCATGTGGTTATGACCTCACAGGTAACGAAAGCGGCACCTGCCCGGAGTGTGGGGACTCGGTATGATTCGCAAAGCGCTGATTTTGGTTACATCGCTAGCGGCCATTTCAATTGGCGCGCTGGCGGTTATGAGTTTCAGTTGTCGGAGCGAGTTTGACTGCCTGGACCTGGCCGATTGTGTTCCAATGATCTGTACTGGCACTGACTCCAGCACCGGCGAAAGCTACGTGATCGAGCCACACATGTATCCGGAAGATTATTGTGTCGTAGAGGATGCGGGGGCCGCCCTCTGGTGGAAGGTTACGCGGTCCGGCCTGTCTGCGCCATCCCTGCCGGGTGTCACCATGCATCACCAAGAGTACGCCAAAGGGCGGCGCGCCTATGTATACGCGTCACGCGGCGAGTGCCTTTGGGTGCAGTTCACGATCCGCAATCCGGCGGGACCAGCCCCTGTCCAATCGAAGAAGAACTTCATCGCATTCTCGATCGAGCGTGATGGAACGGATTCAAGAATATATTTATCGAGCTATATTGACCCTCAAATGTGTGTCGACGAGTACAAGTCACTTTGCGATGCGGTCGCGACGGTCGACATCGTGCGGGTTCAGTTGTGGCTTCCCTTTATTTTGTTCGCGGCGTACCCGTTGACGGTATTGGTAACCGGCATCTATCGCCGCCGGATCAGACGCAAGCGCAACCAGTGCCTGAAGTGCGCCTACGACTTGACGGGTAATACTTCCGGCATCTGCCCGGAATGCGGGGACTCGGTATGATTCGCAAAGCGCTTCTGCTGGTGACGACGTTGCTCTCCGTCGCGGTTGGCGTCTTGTTCGTGCTCAGCTTTGCGATCAAGACTCGTCTGCCCTGTTGTGACGTGAATGAGCTTACGCCTCAGCGCCACGTCTGGGACAACAGCGAGGGACACGAATCTGTCGTTACCGAATTCAAATTAAGGACCACTTCCGGTCAGAATTTCATCGTCAAAGATTGGTCGCTCGCGACATTTTGGAATATCTCAGCGGCGACTCTGGATTCGTCGGAGATTTGGGGTATCACCCATTACGGGCATCGTTACGACGATGGTCGGCGCACATATGCCCAAACGTCATGCGGCGAGTTGGTGCTGACTTACATCAAGCCGCGGTCAACGAGGCTCCCGATACCGCCCCCTCCCAAGTCGACCAAGAGCTTTGCCGGTTTCGCCTATGAAAAACAAGAAACGGGCGAAATTGCCTGGAGGTGCGGATTGGGCATGACGGCAATGAGCCAGGAGGAGATTCAATCGCTGAATGATTACGAAGCAACCGTGCACGCCCTTCGCGTCCCTCTTTGGTTCTTGTTCCTTCTCGTCTCATGGTATCCGGTTACCGCGCTGCTTGTCGGTCCCATGCGTCGGCGGAGACGTCGCAAACGCAACCAATGCCTGAATTGCGCATACGACTTGACGGGTAACACGACTGGCACCTGCCCGGAATGCGGGAACGAAATATGAGGCGGCCTTATTTCATCCGGCGAATGTTCATGCGGGTTGGCGTTGCGTTGTGCATTGCCATTGCTGCATGTTGGATCGTGGCCAGTGTTTCGCAGGTGATGTATGGGGCGAGTCGCTTTCATGTTTTCTTACGCTATGGCGGGCTGGAGTTTTACACGCACGGGCAAACCAAACCATCCGGCCTCACGGTGCAGACGAAATGGCATGGCATATGGACCCATTGGCCGTCGTACAAGAAGACCAGCGGTTACACGAAGATTCCGTTCTGGATGCTCTTTCTGCCAACGCTTCTCGTCACGATCTGGATGTGGCGGACCAGCCGAGTGCTTCCGGGCAAGTGCTGGAAATGCCGCTACGACCTGACCGGCAACGAAAGCGGGGTTTGTCCGGAGTGCGGGACGACAGCATTGCTGGGCAAACGATGACTCCGGATGTAAGGCTCATGTCGGGCAAGTCGCGGATGCGGGTACGAATCTGCACGGTAGCGCCGTGGCTGGTCTTCACGCTTGCATTGGTTTCAGGAATCGTCTGGATCGCGGGTGATGTATTTGGTGTGTATTGGTGCAATGGCGTCTGGGGCGTGTATGACGATGCTCGTGACGTCATCACTTGCGATTGCGGGCCTTATTGCGAGGCGAAACTAGTCGACTTACCGATTGCCACGCGCGGGCGGAGTTTTGCCCCTGATGGTATTCGCATTCGGTTTCTGGGACGCGTATCAATTCGTCCGTGGATACCGCTGATTGCGTTTGCGATTCTTGCGTTCATCCTTTGGCGCTTGCGCAGATTCGCCGGAGGGCATTGTCAGCAGTGTGGGTACGACCTGACCGGCAACGAAAGCGGTGTTTGTCCGGAGTGCGGGACGGCCTCTGATCATTCGACGTTGAAGCCATGACTGGGACCAGCGAAAAACAGATGATGTGCATCGACTGCGGGTATCTTCTTGTCAAACTGCCAACGCAGCGGTGCCCAAAGTGTGGGCGGTGGTTTGATCCGTCAGACGACTCGACGTTTCGTACGGCGAAGAAGCAAAGCATTTGGCGAAAACGGCCCAGTCCGCCACCGAAGATTCAGAATCTCATATTCGCCGCGATTTCGTTGTACACCATCGCGTTTGCCAGCGGACCTTTGCCATGGTCGGATTCTGGAATCTGGATTTTGGGGCCCATCCTTCCGGCGCTGTGGTTTGGTTTGATCTTCGATTACATCGTACGGCTTGGGGCATACTGGCTCGAAAGAATTCGCGATCGGAATCGCGATGCTCAGCGCGGCAGCAGGCGGGCATGGTTCGTTGTTCCGGTCTGTGCGCTGCTGGTCATTTCGATATTTGTTTATCCATGGCCACTCGTTGTTCGGTTCAAGCTCAGCGAAGCCGCATTCAACAAGGCGGTGGAGGATTATCAGGCAGGAACTTTTTCCAGCGATCAGTGGGTCGGGCTCTATTACGTGGTGGATACCACCCAAGTCCCATCGTCGAGCAGCCGCCCGCCAGAAATCGGGTTCCTGACCGGTTCCAGTAGCCATGTTGGGACAGGTTTTTTCTATGTCAGTGACCTGGGCTATCCGATGGGGTACAGGCCGACCAAGGTTGCAACACACTGGTATGCGTACGGCTATTAATTGGGACCGGACAGCCGCGGAATGTAAGTTCGAATTGTCGGGTTGATGATCCGACCTACGTGCTCATGCAGGTTGGGTTGCGGTAGGCGTCGTTGCGGAGCATGGGTTCGTGGCCGGGGCGGTTCAGGGTGGCCGCTCGGCGCAGGAGCGATTGGGCCCAGTGGACGGCGGATGCGGCGCTGGGGCGGGCTTGCATGGCTTCGCGAAAATATCCCATCGCCGGACCGTACTCGGCGGCTTTGAAACTTTCGTAACCGAGCTGGCAACACGTCTCGGCCAATTGGCGGCGGACCTCCTGTGTTTGCGGGAGCGTCAGCTTGGGGAATCGGTCGAGCATGGTCTTGAGCAGGCGGCGATGGTAGATCGTGTTGCGCGTCTTCGATGTGCGCGACAGGCTGCCATCGACGAAGTGGTGCAGGCACAGCGGCTCGTCGACGAACCCCGTGCGGCAGCGGTTGGCGATTTCGAGGTAGAACAGCCACTCGCAGCCGTACAGATCGTGTTCAAGAAAGCGGATGTCGTCGGCAAGCACGTCGCGACGCACCACCCCCACGATCGTGGCAACGAAGTACTCCTTCAAGAGATACGAAAAGAAGTTCGGCGCGCAGATGCGAAGGTTCGGCGCGACTTCCCGGGAGGGAACGGTCCGCGCGATCTTCGATTTCGTGTCGAACATGCTGCGTTGAAAATTGCCTTCGAGATCGAGGTAGGAATAGTCGCCGTAGACAAAGCCCAGCGATGGCTGCAACTCGAATAGCTCCATCTGCCTTTTGAGTTTGTTCGGCAGAAACTCGTCATCGGAATCGAGCAGGGCGACGAACTCACCGCGGGCGGCATCGATGCCGGTGTTTCGGGCAATGCAACATCCGGCGTTCTTTTGTTCGATGAAAACGAGTTGGTCGCCGAGGAGTTTGCGGTAGCTTTCGACCAGTTCGGCTGTCCCGTCGTTGGATTGGCCGTCAACGATAATCAATTCCCAATCGGTGTAGGTCTGCGCGACGACCGAATCGATCATGCGGCCCAGGTACTTGACGCGTTTGTATGTGGGTACGACGACGGAAACTGTGGGCACGGGTAGGCTCCAATGTAGGGTCCGCTGTGCGGACCTTCAGTCTTCAATGGGCATTCATCGCAGCGGCGCGCGATCCTTGCGGTGGTCCGCACAGCGGACCCTACACGCGGTACTCCAACGGTGCGTACATCTCGGTATGACTGCGCATGAACTCGATCGTCTCGACAAGACCGTCGGTCAGCGACACTTCGGGCGACCATCCAAGGACGGTGCGGGCCAACGTGCTGTCGCAACGCAATTCGTTGACTTCGCTTTTCTTCGGGCGGATGCGCTGCGATTCGCTGACATACGTGCCGCCGCCGGTCAGTTCGCAAATCGTCTCAGCCAGTTCGCCGATCGAAATCGACTTGCCATTGCCGATGTTGAACGTTCGCCCGATGGCGTCATCGCACTGAGCCGCAGCGATGAATCCGCGTGCGGTGTCGGTGACGAAGGTAAAGTCGCGGCGGGGCGAAGGGTCGCCGATGCGAACCGGGGCGTCACTGGCGATGCGCTGGGCGATGATCGTCGGGATGATGGCGCGATCGGACTGACGCGGGCCAAAGACGTTGAACGGCCGAACCGTGACGACGGGCAGATCGAAACTGCACGCAAAGCTCTCAGCCAGTTTGTCGGCGCCGAGCTTGGTGGCTGAGTAGGGCGATTGTCCGACGAGCGGATGCTTTTCGTCCATCGGTGTGTACTGCGCCGAGCCGAACGTTTCCGACGTGGACGTATGGACAAGTCGCTCGATATTGAGTTGGCGACACGCCTGCAGGATGTTGAGCGTCCCGTTGATGTTGGTCTGCACGTACGACAGCGGGGCGATGTACGAATACGGAATACCGATCAGAGCCGACAGGTGAAAGACGACGGACACGCCATCAACGACATTCATCACCGAGTCGCGATCGGTCACGTCGCCCCAGACGATTTCGATTTCGTCGCGAATGTATGGGTCGACGTAATCGAGGTTGCCGCAACTGGGCATGCTCTTGTAGTTGGCCAGCACGCGGACTTGCGAACCGCTTTTGACGAGCAACTCGGCAAGGTGCGAGCCAATGAATCCGGTGCCGCCGGTGATGAGTACACGTTTGCCCGCGAGGTTCATACGCAGACTCCTTCTGTTGGGTTGCCTGATGCGGTTGGCGCGACCGGCGCGGTTGAATGCGGTGTATCATTGGGTGCAAGCAGAGTGGCCGGGTCGATGCCGAGAAACGACTTTCGTCTGGATGAGAAGAGTTCGTTGGCTTTTTCCAGGTCGCCGGGCGTGCCGATGTCCAGCCACATGCCATCGTGGTGGTAGGTGTTGACCGGCAGATTGCGTTCAAGCATTGAAAGGACCAACTCATCCATGCCAAAGGGCAAGCCTTCGGGGATGAGGTCGAGAATGGCGCGGTCCATCGCGTACGCGCCGAGCGAAATCGTCAACGGAATCGTGGGCTTTTCGCGAAACGCGGAGACGCAGCCGACACCGTCGATGTCGAGCACGCCGTCGCCGATTTGCAGGCGGCGTTCGTAGGTCCCGAGGGTCAACAGCTTGCCGGATTGCTTGTGGGTTTCGAGAAGCGTGCGGTAGTTCAGGTCGGTGAGGATGTCGCCATTCATCACCAGAAACGATTGCGGCAGTTGGTCGGCGACGAGATGCAACGGGCCCACCGTACCCATGGGCCGATTCTCTTTGCAGTAGCTGATGTCCACGCCAAGCGTTTGCCCTGTCCCGAAGTACGATCGCAGCAATCCGTCGCGATAGTTCGTCGCGAAGATGAGGCGTTTCAAACCGAGCGCGCGAAGCTGCTTGACGAGCACTTCGAGGATGGGCACATCGCCCACCGGCATGAGCGGTTTGGGCAGGACGGTGGTGTATGGTCGAAGGCGGCTTCCCTGCCCACCCGCGAGGATGACGACGCAGTCGTTCATTGAAAGGAAAATCCGTTTTCCCGGTGTTCGAATTCGGGTCATCTGCGCTTCAGATGACGCCCGTTATCGGCACTTTCGGAAGTCTTGGAGGGGACCTGAAGGTATGAGGGCGAGGATTCGGTTCATTAATTTCGGTTCAACGAGAATTGACGCAAACCGTTTGATTGAATTGGACGGGTGGCTTGTCGCACAGATCGCGTGCGATGCGTTGCCCCCTATAGATGCAGTCATTTTGCAGCGTGGATATGCCGATTCATTGTTATCGGAACCAATGTCGAATCGACTCAGCGGATGAAACGCAATGGATGTTCCCTGCGCGCCAGGTTGTCAGGTGGCGTCGGTCAACTCAATCGATGGGCAGGTGTGCGGCGGACTTGTGGATGCGGCTAGACCGGCGTCCAGGTCGCACGTCTTACGGCGGGTTGTTGCGGCTGTCGTGACGCCGTCGCCGCGTGCGTTCTTGATGTGCGTGTGCGGAACGTTTGTGTTGGGCGTGTTGGTTTTGTTTGCGTTTTCGGTGTACGTCAATCCGTGGGGCGATTTTGGCAAGACCGGTTTTCATCGCCTTTACAACGCGAGGCTCGCGAAGGCGGATTACATTGATGGGCTCGCGCCGAGTGACCTTCCCGAGATCGTGGTGATGGGTTCGTCGAACACGATGCGGTTTCGACCGGCCACCATTAGTAGGTTGATGGGAAAAAGCGCGTTTAACTTCGGCGTGTTTTGGGGTCGGGCCGAAGACTTTCTCTGCATCACGCACCACTTCGTCGACGACCTTCAGCACAAACCGAAACTCGTCATCGTCGGGATCGACACGTGGAGTTTTGCCCCGGCGATGAACGAGCACCCTGTTTTTCCGGGGATTCGACGTCGATTGCTCAATGCGCCGCAACTGTCGCGGCATCTTCCGGGCGTCGGTTGGACAAAGCGGGCGTGGGCGAACTTCATCGATTCGCTGTCGGGTCAGCAACTCGCGCTGTCGTGGAAATTGTTCTGGGACGATCGCCACGAACGCACCGAAGCGCCGCGGCTGGAATCTTCGGAGTGGTTTGAAACCGACGGCACGCGCGTGCGGTACTTCTGGGAGGGAAACGAAGTCTTTGAGGCGGTCGAAACCGGCGCGTATTCCATCACGGAAGACATCCGCCGATTGATTCGTGATTCGAGCCAATCGGGCGTTCGGTTTGTCGATCAGTTTCCCATGTACAACTTCGACCGCATGGATCAGACCAAGATCGACTACATGGTCGAGACGCTTGATGTCTGCCAGCGCGAAAGCATTCAAGTCGTGTTCGTGATCAATCCCGTGCATCCGCTGCTGTATCAGCAGTTGATCGCCCATACGCGACATCCGCAGCATTTGGAAGAACTCAAGACGATGCTGAGTCAGTTTCGCCGGGACTATTCGGTGGTGTCGGGGATCATCGATGCATCCGACATCACGACATTTGGCGGCGACCCGGACGGTTTCTTCGATCCGATGCATCCAGCCACCCGCAATTGCGACTTGATCCTTGAGCGCGTCGCGGCAGAGGTCCACCTGAATTGATTTTTCCGAGCTACATCTTTGTTCTCGCGTTCCTTCCGCTTGTGCTCTGCGGGTGGTACCTGATTCGTTCATACCGTGCGAAGCTCGCGTTTCTCACGGCGATGAGCTACGTGTTTTACGGCTGGCTTGATTACCGCTTCGTTGCGCTGATGCTGGCTTCGACGCTTCTGGATTACCATTGTGGGCGAAAGATCGCGGAGACCAACTCACCGGCTACACGCAAACGCTGGCTGATCTGTTCCATCGCTGGCAACCTCGGTTCATTGGGGTTCTTCAAGTACTACGGGTTCTTCACGCAATCGTGCGCAGAATTGTTGGCCGTCATCGGGATCGACGCCTCGCTGCCGGTTTTGAACGTCGTGCTGCCGCTGGGGATTTCGTTCTACACCTTTCAGTCGATGAGCTATTCAATCGACATCTACCGCGGTCAGTGCAAACCGACCGGCGACCTGCTTCTCTTTACCGCTTATGTGTCGATGTTTCCGCAGTTGGTCGCGGGTCCGATCGTTCGCTACAGCGACATCGAAAACCAACTCGGCACGCTTCGCCATCAGAAAACCAATCACGAGCAGATTTGCGACGGTGCGTGGTTGTTCGTGATCGGACTGGTCAAAAAGATTTGGATCGCGGATGTGCTCGCCCCGGTAGCCGCACTTGCGTTCGATACCGAGTCGTCGCCGCAAATGATCACCGCGTGGGTCGGAACGCTTTGCTACACGTTTCAGATTTACTTCGACTTCTCCGCGTACAGCGACATGGCCCGCGGGCTGGGATTGATGATGGGGTTCACGTTCCCGATCAATTTCAATTCGCCGTACAAGTCAGCCAACATTTCCGAGTTCTGGAATCGCTGGCACATCACGCTTTCGCATTGGCTTCGCGACTACCTGTACATTCCGTTGGGTGGTTCGCGCTGCGGGACCGTGAAGACACTGCGCAATCTCGGCATCACCATGTTTCTGGGCGGGTTGTGGCATGGAGCCGCATGGACCTTCGTCGTCTGGGGCGTGTTTCACGGCGCACTGCTCATGACGCACGCAACCTGGAAGCGGCTGACACGTGTTCAATTGAATCGAACGCTGGCGATCGGCGTGACGTTTGTGAGCGTGATGGTCGGCTGGGTGTTCTTCAGAGCGCATTCGCTCGAAGGCGCAGGGTCGGTGTTGGCTGGCATGTTTGGGATGCACGGTGCGGAACCGTTTTCGTACGTGTCGGCGACGCTGGGGATCAGTTTCCCCGGGATTTATGAGCAGTTTTCGGGGATGCATGGGCTGGCGTTTTTGCTGTTCGTCACTGTGCTGACGTTTGGCGCACCCAACAGCGAAGAGATTCCCAAGTTGCGTCAGCCGATCGTCGGTGTGGCGATGGGAACGGTTGCGGTGTGCACGCTGACGACGTTCATGAATGAGACGCCGTTTCTCTACTTCATGTTCTGACTTGGTGGGAATCGCATCCGACTCCAAATGTTCAATGACACATGACGACCATGGGGCGCTGCAATCTGTCCGATAAGTACAAGAGATCGATGTTATTGGGACCCGACATCGGGGAGTGATTTTTGACCACAGCAAATGCACTAGCCATCGAGCAGGAGGTCGCGGCTTTGCCTGCTACTGCTCGGGTTGCTTCGACGCGCCGTCGTTGGATATTCCGCGCGCTGGCGGTCGTGCTTGCGCTCGCGGTGTGCGAAGTGCAATTGCAACTTGCATCGTTGTGTATACCTTCCGTCAACTACGCATTGCTTCCCGCACACCTGCAGGCTCGATTGGATTCCGAAGCGCCGCCAATGCTGATTCCCGATGTGGTCCTGGGCGTGCGCGGAAATCCCGAATACCCGGGGCACGACAGTCTTGGTTTTCGCAACGCAGCGGTACTGGAGCATCCGGATGTCGTCACGATCGGTGATTCGCAGACACACAGCACCCACGAGCAGTCCTGGCCACTACTGCACGAACGCGAAACCGGACATGCCACGTACAACATGGGCATTTCCGGATGGGGACCGGCAGAGTATCTGATGGTCCTCGATGCGGCGCTTCGTAAGAATCCAAAGGTCATCGTGCTGGGTTTGTACACGGGCAACGACATCGCCGACGCATACCGCTCGGTGGTGCTCCGACAAGCGTGTTATGAATTGGAGATGTCGGTATATCCTGAGGGCATCGACGCGGTTGAGCGCGAGGACCTGTGGAATGCGGAGATTCGCAGTCTGCTCAATGACAGAATCGACGGGCGTGAACGCAAGAAGACTGGCGGTATTTTCAGCGCATGTCGCAACGTTTTGTCCGATCATTGCAAACTCTACGGACTGGCACGGGCGATCAAGAACTCGGCCAGCGATCACATCCAGCAATTGTTCGGGCGGGGCGGTGAGTCGGACCGGCAGTGGGCAAGCAGCGTTAAATGGTCCAAGCGTCACCCGAAGACCAGCGTCCTCGAACTAAACCACCAACGAACGATCCTCACGCCCGCGTATCGCAGCGCGCTGATCGATATGACCGACGAACGGATCGACGCCGGACTCAAGCTGACGTTTGAAGCCATTTCGCAGATTTCAAAGCGCTGCAAAGCCCGCAACGTCGAACTGGTCGTCGCGATCATCCCGACCAAGGAATGGGTCTACGACGCGGTCATCGAAACGCGCCGCGAGTATCCGGGCATGAAGCAGTTGATGGCTTATGAATCGACCGCGTTGGAAAGCATCGCATCGTTTCTCCGCGGCTGCGACATTGAATTTCTAAACGTAGGAAACACGTTGAGAGATTGCGTCCGGTCGGGACAACAGCCCTATCCGATGACGACCGATGGCCATCCAAATGCGGTGGGCAACGAAGCCATCGCCAAGGCCATCGCTGCGCGCACCACGCCGCTCCTCAAGCAGCACGAACTTGCATACTCCAATCAACCAGCCCACTTAAAAGCGCACCGAACTCCGTAGTCCGTCGGCCGCAAATCGTCGCCAGATCATTCGACGCAGAGTGTGCGCCAAATCGCGCACCAATTGGTGTTTAATAACCCATTCGATATCACTTGTGTGGCTTATGCAATTGGATAGGATCGCTTGGTCGTATTCCTGCAATCGCGTTCAATTCAATCAGGAGGTTTACCTCTCCAGGATGATGCAATGAAAATCAATCCGCTCTATGCACCCGCATTCATCACGTCACTAATCATCGTTGCCGGGTGCTCGCAGACCAGTACCGAAGTGATTGTCGACCCGTTCGAAAGTCCGCTTGAAGCTTTGGAGGAAGGCAACGAACGATTCAGGCGCGGCTCGCGATCGTACCCGCACCTTGATGCCGCCCGTCGTCACGATACGGCGATCCATGGGCAGCATCCTTTTGCAGCCGTCGTTGCGTGCAGCGATTCACGCGTTCCGGTCGAGGAACTCTTGGGCGCTGGGATCGGTGACATTTTCGTCATACGCGTGGCCGGCAATGTTTGTATGACAGATGAAACGGGTTCGGTGGATTATGCGGTCGCCCATCTGCACGTGCCGCTGGTCGTCGTACTCGGTCATACCGGTTGCGGAGCAGTGACTGCCGCTGTCAAACACAGTCCCGAGCATGGAAGTCTCACGCGACTGTTGGCCCACATCGACGAGCCGGTGCAGGAGGTTCGCCGCAAGCATCCCGACCTAAATGGCGACGCGTTGCTAAATGCCGCAATCGAAGCCAACGTCTGGCGAAGCATTGAAGATCTGATTACGCACAGCAACTCGGTGCGCGGCGCGATTTGTGACAACCAAACCCGAATTGAAGGCGCCATCTATGATCTGGACACGGGCGAAGTTCGCTGGCTTGGGCCTCATCCCAAACAAGCCGACCTGATGGTGGCGTCAAGCGACGACGGTTTTGAATGAAAACCGTCTGACCCGCAGACGCTGCTCCGCCTGTCTGTTCAAATCGCCAATACACATACGCCCAAAGGCCCAACTGTGCTCCCTTTGCATGCAATCCCGTTTGCATCACATCTCGCGTATAGAAAGAAATGTCGCACCCAAATTCGGTCGCGGGCAAAATATCGGGACGATTTTCGACAATAACTCATAGTCGAACGTTGGCATGACTGTGCTAGGATGACTTTGTGTGTCTTCCATACATGCACGCAAACGCGCAGCCGTCGCGGAGGAGTTCATGGCTAATCGAAAACGTTTCTTGCTTGTCTACGGATTCATCGCCGCGCTGGTTATGACGGTTGGGGCGGCTGGCCATCTGAATTGGTCCGAGCAATTCTACCTTGCAATGCCCTTGGTTTTTCTCGTGCGCGGATTGTCATTCCTGCCGGATAAGAAGCAGGAAGCCCGGTCGCGCATTACCCTTGTTGCGATCGGTCTCGCGGTTGTGCTCGTCGTTTCCCTCATCGACATCAGTTGGCCGAGTCCATCCTTTGGCACCTTTGGTCGAACGCTTTGCGCCTATGCCCTGCTAGCGATCGTGCTGATGTCGATGTGGCTTTATGTCCCATTTGGCGCGGTGGTATCGAAGCTGACCAACAAGGACGATCCGAAATGGAAGCGAATCACGGTGCGCACGTTGGGGATCATCGCTTTCTCGTTTGTCGTGTATGCGTATCTGCTTTCGTTTCTGCAAACGCACGTGCCCAAGCGGTCGGGAGATCGCACACCGGCGCAGCTTCGATTGTCTTTTGAAGATGTTGCATATCCGTCGCGCGATGGTGTTCGCATTTCCGGGTGGTATATACCCAGCGAGGATTCCAATCGCGCGGTGGTCTTGTGCCATGGCATGGGCGCCGACCGGACCGACATGCTCGACTTTGCCCTTGCGCTGCACGATGGTGGGTACTCGGTGTTGATGTCCGACTTTCGCGGCCACGGTGCGAGCGGCGGATATACGGTCAGCTATGGACCGAAAGAAAAATGGGACATCATCAGCGGCGTCGATTACTTGAAGCGCGAGCATCCGGAAAAGTCGAAACATGTGTTCGGTGTCGGCTGGAGCATGGGGGCTGCGTCGCTGGTGTTAGCCGCTGCCGACGACGAGCGCATCGAAGGCTTGCACATTGACGCGGTGTTCGCCAGCGCGATGGATATGGCCAGGGTGCTGCCCTCAGGCGCGCCGCCGATCTATCGCCAGGTCACACCGTACACTGCCACCGTCTTCGCATGCGCCGAATCCGGCGTGAATCTGTTCGGACTCGACATCACCGAAGCGATCAAGCAAGTGAACTGCCCGGTCATGTTCGTCCACGGCGAGGAAGACAAACTGATCCCCATCGCCCAAGGCAGAGCCGTCTACGATTCCGCGAACCAACCCAAAAAGTGGCGATCCATCCCAGGCGCCGGTCACTGCGGAACCATCGGCATCGATTCACCGAACTACGAAATCCAGATGATTGCATTTCTCGACGCGATTGAGGGTAAAGGCAAGTAAATACGCGCGTGTCGTTCGAGCAGGAGGGGGCATCGGTGGTGTTCACCGCTGGGACTCATGAATTGTTGGATGCTTCCACAAGTGAGTCGGCAATTTCTTTGAATCTCTCGTAACGCTGCGACTCTTTGCGTGCTCGTAGACAAATGAAAATAAACATTGCCACGAACGCTGACCCGAAACACACGTTTTCGGTAAATAGACCAACACCCAAAGCCCTTCCGATAATTTCGAGTCCAAAACTGACTCCAAGGAAGAGCAGCATTGGAGCGAGAGCGAATTTGGTCAATTCCCACCATGGAATGATGGACAGCTTAAGCCAGCGTGCAGATCTGCGTCTGTCGAAACGATTCATGCCGATGTAATTGTTTTGCACAACTGGCACTTTCTGGTCGTCCTGCCACTTGCGTTTCGTGCTGCCAACTGCGCACCCCCAGTTTCGAGTCGCTCCTTCGACAATGCGATCCACAGGCATGTTGTTGCTCGAAATTCCGAATCCGAGCTCTGGGCACCATTTGGTTTTCACCTTTCGCCCTTTGCCGTCTCTATACACTGTTGTAAATCTAAGCGGTGAGCCCGAGAACTTTTCTTTGATGACCGAAAAGCCGCCAAGTGTTAGAAAGTGATCACAAGAACTCCAAAGCGCGTAGGGGTGATATGGGTGGAGTTTGGGAACGTCATTCTTGAAGGAGCAGAAGTACTTACAATGTTTGTCTTCAATCCGATAGAGACGATCGGCTACATTCTCAATAGCCTGTGCAAGATGTCGCTTGAACCAGTTCATCGGTTTGGGGTCGGTTGAATACAGTTTGTACGCTCGCCATTGTAGCGTGACGCGCACTACACTTGAATAGCCAACCCGTTCGCGCTATTGGGAATCGAAGGTCCGACGTGGAATCGAGCCAGCGAAAGTGGACTTGGGTTGTGGTCGCCCTGTATTCCGCGTTGGCGCTTGCGGTTCTTGCCATTCTGCATCTTGGATGGGGAACGTCGACCGGGGCGGATGATGCGGTATTGATCCTGATGCTGGCCGTCGATTTCCCGGTATCAATCGCGCTGTTCTTTTTCGCCGTCGCGCAGATTGACGCTGTTCCGACTTACTTCAACCGTGTCATCTGTACGTCGCTGATCATCTTCTTGCTCGGTGGATTGCAGTGGTATTGGATCGCCCGGGTCGGATGGCGCCTCGTCAACGCGAAACATAACCCGCCTGCATGCAAGCAGTGCGGTTACAATCTAACGGGCAACGTCAGCGGTGTTTGTCCGGAATGCGGTATTGGGATTCTTGATTGACGCTGCAAGATCATTGATAGTGAGATGCGCATATGTTTCCTGAACTTCAAAGATATAAAACGAAGCGAGAGGGTTACAAGGCGCTAAACCATGCGATTCGTCGCCAGCTCTTCCATTGGCCGGTTTGGATTGTTCTTATCGCCTGCGGATTAATCTGGACAGCGCTACTGACTGAAACAGGATTGCCGCAGGCGCTGGGTCGGTACAACAGGACGCTTTTATTTGTCGTGTTTGCGATATGGGTGCTCATTGGAGGGGTCGGGCCCTGGTATTTGGTGGCCACTCTATTTCAAGAGCGTGTCCGCGTTGCATTGCGGAAAGATCTGATCAAGCAAGGTGCGCAAGTTTGCCTTCGTTGCGGTTACGATCTGACGGGCAACGTCAGCGGCGACTGTCCCGAATGCGGCGTGGAGTGTTGATGCGAAGTCTACATGAACAACGCGTTTTCAAGTGGCTTGGCATCTTCGCGTGTGCGGGTCTCCTCGTTGCCTGGGCTGGAACACGCTACGCACAAACCTATATTCGACTTGGCTATTTCAACCTTTCACTTGAGCACGGTGCGATTTGCACCTGGATCAGCGACCATTCGGCGATTCCAAAGGTACGCTTTACACGTGAGCGCTGCGAGCGGCGCTACTGGTGGCCGAGCATCGGTGTCACCAAAGGCGACCTGGGATTCGATGCACCCATCTGGTTGGTGCTTATTCCAGTGGCAATATGGACTATTCGAAAATGTCGCATCGTCCGATTCGCCCCCGAACGATGTGCGCGGTGTCGCGAAAAAATGGGCATCGCAAACGCCTGTTTCTGCGGCCGCTGCAAACGCCTTTTCGGTGACCGCAGACTCAAATGCAACGTGGCCGCGAGGTGGATGGTGTTGCTTCTTTGTGTTCTGCTTGCGTGCGCCTGGTGGATCTCAAGGCGAAATCGCTTCACATACTCGACCCGACATTGGGATTGGACCTTACAAGCCGGCTGCTTTGAAGTCACCTACGACGCTACCCCACCTTACGACGTCATCTATCGCCCGCCACCTCTGCCAACCAAAACGCAATGGTGGCCGGACCTGAAATTCGACTATTCAAAAAGTCGCATCAGCTTACCAGCATGGATGCTGCTGTTGCCGCTCTCCGCGGCGACGTATTGGCTATCGCAATACAAACCTGTTCGCGCGATGCAGTGCGTCCATTGCAGATACGATTTGACGGGCAATGTCAGCGGCGTTTGTCCGGAATGTGGCAGTGACACATGATCCGCAAAGCGATCGCTAGCTTGATATGCGTCTTGGCGTCAGTCGTCGGGAGCCTCGTGGCTCTCGGTTATTTTTGGCCAGTGTGGGGCGAAGTTGAAGTTCGTCAAACGCTTGCATTCTTTTATTCATATGAAGACGAGGCGGGTTTTTGGCTTGTCGAGTTTGATCGCCCAGTGGACACCAAGAGACTCGCCGGAGTGTACAGAATCTATGCGGAAGGTGGACTTGGTCCGATGGTTTCGCAGCGATTTAAATGGCGGGAACGCAGTCCGTACTATGTCGGAATTGGCAAGCGGGTGGCGTACCGCAAAACAACATGGATTGCAGGACGTTCGTGGGCATTTGCAGCGACGGCTGCGATTTTGGCACTTCCGATCGCGCTGTGGGGTCCATTGCGTTGCCATCGCCGTCGCAAACGCAATCAGTGCATTCATTGCGGTTATCGCTTGACGGGGCTGGTCGAAGCCAGGTGTCCGGAATGCGGAACCGCATGCGAGCAAATCTGCACTCAGAATCACTGATACACTGTGAAACGATTGCCCTGCGTGTTGCCGGGGTGCCTGTGCCTGATTGTCGACCGTGCGATTCGTGGCGGCCATGCGGACTTGCAATGACCGCCACTTCCACCTGTTCTTGTGCTTTTCAACCGCACTCGATCGCCGCCTACTCACAAGGATTGAGGTCGGCTACCTCGATTCGCGTGAGATCGATGGCGGATGCGTCTTCTCTGATGGCGTTGCTCAGCCAGCGGCAACCGTCGGCGTATTCGTTGTCGTATCGCGTCACCATCACCTGGTCGGTCACGACGTGCAGCAGCGTGTCGTTCTGTTCCGAATAGATCCAGGCGCTGTCGATGCTGTCGATTTCAGTGCCGGGGTCCAAGCCGGTGCTATACCAGCCGTCTTCCGTTACGTTGCCGGTGGATGGAACCTCCTTGTGAATATGCCACCAGATGACGACGTTGCGCGAACTCGTATTCTTGAAGTGAATCTTCGACAGGCACGCGACGTTTCCTTCACTGCCGCTATATCGCGGCGGGGCTTCGGCGGT
>DDIR01000076.1:784-54260 GCA_002338715.1 Phycisphaerales bacterium UBA1845 | reverse complement strand
AGGGTCTTCGGCGCTGACTTCGATCGACGTATGGCTGTCGCACACCTGAGCCTCGAAGTTGCCGTCGCCGTCCGGATCGAGCGGGTTGACAGGATCAGTATCATCGCCGTCACCGTCCACATCACCGGTGTCGCCGCCGTCGCCATCGTCGCCGCCATTCATGTTATCGTCGGGGTTGTCATCCGTGCCGTCGGATGTATCGCCGTCGTCGGAGTTGCCGCCTGAATTATCGTCGGAGTTCCCGTCGGATGAGGAACCATCGTCGTTGTTCGTATTCCCATCGGTGTTGCCGTCGGTATTACCGCCGATGACGGCGTCGTCGAAGCGAATCTGCATTTCGTCGATGATGACGTTGCCGGTCTGCTTGCCGGTGACCCGCATGCAGAGGTTGAATAACCCCGCGCGAACGGAATCCATCAACGAATCCGAGATACGCTGTTCGCTCTCTTTGACGAATAACGAGGCGTCGCCAAAAATCATGATCTCGTACGTGCCGACGTAGACGCCATCTTCGCACGGGTTGGCCACGCTCGTGTCGGCCATATAGACGTCCATCAAACAGAGCAATTCCGGAGCTTCTTGCCGGATCTTCGCACTTCGCTTCGCGGTTGATCCTTCGGGGATGAACGTGACGCTCGATGCCGGGAGAATCAGCGTGGCTCCCACCGGTTGATCGTCCGGCGTTTTATCGAAGAGTTTCACGCCCACGGTTTTCTGCACGGGCGGGCCGTCGGCTACCACGTTGAAACTTCCATCGCTTCCAAGTGAGATCGACACGGTGACGCCCGCGATGGAAAACGCCACGGTCGTGCCGCCGTCGTCGGTCGTGACGTTGACCGAACATGCCGCAATCCATCCGACCACAAAAACGCAAGCGACGCACAAGACGACGCTTCGGTTACGACGCATTTCAAAATCCTCCTGCGAATGCTTAGCCGCTCAGTCCTGGTTCGCCGACGGTCACGCGCTCATCCGTGACCGCGCGATTCCGTAGACACCGACGACTGATGCCATGCGTTCGCGAAAATGCCGCCAATCGATATCTCCAGCGGCGGTGTATTGATTCATTGTCCGCGCGCACGCTAGCTGTCGGCGATCCTGGCGAACTGTCCCTTGCAAACACGTTCAAAATCCGCGCCGGATAGCTTGATGGATTTGCTGTGCGACCCGGCTTGTATGGTCAGGTGCTTGCTGCCGCGCAGCTGTTCGTCGATCACCGTCCGCAATCCATAGAGCGCCCCGATCGGCGGTTCCGCGCCCAGCTCACAGTCTTTGAAGACGGCGGCCATCTCCGATTCCGTGGCAAGCCGCGCTTCCGGTTCACCCAACACTTTGGCAACCCGATGGAGGTCAAGGTGTTTGGGTGCGGGGATTACGCACATGCTGAAACCGGCCGGTCCCCTGACGACGACCGGTTTGGCGACGGCATGTCCCGTGATGTGCTCGACGCTGGCCAAGCCCTGTGACGTGAACGTCTGCGCGTGGGTATGCACCTCGTACTTGACGTTGTTGTCCGTCAGAAATGTTTCGACTTCCATGACGCACGCTCCTTTCTTGCGAGCAAGTCAGAGCAGCGGAGCAGTTGATCGGTCCGAGCGTCAAGTCATTATGCATGGTCAGGGGCCGCACCAACCACAGCACTGCGAAAGTGGACGGTATGTGCGACGTTGCAATGTCTTGGTGGAATTGAAGAAGTGCGGCGGTGTCTCGGCCTGGGACCGACGTTCCGGTTCGAATCGCCGGCCATGCAGGCCGCCGCGTTCGCCGATTCCGCCAACCCGTCAGTGTATCGAGTCGTCGAAGGATTACAAAACGAAATCGCGGCAAGGTCCCGATGACCCGAAAGCCCAACGGCTGTTACGGCAGTAGCACGCCTGCCAAACGCGGGAAGTTGGCGATTGTGCGGAGCGGTGGATAATAGGGCGGTATGAAACGGCGAATCCGAAAGCGGCGCATACTCAATTGGATCGGACTCGGGTTGTGCATCGTTCTTGCCGCACTTTGGATAATCGGGCTTTTCAAATGCATTCGCTTTTCGACCGGGGAGAATTGGTTCGTGAACACACACCCTGGCGGAGTCGTGTTTACACTCAATTCATCCCTAACAAGGGGTGGTTGGGAATTCGGTGACTATGACTACGATGGGTACCGACACATCTGGTGGCCGCACCAATCATGGACATCAAGCATGACCCGATACGTCTATGTTCCAATCTCGATATTTCTCTTGCCTATCGCCATTGCAACAATTTGGCTTTGGTATTCGGACGGTCAACCCAAGGGCGGCTGCACAAACTGCGGCTACGACCTCACCGGCAATGTCAGTGGTGTCTGTCCGGAATGTGGGGCGGCTTTTGATACAGCAGTTGAATACGAGTTGCCCGAACATTGAATCCGATTCCGAAATCAATCAAGCGACGGTTACGCGATAGACCGAAATTGCGCTCGTTCGTTTTTTGGGGCGGCTCGACGATTGCAGTACTGATTTTTATTGTGATGGTGCTGAGTGCGTACCATCATGGATACGTTTCTTATCGTGGACACAGGATTTCGATCGGGCATGGCGCGGTCACTGTTTCCGGTGTGATTTCGGTGAAATCACTTCGCATTAGACGCTATCCGATTTCGGACGAAGAGCGCTTTGCAAGCCTCAAGTGGGCCCCCGTACTGCGATTCGGGCAAATCTATCGTGTGGTGCTTCCTCTTTGGATTCCGTTCTTGCTATGCCTTGTTGCAACAATTGCTGCATGGCGAAGCAAACCCGAGCACCTAAATAACTGCAAGAATTGCGGATACGATTTGACCGCCAATGAATCGGGCGTCTGCCCGGAATGCGGAACTAACGTGAACCCCTAGCAATCAAGCCGATGGGGCGGGGGTGCTGTTGTGGCTCGTGAAACTTCAAGACGCAGTGTTGCGCGTTGGGTTGTCGCGATTCACTCCTTGCTGGCCATCCTTGTGTTACTGCTTGTCATCCAAAGCTGGGGGAAGTTCAGCGCTGGTGCGTCCGATTTGTGGCTTGTCTTCCTTCTGATCGATTTTCCCATAGCGTGGTTTTATTTCCCGCTTGATGACTGGTTCTTGCCATTGGATTTGGGCGTACAATTTCGCTTTGCCACCCTCCCGTTCTTGACGGTGCTGATTCTTGGCGGCGTGCAATGGTATACAATCGTGCGCATCATTGAGTTGAGCGGCCAGTGTCGCAAACCTGAAGCGGGCAAGTGCATTGAGTGCGGCTACAATCTGTTGGGCAACGTCAGTGGCGTGTGTCCGGAATGCGGTGCGGTGATTGAGAATTCAGTGGCAGGTTCGGCGGAATAAAGATCCCAGCGCAGAAAGACTGTGACGATAGCGAAAGGCCGGCGATCGATGGCGCATCCGTCGAACTTGAATTCAAACTGAGGTTGTCGATGCAGACGATCATCTACAAAGCCCGAAGCCGTCCCGATCTGTTTGCGATTCGCGACCTCCTAAGCCAGCACGGGATCGCGCCGACGTTTGTGGGCGATCCGGACATGTCACCCGGGCCGGGCACCAAGGTGTACTACTTTGTCGAACTCGCGGTCGATGATGCACAGGCGGCTCGGGCCAAGCAGATCATCGCCGAGCATGAAGCCGCCAGCGACGACCGTATTCGCGAGCTCACATTGCCGATTCGCCGGGGCGTGGGGCTTGCAGTTGTGTTCACCGTTCTGTTGGCAGCGCTGGGGCTGATCTTCGGCATGGACTGGATGCTGTCGGCGCTTCCGATTCTCTTTGTCTCAGTCCTCGTCGCGCTATCGCTCATCTCAAGCATGAAGTCCATGACCCGAGAGCGCCGCCGCGATCGGAGGCAGTGCATCGAATGCGGTTATTCCCTACGAGGAAATTGAAGCGGTCGATGCCCCGAATGCGGCACGCCAACAAGGAAAGGCGGACAAAGGTGACGCGCACGAGATCGACCGCGAAGCGCAGTCCGTCATCGAAGCATGTCCAAGCATGTGCGAACCGTTCCAAGCGGGAGTCTTGGCGATTGTGCGGCGTGACGGATAATGGGGCGTTATGAGACGGCGAATCAGAAAGCGGCGCATACTTAAGTGGGCGGGGTTGACTTTGAGCTTCGCGTTTGTTCCGTTCTGGATCACCACGCTTTATCACGGGTTTGGTTATCAAGGAACGTCCACCCGCGTTCTGGTCAAGTGCGGTTATGTCAACGTGTACAAAGGTGCAAACCGACTGCCTCTGACATGGCACCATGAGCGACTCCAACCGGGTGCATTCCGCAAGATGTACTGGCCGAGTTATTCATCTGCGGGGACGTCATACAGCCTGACCATACCACTGCTGTATCCATTTCTATTGATTGCGATCGCAACGTTCTGGCTATACCGTTCGGATCGCCGCCCCAAGACTGGTTGCCAGCACTGCGGCTACGACCTTACCGGTAATGTCAGCGGTGTTTGTCCCGAATGTGGGACGCCTGTCGGCGCTGAACTTGAAGATGGATCATCTGCCCGATGACGACGATGCCAAGAACACTCACGAGATGGCTGGGTGGTCATTCGACGTTTCGGCGCATTGTTCATTGGACAGGCGCATTCTCGTCTGCTTCAATTGTCGTCCTTTGGGGATTGAGTCACCTCGGCGCCTTGACCATCAGGCGTGTGTTCTGGATGGCAACCCTCAGGAGCGGTGCAATCGAATATTCAGATAGTCAAATGCAAATATCGCCCAAGCTGGTTGAATGGAATTGGCACTTGAGCGATGAGACGATTTGGAGACCACACTACTGGGATACTCCGCTCATGCTCTATTTGTGTGTTCCACTTTGGATGATCCTTTTGCCATGCGTTCTCATAACCGTCGTTGCATGGCGAAGCAATCCCGTTCATTTCAATCACTGCACGCAATGCAACTACGACTTGACGGGCAACGAGTCAGGCGTTTGTCCTGAATGCGGAGCATCAACTTGCTCAGGCGCGTAGTCATCTCGGGGCTCTTGGTTTCAATGTTCGGTTCGGTCGCACTTTGGTGGCTAAGTGCTGCGAGGACATACGTGTCGGGACCTCATGATTGCCATGGCACAATGACTGTTGTGCCAGGTTGGAAAGTGCAATACCGCCAATCACCTACTCGAAAGTTGATTCTGTATGGCCAGTCAGGATGCTTGGAAGCTCATCTCTATTGGAAAGACTATTCAATCGACATGGACGGAGCGAAGTTAGCACGAAAGGGAATCGATTTCGGTGGATTCAAATACAAATCTCTTGCATTGGGGCCAAACAACTCGGTTTCCGTGTTCGTTCCATTTTGGGCATTGGTCGTCATTCTTGCTGCATATCCGGTCACCTCGTTCATCCGAGGGCCAGTGATGCGATGGCGCCGGCATAGAGTTGGTGCGTGTTTGAAATGCGGCTATAGCCTGAGCGGGAATAGTAGCGGCGTGTGCCCGGAATGCGGGACGCCGGCAAGGAAGGATTGGCCCAACCGATATCCCCGACAGGACTCGAACCTGTAACCTCCGGCTCCGGAAACCGGCGTTCTATCCGATTGAACTACGGGGACTTTGCACGTTGGTTGTGCGAGGGTCTATGCTCGCTCAGGGCTTGCGAACCGTCAAGATGTGCGGGTGCGGAATTTGCTTGCGGTTTCAAAGAACACTGGCTGGCGAGCAGCCAGTGGCACCCTGCATGGTTTGGGCTTTGCAGATCGCTATGTGGGATCGAGAGAGACTTCGCCGACCGGGCGTTCGAGCGGGTCGCCGGGTTTGATGGCCCGGGTGATTTTGACGGCTCGGTTCTGGCGGTGCTTGCCCACGAGTGCGGCGAACTTGTTCCTGCCTTCGACGCGGATAAGCAGTTCTTCCTTGGCTGGCTTGGTGGTTTGAATGATGTCGCCGGGTTGAAGGGCCAGCAATTCCTCGACGGTCATGGTGGTCTCAGCCAGGTCGGCGCAGATTTCAATCTTCGCCGAGTCGATGCGCGACATGATCGCGTCGGTCTGCGCTTCGAGATTCGCGCTACGGCGATACGACAGCCATCCCTGCGTCGCGAGCTTCGACATCGCCGGTTCGATGACGTTGAACGGAATGCAAAGGCTCATCGTTCCGGCCCGCGGACCCATGCGAAGTTCAAATCCGATCACGACCACAACTTCGTTCGGGGCGACGATCTGCACGAGATGCGGGTTGCTTTCCGTTTCACTCAGACCGAACTTCACTTCGATCAGGTTGGACCAGACTTCGGTCAGTTCGGCCAGCGCCCGGTCGGTCATCTTTTGAATCAATCGCAACTCGATGGACGTGAGTGGCCGCTGCGGAACGAAGATGTCGTTGTTCGAACCCCCGAGCAATCGGTCGATGATCGGGTAGATGATCAGCGGGCTGATTTCCAGACACATCTGTCCTTCAAGCGGTTCGCACGAAAGCAGGTTGAAGTTGGTCGGGTTTGGAAGCGAATGAATGAATTCGCTGTAGGTGAGCTGTTCGATCGTCGAGACGCGGACTTCAACGATGGTGCGCAGAAAGCTCGAAAGCGACGCGCCCAGGTTTCGCGAAAAGCTGTCGTGCAGACTTTCCAGCGAACGCATCTGATCCTTGCTGACGCGCTCGGGGCGTTTGAAGTCGTAAGTGCGCGATTCCTTCTGAGGCGTGTTGTTGCTCTTGCGCGAGAACGCTGCACGATGACTTGTGTCGCTGACTTCGGCGCTGCCGGTATCAACCGCGGCCAACAGGGCATCGACTTCATTTTGATCAAGTACGTCAGCCATCCAACCTCTCCGGATAAACTGTACAATCCGAATGCGTCGAGCCGCCCTTCGCGACGGGGCGAATGACGGAAAAAAGTGTGCGCCAACCCGTTTTTTATCGGAAGGAAACGGGGGCGTCTTGAGGCCGATCGCGGCTGACTTTGGGCATTTTCAGCCCCTTGAGTGTCGCCAGCGACGATGGCGGCGGGGGGCAGGAGGGCCATCGTGTGATCGACGACGGGCGTATGGTTAGAATCGACGCACGGAAGCCGGTGACCACAATGAATCGCATGAACAAAAAAGGGCTCCACATGAACAAAGCAAAAATGACCGCCGCATTCGCCTTTGCAGTGTTGCTAACGGCGTGTTTGAACCGGTTGTCGGCTGACGAGGCGAAAGACAATACCGACGCAACCACCAACGCGGTGGCGACAGCCCCCAAGGTTGCGATCGAGCAGTTGGGCTTCCTTGCGGGAAACTGGATCGGGACGTTTCCCGGTGGGCGATGGGAGTCGGCATACACGACGCCGGAAGGGGGAATGATTCTAAGTTCCAGCAAGGAGTTTCGCGGCGATCGCGTGGTGATGATCGAGTTCGAGCACTTCATGACGATCGAGGGCGAAGTCGTTTTGACGCCATACCCATTCGGCAAGAAGAGCAGCACGACGTTTAAGCTCTCCGAATTCGACGAAGCCAAGAAGCGCGTCGTCTTCGCCAACCCGGAGCACGATTTTCCCAACACGATCATCTATGAACGCACCAAGCCAGACGAACTGGTGATTCAAGTCATTGGTACGATGCGCGGTAAGGAAGTGAATCAAACGATGACGCTGGCGCCCGTTGACGGCGGTGCCTAGCTGTAAAACATTTCAACGAACGAGTCGCCTTCGTGGAACAGGTACACCCCGGCAGCGATACCCAGCCACATGCCCACGTTGGAGATGACGATTCTTCGCAGTTCGAGCCACTCCCAGCCGGATACTTCGAGACCGTCGACGGTGACGCCGAGCGATGCAATGGCGATCTGACGGGCGACGATGCTCGCGACTGCGACGATCACCACGCCGATCGTGCCCTGGCGGCTTATCATGCGCGAAACTTTGTGCATGCAAGTAAACAGAATCCACGTCATCACGAATCCGATGATGGCCCCCAGCGCGCCGAGGAGCAGCGTGGCTTTGGCGTCTTCGCAGATGTGAAAAATCAGCGCCAACGGAGCTTTGCAGGTCAGCGCGGTCCAGGCTGCAGTCATGATTGCGGCTGCGATGAGGCATGCGATCATGCCGTTGATGAGTCCGCGCTGCGGCGTCCATTCCTTGGCGTTTGCCGTGACGTCGTCAGCCGTTTCGATGACCGGTTTGAAATCGGGCGAACGTGGATCGAGCATGGCTTGCCCCTTCGTGCCGAGAGATTTGAAATCCGTTCGACAGCCCGCACAGCATTCATTTCTTGCGGGCGTTGAATACTTCTATCTCCGACTGCGATGTATGCGATACAATCACCCTAAGCATATCTGAGTCAATAACGATATTCCCGCATGTGCAGGCATCGTAGCCATTGCCTTTCAAAACATAGTAGCCGCAAGTTGGGCATCTTAAATACTGGCCACTCCACATGCCATTCGATGGGCCATTAGAAACCCAAATCAGTTCGTATTCTCCAAGTAGCTTTTCTTGATCGGTGATTTGAGGCATTCTTTCGCCCGCCAAGCCCGCGGAGCATTTCTCGCGAAAGGTTGGAAAGGAATTCCCAAGGGCCAGAGCCAGGAATTCCAGGATATCAAACCTAACTAAAGCATTCTATTTGAATCGGTTTGCCGGCTCAATCGAAAACAGTAGCGACTCGTGCGCCAAATCCAGATCGTCCATCAATCGTTCCCTGAAAGAGCTGTGAGGGCCAAGTCAATAATTTTCAAGATCGCATCCGTTTCGGAAATGGAACCCGTGCAGCGCGAAAGCGGCAAACTTCAAACACGACGCGACAAAGTCGCTATTTTTTCGCAGTTTGCAAGCCGCAGGCCTCGCGGATCTTGGCCATCAGTGGTTCGGCGATGGCTCTTGCTTTCTTAGCGCCTTCGACGAGGACGCCTTCGACGTAGGCTTCGTCCTTTTCGAGTTCGGCTCGTCTTTCGCGAGCGGGGCCGAAGGTTTCTTCGAAGCGTTCAGCCAGTCTCTTCTTGACGTCGCCATATCCCATGCCACCGGCGCGATAGCGATTCTCCCATTCGGCGAGTTCTTTGTCATCCACCATAAGGCTGAGGATCGCGAAGACGTTGCATTTCGTCGGGTCCTTGGGGTCTTCGACCGGCGTGCTGTCGGTGAGGATGCTCATGATGCGCTTCTTGCTGTTCTTTGGCGTGTCGAACAGTTCGATGCCGTTGCCATAGCTTTTGGACATCTTTTGGCCGTCGATACCGGGTACGGTGAACGCCTTGTTGAGGCGAGCTTCGGGGGCTTTAAGAATCTCTTCGCCATTGCCGAATGCGCCGTTGAAGTAACCGGCCATGTCCGCAGTCATCTCGATGTGCTGCACCTGATCCTTACCGACCGGCACAATGTCCGACTCGACGATCAAAATGTCTGCGGCTTGCAACACCGGATAGCAAAACAATCCCATCGACGATTGCAGACCCTTGGCGAGTTTGTCCTTGTAGCTGACGGCCCGCTCGAGCAGACCCTTGCCAGTGACGCAGCTCAATATCCATTGCAGCTCGCAGACTTCGGGCAGGTCGGTCTGGCGGTAGAGAGCCGCTTTCGTTGGATCGAGGCCGAGCGCGAGGTAGTCGAGCGCGACGTCGCGGGCGAGTTGGCGGGCGAGATCGGCATCGTGCACGGTGGTCATCGCGTGGTAATTGGCGATGAAGTAGAAGCACTCGTTGTCTTCCTGCAACTCGAGGTGCTGTTTGAGTGCCCCGAGATAATTGCCCAGATGGAGCTTACCGCTGGATTGGACGCCGGATAATACGCGCATGTTCGCCTCCCGAAAAATGAAGTCGGTAACCTACCAAGCAAGCGGTTATTTGCAATATGCCGGATGAATGTGCGGTGGATGGGGACGCTTCTTGTAGGGTGGGCCGTGCCCACCGCTTTTCGCGCACGAAACGACTGGTGGGCACGGCCCACCCTACGCGACGCATATATCTCAGATATGTGGCTGTTCGTCGGAAGCGCGGTTGATGGCCCGGCGGATGCGTTCGTGGACTTCCTCGACTTTGTTGATCTGGAACCAGTGGAAGTCGTCGCAGGGCACTTCGTCGGAAGCGAAGAGGATAGTGCCAAGCCGTGTCATTCTTTCATGCGGGCCGATGGTGATCTCGGTACGTCGGATCGATAGCAGCGGACATGAGAGGATGTCGACTTTGAACACGCCCCGCACGCGCATGACCCGGCGATTGGTCAAGATGTAAAACCGTGACACCCACCGCAAGAAGGCCATGCCCGTTCGAATGATGATGATCGCCGCGCCGATCTGCCCGATCGTCTGCCGCGAGATACCGGCAACCTGAAACGAGGAAAAGATCGAAATCAAAAGCAGCGTGCCGCCCAGGAAAATCCATCGCGCCGAATCAAACAGGACGAACCAGAGCGAAGGTTTGATCGCCAGCAAAACCGTTTCACCGCCGTCGATAATCTGCTCGGCGATCGAGAGCGGTTCGTCGGAAGAGACTGCCGGCGTCTTGACAGCCGCTGCACTGAATCGACGCGCATCGGCGACGACCCGGGTCGGCGCTTGCTCAATAGCAATCCGGTTTGAGGACGGCAATGTGCGGGAAATTTCGATAGTGGTCGTCATAGTCGAGGCCATACCCTACGACAAATTCATCCGCAATTTCAAATCCGACGAAGTCGGCGGTCACGTCGGGCGGCGCTTTTTCCGGTTTACGCAGCAGGACAGCCGTCCGAATCGATCTTGGGTTTCGCTTGCTTAAATTGCTTCGAACAAAGCGAAGCGTCTTGCCCGTATCAAGAATGTCATCGACCACCAGCACGTGCTGATCGTGGATGTCTTCTTCGAGGTCCATCTCCAGCTTTGGACCTTGCGATTCGGTGGTCGCCCCGGAATAGCTGGACACGGTCATCATCCCCAGCTTCATTTTTATCGGCATGTGGCGAATCAGATCCGCCAGGAAAATGATCGAACCCGACAAAATGGGCACGAGAATAAGCCCCGTGTCCTCGTCGGGATAGCACGCAGCAATCTGGGAAGCCAGTTCCTTGACGCGCTGAGCCAGTTCGCGGTCGGTAATCAGAATTCGATCAATGTCGGTTTCCATCGCGGCATTATAGCCATCAATGGAAATGTCGCGAGCGTTTTCCCTCGCACCCGGTGTGGGGCGATGATGGGTGGCGTGCGCGTTCTTAATCTACGCAACTCAATCGACATGGCCCGAGATGGCCTTGGGGGTGGATGACACGTTGGTGAGCATTCGTTCGAGCGCGACGTTGGCCCAGCGCTTGACCTCGGCGTGCACGCGGATCTGATTGGAGACCCTGCCGTCTGCCAGTTCGTCGAGGCTCCACAGAAGTTGCGTCGGGCTGATGCGATACATCGTCGTGCACAAACATTGGATCGTCGCGAGCGAACGCACATCCTTGTCGGTGTGCGTGTTGGTCAGGCGGTTGACGAGATGCACTTCGGTGCCGATCGCCCACTTGCTGCCTTTCGGCGCTTGCTCGATCGTGTTGATGATGAACTCGGTGCTGCCAGCCAGGTCGGCTTTCTGGACGACCTCCCAACTGCACTCGGGGTGGACGAGGATTTTGCGATCGGGTTCGTTGGCGCGGATGGCATCGCACTGCGCGGCATTGAACAATTGGTGCACGCTGCAATGTCCCTTCCACAAAATCACCTTCGCGGCGCTGGCCTGTTTCGCCGACAACCCGCCGTCGGGTTCTTTCGGATCGTAGACCACCATGTCGTCGAGCGGGATGCCCATCGCGTAAGCCGTGTTGCGCCCGAGGTGTTGATCGGGCAGGAAGATAACCTTCTCGCCGTGTTTGAACGCCCATTCGAGCACCATCGCCGCATTGCTGCTCGTGCAACATGCGCCGTCGTGCATCCCGCAAAACGCTTTGATGCTAGCCGCCGAGTTGACGTAGGTGATGGGGATGATTTTCGCGTCGGTTGATTCGGCGAGAAACGCCCAAGCGTCTTCGAGTTGGTCGAGGGCGGCCATGTCTGCCATGGAGCAGCCAGCCGACAGGTCGGGCAGAATCACTTTCACCGAGTCGTCGGTGAGGATGTCAGCCGACTCGGCCATAAAGTGCACGCCGCAAAACACCACGAATTCAGCCGCATTTTGCTGGGCTGCGATCTGCGAGAGCTTGAGGCTGTCGCCGGTGAAGTCGGCGAATTCGAGGACGTCGTCTTGCTGATAGTGGTGCCCGAGGATGACGAGTCGGTCGCCGAAGTTGCGCTTGTGCTCGCGGATTTGCGCCGCGATTTCTTCGGGCGACAGCTTGGAATAACTCGGGGCGATGGGCGGCTGAAATAGCATGACGATCGTTTAACTCCGTTTCGCAATCGACTGAAGCCGCCGTATCAACGAATGATACGTGATCAACGAATCAATCCGAGTAAGTCTTTGGGTTGCCGGGGTGATCCAAACGGCGATCACCCCGTAAAGTCGACATTTTAGATTGCACATCTTCCAATGACAATTACGTCGCAAATAGGGTCAAGGTTCATGAATCGACACTGGGGCGGCTGGTAATCACGTTGAGCGACATGCCCGACGGCGGGTCCAATTCCGACGCCAGTTCGCGAATAACGGTGTCGGCCATCAGCAATCCGCGCCGCGTCATGCACAGTTTGGCATGGTCGCATTCGATCAGCCCGGCTTGGGTCAGGCGCACGACGGCTTCGCGACAATTCTCCGCCAGATTGATGCCCGTGCAAGTTTGAAACGCAACCAGGTCCAGCCCGTCAACCAGTCGCATGCGCATCATCAGGCATTCGAGGGCGCGTTCGGTGTTGGAGATTGTCTCGCGTTCGGCGATCGCGTGACCGTGTTCATTGATCGATCGAATGTATTCGTTGACGTCGCAGACATTCTTGAAGCGAACATCGCGAAGGCATCCCGCGGCAGAGGGACCGACGGCTTGGTATGAACCGTTTCTCCAGTAAATCAGATTGTGCAGGCACTGGTGTCCGGGCTTGGCGTAGTTGGACAATTCGTAATGTTCGTAACCGCAGCTTTCGAGAAAGTCTTTGCAAGCGAGGAACATGTCGGCTTCGAGTTGTTCGTCGCAGGCCTGAATGGTTCCGAGCTTGAGTTGCTTGGTCAACGACGTGCCATGTTCGTAGGTGAGTCCGTAGCAGGCCAGGTGGGGCGGATCGAGATCGACAGCGCGGGCGAGCGATTCTTTCCAGCTATCCAACGTTTGGCCGCCGACGCCGAAGATCAGATCGATGTTGTAGTTGGTGATGCCGGCGCTGCGGATGATGCGAATGGCTTCAGGGACATCGCTGGGAATGTGCAGGCGCTCCAGTGCGTCGAGTTCGTTTTGATGAAACGATTGAGCGCCAAGTGACAGACGCGTGACGCTGTGTTCGACGAGCACGCGGGCTTTCGCATCGTCGACGGTGGCTGGGTTGGCTTCGATCGTAAATTCGCAAACGGGGTGATCCTCGACGGCATCGCGGATACAGCCCAAGGCGACGGCGAGATTTTCGTGTTCGAGCGTTGTCGGCGTTCCACCGCCCCAGAAAATCGTGTCGATGGGGGCGTTGCACTCAGCCACCCTAAGTCGAAGGTCTTTGGCGAAGGCGCTTAGTAGTGGAGCCACATCGCGACCTTTCAGCGGTACTGAATAGAAGTCGCAGTATCCACACTTGGATTCGCAGAAAGGCCAATGCAGATACAGGCCCAGACTCTGTTCTGAAATCGCTCTGTTCATCAGCTTGTGAATCACCGGTTGTCCGTGCGGCCGAGGCGTCGAAATTCGGCGGCTTGTGAAGTCGATTGCACCTTGCCCTGCAATGGGTTATAGTCGATTTGCAGGGTCGAGGGCTAGGTTTCCGAAGCCGATGTTTCAACGGTCTGGTTTCGCGGGTCAGTGGCGCAACGAAGTGCGTCATTTGTTTGGGCGTGCTGGAGCCCACTTGTCGCGGCGGCCCGGTCTTTGTAACCGCCCAGAGCAACCAACAGTAGGTCGTCTCTGATAACAGGACAATATCGAGGACCCCACATGATCGACGCCAAACTGGTCATGTTTCGTTCCAACGGCGAACGGCGCGACTTCCCATTGAACCCGGAAACCACGTGCGTCGGGCGCAAGAACGATTGCGACATTCGCATCCCGGTGACGGAAGTATCCCGCCGTCATGCAGAATTCAAGATCAAAGACGAAGAGGTTTTCGTAAAGGACCTGGGCAGTTCAAACGGAACCTACGTCAACAACAAGCGGGTCAAGCAGTCGTCGCTAAGCGCCGGTGATCATGTCGTGATCGGTCCTGTTGTCTTCACGCTTCAAATCGATGGCGAGCCCACTGAACTCAGACCCGTCAAGACCAAGCTCAAGAGACACGACTCCGCGGGCGGATCGGCCCAAGCGGATTTGGATCCGCTGCCCGGCGAGGCTGCGATCGAGGACGAACTTGATCCGATCAGCGCTCTGGAAGCGTTGGCGTCCAGTGCTGATCAGACCGCAATCGATCCGTTTGATGACGATGATCTCTAGCGGTGCGTGATTGATACCCAATCACTGATTGGGAATCTGGTCGGTTGGTGGATTGCACCCAAGCTTGTTATTACTTATCAGGATGCGGAAACGCCCGTTTTTTGGTCGGGGGCAGTGGCGTTTCTGGCACAACACGCATGACCGTTTGTCTGCTTTGTGATCGGATCATCCCTGTTGCGGATGAGTCCAACCGCAGTCGATCAAAATTGCAGTCGATCAAAATTACAGGCGGTTAAAGTTGCGGACGGTCAAAGTGGGTGCATGACCGCAGCGTTCTTGCGCTGAAGGTCGTATTCGTTCCGGGGTATTGGGCTTCATGTCAGCAAGTCTAGATCATCGCGAGGGACCAACGCCCGATGACCCATCTTCTGCGCTGACTGACTTGCCCAATCAATTGTCCCGGCGTCGCGAACTCAGTCGGAGTTTCCGAAAGACGGTGCTCTTTCTGATTGTGTCGGCCATCGTTTATTGCTTGGTCGTTGTGCAACAGCGCGACACGCGTACCAAGGACGAGGGGATGCGATGGGCGAAAGGTGTAGCAGCCGACTTGCAGAAGATCCTCGATGAACGGAAGTTCCTGCCACAAAAGTTCCCGGATGGCCATGAAATTGAAAACGGGACTCCGTTTGTGCCCTACCCCAGCCCGGAGGAGGTCAGCCGACTCGAGTTGGAAGAACAGCCGTTCCTCGTGGTTTCCGGACCGCGAAAAGGGTTGATCATGCCCGGGCGGGACGGTTGTGCCTGTGTGATGTTCGATGCCGGCAAAGTGACGGCTGCCTGGCTGAGCGTGCCGGAAGTCAAAGCCGCCCAGCAGCGCCGCCAGCAATTGCTTGCCGGTTCTACCGACCAGGGCTGACTCGCCCGAGCCTCCAGATACGCCGCGATTCCCTGTTGGCGCAGGATTCCCTGTTGGCCTGTGATCCCCGGAAGGGTCTGGATTTCCGGGTATTGAACCTGCGGAAGTCGATTTGGGGGCTCGATTCGGTCCGGGGAGGCATCTTTTCACAAGGGCCCAAGCCGGATTCTCCTAGGCATCAACCTGCAAGCTGGGGTTGCTGTGCGTATTTCAGTTGTTAGAATGCCCGGCTCGTTAGTTTCAGAGCAAGCGAGTGTTTCAGGTCGAAAATGTGGTTTTTCAGTCAGTGGAGGCGTACCGATGCGCAACAAGATGAAGTCGCATAAGGGTGCTCGAAAGCGGCTTAAGGTGACTGCGTCGGGTAAAGTTCGATATCGCCGTTCATTTGGTGGCCACCTGATGAGCTCGAAGTCGGGTGATCGCAAGCGCAAGTTGCACAAGCCGGCGTACCTGGCGAAGGGCGACGTCAAGCGGGTGATCGACCTGATCAAGTAGAATCAATAGCCGTTCAAACGGGTTGCTCATTGGAGTAACGACCGGGAATGATCGGTGGTTTTTAGAAGATTTGGGCCTTTGTTGGTCCGGTTGTTGGAGATAGGTGAACCATGCCTAGAGCAAGAAGCGGCGCTGCCCGCCATCGCAGAAAACACAGAGTACTTCGTGCAGCCCGTGGTTATCGCGGAGGGCGCAGCAAGCTTTTCCGTACCGCAGTGATGGCCGTCACCCGCGCGGGTGTTTCGGCGTATCGCGATCGCAAGCGACGTAAGCGAGAATTCCGTTCGCTGTGGATCACACGCATCTCGGCTGCTTGCAAGATGCGCGACATTGCGTACAGCCGATTCATGTTCGGACTCGCCGATGCGAAGGTCATCGTCAACCGGAAGATGTTGAGCGAACTGGCCATCGATGATCCGGCTGCCTTCGACAAGTTGGTCGAAATCGCCAGAGAGCATTCCGCAAAGATCGCGGCGTAGTTCAAAAAGTTAAGCGATTTTTCTGCAATCCCCACAAAACCAGACCGGTCAGCAATGCTTTGAATGCTGGCCGGTTTTTTTGCGCCCAGGATTTTTCATCCTTCGAAATCGGGTTTGTTCACTCTTTCCATCACCGATAGAAACAGTCGCAAACCGCCGATAATCTGCGATTTTTTGTGCGTCGCGATCAGCATTTCACACGGTGCCAATTGCGAGTCGATCGCTGGATCAAACGCGCCAACAACCTCGTCAACCCACACCAAAGTCATTTTTTGCGTGAGCGCAGCGTAAACAGACGTCTCAAAGTGCCCGATAGAGATGTTGTAACGAAGGTCTCAGGCGCGAAGGGTCGCGCCTCGGTGAGGGTAAACAAACGATGCTGCACGAACAAACAAATGTCCAACCAACGACCAGCCGATGTCGCGTCCGCTTGTTCCGCACCAACGATGGTCGCTCGATGTTGCAATACCAGGAATCGCTTTCGGTTGTGCAGGTGATGCTGGTGGGGCGTCCAGACGGTGTGCGTCCGGGAGGGCGGGATACCTCGTTGCAGTATCTCTCGTCAAGATTCGATTCGGATTCGGACGTCCCCAACGGTCATCCGATCACCCCGCAGGAGTGGATGGAACTGGATCGTGAGTTCACGCAGTTTCAGCAGCGTCGAAAAGCCGCGGCATTGGGCGCTGTGGAAGCCGCATCTCAAGGCGATGTCGAATCGGCGTCGCTTCTATATCGGACGGCTGGCGAAGACGCGCAGCACTGTTTGGCCATCATTGCGTTCGCCCGTCGCCGCCACCCCTCACAGCAGTTGTCTGCGGCTCGACAGGATATGGTCCCGACGCTGACTGCGCAAAAGTGGATCGCCCAAAGCAATCGTCGATTCACGGTTGGCAACCAGCAGGACGCCCTGGAGTCAATCCAGCGGGGCATCGCCGAAGTAACGTCATTGCTCCGGCAAAGCGGTGAGCCCGATCCAGATTCAAACGCCTTCATTCGCGACATGAAGATCGTCGAGCGTACATTCACGCAGTCCGCATCGGCGGGCACGCAGCAGGGCGGCAATGTCGCCGTTTCAAACTAGCGACCGTCGCAAACTCGGCTGGGCGCACAACGGTTGACGAGGTGCCCGCGATACGCGAAGTCTGATCGGGCGGATGCGGCGCTTCAGACGGGGGCGCTCGCGACCACCGGCACGCTCAAACCCGCAAAGGCGGGGGGCTGAACCATCGGTACGCCCACGGCCAAATCAGAGTCCAATGCGGCGAGCAGTTGATCCGCATACATGACGGCGCTTTGGGCGGTTGACCACATGGTCGTCTTGGTCGTGTTTCTGTTCGCCAGGATTCCCTGCAAACACATCGCCGCAATCCAATCGCGCTTTGTCATTTTTTCAACGGGTAATTCACCCGATTCTGTCTCACCACATCTGGATGTCTGCTGTTGCAGCCGAGCGCTCGGTTCTTGCATGGCATGGCTCCGAATCTATCAATGATGTTGAAAAAGATGAAAAAGGGCGGATGGCGCGTTGCCTGGTTATGCTGACACCCGCCCGAGGGCCACAAGGTGGATTTTGTTCAACCTTACAATACGATCCGACCGTCGAGCCAGTCGACGTCGCATCGACATTCGTCAAGAGCCCGATAACGATCAGTTCCCAGGCCCGTGTCGAAAACAAGCCAGGCCGGTGTCGAAATCAAGCCAGGCCCGTGTCGGAAATAAGCAGGAGCAGTCGCATGAAAGTACTCGTGTCAGGTGCAAGCGGTATGGTCGGTACTGCGTTGACCAGAAAGCTCAACTCCGAGGGTCACAATGTGACACCTTTGCGGCGGAGCAATTCCAATCAATCAACCGATCCCAACTGGGACCCCGCGAGCGAACGGATCGATTTGTCTCATGGTGGACCGTGGGATGCGGTTGTTCACCTAGCCGGCGAAAACATCGCGGCTGGTCGATGGACCGATAAGCTGAAACGCGCCATCCGCGACAGTCGTGTGAACGGAACGCGACTCCTTTGCAATGCATTGGCCAAATCCGAACACAAGCCCGCGGTGATCGTGTGTGCGTCGGCAGTCGGTTACTACGGCGACTCGGGCGATGTCGAACTGAACGAAGACAGTCCTAGCGGTGATGGGTTTCTTCCGACAGTTTGCCGTGAGTGGGAGGCGGCGGCCCAACCGGCGCGGGATGCCGGAATTCGCGTCGTGCACATGCGCATCGGTGTGGTGTTGGGGCGTGAAGGCGGGGCGCTGGCCAAGATGCTGACACCCTTCAAGCTCGGGGCGGGCGGAATCCTTGGAGGCGGCAAACAATACATGAGCTGGATCACGCTCAATGATGTCGTTCGCGCCATGATTTATGCGATCAACACAGAATCGTTGGTCGGTCCGGTCAACGCCGTCGCGCCCAATCCTGTCACGAATCGCACCTTCACCAAGGCACTCGGTCGCGCGCTCAAACGACCGACGATCGTTCCGATGCCGGCATTCGCAGCCCGGATGGCGCTTGGCGAGATGGCCGACGCCCTGCTTCTGTCGAGCATCCGCGTCGTGCCCGACCGACTTGTGCACGCTGGGTTTGAATTTGACCACCCGTCAATAGACGGAGCCTTTGCTTCGATCCTAAAATAACATGGCGCTGGTGAACTGTGCCGTCAATTCTCACTTGACGCGGGTGAACCTGTCGACAGTTCTCCATTCAATTCGGACCTTCATGGAATTGGGGAGTTTACAATTGGGGAATACCCTGTAATTCCTTAACTGACACGCCACTTCACTCGATGGATATGAGATAATGTGTATGGGCGGCAGTTGTGTCACCGATGTTCGTTGTCGATGAATGACCCACCGCCGGGCCGGTCGAGATGCGCACGAAGTGATGTCGAAAGTTTCCGACAGGAGTAAGCATGGCCACCCAGTCAGTTGACCCCAAATCAGTTGTTGCGGAATGGATCAAAGAAGCTGCAATCATCGGTCATTCCGATGTCTATGAAGCCAAGCGGACCAACAAACGCTTCGAATGGCACCAGCAAATGGAATTGCTTGTTGATGGCGAGACGCAATATGTCAGTTGTCGCGACATCGGCACGGGCGGAATTGGAATCAGCACCCGTGCACGTTTGAAAGAACATAGCACGGTGATGATTCGACGTGACAGCCGCGATCCATGGATTCCCTGCCGCGTCGCCCACTGCACGCAATCCATTGGTAAGAACGCAGTCGGTCTTCAACTCGATTTCGTTTTCTAACCGCATCCTGAATCGGCATGCGCAACGGGAAGACGAAAACCGGGTCAGCTTTGGTGCGCGCACCATTCCAACGGTCTATTCTTCCTTTTCCTCCTGAATGATGATCCGCGGCGTGACCATGAGCATGAGCGACTGCTCGTCTCTGATGGCGGCGGTATTCTTGAACAGGCGGTTGATGTACGGAACTTTCGAAAGTACCGGTACGCCGCGTTCGTTGGTGGCTTCGGAGAGGCGCTTGATGCCGCCCAAAAGCACCGTGCCGCCGTCTGGCACTGTGACGGATGTTTGAACCGTAGACAGCTGGAACACGGGCATTTCGATGTAGTATTCCTGGTTGCCGATCTGTTCAGTCGTGCTTCTCGCGAACACGATTCCACGCGTTCCGGGGTAGATTTGCAATTCGATCATTCGATCGCCTTTGACCGTTGGCGTCACGTCGAGGATAAAACCCGATTGGACCGTCGCGACTTGTGGGTCCGCGGCTATTACTGCGATGGAAAAGTCATCCTCAAGATCGTTGGCGTCGCCGAACTCGTTGCGATGGATGAAGGTCGTGCGTTGTTGATTGAACACGACCACGTTCGGGGCGCTAACTACCGTTCCCGTTGAGTCATGGTTGATTTGATTGAGGATTGCTTCCTTGATCGTGCTGTCAAGAAACGCTGCGCGCAGCGACTCCAGGTCGGGCGTGGTCTCCACATCTGTCACAACGCCACCGTCAAGATCGTTCAGCCCCGGAAGATCGATGTAGTCGTCGTCATTTAGGAATGACAATCCACCCGGCGGTGGTGTCGTGAACGCCTTGATTGATTCGTTTTGCAAACCGTCAATCGGAATCGCGATGGGCATGCGGGTGACTTCCAGGAATTTGGCGCCGATGAGCACCTGGCGCTCCTTGATTCCCCCAACGAGCGAGCCGGATACCGCGATCGTGTTTCCCGACTTGGTGAGGGAGACATCTGCTTGCGTCTTTTGAATTCGCTTGGCCTTTGATTGAATATCCGCGACATTGAGCGTCTGATCGAGCTCGATATTCAGTTGGCCCAGGATGTCCTGCTCGGTCGCGATGGCGATCACCTCGAGTTCGATCTTTGGGCTGGTGGTCGGTGATTGGCTGTCGGAGTCATTGCCACCGTCCGACATTCCGTCATCGGGGGTCGTTTCAGCCGATGCCCCGTTCGAGGACATATCCATCGGGCTCCCATTGTCATTTCCGTTGTTTCCCGGATTGGCTGTCATGTCGCAGCCGACCGTCGCCGCGAGCACAATCGCAGCCGCAAGGATGAATGGGAACAGGTGACCGAATCGTGTTTGCGACAGTTGTGAAAAACTTTTTGACATCACGCATGGCTCCGGTGGTGTGGAGTTTGACCAAGAACAAAGCGGCTGACGCGGGAGCATCCCGGCCCGGGTTCGTCCATAAGAGACTCAAAATCCCCAATCGGCAAGTTAAATCGATTTTCAGTACTGCGACTGCGGGTGGCGGAATCCTGTTGGTCGGGGCTTGGTTGCGGGCTTGGGTGATCTCGCGATGCGTCGTTTTCGGGTAACTGAGGTGGGTTTGGGGGCGGGGATGACCCTGGGGCCGGATTGACACCCCGAGGGGCCTGTTTATAATGGGACCTGCTCCAAAGTGGGCGGCTGACAAAAGCAGCTAACCGCCTTCTGCGGAAGGGGTTTGCGCACAAATGGCTGTTGTGGCACTGGATAGCATTTCTAAGACTTACCCAGGCAAGCCGCCTGTCAGCGCTGTTGAAGAATTGTCCCTGAGGGTGGCCGATAAAGAGCTTCTGGTGCTCGTCGGTCCTTCGGGTTGTGGAAAAACCACAACGTTACGGATGATTGCGGGCTTGGAGCAGCCCACCGCAGGGTTGGTGACCATTGGCGGCCGGGTCGTTAACGACGTGGCTCCAAAGGATCGCGACATTGCGATGGTGTTTCAGAACTACGCACTGTATCCGCACATGACAGTGTTTAAGAATATGGCATTCGGTTTGAAGATGCGCCGGGTGCCGAAGACTGAAATCCGCGAAAAAGTGACCGCGACCGCCCGGATGCTTGGGATCGAGCATCTTTTGGAACGCAAGCCCAAGTCTTTATCAGGCGGAGAGCGGCAGCGGGTGGCGGTGGGCAGGGCGATTGTCCGAACGCCTCAGGCGTTTCTGTTTGACGAGCCGCTGTCCAATCTTGACGCTCGGCTTCGGGTGAAAATGCGATCGGAGTTGAAGCGTTTGCACCGGTCGCTGGGGGCGACGTCAATCTACGTCACGCACGATCAGGAAGAGGCGATGGCGTTGGGCGACAAGATCGCCGTGATGCATCGAGGCGTCCTTCAGCAATGTGCGCCGCCCCGCGAGATTTACGAGCATCCGGTGAATCGGTTTGTAGCCGGTTTCGTCGGTGTGCCTCCAATGAACTTTCTCGACGGCAGGATTGTCCAGCAGGTGGGGGTCGGGCGGTTGGGATTTGACGCCGGATTTGGCGTGTTGGATTTGCCCGAGCGAGCCCAGTCGACGTTGGCCGGTCGCATCGGTGATGCAATGGTGTACGGTGTGCGGCCCCAGGGCGTCAGGCTCGATGCAAACGGGCCTGTGAAGCTGAAGGTGACGCTGGTCGAGTTGTTGGGTCGGGATGCAGATGTTTATTTGCAGTGCCCCGAGACTGGCTCGAGGGCGGGTCAGAATCTCGTTGCCCGGGTTACAGCGGATACGCAAGTGACAGAGGGTGACACGGTTGGGGTTTCGTTTGATGTTGATCGCGTCCACGTTTTTGAATCGGGCGAGAATGGCATGAATGTGACATACGCAGGACAGGCAGAAGGTGTTGCCCAGGCAGCATCGCTTGCAGAGGTTGGTCCCAGTGCGAACTGATCCGTCCATCCTGTGTGTGGCATTGGTTTGCCCCGAATACGCAGTTGCGAAGCAGTTGGATGGACGCGCTGTCAGAAAAAGTTCAGGCCTGCATGGAGTTCGAACGATGCGATAGGGCAATCAGTTGCCATATTGGGTTCGTGTCGGTTCGAAAGTGGGTTTGCCTCTAGCGCCCGCTTTTTTGTTTTTTGTGCAGGGCAAAGTGGTTGGATCGATTGAGGGCTGATTGGCCCATAGTTTCAGGCAATTTGGTATTTCGGGCGTGCATGGACGCCGGTATTCCGTGCAGAAGTGAAACAGAACAAGGTATTAACGTCATGATCAATCAGGACTTGCTCAAGGTTGTCGAGCACATCAGCCGCGAAAAGAACATCGACAAGCAGATGGTGTTCGAAGATCTCGAAATGGCGATGCTGTCGGCTGCGCGCAAGGCGTACGGTGCCGCCAACGATGTCGTCGTCCGAATCGACCGGACCACCGGTGAGATCAACGCCACCCGCGATGACGAACCGATCAGTATGAAGGAACTGGGGCGCATCGCAGCCCAGACGGCCAAGCAGGTCATGATTCAAAAATTCCGCGAAGCCGAACGCGACAGTCTGTTTGAGGAATTCTCAGAACGCGTCGGTCAAATCATCACGGGGACCGTCGCCCGTTACGAAGGTGGCGCGCTCGTGCTTCACCTTGGAAGAACCGAAGGGTTCCTGCCCCGCAGCGAGCAGATTCCCGGTGAAACGCATCATCCCGGTGAGCGCGTTCGGGGCATGATCCTCGACGTTCGCGAGCAGCCGCACGAGGTGCGCATCGTCTTGACCCGAACCCACCCCGATTACATCCGCCGCTTGTTTGATCTTGAAGTTCCCGAAGTGGGCGAGCGCATCATCGAAATCAAAGCGCTCGCAAGGGAAGCCGGTTACCGCACGAAGGTCGCGGTCGCCTCGATCGACTCGAAGGTCGATGCCGTCGGTGCATGCGTCGGTGTTCGTGGCAGTCGTATTCGCAACATCGTTGACGAACTCAACGGTGAGAAGATCGACATCGTCCGCTGGAACGAATCGTCGCAGGTATTGATTGCCAACGCGCTCAAGCCGGCAGAAGTGCAGGAGACGGCGCTCTGTTTTGAAATGGGGCGTGCGTCGGTGGTTGTCGCGGAAGATCAGTTGTCGCTCGCGATTGGCAAGCGTGGTCAGAACGTCAGGTTGGCCGCCCGCTTGACCGGTTGGGACATCGACATCGTTACGCCCGGTGATTACGACAAGGGCATCGACCAGATGAGCACCGCGCTTCGCGAGATCGATGGCGTCGATGACATTCTCATCGAGAAGCTTCTGGCGATGGGCATTATCAATCTTGGGGACATCGAAGAAGTCGGTGTCGAACCGTTGGTCAGCGAATTGGAATTGGAAGAAGAGTTGGCCAAGCGCGTCGTCGAGTCTGCAAAGGCAGCCGCACAACGTTATGCGGTTGAAGAGCAGGCTGCGAAGGAGTTGGCAGCCGCGGCTGAAGCCGAGCGTACGCATGATGCGCCAGCGGCTGGTGATGCCGAGGTTGCCGTAGATGCAGCCGACGGATTGGCGGCAGGTGAGTTGCCGTCAACTGGCGTCGCTGTTGAGAACAAGACTGAAAGCGAAGCATCGATGGGCGAAGAATCGGTGGCTGAGCGTACTGAATAAACGAATCGTCGTACCCGGTGTTCGCCAACTCTGGCGTCCACCGGTAGATCATGGGTCTGATGGAGAAGTGTTTTGGCTGAAAAAATGCGCGTTCACATTCTCGCGAAGGAATTGAACGTCACAAGTAAAGACATCCTTGCCAAGTGCCGTGCCGAGGAGATCGACCTGAAAAATCATATGTCGACGCTCGGGCCTGGTTTGGAGGCCACCGTGCGCGAGTGGTTCAGTGAAGGTGCGCACATTCACGTCGTCGAGAAGACGGCGAAGGTGGACCTTAAGAAAGCGCGAAGCAAGGTCAAGAAAAAGACCAAAGCCAAGTCCTCCAGTACCACTGCCGGTAAGGATTCGGAAACCGGGACGGCCGTCGCCGAACTCGACGATCCCGAAACGACGGTCGAGACTGAATCGCCGAGCGTAACGGTCAAGGAGACGCAGTCGACGAAGGCGGCTGACGTTGCACCGGTCAAGTCCACTGCCGGTCCGGAACCGACCACCGCCCCTGAAATTGATGAGCCGACTGCTGATGTGGTTGCTCCGGAATCGGAAGCGGCAGACGCGACGCAAGGCGCGATCGATGTGGCAGCCGAAGCGCCGGTCGAAACGCCTGCCAAGGTCGAAGCGCCGGTTGAAGAAGCTCCCGAAGAGCCTGAAGAGGTTATTCAGCCAGCCGGTCCGCAGAATGTTCCCGCCCCTGCGAAGCTTTCCGGTCCGCGCGTGGTGCGCTACGAAGCGCCGGAAGAATACACGATTCCGCGTCGTGGACCGCGTCGACCCAAGTCGGCGGAAACGGGAGGGCGCGAAGCCGACACCGTCGTACCGGGCGATGTGGCAGGCCCGTCGGATCGAGGCGGTAAGCGTCGCGGAAGCAAAGTCGTGGAGCAGAAGTCGAGCAACCGCAAACTCTCGGGGCGGCGTGAAAGCCTCCATGAGCGCGAAGTTGGTGAGCGGCTTAACGAATGGAACAACCAGGACCTTGCCGAACGCCGCGCCCGATTGCGTGGAGCGACCGGACGTCGTCTGGTATCCCGTCGGGCCCGGAGCAAGGGCGGTGGTGGTGGCCGAGTCGATGCGGCGCCGATCACGGAAGCACAACTGGAAGAACCGATCACAGCCAAGGAATTCTGTGCGGCTTTGGGTGTTCCGTTCCAGCGTTTGTTCCCGATCTTCCAAAGGGAACACGGATTGATGCTCTCGGTGATGAGTGTCATTCCGACGGAAGTGGCTGAGTTGGTGGCGACCGAACTTGGCGTTGAACTGACAATCGTCAAGGCGAAGACCGGTATGGAAAAGGTCAAAGAAGAACACGCCGCGATCGAGCGCAAGAAACTCGAACGCCGACCGCCAATCGTTACGATTCTCGGTCACGTTGACCACGGAAAAACGAGTCTGCTCGACCGCATCCGCAAGGCGCGCGTCGCCGCGGGCGAAGACGGCGGTATCACGCAGCACATCAGTTCGTACCACTACAGTGTCGGCGGTACGTCGGTGACGTTCCTCGATACGCCGGGTCACGAAGCATTCACGGCAATGCGGGCACGCGGTGCGCAGGTGACGGACGTCGTCGTCTTGGTCGTGGCAGCCGACGACGGCATCATGCCGCAAACGGTTGAAGCGATTAACCATGCAAAAGCCGCCCAGGTGCCGATCGTCGTTGCGCTCAACAAGATCGATCTTGGCACGCAGAACGTCACCAAGATTTATTCGCAGCTTACCGAGCATGGCCTCACGCCCGCGGGCGACTGGGGTGGCGAGATCGACGTCGTGCATACTTCGGCGACAACCGGTCAAGGCGTCGATGAGTTGGTCGAGCACCTTTCGACCCTCGCCGATCTTCACGAATACAAAGCCGACAAGACCATCCCGGCGATGGGCATCGTCATCGAAGCCGAGAATCGCCAGGGAGCGGGTCCGGTCATGCAGGTGATCGTGCGTGATGGAACGGTGAAAGTCGGACAGGTTGTCGTATGCGGTAATGCCTACGGCAAGATCCGTTCGATTCGCGACGATCGCGGTAAGTCGATCAAGTCTGCCGGTCCGTCAATGCCGGTCGAGCTTTGGGGTATGAGCGAAGTGCCCTCTGCCGGTGACGAATTCTACGTCGTCGAGAACATGCAACGGGCCAAGACCGTGGCGGATGAAGTCAAAAGCCAGCGCGTCACCGATGCGCGATCGTCGGTCAAGAAAGCCCGAAGCCTTGAAGACCTGGTCAAGATGCGTAGCGGTGCCGACGTTCGGGAACTGCCCGTCATCGTCAAAGCCGACGTGGATGGTTCGGTCGATGTGCTCGTGCAGACGCTACAGCAATTCCCGGATAACGAAGTGCGCCTCAACGTGCTTCATGGCGGAATCGGTGCGATCACCGACAGCGATATTCACCTGGCCGACGCATCGAACGCGATCATCATCGCCTATCGCGTGACCGTGCCGTCGAGTACCCGCAAGTTGGCCGAGCAGAAAAACGTCGACGTCCGGAACTACAAAGTCATCTACGACGTCACAGATGACATCAAGAAAGCCCTCGAAGGTCTGCTCACGCCCGATGAGAAAATCGAGTCGCGCGGGTCGGCGGAGGTTCGCGAGCTGTTCCGTATCTCCAAGCTGGGTCTGGTGGCTGGTAGCTACGTCCGCGAGGGTGTGATCAACAACAAGCACTTCGCCCGCGTCATTCGCGACGGCGTGCTGGTTCGCGACAACTGCAGGTTTGAATCGCTCCGCCGCTTCAAGGACGACGCGAAGGAAGTCCGCAACGGCATGGAGTGCGGTATCCGTCTACAGGGATTTGATGACATCAAAGCCGGCGACACCATTGAAACGTATGAGATTGTGAAAATCGCCCGTACGTTGGAGGATGCCGCCGCGAGTGCTGCGGGTTCTGATTCGTAGCAAATTGTCGTGCTTCGAATAAATACCAGGAAGCTGGAACATATCCGGTGGATCGGTGGTATAAAGACCTGAGATGTGCCATATCGCGTCAGTAAGCGGTTTGTCATTTGGTATGCCGGAGTGGTTTGGTATGCCGGAGAACTAGTGTACAGAGTTTTATTCGGGCTATGATGATCGCATGATCGAATTCAAGGGCGAATGTGGCCACACCATTCGGGCTCGGGATGAAGATTCCGGGAGAATTGTCCGGTGCTCGTATTGTGGCAAGGAAGCGTTGGTCACGCGACAGGCGCAGGACGATCTCGACGTTCTGTTTGACCAGGTCGAGCAAACGGGATCGTACGATGCGCAGGCGACCCGCGTGGGTCAGAAGTTTCACAAAGCCAAGGCGCGTCAGGAAAAGCGCATCGCAGCCGGCAAACCTGCCCAAGCGTTCGATCCGTTCGACATTGCGATGAAGATGACCTACGTCGCGGTCATCATCATCCTCATATTCGTCGGCGTGAAGTACGTTCCTGGATTGTATGAAACCCTGACGGGGGGCGACTCCGGCGAGACGCCAATCGAGCAGGCGGAACATACTGAGTCGGATAATAACCACCAACCCGCGCCGCAATCACGGAAGGGGTTGTTGACCGAGTCGCTTAATTCGCAGCAGGAAGGCGTTTATGTCAGCAGTGTGCCGTCGGGAGCCGGGATCTATCACCTGCCGAAAACATCGGTGACCGGTTCGATTCTCGATGATCCGATGGCGAACAAGAACATGCGCACGAATCGGTCGCTTCGGTTGAATCCGGGGCAGCACACGATCGCGGTGGCGATTCGGATCAACGATTCAAAGTTGATGAATCTTGAAGGCTACGAAGACCTGCGCCGCAAGATTGAAGACAACGACCCAGGCAGGGATCGGGACGTAATGGAGTATTTTGTGCCAGACGGCAGTGTCGCGACGCGCGTTGAAAAGTTGCGCGGGGCGTTGCACCTGGTACGGGTCTTTGAGTGCGAAGTCGACAGTCAGACCTGGGAATCGACGACGGCATTGTTCTTGCCAAGGTCGCTGGGCCCCAAGGAAATCGTTGACGCATTGCCGCGCCAGGAGACGTTTGGATATAAGGATGCCGAGGTTCAGAGCGAACTTGGATTCTATCAGGTCAGTCGCACGGACATGACTTATGTCGAAACCGCTTTGAAACGGGTGGGCGTATTCAGCTACAAGAACGCCGACGGAACGTATCGGCTGTTCAGCATTGATCCCGCGACGGGCGCCGTGATTTCGCGAAGGATCAATCCATGATGTCAAAGTCGATCCCTGCGGCCGACTCGGTGCGCAGTTCTGCTGTTTGAATCCAACTGAACATGGTGCTGGGTGTTTTAACGTTGGAGTTGGTCATCTATGAAGCGCAGTCGCTGAAGGATAAGCGGCGCGTCGTAAAGAGTCTGAAGGAGCGCATTCGCAACCGGTTTAACGTGTCGGTCTCGGAAGTGGAACATCAGGAACTTCGCCAGCGGGCCGGTTTGGCTGTGGCGATGGTGTCAAACGATGCCAAGCTGGTTCATGGGTGTTTCGACCAAATTGTCGGGATGGTCGAGCGGGATTCGGTTGCGTCATTACTGTCGTTTGAAAAGGAAATTCTTTAGCGGGTCTGATCCGATTTCGGGCAGCACATCCCAGCCGAGTCGCGTGATCGACCGTGAAGAATAGTTGACCCTGCATCCATGAAATCATTTCGTACAGACAAGATGGCCAGCCTCGTCCGAACCATCGCCAGCGACATGATCGCGAACAAGGTTCACGATCCGCGCATCGGTAAGTTCGTCAGCATCACCCGCGTCGAAGTCACGCAGGACATGCAGATGGCGAAGATTTTCGTCAGCGTGATGGGCACCGAAGAAGATCAACGCAGCACCATGCGGGGGCTCAAAAGCGCCCAGGGGCTCATCCAGCGCGCGGTGGCCAAAGGCGTGACCGCCCGGATCTGTCCGCATCTGACGTTTATCAGCGATCATTCGATCAAGAAAGCGGCAGAGATCATGGAAATCATCAACCACAACGCGGCTGAGATGGGACCACCACCCGATGATTCCCAAGATGACGATCAACAAGATGACGATCAACTGGCTGACGATCAGCTGGATGGCGATCTGCCGGAAGCGGTCGCAGATGTTGATGACGACGCAAAGTCGATTGAAGCAAACCCTAGTAACGGAGTCCAACCATGAAGAATGGGACTCTCTATGCGAAGAAGATCAAACAGGCGTACAACAAGTTTCGCGGCTCGCGCAGCAGTGAACCGCCCGAAGTCAGACCGCCCGTCGAGCAGTTGATTCTTGGCGTGCTTAGTCAGGAGACGTCGCTCGATCGCGCGGAAAAAGCGCTGTCGCAGATTCTCGACGACATGGTGGACTACAACGAGTTGCGCGTTTCAACGCCGGCAGAGGTGTCGTCTTCCATCAGCAAGCACATTCCGCGCAGCGTACAGCGGGCCAAAACCTTGCTGACGGTGCTCAACTCGGTGTACCAGTTGGAGTACACGATTTCGCTCGACCATCTTGCGGCCAAGGGTGTGCGTGAGGTGAAGACGTATCTGTCAGAGTTGGATGGGATGACGCCTTACGCGATGGCGTCGGTGATGTTGTGGAGCCTGGGTGGTCATGCCATACCGGTCAACGATGTGGCGCTGGAATTCCTCAAGGAAAACGATCTCGTCGATGAGAACGCCACCGGCGCCGAGGTGCAATCGTTTCTCGAGCGTCACGTAAGTTCTGCTGAGGCCAAGGAATTCTGCATGGACCTGGACGCGATCGTCGCGTCGAAGGCGTTTTCGTTCAACGGCAAAGCCAAGTCGGCCAAACCGGCGAAATCTGCCAAAACGTCCAAGAAAAAGACCAATTCCAGCAAAGCAGGCGCCACCAAAACGACGAAGAAAAAGAGTACGACCAAGAAGAAAACCAGCGCCAAAACCAAGACGAAGAACAAAAAGTCGCCCTCCAAATAAGTAGCCTCCAACCCAGTCGATTCAGCAAATTCTCCCGGGCTGGTCTCTACGGGCCGGCGACCTTAAATCCTGATGGGTTCACGGTGCGGTAAATGCACTACCTGTTGGTCGCATGCCTTGTCCGGTATGTGGTTTGATGGGGGCACATTCGGTCGTCTGAGTTGTGTTGGCCACGATGGGTTGGCCCGTCGGGTGGGCGAACCGTGCTGCATCTGACGTTGGAAGGAGTGACGGTATGTTCAGTGATGGTCGAAGTCGCAGGCTTCAGATCGCGATCTTGGCGATGGTCGGTTGTTTTCAATTCGTAACCGCCTCTCGCGCCGACGAGCCAAGTCCTTCCGGCGATATCTTTGGCGATCCGCCTCCCGCGCTCGATCCTCAAAAGGCCCTTGTGTCTTTCGATGCACTCACGCCTCCCGTCGAAATCGCACCTGCGGAAGTTGCACAAGATCCGCTGCCGGAGCGCGCCGCTCGCGCGATGGACCGGGCGACGGAACTGCGCAGCAAGAACCGCTACACCGAGGCGCTGATCGAATTGGAAAAAGCGCAGCGCATCGCCAAGGGCGATCGCAGAATCATCCGGGCGCTGGCGCTGACCGCGTGGCAATCGGGCGATTACAAACGGGCGCGCAGTTATGCCGAAGAATCGCTCAAAATGGGTGAAGATGACATTGTGTGTCACTACATCCTTGGCAGGTTGGCCGCGAGTCGATTCGAAAACGAAACGGCTATCCTTGAATACCGCAAAGCCCTCGCAAGCTCCCGCAATGACGAAACTGACATGTTCCACTATGCGGCTGAGTCAGAGCTAGCCGCGACGCTGCTGGCTGACGGGTACATCCAAGCGGCTGTCGATATGTACGAAGACAAGATGCGCCGATCAGGCGTCTACAGTCCGAAACTCGAAGTGCACAAAAACCTGTACGAGCAGCTCATGCATCAGCAGAAAAGCGACTTCGAGCAACTCGGATGGGCTTACGCGAAGCTGGGTGAATACGCTCAGGCTGTCGAATACCTCAAACCTGTTCGCAATGATCTTGACCTCGATTCCAGCCAAACGATTGAGTACGCCAAGCTGCTCGCCCGCGCAGGCGACACAGACGGCGCGATCAGAGAGGCGCGCCAGGCGTTGGCGACGGAGCCAGCCGCCATCGACGTGTTGATGGCGATTTACAAGCATCAGAATCGACCCGACGCGATCGTTGAAGAGTTTGAATCGGCGATCAAGAGCGGTGACACCAGCCCCAAGGTCGTCGCCGCTTATGCCGGTGCGCTGATTGAATCGGATCGTCGCGAAGAGGGCGTTCGCCTGATGACCGAGCAGTTGGCCAAGTCGCCTGCTTCGCTGGAAACGACGCAAGCCGCGGTCGACGTGTTCCTCGCGGCGCAGGCCTGGGATGCGGCTGTCGATGCGATGGCCAGCGCGATCCGTCAGCATCCGGAAGTTGCAACCGATGTCGTCGGATGGATTGAAAAGCACGCGATTGCCAACAAGGCGTCCGGACTGGCGGCGCTGGCGGGGGCCGACTCCGAGGATACGGTGAAAAAGAGCGACTTCGCCACGGCGTTTGTGTTGGGACGTATTGCGCTCGCGTTTGATCGGGAAGATGCCGGGGGCGTCTGGTTGAAGCATTCGCTTGAAGATCGACCTGCATTCGTCGCCGCGCGCGTGGCGCTTGCGCAGATTCAGCTTGATCGCTGGGAATGGGACGAGGCGATCAAGATTGCAACACCCGACCAATTTCGATTGGACCCCGATACCCGATTGGAAGTGATTGCCGCGAAAGCCTATCAAGGGCTGGATGATCCGCAGCGTGCGATCGAGCACTACGAGTCAGCCGTCCGACTTCACCGTGGCAACATCGAAGCGATGCTGGCGCTGGCTGAATTGTATTCAACGCAGCGCAATCCCACCGCAGCGCGGCGACAATTGGAAAAAGTACTTCGAATCGACGCATTCAACGAGAAAGCACGGAGCCAACTGTGTCTGAGCTATCTCGAATCCGGTGATCGACGCGCGGCGGCTGAACAGATTCAAAAGATGCGGATTCACCGTGCATCGCCGACGGTGGTGGCGCAGTGTATCGCGGCACTGGAGTTCGATGCCACGTCGCCCGATTACAGTCGATTCCGCAAGACGCTCGAAGATGCGATCGCTGCATCCAAAGCCGACGTCGATACGCTGCAACTCATCGCCATGACATACATGCAGCAGTCGAATTGGGAAGAGGCGATCAAGTCGATCGAAGCCGCGTTGGCGCTGGCCCCCAATCATGATGAAGCGTCGAGCATGCTCATGGAGTGTCGCCAAAGGAATCTCGAATTCGTAGAAGCCCTTGCACTACAAAAGGAACTTCTGAGGCGCCATCCGCGCCGCCGAGCGTGGAAGCGCAATCTGCTTGATTTGCTTCTTACGGTTCAGCATTTTGAGGAGGCAATCGGATATGCCCGGCAATTGATGGCCGAGCCGGACGTCAATCCGGGTTTCCTCAATCAGGCCCGCCTGGAAATCATCTCCGCATATCGCGCGCTCAATCGAAATACGGAAGCGATGAAAGAGATGGAGATGTGGTGGCACAAGGAGAGCGACAATCCGGGTATTCTCTACTACGTGATCAATTCACTGCAGGATCTCGGCGAACATGAACGGGCGATGGAATTGATTCGCCGATGGGGCAAGGATATTCCGGGCGGTTACGCGCGCGGCGACCTGGACGACATCTGGGCTGGCCTGCTTCCCGAACAGCGCAGCGAAGTGCTCGAATTACTACTCGAAGCCATTGCTGCCGATCCACAAAGCGACCAACTCTACAACTGTTTATCCGGATTCCTCAGGGTCACGCATCAATATGAAGAATCGATCACGCTGGCCAAGAATTGCGCGGTTGATTTCATGTACAAGGATTTATTCCTCAACGAATTGATCTTGACCTACCAAGCCAACGGGCAAATCGACGATGCCATCGACGTCATCGAAGGCATGATGGCTGAGACCGCCAAGGAAGCCGAAAAGGATCCAATTGTACACGCCGATTTGCGACGGGCGATGACCATGGTGCTCGTGAACGGCGGCCGGGCAGACGAAGCCGTTCAGCGGCTTAATGAATGGATCGAGCAGGCACGCGACGGAGGGTTCCGAGAAGCTGAGACGTTCTGTTTGAGTCTCCTTTCGGTTGCCCACCAAGAAGCCGGCGATCTCGACGGTGCCCGACAGGCGCTTGAAACGTACTTCAAGTTGGCGCCAACCGATGTCGGATTGCACAATGATCTTGGTTATACGCTGGCCGACTCGGGCGTCGACCTGGATCGGGCTGAGAAGATGATCCGCGTTGCCGTCGGGGAGTCGCCGCGAAACAGCGCGTATCTGGACAGCCTGGGTTGGGTCCTTTACAAAAAAGGGCAGTTTGCTGATGCCAAGCATTGGCTGGTCTGGGGGCGTCGCGGGATGAATGGTGACGACCCGGTGATCTGCGACCACCTGGGCGATACCCTGTGGCGACTCGGCGAAAAAGAGGAGGCAGTCCAGTCCTGGAAAGACGGACTTGAACTCGCCCGCAAGCGGCTTAGGCTCCCCCCTGCTGGCAGTGCAGATCTCAGGTCAGCCGCCACCCTTGAGGCCAAGCTCAACGCCGCGGAGAATGGCCAAGTACCGAAGTTGGCTGATGTGGTTGGCGCAGTCGTCGAAACGACCAATTCCGAGTAAACTACCGTCCGCCCAGAAAGGCACCCCGTTAAGGCGCCCGATAAGGGCACAGCCAAGGCAAACGGAGCCAGCGAAAAAATCGTCGTGGTATCGATCACGGGTGGATCGATCCCGACCAACAGGTTGCATCTAGAAAAAGGGAATTCAGTCGATGTCAGGTCACTCAAAGTGGTCCACGATCAAGCATAAGAAAGCCGCGACCGACGCCAAGCGCAGCAAGGCCTGGAGCAAGGTCTCGCGCGATATCACGGTGGCTGCAAAGATGGGCGGTGGCGATCCGGAAGCGAATCCGAGATTGCGGTTGGCGATCGACAAAGCCAAGTCCGCGAACATGCCGCGCGACACCATCGAACGCGCGATCAAAAAAGGCACGGGCGGACTTGAAGGCGTGAGCTATGAAGAGTGCGTTTACGAAGGCTATGCGCCCGGTGGGGTAGCTGTCATGTGTACGTCACTGACCGACAATCGCGCCCGCACCGCGCCGGAAATCAAGAAGATCTTCGAACGCTCCGGCGGTAACCTCGGCGCGGTTGGCAGCGTCGCCTGGATGTTCAAGCAGCGCGGCGTGATTGTTGTCGCAGCCGACGCAGTGGCGGAAGACAAGATCATGGAGTTGGCGCTGGAAGCCGGCGCCGAAGACATCGATTCGGGGCCGATCTGCCATGAGATCAGTTGCTCACCGGATGAATATCTCGCCGTGAAAGGCGCGATCGAAGCCGCCAACATTCCCATCGAATCGGCTGAGATTTCCATGGTGGCTGACACGACTGTCGCTGTTGACCTTGATGCGGCGCGGAAAATCGTCAAGCTGATGGATGCGTTGGAAGATCACGATGATACGCAGAGCGTTTCATCCAACGTGGATATTCCCGACGACATCTTCGCCCAGATGAACGACGATTAGCCCGGGCAATGAGCCCAGAGGAATATCGCAGACGAATAACGCGCATGAACTGATGATTGGTGGCGCGTGGTCGCCCGCTTGTTTGCAACGATTACACCGGTAACGCATTGTTATGGCGCTGAACGAATTCGGGCAGGATAACAATGCGTACATCCCTGTCGCCACACCGATCGACGGTCCAGTCGATCACCCGGTTGATGGTCCGATCGAATATCAGGTCGAATACCAAGCCCCGTCCAATCCCATGTTGCTGGAGGCCATGTCGCGACCAAGGGCGGCAGGTCATCTCGGAATCCTGATTGTCGCGTCGATCGTTTTGCAATTCGTGGTGGTCTTTGCCGTCATGGTCGCATCCGGTGAGAGTTTCGATCCGGAAAAACAGGATACGTCGCTTTCGCTGCTGGTGGCGACGGTGGCCATCGGACTGGTGCTGGTTGCGTTGGCCGCAGGGATGACCCGGTCGGCTTCGTGTTCAGCGGCTTCGATTGGTCTGTCTTTTTCAAATTGGAAAACCGACTGCCTGTTGGGCATCGTTGTCGCGATCGTGAGCCAACTGGCGTTCATGGTGACGATGCTGATTATTTTCCTGGCTTGGCCGGGTATGCAGGATCAGGTTGAAGCGAACCCCGAACGGATCAACCAGATGCTCCCACCGATGCATCCGGTGCTTCTGGTCGGGCTGATCACGCTGGTCGCATTCTGGGAGGAGGCGATCCTCCGAGGCGTGTTGGTGACCCATCTTCGCCGCATTTTCGGGAGTTGGACCTTGGCTGTGCTGGTGGCGGGAGGTCTGTTTGGGGTGATGCACATCAACGTTCAAACGCCCGTCATGGCCATCCCGTTGGCTGTCTTGGGGGTTATTTGGGCGTTGTTCATGATCTGGCGGCGTTCGATCATCGCGGGCGTCGTGGGGCATGCCCTCTTCAACCTGGGGCAGCTCTTCATGCTCGACCACCTGACGAAAACGGCGGCCGGGGTCTAAATGTTGGCGTGAACCCGCTCACTTTGCTATGATTTTCGCTGCAAAGTAAATCGTATTGGAGCCATATGCAGAAGCATCCCGACCTTCCCCAACAGTTCGCCGATCTCGGTGTCGAACCGCCCATTCTCAAAGCCCTCGCCAAAATCGGCTATGAGGAACCTTCGCCTATCCAACGGGAGATCATTCCAAAGATCCTCGCCGGACACGATGTCATCGGGCAAGCCAAGACCGGGACAGGCAAAACTGCCGCCTTCGGCATTCCGACGTTGCAACGGATGGATCGCAACAAGGGTTTGCAGGCGATATGCCTCGTGCCCACGCGTGAGCTTGCGGTGCAGGTGACGGGTGAATTGCGCCGCATCGCTGAGTTTTCCAAGCTGCGATGCGTCGCGGTCTATGGTGGTCAAAAGATTCAGACCCAGGTCCATCAATTGGGAAAGAAACCGCACTTTTGTGTCGGAACACCGGGGCGTGTGATGGACATGATGGGCCGCGGTTACCTCGACATCAAGAACGTCGAGTTTGCCCTGCTCGATGAAGTCGATCGCATGCTCGACATTGGTTTCCGCGATGACATCAAGAAGATTCTTGGGCAAATCCAAGCCGCCCACCAGACGGTTTTCGTGTCAGCCACGATCGACGGCGAAATCCGCCGGCTTTCGAAGCAGTACATGAAGGACCCGGTCGAAATCAACGTTTCGCGCGACAGCCTCACGGTCGACATGATCGATCAGTACTTCATGACGGCAGAGCGGCGCGACAAGGATCGGGCGATCAGCGCGATTCTAAAGAACGACAACCCAGATCGCGTCATCGTGTTCACCAACACGAAAGCGGCTGCCCGCAAAGTCGCCGCCCGACTTCACAAAGAAGGCTTCGGCGCGATGGAGATTCATGGCGATCTTATTCAAAAGAAGCGCGAAGCCGTTCTCGATAAGTTTCGCAAGAATCGATTGAAAGTCCTCGTCGCCACCGACCTTGCGGCAAGGGGCATCGACGTTCACGACGTCACGCACATCATCAATTACGACCTTCCTCCCGAGATTCAGGTTTACGTGCATCGCATCGGACGCACGGGTCGCATGGGCAAGCGCGGGAAAGCCATCAGCCTCGTCACGCGCGAGGAGGGCAAACTGCTGACCGATATCGAAATGCTCATCAACGCGCAGATCGAGGAAATCAATTACGAGGGTTACAAACCTTCACCGCGGCAAGCCGAAAAGCCCCAAGGGCCCGTCCAGTCACCGGGTGAAGTGCTCGCCGGTCGCATGCAAACCAGCAACGCCGACGGTCAAACCACCACCAACGTCAGGCGTACGCTAGGCGGGAGATTCAAACCAGCCCGTCGCCGCCGCTAAAGCTCCTTCTGGGTCTTGGCCTGAAGTTTCACCATTTGCAGTATCGATCGACTCCCGCTGGAGGTGGCAGTCATCGTACGAAGTTGCCATTGCCGATACAATTAGGGGGCATCTTCGGTCGCTGGTGGATGAGAGCCATCGGCTTTATTGATCGAGCGCGCCCGCGACGCAAATGCATCCAAGAGAAACCCGATGTCCAAGAACGCCAAAAAACAATCAACGCCGCTTCGGGCGATTCCACGGTTGGCGCGATTCCTGAGCCTCGCGCCGATGCCTGCCGACTGGAAGGGCGTCGATGACCTCATGCCCATTCTCGAAAGACTTCGCGCCGACGGTGCGGTCGTGATGATGAAACTGGACGGCGAGCGAACGGCTGGCAGCGACCAGGGGCCATACACCGCGCTGATCACCGGGCAAGTGTTGGCCGGCGAGTTTTTCAGAAGCGACCAACCCACCATGGAACAAGCCCTGTCCGAAGTCGTCGTCGCCTACGCGAAATCGCGATGGGGTTTTGATCCGGATGCGAAGTAGCCGCGCGGATAAGAGATTCTTCGGACGCCTTCAGTTTCTTTTAATCTCCCCACCAATTCTCAAGAACATTATTTTATCTGTAGTTTGAGTCTGTGGTGTCGATGCTGTGATTGACTTTGATTGCGAGCGCAAGGTAGACTGTAGGTGGTCTTGGATAGGTCAATTGGGCCAGATGGATTCAGAGGAGTGATGTCTTGAATCGTCGAACGGCACGCGTGGTATATGCAACTGTCGTCTTGTTGACGTTGACATTATCAGGGAAAACTCAAGCGGGATCGATGCGTGGACAAGCGATCTTCGGTCTCTGGTCGTACGATACTGATTTCAGTTTGAGATTCCGCGTTTCAAAGCAAGAAATCTATCACCTCTTTAATGTACAGCAAAAACTCCGCGATCTCCGCTCCGCCGCAATGTTCGATTATGCCCCAACAAACGGAGGATTCTTGCCTGATCTAGCCAGCGATTTGTTTCTCGATGGATTTATAGGAAACCCCATTTCATTTTACAGCAATGGGGATGCTGACCCGACACCGACGACGATCGACAATGATATTCCGGACGGCGTGAATAGCTCGCAAATCAGTTTCAGCTTTCCTGGGGCAGGAATCGAAATATTCGGATCACCAAGTTCCACCGTCTTGTTCGAGGACAATTCCGCAAGCAACAATGCGGGACTTGGCAAGTACCGTGCGACACTAGGTGGCACCGTCGGATTTGAGCCAGCTGTCCCAAGGTCGTTTTCACAAATTTCGTTGAACGTGCTTCAGGCGTCTCAAACAGATATTTTCACGGGTGGGAATCCGCCAGTGGCGCCTTATTCGTTCGATCTGCCTACAGACGCTGTTGTCGAGTCCCGTGTTGGCCCACATCGCATGGATTTGAAGGCAGAGGGGACTGTTACGCAGGAACTTCTTGATGTCTACGCAACTGAGGGGTTTGGAGATTCCGACTCGATTCAAGTCCTTGCCAACGGCTCAATCAGCTTGCCCAATACTTCGATCGTCGGTCCTGTATCATCGAGTGTTGAAGTTTCAGCCTATATCTACGTGGATGCGTTGGTCAGTACGCCCATCGATTCGGTATCTGATTTCGGATCGATATCAGCGGTATTTACTGCTTATGACAATGCTTCGCCTGCATTTGTACAGAACCACAAAGGGTTAGCAGGAAACCAGAACTATGGTTTCTCTCGCATCGGCGACATTTCCATAATTGGGCATAATGTCATAGCGGTAGGTGACCCAGGATATGTTCCTGGAATGAGCACATGCAGATTTAAACTTGTTGCCCAACTTCCGATCTTGCTGGATTCGTCAAAAGAATACCTCTTAAGCCCATTTGTTGCATTGCTCCGTGTCGCAACGATATCTCCGGATGCTGTGCCCGGCAACTTCGCCAGTGTTAGTGCTCAAGTCTTTAACCCAATCACACCAGACCAGACGCAAGTTAAGCTGTATGTCCCTGCATCGTATTCACTTTCGATGAATGATCCCGACGGGCCGAATGATCTTATTCTTCCTGTGAACAAAGGTGATTTCGACCTTGACGGCGTCATTGGCCCCGTGGATCAGGCTGCACTTGTCACAGCACATACGGGACCTTTGGCAGGCAATAGCTATATTCCCGAAACTCCGGGAAACCTTGCAACGTTTGATTTCGATGGAGATGGAGACATTGATTGCTCGGATCATCAACAGTTGCTAGCCACCTGGAACGCTGGTGGCAGCCCATCGTCGTTTCCAAGTTGCGAAAATGACTCAGATTCCGATGGAATACCAAATGGCGACGATGACTGTGCGGGCACACCGGCTGCGACGCAAGTAAATGCTACAGGTTGCTTGCGGGGGGATTTCGACCAAGACGGCATCGTGGCGGGGAGCGATGTTGTAGGTTTTGTGGATTGCATGGGGAGGCCATCTATATTGCCGATTCCGACGCCTCCATTATCGATTGCGGCATGTCTCAACACATTTGATTTTGACGGCGACTATGACATTGATCTGGAAGATTACGCAGCAGTCCAGCGGCAGGTTCAGTAGAATCACCTCGTCCCAAATCGTTGGATGAGGATACAATAACGCTTTGTCAGCATCGCTTGCACAACTTCCAGCCAGTTTTCTTCCGAATTCTTAAGTTCAATTGGTCGCCACAACTAACGCAACCAATTCCTGGAATGCGAACGCAGGGTGGGCCATGCCCGCCATTGTTGAGTCGCGTTTGGCTGTCGAATCGGTGGGCACGGCCCACCCTACGTGGCGACGGCGTGCGTTGGAGTGGCATCACACTGGTTTGTTGCTACTGCTTCGATCGTTTTGGCCAGCGATTCGGTGAGTGTGATTCGGCTGATGCAATCGAGATTGTTTGAGCTTGCGCCATGTGCGCTCGATGTTTTGTATAATGTGTGCAACGCTGTTGCGATTTCTTCTGGATTCCAAGGTGTCGCGATGCCTGCGCTGAATCTCTCGACCAGGCGCTGACCTTCCCAGCCTTCGGGGCCGACGATCAGAATTGGCCTTTGGCTGGCCAGGTACTCGAATATCTTTCCGCAGATGACCGTCGATGCATTGGGGCCGCCTCGGTCCGTGGTCAGCAGCAGGGCGTCGGCTGAGCACATTTCCTGGATGGCTTCTTTGTGCGAGACGTATCCGGTGGTCTGGTACGGGATGTTTGCTTCTTCCAGCTTGCGACGCGTGGAGGTGTCGAATTCGCCGACGATGCGGAAGACGAATTGGTCGCGGTTGTTGCCAAGTTCGTCGACGAAGTTTTGCAGTGCGACGAACAGATCGTCGTCCGCACGTTGGCGATCGAATCGGCCGACAAACGACAGCGTGAAAGGCCGACCCGGTATGCGCTTGTATCGCCTCACGCCTTCAAAGTCGGCTGGGTCGTATCCGTTGGTGATGGTGGTGAACTTCGTCCGTTCATCGGGCACGTGGGCTGCGAGCACTTCGGTCTGCGATGGCGACACCCCGACAACCGCGTCGGCGTTTTCCAAAACGTCCTGTTCCAGTTGAACGTTTGCGGCGTGATGTCTCGGATCGGTTTCGCGGTAGCGCAGGTCATCGGTCCACAGGTCGCGAAAGTCGGCGATCCAGGGAAGTCCCGTCGCCTGTTTGAGTTTGAGCGCGAGCAGATGGTTGGCCGACGGACTGTACGTGGAATAAATCGCCTCGACGTTTCGTTCGCGGATCAGCGCCTTTAGCGGTTCGACGCTCTCGTCAACCCACTTGGCGAATTCGTCGGGCCAGACGCGCTTTCGGTTCCATTTTTCGATGCGCCATTTCGCGGCATTTGCCAGGCGCGACCCAAGCGGTCCCGCGTGCTGCAAGGCATCGGTGAGTTTGCCCGCAGGCCCTTTGCCGAATCGGTGGGGGCGACGGTGTACTACGACGTCGTCGGGGATCTCGGCGCAAAGCGATTCGTCGACCGGTAAGGCGTCGATGTGGTCCACGGTCCAGACGATGGGCTGCCATCCGAATCGTGAGAGATACTTGCTGAATTTAAGCGTTCGTTGGACGCCCGAACCACCGGCTGGCGGGAAGGCGGCAGCGATCATCAAGACCCGGCGTGGTTCGGTGATCATGCGAGTGGTTCAATCCGAAGGTCTCGTGCCCGTTGGTTGACGGGCTTGTGTTACTGGCCGGTTTCGATCGACGCGAAAGCCGTATCGTTTTCCTTGACGATCTTCGGATGCACGGGCGGCGGTTTGACGGCTTTCGGTTTCTCTTGAACCTTCTCCTTGGTGGCATCCTTCGAATCCGACACGACGGTCGAATCATTCGCCGCGTTGTGGTTCCAGACCGACTGCCAGAGCGCTCGCGGTTTCGTCATGTAGCGTTCGTACGTATCGGGCTTCTCGATACTAAGGAGAGCGGCTGCACATGATATTCCGACGGCTGACATCAGCACGAACACAATCGCCGGAGCGTAGATCACGCGACGACGGAACATGCGGGCGCGTTCGACGGAAGTGATGAATTCTTCGACCGATTCCAACACTGCGAGTCCGAGGCTGCGCGTGACCTGCTTGGTCGTGTGATAGGTTTGATCGAACAATTCCTTGCGAAGGACACCGACAGCGCCGGCTCCCAGCCCTGCAAGGATCGACAGCGCGAGAACAGTCGTGCTGCGTGGGCTGATGGGCCTGATGCATGCCGTCGGAGGCGTCAACTCGGTGAACGAAATGCCGCGTTCGGATTCGTCGGCGTTGAGAATGCCGGCGATTTCGACAACGCGCCGTGAGTTCATGGTGTGTTCGGCCCGGGCTTGTGCCAACAGGTCCTGCTTGATCTGGAAGTCTTTGCGATAGCGGAAGATGTTGTCTTCAAGTCGCTTGTGCTTGGTGATGTCGGAATCGATCACGCGGAGGCGCTGCTCCATTGCGGCCATCCTGTTTTCGCGGTCCTGCAGGTCGAGTTGAAGGTCGGCGAGTTCCATATCCCATATGAGCGGGCTTCCGCCGGCTGCGATGTGCTCGCTGGCCAACGCGTTGCTGTCCGTTGATGTGGATGCATACTGCGTTTGGAGTTGTCCCTTTGCCCGGTCGATGCGTTTCTGCAATTCGATGATGTCGGGGTGCCGGTCGGTCATGCGGCGCGAGGTCTTGAGATCGTGAATTTCCCGCTGCAGACCAAGGATTTCGCCTTCGATCGCCTGGGCTTCGGGGCTGAGGTTGTGCTTGGTCGGAAGGGCTGACCCCATCTGCATGGCCATCGACTGACGCGTGCGCATTTTGTGTTGTTCGATGCGGCGCCGGCGGGCTTCCGTCTCGAGCGACAGCATGTTCAAGTCGCGTTCAAGTTCCGATCGTTCGCTTTCAAGCGAGGTCAGTTTCAACTTCAAAGCGCCGGGGTTCGTCGGATCGATCCCGATGAACTCGGCTTGGAACGCGAGTGTTTCGGATTCGAGATCGGAGATTTCCTGACGTTGATCGCGGGCGGTGTTCTCGAAGTAGGTTTTGGCGTCGGCGAGCATCGAAACAAGCTGTTCGCGCATGCGACGAACGTAGGCGTCTTTGATCGCCCGGACAAACTTTTGCGGCAGCGATGGGCTTGGGCCTTCAAAGGTGATCTGAATCTGGTCGAGGTGTTCGGTTCGTTGAATCAATCGGACGTTTACACCGTGGGCGAGCTCCGCGCCTTTTTCACGACAAAGTTCCCAGCCTTCTTCAGTCGGCGTTCCGTCGGGCTTGCGCGGCAGGTTGGGAATGAGGCCGGCATTGTCAACGGCTTCGGCCATCGCGTCGATTGATTTGACGTCGCGTGACAGCGTCGGTCGAAAGAAGCGGGCAAACTCACCGGTCGCAACGGTCTGTTGCAGGTTGATCAGAACGGGATGATCACGCCGTTCGATGACGGTCGTCGATTTATAGACGCGCGGAATGTACTGGCTGATGATCGTCGCAACACAGACGACGAGACAGAACGGTACAAAGAATGCCCATCGTCTGAGGATGAGAATTCGAAAGACTTCAAAGATGTTGTTCCGCAACAATACAAACGATGAGTCTTCACTCGATCGTTCTGAGCGCGGGTCGAATTGAGATCCCTGTTCCGGCTTCATGTCGACTCCATTTCGAGAGTGCGCAACCACCGTCCGTTTGAATCAGTGGCGATCGCATCCCTTCTTTTCAATGACGTCTCCGACCCGAACGCAATCCGGGTCGTGTGCGCTCGCGACCGAGAACTTGTGGACGCAGCGCGTGGTATCCATGTGTTTATCGGATTCGACCGATATGACCTGAACCGTTCGCTTTGAATGAATTGCGATTTCCCACAGCACATGGACCGATAACCGATTGGGAGGGTGGCAGACGGGGGGCTGAAATTGGCCCGGGAACCGCACCCAACCGGCCTCACATTGGGACCCCAAACCGCCGATAACCCTAAGAGGTCCGCTCCGCGCCCGTGCGTTGTCCAACGCTGAAGGCTTGGGGTTTGCGGATCAATCGGAATTGGAATCAATGCTGCCAAACCGGAAGGCTCAATAATGGCAACTGCCTTTGCCCCAACGATTTATGACGAATTCTATGTGTCTGGCGGATGGCGTTACAGCACCGTGCGCGAGTGGTTGTGGCACCGCAAAAACCTGGTGAAGCGGTTCGATCTGCCACGGGGCCTTCGGATGCTGGAGGTCGCCTGCGGAATCGGTTTTCACACGAACCTGTTTTGTCGCATGGGATTTGATTGCGTCGGGTTGGACATCAACGCGTCGGGCATCGAGTACGCCAAAAAGAAATATCCGAAACGCACCTACGTGCATGCAGATGCGACGACAGACCTGCCGTTCGACGAGTCGAGCTTTGACATCATCATCACCCGTGGTTGCAGCCTTTACCATTACGACCTCGCTGGTGAGACAGCCGTCGGGCTTACCCGCAACCTCATGCGCTATCTCAAACCGGGCGGGCGATTCATCCTGATCATCGCGACAGATTGTTCCGGGCGCAGACCATCAGACAACATCTGGCAAAACACGTTGACCGATTATCGAAATCACTTCGAACGATTCGATCCGGATTGCACGGTGGACTGGTATTGCGGACTGTCGATCAGCAGCGCTCAGAAAAAACAGTAAACCAAGAGACCGCGCGACATGGCGTCGCGGCTTGGCTCGCGAGTCGCGGGGTTGCGACCAACAGGGACCTGCAACTTCCCAGGAGGTTGCGATTCAATCAATGGAGCGCCGCGAATGGCCGTCCAGACCCTTCCAACGGAAACACCGGTTCGTTCAAGCGCCAAATCGCAACGCAATCTCGGACGACGGTTTTCCCCAAGCCGCGGAATCCTCCGCAGCGTGTTTCGCGCGAAGCAATCGCTTCGTATTCTCTGCTATCACGGTGTGATCGCCGACGAACTCGCAGGGGCATCCTGGGTACCGGCGTACTTCGTTACCCAAAGTCAATTTCGCGAGCAGATGCAAATCGTTCGATCATTTGCCGAAACCGTTCGGCTTGATCAATGCTTCGGGGCTGGGGCGCACGGTCAGTCGGGCAAGCCGAAAATCGCCGTGACGTTTGATGATGTGCCTGCGTGCGCTTTCGCCTATGCGCGCCCTGTGCTGAACGAGCTGGGTATTTCTGCAACGTTTTATGTGTCAACCGGTCTCGTGACGTCGCGAAGGATGCCGGCGGCTGAGATCGTTCAACTACTTCGCACATATCCGAAAATGCAGAAAGATGCGTCTTCACCGGCGCTCGATGAAATCTGCAAACAACCCAATGCGCACAAGTCGTTGGGCATTGAAACGCTGCAACGCATCTTGTCGCGTGTGGATGGCCAGGTGCTGACCCGTGCGCCGCAGGAAGCGGTCCACGCACTCAAACCGCTTTCGTGGTTGCAACTTCGCACGCTCGTCGATGAAGGGCACGAGGTTGGGGGGCACACGGTCGATCATGCCATTTTGTCGCGTCAGACGCGAAGCACGCGCACCAGTCAGGTGGCGAAGTGTTTCGAGGATATTCGCCGCCACTTGAACATTGAACCGGCTGGGTTCGCGTATCCCAACGGTGGACCCGGTGATTTTGATGACGCCGACGCCAGCGCCATCGCCCAAGCCGGTTTCAGGTATGCCGTCACGACGGAGGCCGGATTCTGTTCCAAGGCGACGTCAAAGTTTTCACTCCCGCGGGTCTGCATCGGCATGGGACACACGCGCATGCGCTTCATGCTCGAACTCAGTGGATTGCTCGACAAGCGCCGTCGGAAGCAGCAGGGATGGATATGAAGGTTACGGCCTACCGCAACATCAACGACTTTCGCCTTCAGTCAATTTGGAAGGAGGCGGCTGCGTCCAGCTCGAACGTCTCGGTGTTCTGCACGCGGGAATGGTGTGTCCCGTGGGCAGAGACGGTGGGGGGCAGCGCCGAGCCATTCGTTCTGGTGGCTGAGTCGGATCGCGGCGTTGAAGGGATTTGGCCGTTGTGCATCACCCGTGAAGATGGCGTGCGATGGGTGAAGTTCATGGGAAGTGATCGCGTCAAGGGCGACCACATGGACTTCGTGTGCGATGCGAATCGGCGCGACGCGGTCGGACGCGCATTTCTCGAATTCATCCAACAACAACGCGATACCTTCGACGGACTTCTGCTTGACGGCATCGCCTGCGAATCAAGAACCCGGGAGTTGCTCGGTGGGTGGGCGCGGCAGAATCGTTACCGCGAAGTCGATCGTGAAATTCAGACACTTCCGTTTGTTCAACTGCCCGGAACATTTGACGAATACCTATCGATGCTGTCGCACAAGCGAAGGTCTGCCGTTCGCCGCAGCCGCCGAAAACTCGCTGAATCCGGAGCTTCCATCCACCTGAGCTGGGGCAAACATGATTTGTACCAAGTCCTCGGCGAGTTTTGCAGACTTCACGCCAAGCGGTGGAATGCCGTGGGCGTCAAGAGCAATTTCGCGAACCAGCCGATGCGGTCGTTTCTGACCACGTTCTGCACACATGCGGCCAACGAAGATTGGTTCCGGTCGTATTCGCTGGTGGTTGGCGGTCAAACGGAAGGCGTGCTCATTGCGTTTCACTACAAGCACCATGCCAGTTTCTATCAGATCGGTCGCGACCCGGAGTCTTCGGTTTTGAATGCGGGGATGATGCTGATGGCCGCGAGCATTGAGCAGGCGATTGCCGAGTCGATGCAGCGCTATGATTTCCTGCGCGGTGACGAGTCGTACAAGTCGCGGCTTGCGAAGTCGCAATCGACCCAATCCACGGTGATGATCGGAATCCGCCGCCCGGCGACGACCGTCATCGCCAAGGAACAAATGTCGCAGCGGATGAAGCAGATTGCCCATCGCGTGCTGGGCGACGAGCGATGGGAGAAGCTCAAAGTCCGAATGCGCCGCGATCCTTCGACCAGCGCGACGCACGCCGCTTCAACCGAGGGGGCGGACGCATGAATACGCAGGATATTCGTGAGCGGTACCGACGTGTGATCGAGGCCAATGCGCCCCACGAACACGCACGCAAGTGGCGCGTGGGTCGATTTGAGCGCGGGCTGCGGTTGGCGCGGGAAATCGAGTCGCGCATCGGCAGTCTGCGTGGCCGGCGCGTTCTGGACGTCGGTGCGGCACACGGCGGTGACATTTGCGCGATGTATGCCCATGGCGCACATTGCGTCGGGGCTGACATGTTCGACCACGACTACGATCAACTCGCCCGCGCGATGAACGAGGGCGTCAATGACGTCCACGGCGAATCGAACAACCCGCAGGATGGCAGCCTGCGATTCGCACGCTTCAACGCGCTGTCGCACTGGCCTGTACAGTCGCAAAGCTTCGACGTGGTTATCTCGCTGGGCGTGCTGGAAATTGTCGAAGACCTCGATCTCTTCTTCGCCGAGATGGCCCGTGTGCTCGCTCCGGGCGGGTTGGCTGTCGTGTACACCGGGACCGCGTTTCGCATGGTTCGCCGGGATGCACTTTACAAATTGCCATTCATTTCGCTGCTACCGGTTCGCCTCCGCAGGCTCGTGGCGGAGCGCGTCTTCAACCGCAGCTACCGCTTTCCGGTGTCGAACCACACGTTTTATTCCGCGTCAAAAATCAGCAGGCATGCGGGCAAACATGGCCTCCGCGTCAGTCCGCAGAAGTATGCAAGCAGCGTATTGATGCGGCGGATCTCAGCCTGGCCACTCGGACCCAAGGTGCAAAACCTCGTCAAGCATCTGGCATTTGATTTCGTTGTGGTCACCCCGAAATAACTTATGACCTTGCGGTCGCGTTTGTTGGTGTAGACAAATGATCGCGGTGCAATGCGAGTGATTGGCGGTGGTCGTCTGCGCCCAGCAGCTGATCGTACAACGCCTTGTAGGTGTTGGTACACGTTGCGAAATCAAACTTGCGTTCGACAAGCAACCGAGAAGCGACTCCGTTGTCGTTGCGTTGGCCCGGTTTATTCAGCAAACGCAGGATCGCAGCCGCCAGGCGCTTGGCGTCTTCCGGTGGGACAATCGATTCGGGGTCGATTCGCTCGAACATTTCGCGGTGATCCGAAACATCGGTCACCACGCAGGCAAGTCCGGTGGCCATCGCTTCGAGCACCGCGTTGCTCAGACCTTCGGAGCGGCTGCTGCATACGAAGACGTCAAACGCGGGAAGCACTTCTTCCACGCGTTCAACGCGGCCGGTGAGCATCACCCGCTCAGTGAGATTCAATCGATCGATTTGCGAACGAATCTCGGATTCGAGCGGTCCGTATCCAACGAGAACGAGACGGGCATCGGGGTTTGACGCGGCGAATTCCGCGAACGCGTTGATCAAGATGTCCAACCCTTTGACCCGTTCAAAGAAGTTTGCCACCGATCCGATGACCAGGTCGGTGCCGGAAAGGTTGAAGCGGGTCCGGGCGGCGCGCCACGATTCAGCTGTCCGCGGTGCGAATCTCGTGCCATCCACCCCGTTTGGAATCACGTTGATTTTCGCCGAATCGAATCCAAGCGATTCGGTCAGCACGTTTCTGGCGGCATTGGAGACTGTGGTCGCGGGCAGCGATGAGAGGCCGAGGAGTTTGGCGCGGATCCGTTGAAGCGTCGAGAAGGCCTGGCCATTTTGCAATCCGTGGAATCCCAAAATGAGTTGCACGTTTGGAAGCGATCGGCAGGCGAGCGCCGCGTCGGTCCACGTGCCCCAGTTGCGTGCGTGAACGATGTCAATATGACGTTGGCGAATCGCGTCGGATAGTTTTCGGTAGAGGAAGCGATCGCGATCACCAGCCGACAGCGAAAACACGCTCAGGTTTTCGCCAAGCGTCCCTTCAAACGGTCGCGGATCGCGGAGGCTGCAGATGTGATGGTCTGCACCGTCGCCATCCAATGCCTCAACGAGACGACAAAGCATCCGCTCCGTTCCACCTGGTTCAAGTGAATGCGCAACGTGGAGAATCTGCGGTCGGGATGTTGATGAATTCGTCGTCATACATTGGATCCCAGGCGGGAGTCAGTTCCGGTTCAAGTTCTTCCTGTTCGATTACTTCGGCGGTCAGTAGCCGCTCCAGGCATACCGGCATCGCCAAGACCCACCAGAATGACTCGGTGTACAGCCGATCGGTAAACGCCGCAGATGTCAGGTAGACGATGACCGAAAGGAAGCATCCATAGGCAAGGAGTCGCGACGCATGCGGTTCGTCAGCCTCGCAGGCAAGTTGGAAACACCGCCGCAGCTTGACCAGCACAATACAAATGATCACCACAAAGACCGCAAAGCCGTGGATGCCCAACTCGGTGATGCAAAGCAGGTAACTGTTGTGGGCGACGCGTCCCGGTTCTTCAAATGCGTAAAGGTATTCGCCCGTGTTGTAGAGGTGGGCGTAGTCTTTGAATCGACCGACGCCGACGCCGAACGGGTGATCCAAAAACATTTCGCGGGCCACCGTCCACAACTCGATGCGCGACTGAATCGCGCCGTCAGATGCGTAATCGTCGGGGCGCATGATCGTGGTCATGCGACTCCAGAAGTGTTCGTCGGCCAGTGAAAACGCACCGATGCATCCAACAATGATGACGGAGTAGATCTTGAGTCGCCAACCTCGGGGAACCATCAACAATGCGATGGACCCACCCACGAGCAGACCGACAAATGCAGAACGCGTGCGACACAACACGATCGTGTTGATCGCGAGGATACCGCTGAGCACTGCCACAGCGCGCCACTGTTTCGCTTTGGTGACCATAAAGACGACGCCGATCAGCGGGATCATGGCGGCCATGTGCACTGCCAACCCGGAGGACTCACGAAAATCAGGTCCACCGACGAAGTTGAGTCGACCGTCGGCGAAGTCGTCCTGCGGCGCGCCGAGCGCGTCGTACCCGATGACGATCGTACCGATGACAAACGTCCAGAGCAGCACCTTGAAGTTACCGCGAACCGAGCCCATGCGCACCAGGCAGATCAGGAAGATGGCCATCTTGACCATCTTGTCGGCGAGGATGGCTCCGTAGTCGGTGGTGCCGGGATTCAGCGCGAAGCTCCACAAAACGATGCCTGTAAAGAACAGCACCAAGAGGAGCCATGACCCCAAAAGTGTCTTGGATCTCGGGACGCGACCACCGCTAAGCAGCATGCCGAGCACGAGGCACATCGCCGCTGTCATCGAATAGCGAATGCCAAGGTCTTCAAGCGGTTGTCCCCACCACATTTTTCCGGGGTGCAACTGGTAGACGAGCATGTAGTTGACGATGCCGACAATCGGGAACACGAGCGAAAGCCCGCACGCGCACACGAACGCCGCAAAGAACATGCAGGTCTTAAGCGGCCAAAGAAATGTCGTCGTCTGTCCGAGCAACGCAATCCGTCCGGGTCGATGCGTCTTTCCACAAAGGCACCCGCGCGATCGTCGCGCAGTTCCTATAACTGAGTCGGCAAAACAACCGTTCCGTTCAAATAAATCGGCGTCAGCGGGTCAGGAAAGAAGTGATTTTCGGACGGACAACGCTACGACGCCGGTCGACGGGGTCGAAGCGATCTCGACGGCAACTGTGTTTGGTTAAATTGAACGGGAGGGGATGAAACGGGTAACGCACCGCGAACTCATCGCGCATCGGGAACGTTGGGATGAGCAGCGGGTCCGACATCCCATCCTGGATCGCTGTTTGCGAAATGGACTTGGCGAATGTCGGTGGGGCTACCCGCAACCGGAGTCGACGGAAACGATCGTGCCGTCAAGAACGAACACTGGGTCGATTGATGAAGATTCCAGGTCTTCGAGTGACGGTTCGAATCTGACATCCTGAACACTCGCCTCAATTGCAACGCCAGTGTCGATTCTACACATCGCCAATTCGCTCAGAAAGCTCTCGTCAAATCGCAGTGACGTGCGTATGCGCGTGTCGCCTTGCCCTTCCGCGCGATCTTCAGCGACCAGTTCGTATCCGCCTTCCGGAAGTCGGCTATTGGACTTGACGAAAAGTCGCATGGTGAACTTTCGCCCAGTAAAAATCTCGCGGATACGGCCATGGGTTCTTGATCGGAGCGTATCACGTCCCAGCGGTGCCAGGTCTTTGCTGTTTGCCCGATGGTTTTCGATTTGCCTTGTTGCTTTTTCAATCGCGTCCGAGAGGGTAAGCGATGTGGCTTCTGGAAGGTCCGAATTGTCTGCGGGTTCTTCGGTGTATATGGCGCCAATTTCTTCAGCCGCCCGAACGATGGCACCAATGGCCACCTCGCGGCGGCGGGCGAAGTCATTTATTTTCTTTTCTGCGACACGCGACGCTTTGGGAATGTCGTTTTCCAGCTTACCTTCGGCTCTGCTGAGCGCTCCCTTGGCTTTGGTGAGATCGTTTTTTCTATATTTCTTTTGGCTTTGGTCGGCGGCATCGACCTTCGACTCGGCGCGTGCTACGCGAGATTTGGCTTTGGTTACAGCCTCCTTCAATTTCCGATGGTTGATTGGAATGGCCTGAACCAATTGGTGCGTGGTCTTGGCCAGTTCGATCGAATCATCCATTGCATCAAGCGCGCGCTTTACTGCCTCGGCCTGTTGTTCGTAGCCTTTGGGCGGCCACATTGCGAACTCCGCAAGCGATCCCGAATATTTCCGACGTGACGTCAGCTCTTCATACAACAAATCTTCTTCGAGGCGTTCAAAGTACGCAATGTATCGAGCCCACTCGTCCACGAAGACCGCATCGATACCCTTGTCACGCAAGACCTTTGATTCACTCCTTTCTTCAACGGTTGATTCAGATTTTGACGCCGATCCGTTTCCTCCCCGGGTGTAGTCAAACTGGTATTGCCCGTTCTTGACGCGGGCTCGATCCCGTCGAAAGACCGACGCATTCTTCGTACGGTAGCTGTATCGGCCGGCGTGTTCGGAAATCGCCCGCGACCAGATGTATTGTTGCGGTTCGGGAGCAAAGAGTGTCGGCTCCACAAGCTCCACGAACTCCTTCATCTTGGCGGCTGCCTCCAAAGGAGTAACGCGGGATTCAAAGACATGTCGTCTGACTTCGGATTTGTCGAACGTTTTGGTTTCGCCATCTTTTGTAACGATGGTCCAGACATCGTCTTCTCTTTCAGCTTCCCCTTCGATGACTTGGCCATCCTTGAGTATGAGTTCATCCGCCCAAATGGATGACGCCACGATCAGGACAAAAGCAAAACTCGCGTGAACGATTCTGATGCGCATGGTTTCGTACTCCGTTAGGGCCCTCAAGAAGATGGCGAGCAACGATCTGATAGGGTCCAAAGGCAACCAAGAATGGCATAGTCAATGGACTGGCATTTCGACCGATCGGTCCGAATCTGAATATACAGTTCGGAACTGGAATTGCATCTGATGGTAGTGAGATTACAAAAGCCGCTATCCAGCGTCAATTCATGTCCGGCCGCATTTCATGGGTTTTGACCGTAGGCTCTAAGAGGTACTGCTTTTAAGCCTGACTGTGGGGCTTTGTGCGTGAGGCATGCCGGACCAATGGTTACACCGAGGGTGGTGTCGATGGCGCGGTTGGTATCGCTGTGTCCAGGATTGGTATGCACTTAGGAGAAGGTACGCGGTGTCATGTACTAATCGTTTACGTGGACTTCCAGTAGCGTGACGTCGAAGATCAGCGTTTCTTCGCCTGAGTCTTTTGGCGGGATGACGATGCGGCGTCTGCCGGCTTCTCTCATGGTTCGGATGCCCAGCGACAATTCGGGCATGATTGAATTGAGTTCGATGCGTTCGTGGTTGGCGGTGTCGAACACAACCCCGCTGGCCAGTTGACCTTGATAGCTGACGGTGACGCTGTCCGCACGGGCGGCTCTCTTGCCGACGCCTTCTTCCAGATCGAACATGCGCGTCTTGTGGGCGGCGTCACCCAGCAGCGAATCGACCGTTTGGGAAATCGTGTCGGAGGATGCAGACTGCTCGATGGACTTGAGCCCGCTTCCCGCCAGCAAGCTTTCGGGGACGCGCTTTTGCGCATGCCTCGAAAGGCTCGTGATTTCAGAGAACGTCGGCTTCGACAATCCACCGGGCAGATTGTGCGGTATGTGGGGCGTGGCATACGCCGGGTTGAGGTGTTTCACCGCTCCGTGCAGGGAGCGCCGTGGCGTTGGCGGCCAGGCGATGTCCACTTCAACACCCATTTCCAGATCCACAACCGGATCGGGTGGAGACTGTTCTTCTTCAATTTGTTCGGTGACGCCAAATTGGCCCGCGAATCGGTGGACAGCCGCTCGTTCAAGGCACGCCGGCAGGGCAAGGACCCACCAGAATGATTCGGTATACAACCGATCAGTGAAGGCGGCTGCAACCGAATAGACGACGATCGAGATGAGACAGCCGTACGCATAGAGCTTGATGGGAGACGAATCGCCTTCGATCCTTGACCATTTCCAACACTGTCGCAGCTTCCAGAACGTCAGCACGAACAGTGAAAACAATACGGTAAGACCTTGAATACCCAACTCTGTCATGCAGAGGAGATAGCTGTTGTGCGTGACGCGGCGCGGTACGGAGAACGCGTACAACTCTGCGCCGGTGTTGTATTGTTCGACAGCTTGTTTGAATTGACCGATGCCGACGCCGAAGGGATGGTCGAGGAACATGCGCCATCCCGCATTCCATAGTTCAATTCGCGCCTGGATAGCCCCTTCCTCGACGTAGGTCTCGTGTCCGAGAATGGTGTGCATGCGATTCCAGAAGTGCTCATCGGCAAGGACATACATACCGAACATTGCGGTTGCAAGCGATACGCTGATCTTCAATCGGTGTTTGCGTGGAAGGAGCAAGATCGCAAAGCACGACCCGACGATCAGCCCGACAAATGCCGATCGTGTGCGACATTGGACGATCGTGTTGACCGCGAGAACCCCCGCGATCACAAGCACCGCTTTCCAGCGCCAGCGTTTAGTCGACAGAAACAATATACCGAGCAGCGGGAGCATGGCGGCCATGTGAACCGCCAAGCCCGATGATTCTCGAAAATCGGGACCGCCGATGAAGTTGAGTCGCCCGTCTGCGAAGTCCGATGCGCTGGCGTTGTACGCTTCGTAGCCGATGTACATCGTTCCGATTGCAAAGGCCCAGAGCACGAATCGGAAATTGCGCGCCGTTCCGCCCATGCGCACCAGGCAGAACAGAAAGATCGTCATCTTGACCATCTTGTCGGCGAG